>NZ_MUXT01000001.1:0-102126 GCF_002014965.1 Moraxella canis
TGTCGTTGTCGTTTCGATCGTTGGCCTCAGGCAAGTCAGTTGCCAAGCCATCAAGCTGCTCTTGTAAGTTGGCTTTTTCATTTACATTCGCAATATTATCAATCTGTTTCTGAGCGATCTTAATAGTTTCATCAAGTTCAGATTTTAAGGCGTCCAATTGTGCTTTTTCAGCTGGAGTAATCGCGCCATCTTCCCCTATAGCTTTAGCAATCTCAGCATCCAATTTCTGCTTAGCTTCCTTGGCTGTTTGCAGCGATTTTTCGGCTTCGCTCAGATCTTGATTATTCTCAGTATAATTTTTGTTATCTTTAGAGCCACTATTGTTAGAAGCAGCGCCAATCACTCCTGCCGTCGCCAGCCCAGCCAACCAAGGCAAAGCACCTCGCCCTGCTTGACCAGCCTCAATCCACCATGGAGCCACCAAGCTATCATCGCCCAGAATTTGACCTTCTATATCATTTAATTCAAGACGCGTAACAAAATCGCTCACCTCCCCACTTTCAGGAATGTAGTAATGGTAGTCGCCACTTTCTGCCAAACCGATCAAAGCGCTATCAAGATTATTGTAGAAATCTTCAATGATCAAATCAGCTTCGTCAGCATTATTCTCAAAGCTGATATGCAAATCCTGTCCAACACGTTTTGTAAGGATGCGCTCAGGACCACGACCTGTCGCTTGATCGATCAATTCATAATTGACCTTATTGGATGCTTGAATAACGGTTGGTGAGCCGTCTTGAGTAATGATTGTATATTCAGCAACGGTTTGGGTAGCAGTATTTAGTTTTAAAGAAATTGTTTTCATAATTTTTTCACTATATTACATCTAAATAAAATTAAAATATTTACAAAAATCGCATCATAAGTCCAAATATCATTGCAACAAAATGATATTGTATTACAAGACAAATTTTTCATGTGATCATGAGTTTAACTAGATAAATTCAAACATGATAATTTAATTATTAAATTTAAATATTAAATTTAATAATTAGACTTGTGCTATTATTACTCGCCATAATACTAACCTTGATTGGATTTTGCAAGTTTAATCGTGAACTGTTCAGTTTATTGAATAAAAACTAATATTTATCAATAAGATATGAATATTTATTTCAGATAATTTTATTTTATTAAGTTATTGAATAAAAAACTAACTAATAAAACAAACATTAGTTACAAATTTTAATTATTAATAATAATTACAGTCCAATAAATCACTCAAATTATTTGTACTTATTACTATATTTTTTATAACTGCAATTAATTGAATTATCTCATAAATTTTATGAGCAAATGTTTATTAGGTGTTAAATATTGTGGACAAATTTTGTCCATAATATTTTAATTGTTTCACGAAAATTCAAACTGAATAAAATTCATCTGTGCATTAAAATTTATCAAGTTAAATAAACGGGTGATTTTTACATTCATGATATAATATTGGACGTTTTGGTTTACAAAACTTTAACCAATAGCAATATTCATACATGAAGGTAATTTATGTCATCTTTTACCCTACGCTGTGCCATTGTATTGGCATTAGCCCCACTGTCTGCCGCAGCATTTGCCCAAGACACTCAACCCACTGAGCCAACCGTAATCCTTGATCCTGTGATCGTCACCGCTTCAAAAACAGACGGTCTTCTGAGCCAAACCCCTGCCCGTGTGAGCGTGATTGGTGAGCGTGAGATTCGACAAAATCCTGTCTCAAACCTTGCTAAAGTTATTGAAACAGACGCAGGCATCAGCTTGAAGCAATCAGGCGGTATCGGACAAATTAGCGAAATATCCACTCGTGGCACCAATGCTAACCACACCTTGGTCTTAAAGGATGGCGCAAGACTAAATAGCCAAAATCACCTTGCACCACTTTATCCTGCGTTTTTTGACTTATCTGATGTCAGCCAAATCGAAATCGTCAAAGGTCCTGCTTCGGTACAATATGGTGCAGATGCTGTGGGCGGTGTGGTGCAGATGCGCACATCGGCACCAAGCAAATCAGGCATCCAAATTACTGGTCTTGGCGGCGAAAATAATACCTACAAAGCTTTGTTAAAGGCAGATTTGGTGACCGATACAGGGTTATATGCTAGTATCCATGGTCAGCGCTTAGAGACTGATGGTACGCGTATTTTGGATAATCAAAATCGTGATCAAAAAGCAAACTATGACCAAAAAGGCTATGGTGCTGTGATTGGATTTAGTGATGATCGTTTAAGTACCAGCATTGGCATCAGTCAAAATGAAGGAATTAGTCAATACTTCAATTATGCAACTGGCAAAAATGACGCCACTCGTGATTTTGAAAATCAGCTGATCAACGCTAAGGCTAGTTTTGACGTCAGTCAGGACTTAACCATTGCTGCGCGTTATTCAGAATTCAAAGACACTCAAGTGGTCAATGACAGCGACCCTGATCATTTTAATACCAAAAATCAAGATGCTGACATTCACGCTAAATGGTATATCGCACCCAACCAAAACATTTTAGCTGGTATAAGCTATCTAAAATCTGACTTCAAAAGCGGCGATATTAAAGATGGCAAACAAGAAATAGACAGCTACGGCTACTATTTACAGCATCAATATAACAGCGATAAAATCAATACCCAATTGGGCGTCCGCTTAGAAGATAACGACCGCTTTGGCAACCATACTGTTGGCCAAGGTGCCATCCGTTACCACTTCACGCCTGCGACCAGCGTCTATGCCAATATCGGATCAGCGTTTAGAGCGCCAGCTTTGACAGAGCTGTATTATCAGACCAGCAGCTCCCAATTACACCCCGCAGATTGGCAAAGCTGGCATACCGACCCCACCAATTGGGTTACCAGCACTTACAACACCAACGGCAATCTTAATTTACAACCTGAAGAAAGCGTAACCTACGAGATTGGATTTGACCATCACCTTAATACCAATACAAAATTTTATTTATCAGGTTATTACAGTACAATTGACAACCTGATTGCTTATGGCACCGAATCAAATGATTATGTCAATCGCATTTATAATTCCAGCTACTATAATGTCAATGAAGCAACCATGAAAGGTGCAGAAGCTGGAGTAAAATGGGCAAAAGACGGCTACTTTGCATCACTAGACTATGGCTATGTTGAGACTGAGAATAAAGCGAACAATCTTGAAATTGCCTATCGCCCTAAACAAACATTGACTTTATCTACTGGTGTTGCCAAAGATGACTATGGGGTCAATTTATCCTTAGTGGCTCGCTCAAAAGCGTTTAGCAATGGTGCGAACACCGAGCGCGTCCGCGGCTACGCCACCGTTGATGTCGGCACTTACTGGCAAGTGACGCCAAATGCCAAATTCTTTGCCAATATTGAAAATATCGGTAATACTGAATATCGCCAAGTCAGCAATTTTGGTAATGGCTGGTATGTCAATGGTGGACGCTTGACCACCGCAGGTTTGACTCTGACCTACTAATATAAACCAACTTAAAAGCCGTTCAAGATGAGCGGCTTTTTTTAGTTATGATATTGTCTTTAAAATCAAGCGGATATTTGTTATAATATTAGGTTGCCAAGAGATGTTGCGTCCTTTTGAAGCGGTTTAAAAGGTCAGGCTTGGGGCTCTGATCAAGAGCAAAACAACGACATCTGCGTTTTTAACTTTTTTAACTTAGCCTATTTTAAGGAGTGGACGCAGTGTCTGCCATTGACCCAAATTTCACTGATTATAAAGTTGCTGATATCAGCTTGGCTGATTTTGGTCGCAAAGAGATTCGCCTTGCCGAAACAGAAATGCCTGCCTTAATGGGCATTCGCAAACGCTATGCCGATGAGCAGCCACTGGCAGGCGCAAAAATCGTCGGCTGCATCCACATGACGGTACAGACAGCAGTTTTGATTGAAACTTTGGTGGCGTTAGGTGCCGAAGTTCGCTGGACATCGTGCAACATTTTTAGCACCCAAGACCATGCTGCTGCTGCCATTGCCGCCGCTGGCATTCCTGTATTTGCTTGGAAAGGCGAAACCGAAGCAGAATATGAGTGGTGCTTAGAACAACAAATCCACAAAGACAGCAAGCTATGGGACGCCAACCTAATCCTAGATGACGGTGGCGATTTGACCGCTCTGATTCATGACAAATACCCACAGATGTTAGACAGCATTCATGGCATTAGCGAAGAAACCACGACAGGCGTTCATCGTCTGATTGATATGCTGGGTAAAGGAGAACTCAAAGTCCCTGCCATCAATGTCAATGATGCGGTTACCAAATCCAAAAACGACAACAAATACGGCTGCCGCCACAGTCTTAATGACGCCATCAAGCGTGGCACTGATATGCTCTTGTCAGGTCGCCGTGCCTTGGTCATCGGCTATGGCGATGTGGGCAAAGGCTCTGCCCAAAGCTTACGCCAAGAAGGCATGATTGTGCGTGTGTCTGAGATTGACCCCATTTGTGCGATGCAAGCGTGTATGGACGGCTATGAACTGGTTTCACCGTTTGTGGGTGGCGACCAAAGCCAAGGCGTGAACACGACGCTCCTACAAGACACCGATTTGATTGTGACCACCACAGGCAACTATCATGTGTGTAATAGCGACATGTTAAAAGCCCTAAAAGCCACCGCCGTGGTGTGTAACATCGGGCATTTTGATACTGAGATTGACACCGATTTTATGCGTAAGCATTGGACATGGGAAGAAGTCAAACCCCAAGTTCACCAAGTCTATCGCTCTGATGATGACGGCGATTATCTGATTGTGCTATCCGAAGGTCGCCTTGTTAACTTAGGCAACGCCACAGGACACCCATCACGTATCATGGACGGCTCATTTGCCAACCAAGTGCTGGCACAAATCCATCTTTATCAAGAAAAATTTGCCGACTTGCCAACCGACAAAAAAGCAGACAACCTGTATGTCAAAGTCCTACCCAAAAAGCTGGACGAAGAAGTTGCGGCCGCCATGGTGGCAGGCTTTAATGGCGTGATTACCAAACTCACCCAAGAACAAGCCGACTACATCGGCGTGCCTGTTGAAGGTCCCTTTAAGGCAGATGAGTATAAGTACTAATCAGTTTTGTATCACTCTTAGCTTTATCAAAGCGGTAAGTTCATTACCGCTTTTTTTTATTTAATCATAAATGATTGATGCTTGATACATCAGCACCGCACTTTTTACTAACTTAAAACCTTAACAGCTCACCCCAAAGGCAACGGGCGACAAGCACAGCTTTTTAAAGACTATCCAAGCGATGACATCCAAACCACAAGGTGTTGACTTCCTCCCCGCCCTATCGTTTGGGGATTCCTTCTACAAGACGGTCAAGCCCGACCGCAAGAATGTTTTTACTGGCATTAATATCTCTATCATGCCGTGCGCCACACTTTGCACAAGTCCATTCTCTGATTCGCAAACCTGCTCTACCTTTCGGACTACTGGACATATCGCCACAGCATGAACAAGTTTGGGTAGTGTATCGCTCTGATACGATTTCCAAGCGACAGCCTGTCTGCTGACATTTGTATTCCAGTTGTCGCTTTAATTCAAACCAACCAGCATCATAGACGCTTTTAGCCAGTTTGCCTTTTTTACTGTTAAATTGGGTGGTTTTCACATCACCGACCACGATTAGGGCATTGTCTTTGACTAATTGGGTGGTGAATTTATGAATTAAGTCTAACCTTGTATTTTTAATCTTGGCATGGATTGCTTTCACGCGTTGTTTGTTTTTGGCTCTTTGGGCTATCGCTAATTGTTTTGCATATTTGAGCGTTTGCTTAATGGTTAGCTTGTCACCGTTTGAGGTGGTCGCACTGTCTTTTAAACCAAGATCAATACCAACCGAACCTGTGCCACAAGTTTGTTTTGGATAGTTCTTGACAGTGAGACACGCATACCAACGATTACGGCTGTCTTGCACAATCTCACAGGTGTTAATTTGATATAGTGATAGGTTGTAGCTGTCCCATAGGTCAATGACTAGCTTTTGTCCTTTGGCTAGGGATAGTTGCAAGGTGGATTTTAAGCCCTTTTTACCGCTTTGTCGTGTCGCTAGGTGTTTGATGGCTGATTTCTTAAAGGGTATCCAGCCCAATGATTTGTGCTTAGATTTAGGGTTGTTGGTTCGCCACTTAAGCTTAGCTTTTTTAAATTGGCGACGCGATTTGGCGTGTATTTCATTGATGGCTTGAATGGTTTGAGAATGTAAGCCTAGTAGCTCACCACTGCCTTTGGTGTAGTCGTTTAAATCATAGGCAGATAAGAATTTGCCTGTGCGCTGTAAATATTTATAACCCAAGTCATTGACATAATTCCACACGAAATTGACTAAACCGCTTAGGTGGTTTAGTTGGTCTGTGTGTTTGTCTCGTATGCGTAGCTTGAGTGTTTTCATGGGTTTATTATATCATTTTATTAAGCTAAGAGAATAAAAAGTGAGATTTACCGCCTGATATCCACCGCCTAAAGTCGGTGGTTTTACGGCGGTGATGGATAAAATGAGTTTTAATGGCATATTTTTGTAAGATTTATCTCATCAAAAGCGTCTTATAAATATCTATGATCCAACAAGGAGCCGTTATGACAAAGCCACGCTTACGATCGCATGCCTGCGCCATCAGTCTTGGTATCTTTGCCAGTCTTAGTATGCTATCTGCTTGCGGTAAACCCAACGACATCCAAACCCAATCCATAACACATCAAGACATGCTGCCTAGCGACACCTTGGCGCAGTTATCCACCCTGCCCCAGCTCACCCAAGGCTTGGGCGCCACAGGCAAAAGCGTCATTGACCCAAATAAGCCCACCTTGGTCAAGTTTTGGGCAAGCTGGTGCCCTTTATGCCTATCCACCTTGCAAGAAACGCATGACTGGCGTGGCGACCCCAATTTGGCAGGCTTTAACATCATCACTGTTGCCAGCCCCACTCACTTAAACGAAAAAAATACCCAAGACTTTACCAACTGGTATCAAGCGCTGCAAGCCGATTATCCCAATCTGCCTGTGCTTATTGACAGCAGCGGTCAGCTCATTAAATCACTGGGCATACAAGTCTATCCCAGCTGGGCGATATTGGATAAAAACGGGCAACTTGTCTATCTAAATAAGGGCAATCTTAGCGTTGAGCAAGTGTCTTATTTGGCAAAAAACCCACAAGCATTGAGCGAGCTTAAAGCCCAAAGCCACCAAACTGCCATGCCCACCAAAGACAAAGACGGTGTGCATTATAACGACCAAGGCACGCCCCTAAATACCAAAACCATCTATTTGGCGGGCGGCTGTTTTTGGGGTGTGGAAGCCTATTTTGAGCGGATTGATGGTGTGGTAGATGCCGTCAGTGGCTATGCCAATGGCGATGAAACCCTCAAAAACCCAAGCTATGAACAAGTCATCGCAGGCTCAGGACACGCCGAGACGGTCAAAGTGGTCTATGATGCCGATAAAATGGATTTGGACACCCTGCTACGCTATTATTTTAGAATCATTGACCCAACCAGCGTCAATAAACAAGGCAATGACCGTGGCATACAGTATCGCACGGGCGTTTATTATACCGACCCAACCGACAAGGCAGTCATTGATCACGCCTTAAATGAATTACAGCAAAAATACAAAGCCCCCATTGTGGTAGAAAATCTGCCCCTAAGCCATTTTGCCCTTGCCGAAGACTATCACCAAGATTATTTGACCAAAAACCCAAATGGCTACTGTCATGTGGATTTAAGCCTTGCTAATGATAAAATTATCAGCAAAGCCCAAACCCTGCCCAAGGCAAGCACCATTCAAGAAGCCCTTGACCCCAGACGCTATCAAGCGTTTGATAAGGATAATTTAAAAAACACCCTAACCAAAGCTCAATATAACATCACCCAAAACGCAGGCACAGAGCGAGCATTTAGCCATGCCTATGACCATTTGTTTGATGATGGACTGTATGTGGATATTGTCAGCGGTGAGCCCCTGTTTTTATCCACCGACAAATACAACTCAGGCTGTGGCTGGCCAAGCTTTACCAAACCGATTGACCCACAAGTCATCACCGAGCATACCGACACCAGCTATAACATGGTACGCACCGAAGTACGCTCACGCATTGCCGATTCGCATTTGGGGCATGTGTTCCCTGACGGTCCAAAGGCACGGGGCGGACTGCGGTATTGTATCAATGGCGACGCCTTAAAATTCATTCCCAAAGCGGATATGGACAAACACGGCTACGGGGCGTTATTACCACTGATCAAACCTGCTCAGCCTTAAAGCAAACTGATAATGGCACAGCTTAGGTTGTGCCATTATTAATTCACTCAAAAAATCACGCCAAATCATTCAAAAAAGCTGTCATAATTTGATTCAAACTTATCAAAACTTGCTATAATAGCAAAATTTCAGTCATTTTTGAGATTGCTTCATGACACACACCTTAGACCGCTTGACTGCCATTGAGCAGCTGCTTGGCGAGTTAAAAAACGACTTACAAGCCACACCCAGCCATACGTCTAGCCAAGCAAAAACCACCAAAGTGCCGTTTTCTTTTGAGTTTTTTCCTGTCAAGACAGACGATGGGCAGGTGAAGCTGATGAAAACTTTTGATGAGCTCAATGCGCTAAATCCCACTTATTTTAGCGTGACTTATGGGGCGGGTGGTTCGACACGCGCACGCACACTGGGCATCGTTGAAGCCTTGATTCAGCAATCAAATACCCCCATTGCACCGCACATGTCATGTATCGGCGATACCAAAAGTGAGATTGCTGAGCTGCTTGAATTTTATAAATCACTGGGCGTCGACCGCGTGGTGGCTTTGCGTGGTGACTTACCATCTGGTCAAGTGGGTTATGGTGAGCTGCCTTTTGCGCTGGATTTGGTCAAATATATCCGCGAGCACAGCGGTGATTATTTTTCGATCAAGGTAGCAGCTTATCCAGAGATGCACCCACAAGCCAAAAATTTTGAAGCTGATATTGATAATTTGGTCGCCAAATATCATGCTGGCGCCAATGAAGCGATTACGCAGTTTTTTTATAATCCTGACAGCTATCTGTATTTGCGCGACCGCTTGGCAAAAAAAGGCGTGCATCAGGACGATTTTCCCATCATCGCAGGGATCATGCCCATCACCAATGCCTCAAACATCATCCGCTTCGCTGATGCTTGCGGTGCTGACATTCCTCGCTATATTCGCAAGCAGCTGGCTGACTTTGGCGATGATCGCAAAGCCATTCGAGCATTTGGCTATGACGTGGTGCACCATTTGTGCGAGCGCCTCATCCAAGAAGGCGTGCCTGCCTTGCATTTTTATAGCATGAACAACACCGAACCCAATAAGACTCTAGTGACTGAGCTGGGTCTGATTTAAGCTGTTTGACTGGTCAAATCATGCCAAGATTTTTTATTAATACACCGCTCACCACCGATCTGATTGGACAAAGCATGACCTTGCCTGATGATGTCACACATCACTGGTGTAAGGTGCTGCGCGCCTCTGTTGGCGATCGTGCTTTTTTGTTTGATGGGATGGGCGGTGAGTACGCCGTGACACTCACGCACATCAATAAAAAATCTGCCAGCGTTAAGATCGATGAGTACGATCCCATCAATCGTGTGCCAGTTTTTCAAGCAAGCATTGGTCTTGTGATGAGCCGCGGCGATCGTATGGATTACGCGATCCAAAAAGCCACCGAAATGGGCGTATCTCAGATCCATTTGCTGACCAGTGATCGCTGCCAAGCTCACCTAAAATACGAAAGAGATTTTAAGAAACTCACGCATTGGCAAGGTGTCGCCATCGCTGCTTGTGAGCAGTGTGGCATGAATATTGTCCCAAAAATCATCGCGCCCATCTCGCTTGATGAATGGGTGGCGACTTGTCAAGATAAGCTTAAACTGGTGCTTGCACTCAGTGAAGATAAACCTACCTTTGATAAGCCATTACCAAAACACATCAGTCTATTGATCGGTGCTGAAGGTGGCTTGAGCCCACGAGAGATTGATTTGGCGATCAGTCATGGCTTTATGCCATGGCGGATTGGTGAGCGCGTGCTGCGTACAGAGACTGCGCCTGTGGTTGCCTTGAGTGCATTGACCATTTTGGCTGACACCTGACTCTTTGACCCAATTTAATTAGCCGTATAATGCCTGCCATAGTCGCACCGCCTGCGCCATTGACTTGACATCATGCACACGCACAATATGCGCGCCCTGCTGTAGCGCAATAAAATGTGCAAGCGTCCCCAAATTATCTCGATCAATCGGTTGATGATTCTTAAGATAGTCAAGTCCGCTATTGGTTAAAATCTCACCCAAAAATCGCTTACGAGACACGCCAAACAGCATAGGCAGCTTAAAATGCTCAATGACCTGCTGTAAATTTTGCATGATTTGGATATGATGCTCATAAGTTTTTGAAAACCCCATACCGATATCGATGATGATTTTGTCTTGCTTGATGCCTGAAGCTATCGCCCCATTCACCCTATCTTCTAGCTCAGTGATAATCTCACCAAGTACATCTTCGTAATTTGCAAGTGTATTCATCGTCTGAGTCATAGTATCAGGTGCGCCGCGGCTATGCATGATGACCACAGGACACCCAAGCTCAGCGACCACATCACGCGCACCCTCTCGGCTAAGACCGCGCACATCATTGACAATGTCAGCACCTGCGCCAATCGCTTCTTGCATCACCAAAGGGTCACTGGTATCGACAGACAACCACAGCACATCACCAAAATTTTCACGAATGGCGCTAATGATAGGGATCACACGCTCAAGCTCTTCATCGGTACTCACTTTTGGCGCATGGGGGCGTGTGGATTCTCCACCAATATCAATGATATCAGCGCCATAAGCGATCATTTGCTCGGCATGACCCAAAGCAGCATCCAAATGGTTAAAACGCCCTCCATCCGAAAATGAATCTGGTGTGACATTGAGTACGCCCATCACTTTTGGCACATCAAAAGTCATGACCTTATCACGGTGGCGAATGGAGTTGGTCGTAGAATCAGACATAAAACACACTCAAGCTTAAAAATACCTTATAATACCATAACTTGATTTTTTGGGTAGGTCATCCCCATTAAAGCATTTTAAATTTCAATTTTAAGGATTTATATTGCAATATTTTGACAGACACGAAGGCGGAGAAAATGCCATTTTGGTTCATTTGGACATTCACCAGATCGCAGATCCAGATGACTTAGAAGAATTTCGCCTGTTGGTGCACTCAG
This sequence comes from Moraxella canis, assembly GCF_002014965.1. Lineage (GTDB taxonomy): Bacteria > Pseudomonadota > Gammaproteobacteria > Pseudomonadales > Moraxellaceae > Moraxella > Moraxella canis. Next base: position 11,210 of record NZ_MUXT01000001.1, read on the forward strand.
CAGGCGCCAATGAAGTAGAAATCGTCACAGGCAGCCGCAGTAAGCCCCATGCCAAATACTTTGTCGGCACAGGTAAAGCCGAAGAAATCGCAGCGGCGGTCAAGCGCTTTCGTGATGCTAACGAAGAGGATGCTGATAACATCATTGTCATTTTTAATCACACGCTCACCCCAAGTCAGGAGCGTAACTTAGAATCACTGATCAAATGCCGTGTACTTGATCGCACAGGGCTTATCTTGGATATTTTTGCGCAGCGTGCACGCACTTATGAAGGTAAATTACAAGTTGAGCTAGCACAGCTTAATCACCTTGCCACGCGTCTTGTGCGCGGCTGGACGCATCTTGAACGCCAAAAAGGCGGTATCGGACTGCGCGGTCCTGGTGAAACTCAGCTGGAAACGGATCGCCGATTGCTTCAAATTCGGGTCACGCAGCTCAAAGCCAAACTTGATAAAGTCAAACAAACCCGCAAACAAGGTCGTGCTAAGCGCCAAAAATCAGACATACCAACCGTGTCATTGGTCGGCTATACCAACGCAGGCAAATCAACGCTATTTAACCGCTTGACCGACGATAATATCTATGCTGCCGATCAGCTTTTTGCTACGCTTGATCCGACGCTGCGCCGTGTGAAATGGCCGGGTGTGGGCAATGTAGTATTGGCAGACACAGTGGGATTTGTGCGCCATTTGCCGCACGAGCTGGTAGAAAGCTTTCATGCCACGCTAGAAGAGACGCTTGAGGCGGATTTATTGCTGCATGTGATCGATACCGCCAGTGAAGATATGCATGCCCAAATCGAGGCGGTGAATGATGTGCTTGAGCAAATACAGGCGGATGCGCCGATTTTATTGGTATTTAATAAGATTGATAAAAGTGGCGAGCCTGCCAAAGTACATTATCAAGACCAAGGCGTGCCGCATCGGGTTTATGTGTCTGCCAAAGACAATCTGGGCATGGATCAGCTGATGTTAGCAGTCCAAGAGCTGTTATCAGGGCATTTAAATCATTACACACTGACTTTGCCCCACCATGCAGGCGCCCTAAAAAACACCCTGCACGAGCTTGACGTGATTGAGTCAGAAAGCTTTGATGAGCTGGGTCATCAAGTACTGGGTGTGCGCCTGTCGCCTGCTAAGCTGACTCAGCTACTTGGGCAATACGCACTGAATCCCAATCAAGTCCTGCCCTCAGATCAGGCCAAAAGCTTAGAACCTGTGCTTGAGCCATTTGAAGAAGTGCTTAAGCAACATGATGATAAGTCAGACGATCAGCTGAATCCCTTTTGCTTATAATCAAAAAAGACTGCTTCATAAAGCAGTCTTTTTTGGTGCTGTCGCAATTAAAAATTAGCCATTAAATTTTTGTAGCGACGCAATCCGATCATCCAAAGTCGGATGTGAGCGGAATAAACTGGCAATGCTAAAGCCTTGAGATTGACCACTTGCGATGGCAAATGCTTTCATTGATTCAGGCATTTGATCTGGACGCGCTTCGGCAGGACGCAGGGCATTGAGAGCGCTGATCATCTTATCACGACCAGCCAGGCGTGCGCCCATCTCATCAGCACGGTATTCACGCAGGCGCGAGAACCACATGACGATCGCTGATGCCAAAATACCCAACAAAATATCCATCACGATACTGGTCACAAAATAGGCAATGCCTGGCGAATCACTTTCATTCTTAAAGATCGCACGATCCACAAAATTACCAATAATACGCGCAAAGAACATTACAAAGGCATTGACCACGCCTTGAATCAGCGCCAAAGTCACCATATCACCGTTGGCGACGTGACCGATTTCGTGCGCAAGCACCGCTTCGACTTCATCAGGTGTCATCGTATGGATAAGGCCTGACGATACAGCAACCAATGCTTTATTTTTATTCCAGCCAGTGGCAAATGCGTTGGGCTGAGCATTATCAAAAATACCCACTTCAGGCATGCCAATGCCAACTTCACGCGCTTGGCGAGCGACGGTGTCGACCAGCCACTGCTCTGTGCCATTTCTTGGGGTATCAATCACGACGGTGCCGGTTGATTTTTTAGCCATCCACTTGGACAAAAACAACGAAATGACCGAACCAATCATACCGTACAATAAACACATCACCGCCAAGCTGACATAGTTCAGCCCGCCCGCACCATGGACACTACCCAAGCCAAAGACCTGCGAGAGCACCATGAAAACGATGCTAAAGACGATCAATACGGCTAAGTTGGTTAATAAGAATAAACCAATTCGCATCATCTGTGAATTTCCTTTTATAAATCAAAAATATAACTGACAAAAGTCTTACTATTATAATGATAAATACGCAAAATAAAAGGCAAAAACTTCGACTCATCAAAGTTTTTGCCTGTATAGACACAAAAAGCTAACAACTTTTTGGGTTTAAGCAATTTTAATCCATCCTAAACGGAAGATCTCATTACTCATTGTTTGAAAAATAAATACGCGCAGAGGCTTCACGGCTAATCACAGGATTGCTTGGCGCCGCTTGGGTGACTGGCTGAGCATAGGAAGTCGTTGTGGTATTCACCTGTGCTGCTGGTGTGCTGTTCATCGCAAGCATAGTGCGATTGGCGTCATAGCCTTGATACAGCGCTGCATCCAGACGATAGATGTTATTATAGCGATCATTGACCTTGACCACATAGTTTCTGGTCTCACGAAATGGAGGAATGCCGCCGTGCTTTCTGACATTACCAGGACCTGCATTATAAGCTGCGATCACATGGTTTGGATTGCTAAATTGACGCTGCAAATATGCCAAATACTTGGTGCCGCCTTCGATGTTTTGGGCAGGATCCCACGCATTATACACACCCATATCACGAGCTGTGCCTGGCATTAGCTGCATCAGACCCATGGCACCCACGCGTGAACGCGCATTGGGATTAAAGCTTGACTCGGTGTGTATGACCGCCTTAATTAAGCCAGGATCTACGCCATGTCTTGCCGCAGATTCTCGGATCAGATGATCGTAGGCGCTACGCTCAGAATAGCCACCTGAATAGCTTGAATAATTACTTACCGCAAAATTGGCAGAAAAGTTGGTCGCAGACTCACCATTGGTATACAAACGGCTAACCACTTGAGGCTCACTGCTTAATCTGGTGAATTTTTGGGAATTGCTGGTATTGGTTTGCAAATTGGTCAATAGGCTAGACTCTACAGCGTTTTGACTATTTGCTAAAGTATAGGCTGTTGCCACAGTCGCATTGGCAGAGCCTTGAGGCGCAATATAAACCGAGACAGGGTTTTGGGCAAATGCACTACCGCTAAGCATGCCAAATGTCACTAAAGTCAGGGCATTTACATGGATTTTTGAAGTTTGCATATCGTCTGTTCGTCTTTTCTTCGGTAAAAAATTTGGCACATTATATCACAAAATTAATAAATAACATGATGAAACACTCATAACTACAAAATGCTACACTTTAGAAACACATAAACCCAACCATTTTTCTAAACTTTCAACAGTTTTGCTTGTTATTTGAAGCAGATCAGAGCGCTTTATTCATGAGATTATGTTATAAATAAAACACCCATTTACAGAGATTTTATTTTAAGACAGCCACCAAAGCACAGCCACAGGCAGCCACATGGCAGTCACCAAGCCATTGATCGCCAAGCCAAACGCTGCATAGCGCCCTGCTGTCGGACTGATCGTCCATGCTTCTACTGTACCGATGGCATGCGCCACCAATCCCAATGCCAAGCCTTGAGCGCGTTCATCGTGAATATTTTTAAATAAAATTCGGCACATGCCTGCACCCAAAATACCAGAAACGATGATGATCAAATTTGCCATCACCAAAGGCGCGCCAATGATTTGTGCAACCGACAATCCCACAGGCGTCGTGACAGAACGCGTCGCAAATGCCAAGATGGTATCCATATTAAGCGCAAACAGGTAGCTCAAAGACATCGGCAATATCGCCCCGACGATACTTGCCAATATCACCACCACACCCAGTTTTTTGACTGGCAAACCCTTAAAATCCATCCCTGCCAAGGGCACCGCCAACAGCACCGTACTATAACCAAGTAAGCGATCAAAAACAGGTCTGGCATGTGCGTAATAAGTATGATAATCAAGCCCAATGATGAATAACAAAAGTAGCGTCAATACAATGGCGACGATGATCATGGGCACGCCTTTGATAAACTTATTTAAGTAGCGCAGGACATATTTGGCGCCGACATGCGCAATCAAAGTGATGATAAAGGCGATCAAAATGGTGGTTGTATCAAGCATCATAACGCACCTCTGTCATTTTTGGCGTCGCGACCGGCAAGCCATAGTGCAGATAATTTGGCAAATGCCCAAAGCGGAATGAGAGTGCTGATAATAATGACTGCTGAGACCGGTAGCAAATCCTCGCCCAGTCCAAACAGCAAAATCCCTGCGCCTGCCGAAACCGGCAAAAAAGCAAAACCGCTATCAACCAGCAAGGTGCTTGCTGAACTTGATAACCATGTCGGCAGCCCTACCGTCATGCGCACACCTACCAGCACGACAAATAAGCTCACCAAACCCACGATATTTGCCGCCGTCGGCATCCCAAGCCAAGTACACACCACCAATGCCAGCTCACGAAACCCTACCACAATGGCGACTGTTCCTATCATTCCTAGCCAAAATCTTTTACTGCCCAACTTAAGCGTCATCGTTATTCCTTTAATATAAGCATCAAATATCAGCGGGTGTTTTACGATAGCTTACATTGAAACACCTGCTCAGTTCAAGGTCAAGCAGATGACCGATATATTCACTATTTTTATCAATGATACTAAAAGTTGCTAAATCCGCGATAATGATCGGCTTTGTTTGGCATTATTTTTGCTATCACTCTTTTAAAATAGGCTTTTAATCCCAATATACTCATCAGCTTTTGGAGAAAATTTGATGAATGAAAAGCCAGGATTTGTTATTAGAATATTTTTATAAAATGATAAATTTATATTTTTAATAAAAGCATGGCTAAGCCTTTCGCTGAGTTGAAAGCTACGCCAAAAGCCAGTATAATGAAATGTTTTTGACGCCGACCAAGAGACAAAATGCACATGAGTGAAAATAATCATATCACCGAAGATCACGACGCTTCTTCATCACAGTTAGGTGCACTGATTCGCCTAGGCAAGGAGCAAGGCTATCTCACCTATGCCGAAGTAAACGATCAATTACCAGAGTCCGTCACCGAAAGCGATCAAATTGAAGACATCATTCAGATGCTGACTGACGTGGGCATTCAAGTATTTGAAGTAGCCCCAGATGATGACGATATTTTGTTATCAGACACTGGTAGCGATGATGACATGGCAACAGATGAAGCGGCGGCGGTATTAGCATCTGTTGAGACTGAGCCAGGACGCACCACCGATCCTGTGCGTATGTACATGCGCGAAATGGGGACGGTCGATCTGCTGACCCGTGAAGGCGAGATTGGTATCGCCAAGCGCATCGAAGAAGGCACTCGTGAAGTTCAGTATATCATGGCGTATTGGCCAGGCACGGTAAAATTTGTGCTTGATGAATATCAGCAAGTGCTTGCTAGCGAGAAAAAAATCTCCGACATCGTTTCTGGATTCTTAAGTGGCGATGACAGCGATTTTATTTTGAGCGAAGAAGAAGTTGAGTTGGATCTTGACTCACCCAAAACCACGGTCGAAGATGACGCCGAAGAAGAGGATGATGGCGAGTCTGATAGCGCTGAGCTTGATGACACCGATGATTCAAGCCTTGACCCTGAAGAAGTGCGCGTCCGTTTTGAAGAGATGCAGCGCTTATATGATGTGGCCCAAGAAGCCCTAGCTAAGCATGGGCGTGGCAGCGAAGAAGTCAAAGCAGCTTATAATGAACTGGCCAATCATTTTATGCTCATCAAACTGAATAATCGCTTATCGGATCAAGTCATGAGCTTGATGCGTGAAGTTTATGAAGATGTGCGCACCAACGAGCGCCGTATCATGAAGCTTGTGATTCGCCGCGGCAAAATGCCTATGGATGAGTTTAAAAAGACCTTCCCAAGCAATGAAACCAATGTCGAATGGCTGTCTCACCGCATCGAAGGCGGTCCTGCTTTTGCCGACACTTTGGCCAAAATTGAGCCTGAAGTGGTCGCCTTGCAGCAAAAATTGTTGGCACACGAACAAGCCCTTCAAATGGACATCCGTGATATGAAAGCAGTGGCTCGCCAGATGGCAATCGGTGAGGCCAAGGCTCGTCGCGCCAAAAAAGACATGGTGGAAGCCAACTTGCGCTTGGTGATTTCTATCGCCAAAAAGTACACCAACCGAGGCTTGCAATTCCTTGATTTGATTCAAGAAGGCAATATTGGTCTGATGAAAGCGGTGGATAAATTTGAATATCGCCGTGGTTATAAATTCTCAACCTATGCAACATGGTGGATTCGCCAAGCAATCACGCGCTCTATTGCTGACCAAGCACGCACGATCCGCATTCCTGTGCATATGATTGAAACGATTAACAAAATTAACCGCGTCAGTCGTCAGCTACTTCAAGAAATGGGTCGTGAGCCGACACCAGAGGAGCTGGGCGAGCGTCTGGATATGGATGAGGCCAAAGTGCGCAAAGTCCTAAAAATCGCTAAGGAACCTATCTCTATGGAGACGCCGATCGGTGATGATGAAGATAGCCACCTGGGTGATTTTATTGAGGATAACACCATCTCAAGTCCAATTGAAAATGCAACGGCAGAAGGTCTTCGTGAAGCAACCCGTGAGGTGCTTGACAATTTGACCGAACGAGAAGCCAAAGTACTCAAAATGCGCTTTGGTATCGACATGCCAAGCGATCATACTCTAGAGGAAGTCGGTAAGCAGTTCGATGTCACTCGTGAGCGCATTCGCCAAATCGAAGCCAAGGCACTGCGTAAACTTCGCCATCCTTCACGCTCTGAGCATTTGCGCTCTTTTTTGGAAAATGATTAATCTTAATCTCAAATCAAACCTGCTGATATCATCGGCAGGTTTTTTATTTATCCGCGCCTTTGGGTCAGCGAGTCAGACTCACCACCCTTCAAAACAAAAACTTTGCCAGAAGCAAAGTTTTTTAAGATCAAGATTAAATCCAAAGGCAGCGATAGTTGAAAAAATACTTTGATGATCAGCCTGGTAAATTGGGCGGCGTTGAAGGTTTTGGTAAAGAATTGATACCATCATCATTATCATCAGATGATTTATTCACCAGATTACCTGATTCATCAAGTTCATCATTATGATAAGCCTCGATCGCCTCTCGGATGTCATCAGGCGCTTGGGCTTTTGACTCTTCTTTGGGTTTATTGCGCCCTAAGCGGCGGACAATCGAATCAGCAAAAATGCGATTGGCTTTTTCGTCTGCGGTTTCCTCAAAAATGATCTCACCCAGACTATTAATCTTGGCGTATTTGACCGTTTGTTTACGCGGCCAAAAAAAGTCTAGGGGGCGCGTGATAAAATGATTGGTAACCATCTTATAAAGCTGCTTCCATTCCGTGAATTTCACTTCTTTTGAGCGCAGTGCAACCATCAAGGCAAGCGAAAAGCTTACCAAAAGGTTCACCAAACCAATCAGCAGCACGCCAATAAAAGACAAGAGCGCAACCTGCCAAGTCAAGTGCTCAGGCGATAGGTAATACAGTCCATGCACAAAGTTGGCAGAAGCAAAAGCAATATGGCGAATATCTAAAGGCAGTCCAAGCATATAGCCCACTGTTGCTGTACTACCCAAAAAACAGCCAAAGATAAAGTTACCCATGATAGCACCAAGGTTGGCTTCCACAAAACTACCCATCTTATCTAGCCACCGCTTTGGCATCACACTGACGAGCATCCAGTGCCTGCGTATGCGTTCACCGATTTTATTATACGCCGCCAAATTATCATAATAGCCAGCAATCAAACCAGAAACAAACAAAAACACGCCAGCGATTGCCGCATGAGGCAATGCCAAAGAGCGGATTGGGTCTAGGTCATGCAGCAGATAAGCCGCCTGCGCGCCATCGATCATCGGTGTATCATAAAAATACCCCCACGCCAGCGCAATTAATAAAGCCACTGGCATCGCCACCGAAATATTGCCCAAAATGGCGATAAACTGCGTTCGCAAAATATCAACGACCAGTTCTGACAGCTTGGCCAGTTGCTGAGTTTTTTTGCCTGATGAGCCAGAAATGGTCGATGCGATCGCTGCCGCCGTCATTGCTGGCTGCTTGGTTGCAACCGTACCCCTAGCAATATGGATAAAAACAAAGCCTAAGCCATAAATCATGCTATTCACAAAAGCGCGTCCAATGGGCGCCAATGCCAAATGATAAGACAAAGTCTTTAGGGTCGCCATAAAACCGATAAATAAGCCGCCTATGGCTGCTTTTTTATACATTTTACGGTAGCCAGTTCTATCAGTACTGATATAGTGCTCGCCAACGCGCCCTGCATTTTCGGTAACTTTACGCGATAACAGGCGCGTATTTGATTCAATCAGTGAGCTAAAACTATAACGCGTCTTGGCAGTTTGCACCACCTCAACCGTCAGATCAACGATCGCTTGATCACGCTTATGCTCTGCATCACTCACCAGCTCAACCAAAGTCCGCATACGCTGCAAACTTTGCTCAAGGCGCGCCAACATATTGGTCAGACGAATTGAGATGCCAGTTTTATACACGCGCTTTCTTAGTGTATCGACAATATCTTCACATTGCTCCACCATCACCATCAACGGGGCAGGATCAATGTCCTGATCAGGCATCACATCTGTCATCAGATCCAGCTCATGCGCCTGTCGATACTGATTGACGAATAGTACCGCTTCTTGGTTTTGTGCCACAAATGCCGCTGAATAATTGAGCAGCTCAGGATAAAAATTCATCAGCTCAGGATGCAGACCAATGCCGCTGATGCGATAAGACAGGACAACGATGGCGTTTAAGATACTGTTTTTGGCTTGAGCCACCAAACTTAGGTCTTTTTCGGCTGGGCGAATCAGCTGCACCAAAGCATCCCAGCGCTCATCTGAGATAGACTCCACCCACTTCCAATCATTACGCCGATCAAACAGATAATTAGCAAGCTCTACCACCGAATCTTCTTCGGGTAAAAGCGGCAAAAATCGATGGCTAATTAAGCGCGAAACACTGCTTGAAAAACTTTGATCTGACGCAATGCCTGTATCAGTATATAGAGTAATTTGACGATATTTATTAATTAGTCTTAAGATAAAAGCTGCTAAGCCTGACCCGTATTCAGGGTTATCGCATAATAAATCAATCAGCTCATCAAATTTGGCGTCTACAATTTCATTATCTTCATCTTCGTCAGTCACGCGCAAGGCGTCGATCAAGCGCTTTAAGGCTTCAGGCTCTGGCAGCTCTTGTAGCACGACGATACGCTGTAATATTTGTTCAAGATTTGACGTGTCGTTTTCTAACACAATTAAACTCCACTGGCAAAAATAACGCTCACAAAGTGATGAGATGCTGACCGTTTTAGCGGCGGCTCATTTATTTTTAGTTTTTAAGGGTTGGTGATAGATATGGGTGAGAAATGGGTCTGCAAAATAAAAATAATTGTTAATGTATCACATTTAAATCCATTTACCAAATTTCATCTTTTAAATTTTTGATATAAATTGTATCAAAATCTTGTGATTTTCAAATAGTTGCTATTCTTCATAGCTATAATATCATTGCCCAAATATCAATAAAAAGCTGATATGAATCAAATCGCTAACATATAATAAAAATACAGTTTAAAAAAGGACAGGCAATCATGCCCATCCTTTGATATTTTTATTGATAATTTACACAAAGAACTCATTATCAAATGCCATAATTGCACTTGATCCTGCTTGCGCCATGTCAGCATGAGCGTATAGCTTAGGCAGAACACGGGCAGTGAAGTAGTCCGCAAGCTTTTGACGCTCAGCATAAAATTCACCATCCTTACCTGCGCTTGCTTTGACAATCAGCACATACATATAAGCATAGCACAGATAGCCCGCTGCGTGTAGATAGTCCACGGCACTGGCGTTGATGGCGTGTGGGTCATTGCCTGCTTTATCAAGCAGATCAGTGGTCAGCTCACGAACACGCTCGGCAGCTTTAAGCGTGGCTGCGCCAATTTGATGATCGCAATCGCTGGCAGCAGCTTGAATTTCTTCAAGCAATGCAAACATCGCCGCGCCACCATCTTTGACGACCTTACGACCCAATAAGTCAAGTGCTTGAATGCCGTTCGTACCTTCGTAAATTTGGCTGATACGCACATCACGAACGATTTGCTCCATGCCCCACTCTTTGATATAGCCATGACCGCCAAAAACTTGCTGACAATCCACCGTCGCCTCAAAGGCTTTGTCAGTCAAAAACGCCTTGGTGATCGGCGTTAATAGCGCCACTTTGGCATTGGCATTTTGGCGCGCTGTGTCATCATCGCTGAATTTGGCAATGTCCAAGTTATTTGCCACATACATCGCAAAGGTACGCGTTGCCACACTGTTTGCTTTGGCATTCAAAAGCATACGGCGAACATCGCCAAAATTAATGATCGGATCGGCTGCTTTATCGGCAAATTTGACACCATCATCAGCGCGACCTTGCAGACGCTCTTGGGCGTAGGCTGCCGCATTTTGATAAGCCAAGACACTGGCGCCAAGACCCTGTAGACCCATGGTCACGCGCTCATAGTTCATCATGACAAACATTGCCGCCAAGCCTTTATTTTCAGGACCAACCAAATAACCTGTGGCGTTGTCAAAATTCATCACACAAGTCGCAGATGCCTTGATACCCATTTTATGCTCAATTGAGCCTGCCTGTACACCGTTACGCTCACCCAATGAGCCATCACTGTTCACCAAGAACTTTGGCACCGCAAACAAAGAAATGCCCTTTGAGCCAGCTGGCGCATCTGGCGTCTTAGCCAGCACAAGATGAATAATGTTTTCGGTCAGATCATGCTCACCGCCCGTGATGAAAATTTTGGTACCAGTAATGGCGTAGCTACCATCTTCCTTAGGTACAGCGCGCGTTTTGATGATGCCCAAATCAGTACCTGAATGGCTTTCTGTTAAGCACATCGTGCCTGCCCATTGACCTGAATACATCTTTTCAAGATATTGAGCTTTTTGCTCATCACTTGCGGTAGCCAATAAGCTTAGCGTTGCCCCGACTGTCAAAATTGGATATAGGGTAAATGATTGGTTGGTCGCAAATAGCATTTCCTCAATCAGCATGGTCACCATTTTTGGCATACCTTGACCGCCGTACTCTGGGTCACCACCCAAGCCAATCCAGCCTGCATCGGCATAAGCACGGAAGGCTTCTTGGAAGCCTGATGGCGTAGCGACTTTGCCCTCACCTAGGTATTTGGCACCTTCTTCATCACCCGACTGATTTAATGGTAACAACACTTCTGTGGCAAATTTCGCCATTTCATCAAGAATCATATCAACCGTTTGCTCATCGACATGAGACAGCTGATCTGTATTTGACCAAAATTCAGGGGCTTTGAAAACTTCTTTTAGGGTAAAACGCATCTCATCAAGCGGAGCGGTATATTGAAGCGCCATAGACTTTCCTTATTGTTAAAAATTATATAAATAAAATCAATTCATTAAGACTGTCAAAGAACATCCAAAAAATCTTTAAGCTCAGAGTTTCTTTGCACAGTCTCATTAAATCCAAAGATCACGCTGTCATTTACTATAACTTAGACAGGATTAAAAGGCAAATTGTTCAGCATCCATCGCCATTAGGCTATCAAAGCCAGTATTAATGCGAGCTACATGAACCAAATGACGCGGCATCAGTTTGGCAAAATAAAACTCGGCAGTTTTGACTTTGGCATCATAAAAGCCGTATTCGCCTTGCAATGATTTGTCGGTGTCAAGATCGCCATCAAGCTCTGCCAATTTGGCTTTTGCCAATACAGCCGTTCTCGCCCACAGATACCCCAAGGTGACATAGCCACTAAAATACAAATAATCAACCGCAGCAGCGCCAACAGCTTCAGGGTTTAGCGTGCTTTGCATTGCGATGCGCGAAGTCAGATCGCTCCACTGCTTATTAAGCTTGGCAAGTGTCGTAATCATCTGACCGACTTCATCGTTATCTGCATTTTCTTGGCAGAATTTATGAATGATCTTGGTAAAGTTCGCTAACATGCGACCTTGTGAGCCAAGCACTTTTCTGCCAAGCAAGTCCAATGCTTGGATTTCGGTCGTGCCTTCGTACAAGCATGAAATGCGCGTGTCACGCAGGTTTTGCTCCATGCCCCATTCGCTGATGTAACCATGACCACCATAGACTTGTACGCCCATATTCGCTGACTCAAGACCAGTTTCGGTCAAGAATGCTTTGGCGATTGGGGTTAATAGTGACAACATTTCATCAGCAAATTTCACTTCGCTTGGATTTTCACCTTTGGCGACAGTATCTGCAAATTGAGACAGATAATACACCAGCGCACGACCACCTTCACTAAAGGCCTTTTGGGTAAGTAGCATGTTGCGCACTGCTGGATGATGGATGATGCTATCTGCTGGCTTGTTCGGCTCTTTGACACCTGATAAAGCACGCATGGCGGTACGCTCTTTGGCGTAAGTTAAAGACCCTTGAAAAGCAAGCTCAGACGCTGCCAAACCTTGGATGGCAGTGCCTAAGCGTGCCACATTCATAAAGGTAAACATGGCGTTTAGACCACGGTTTTTTGGTCCGATCAGATACCCTTTGGCATTATCAAAGTTCATCACACAAGTCGCTGATGCTTTGATCCCCATCTTATGCTCAATCGAGCCACAGCTGACTGTATTACGCTCGCCCACTGAGCCATCATCATTAACGATGAATTTTGGAACGATAAATAACGAAATGCCTTTGGTGCCCGCTGGCGCATCTGGCAGGCGAGCTAGCACGATGTGAATGATGTTCTCAGTCAAATCATGCTCACCTGCTGAGATGAAGATTTTTTGACCTGTAATGGCATAGCTGCCGTCTTCATTTGGCACAGCGCGCGTCTTGATGATGCCAAGGTCAGAGCCTGCGTGTGACTCAGTCAAGCACATGGTACCTGACCATGCCCCTGTATTCATTTTTTCTAGATATGTGGCTTTTTGGGCTTCTGTACCATGATGCTCGATGGTTTGAATGGCGCCATGCGACAGTCCCGGATACATCGCAAATGACCAGTTGGCAGTACCCATAATCTCACTGACTGCGCTTGATAGCGACACCGGTAAACCTAGTCCGCCAAACTCAGGCTCGGCATTGATCGCAGGAAAACCAAGCTCGCAGTATTGCGCATAGGCTTCTTTAAAGCCGGTCGGTGTGGTGACGACGCCATTATCAAACTGACAGCCTTCGATATCACCCGTACGGTTCAAAGGTGCAATCACCGACTGCGCAAAATCAGCTGCCGCCTCAACATAGCTATTAATTGTATCTGCATCTAGCTCTGCATAAGCAGACAGTTTACCATAGTGTGCTTGACTGTCTAACAGCTCGTGCATGACAAACTGGATATCACGGATAGGGGCAACATACTGCATGGTTCATTCCTTCATGATAAATAACGCTCAAACAGCCTTTGCTTCACTGAGCCAATCTTGGCTGATAAGCTCAATCAAAGCATCGCGATATGAGCGTCTAAAACTGATATACAAAATTCCTCTAATAAAATAGCCAATGCCATCCCACAATGCAAATCCCCCTTTTGACTCATCAGTCATAAAAGTAAGCTTGCAAAATGTTTGCCATCAAATATTGATTGTATTTTAGCATGGCAGTATGACAATTTACCCCAATATAAAAACCGTCCAATCGGTTCGGATTGGACGGTTTTTATAAGATCTCTCAATTACTTGATACGCATATCGCCTGTCTCAACGAAACGCTGATGCCATGATAGCGCTTCTAGTAGCAGATGTGGCGTGTGGATACCGCCTGCTTTTTGGCTCGCCACTAACGCACGATCATAATAATCGCGCAGCATATCACGATAATCTGGATGTGAGCAGTTCTCGATGATCAGTTTAGCACGCTCTTTTGGAGATTTACCGCGCAGATCTGCCATGCCTTGCTCAGTCACAATGAACATCACATCATGCTCGGTATGGTCGTGATGGCTCACCATCGGTACGATCGCAGAAATCGCGCCGCCTTTAGCGGTAGATGGGCTGACATAAAAGCTAAAGAAACCGTTACGCGTAAAGTCGCCAGAGCCGCCGATGCCGTTCATCATACGCGTACCCATGACATGCGTTGAATTGACATTACCATAGATATCAGCTTCGATCATTGAGTTCATGCCGATCACACCTAGGCGACGGATAACTTCTGGATTGTTGCTGATTTCCATTGGGCGCAAGATGATCTTATCTTTTAAGAACTCGATGTTTTCGTTAAAACGCGCCAATGCATCTGGGCTAAACGACAAGGCAGTCGCAGAAGCAGTTTTCATTTTCTTAGCCAAAATCAAATCAAGCATACCGTCTTGAAGTACTTCGGTGTAGCCTTCTAGGTCATCAAATGGCGCATCCAAAAGACCTGCCATGACTGCGTTGGCAACGTTACCAACACCAGACTGTAGCGGCAGTAGGCTCTTAGGCAGGCGACCTGCTTTGACTTCGTGATCAAGAAAATCAATCACTTGGGCGGCGATACGCTTAGAGACATCATCAGGTTCAGCAAACTTCGAGTTACGGTCGCCTGAATCAGTCATGACGATGGCAAGCACTTTATCTGGATCAATCGCCAAACCAGGCGTACCAACGCGATCAAACGCACCGACGATAGGAATTGGCTTGCGATGTGGTGGCAAGCCGACATCACCATAAATGTCATGCATACCCTCAAGACCTGGGCTTAGAGCAGCATTGATCTCAATGATCACTTTATCAGCATTTTTGACCGCCTCGACACCGTGACCGATACCCATCGCAAAGATCAGCTCGCCATTTTCAGTGATGGTGGTCGCTTCGACGATGGCGATATCAAATTTGCCATAAAACCCTTGGCGCATTTGCTGCTCAACATGCGACAGATGCATATCTTGATAAGCGATCTCGCCTGCATTGATGCCGTTACGAAGAGTTGGATCAGATTGAAATGGCGAGCGAAAATGTAGTGCTTTTGCCTCTGCTAGGACGCCATCACACTCAGGCGCAGTTGAAGCACCTGTTACCATACCGACAGTAAATTTTTCACCTTTTTCATGGGCAGCTTTAGCCTTATTAGCGATGGCAGTTGGTAGAGCTTTTGGGTAGCCTGCACCCGTAAAGCCTGTGATGGCAAGCATCATGCCATTTTGAACAAATTGGGCAGCTTCATCAGCACTCATGACTTTTTCGCGCAAACCTGCGTGTTTAATACGATCAATAGACATACTGTCTCCTTATAGATGTGTACAATTGTTTATAGCAAAAGCTATCAAGATTTTAGCACTAACCACAAATAAAATAAATAGCTTAGGCTAATATTTGTCATGATTATTCAAGATTTAAGCTCGTTTTGATGACAAATTTTAACCACCCTATTGCCTTTGAAAATGAGTCAAAATATCAATCTAAAAGCCAAAAAATATCGCCCATCAGGACGATATTTTTTATACTTTAGGCTTAAGTTATAGACCCGCCTTTAAGCTGGCTTCGATGAATTTATCTAAATCGCCATCAAGTACCGCACTGGTATTCGATGTCTCAACGCCTGTGCGCAGGTCTTTGATGCGTGAATCATCTAGGACATAAGAGCGAATTTGACTGCCCCACCCGATATCGGATTTACTGTCTTCAAGCGCTTGCTGTTTTTCCATGCGTTTTTGCATTTCTAGCTCATAAAGCTTAGCACGCAGCATCTTCATGGCGGTGTCTTTGTTGGCGTGCTGAGAGCGCTCATTTTGACATGCGACGACCACACCTGTCGGCTGATGGGTGATGCGTACCGCAGAGTCGGTGGTATTCACGTGCTGACCACCGGCACCGCTTGAGCGATACGTATCAATGCGTAAATCGGCAGGATTAATGTCAATTTCCACATTATCATCAATCTCAGGCGACACAAAAACCGCAGCAAACGAGGTATGGCGACCATTATTACTATCAAAAGGTGATTTACGCACCAAGCGATGCACGCCAATCTCTGTACGCAGCCAACCAAAAGCATAATCGCCTTTGACCGCGATGGTGGCGGATTTGATGCCTGCCACACCCCCTTCAGACACTTCCATCACGTCAGCCTTAAAGCCGTGGCTTTCGCACCAACGAAGATACATCCGAAGCAGCATCTGTGACCAGTCTTGGGCTTCTGTACCACCTGAGCCTGCTTGGATGTCAAGATAGCAGTTATTGGCGTCCATCTCACCACTGAACATGCGCTTAAATTCTAAGTCTTCAACCTTGGCAAGCGCTACATCAAGCTCGGATTGCACATCATCAAGCAGGCTTTCATCACCTTCTTCAACAGCCAGCTCAAGCATGGCAGCAGCATCTTCTAAGCTTGTGTCCAGCCCTTCAATCACGCCGATAATCCCATCTAGCATGGATTTTTCTTTACTGATTTTGGTGGCTTCTTCAGGATTGTTCCAGATGTCAGGATTTTCCAGCTCTAAATTGACTTCTTCAAGACGCTCTTTTTTGGTTTCGACGTCAAAGATACCCCCGAAGCTCTTGCCCACGGGCGGCTAAATCTTTGATCTGTTCTTGATATTGGGCAATTTCCATGATCTCTCCAGTAAAAATAATTCGGTAGCATGACCAAAATTGAAACGAAAAATTATAACAAATCTTGTGTAGTTTTACCATGCCAAACGCACAGTATAGCACCTAAATCATGGCTTGATGACGTGCTGCCTGATGACATCAATCACATCGACCAATCCACCACTTGCCACCCTTCTTCTTTGGCATGTGCTCTTAGGATATCATCTGGCGTTACACAGATGGCTTCATCAGCGTGGCTTAATAGTGGAATGTCGTTTTTTGAGTCAGAATAGGCGATGAGTTTATCAAAGGTGACACCTTGAGATTCAAAACGACTGATAAGATTTTTTAGATGATAAATTTTACCATCTTTAAAGTTAGGCTTATCCGCAACTTTACCTGTATAGGCATTATCCACCACTTCTAGACGAGTCGCCAAAGTGTGCTCATCATCCACCCCAAATAACTGAGCAATGGGCACCACCACAAAATCATTGGTCGCACTGATCACCACGACGGTATCGCCTTGGGCGCGATGAGAGGCGATTTGATCAATCGCCTTTGGACGCATATTTGGGCGTATCCAAGTCTTTAGATACTCATCTCGATAAGCCTGCAGATCGGTCATACTTTGGGTGCTCAAAAATGCCGCCACAAATTCATTGTATTCCACAGCATCAAGCGTGCCTGTGATATAATCTTGATAAAATTTATCATTAGCATCGGCATAGACTTGGAGGTCTACCAAGCCTTTTTTAACAATGTACTGCCCCCAACTGTGATCGCTGTCCACATTAATCAAAGTCATATCCAAATCAAATAGCGCTAAGTTTGCCATAATTTTCTCATCACTAATAAAATCAATACCTAAGATACCGCTATTTTGAATGAAAATGCTTGTCTCGTCAAACACTTCTGTTGGCAGAATCTAAAAAACAAGCCATAAAAAACAGGTCTTCAAACCTGTTTTTTATGGCTAAGCACAGACTACTGAGCGGCTTTCATTTTTGCCAACAGCTCAGCAATCTCATCATTGGCTTCTTTTTCGCTTGATAGATCGCCTTGGGGGGTTAAATCATCCACCACCTTAGGCAAAAGCTCGGCGATGCCTTGGCAAACTTCTGATTGGCTTGCGCCCGTTTGCTTACAAATTTGTTCAATTTCTTGATTGTCAAATAATCTGGCGATATCATCAGCATCAATGCCATCATTATTGGTATCAATATTCACCCAAGACTGGGCTTTATTTTGTAAGCCGCTGTTAGAAAATTTACCCAGCACGCCTGACAGACCGCCGTTTTTTTGGATAAATGCTAGTACAACTGGCAACAAAGCAAGCAACAGCGCACTTTTATTCATGCCAGCCGATTTGACATTACCGCCGCCTAAGACTGTGCCAAGGATATTACCTAAATCGCCAGCACTGGTATTTTGTTTATTACCGCCCAACAGACCGCCTAGCACAGAGTCTAACGCTGAGCCTTGTGCTTGTCTGCCCCCCATTTGGGTACCAAGCACACCACCTAACAGACCACCCAAGCCTGCACTTGCGGCATTAGATTGACCTGCGCCTGTCAAGCCGCTAAGCAGGCCACCCAGTCCGCCTTGCTGCGAGTTTTGTGACGATTGCCGAGCTTGCGGCTGCGGCTGTACGGCATTTTTTAAGACTTCTCCAACAATACTTTGTAATAAACTCATACGATTTCCCTTATCCTTAATAATCTGTTTTGTGATAACACTGTGCGATAACTTTTAACATTGTTTAACAACAACATTAAATAACGGTTTTATCTTAACAAAATCCAAGTCATCAAGGTACGGTGTTTTTGTAAACATTTGTGCTATTTTTGGTAAAGTCTTGCCAGTGCTGATAATTTTGAAAAATTCTGTGGATCTGTTTGATCACCAAAGATGACTACTCTCATGGGCTGCTTTTTTGGGCTGATGGCATAAAAATCCATCACCACCGCTGAACTTATCCCCAAATTCACCCAGCGGATATGGTGCAAATAGGCTTGATAGATCACTTGACCATCATTTGAGCCATCTTTGATAGCCGCTGACTGCTGTGAATGCACAGGAAACGATAAAAACCAAATGCCATCGATTTGACGGCTGCTCATTTGACGGATGCCTGATCGCTGATGATAAGCATAAAACCCGATCAATGCGCTAGCACACACCCCTAAGATCACCCACTGCCACCACAATAAGCCGACAGCCAAACAGATGAGTATCACCAAAAAGATGGCGACCATCCACAGATACCACCCTGCGCGCGTCGGCACAAAGGCTGCATCCAGCACCAAAGGATATTTAGAATAGACGCCCAAAATTTGGCTTACAATTTCATCATGACTGTTAGACAGCGTCAGTATGACGAAGCGATTTCATCTTATCAATCAAGGCGGCGACGCCGGGCTCTGATGGCATTTCTTGACCCAAAAAAAACACCAACAAATCCGGGTCTTCGTAGCTTAATAATGCTTCAAATGCCTGCTGCTCATCCGCGTCCGCACTCAAATAATGCGATTTGACATAAGGATCGATATAAAAATCCAATTCTTTAAGACCGCGGCGAGCTTGATAGATGATGCGGCGCTGTGCGTCGGTAGGCTGATGAGTCATACAATCTTCCCAAAAATTCATTTAAATTTTGCTATGCTTAGTATAGCAAAATTGCGTTATTTTTTACGATAAATTTTTAATCGGCGATTATTTATGATAATTTGTGATATACCCATTAAGTTATCAAATGAAATATGGATTTTTAATTTATCAGTGTTTATAATAGACCAAATTGCAAATCTAATAATTACCCTTCAATTCATTCTCACAGCGACAAAAGGATAAGCCATGACAATGATCAGTTCCACCACCTATTTGGCAAGCCCTGATGATTTTTCAGACAATTGCGGTTTTGGTTTGATTGCCCATGTAGAAGGCACGCCAAGCCATGATTTGGTCAAAACTGCGATCCACTCGCTAAGCTGTATGACGCATCGCGGCGGTGTGGCTGCCGATGGTCGCACAGGGGATGGCTGCGGTTTATTGATCGCAAAGCCTGACGCATTTTTTCGCGCGGTCGCTGCCGAAAACGGCTTTGAGCTGTCAGAAAATTTTGCGGTCGGTACAGTCTTTGTCAATTTGGATCAAGCCAAAGCCAAGCATAGTATGCAAGTCTTAAACGAAGCAATCACAGGCGAAGGCTTGGAAGTGGCAGGCTGGCGAGATGTGCCCGTCAATCTTGATATTGTCGGGGATATCGCACGCGAAAGCCTGCCGGATTTTAAGCAAGTCTTTGTCAATGCGCCAAAAGATATGCCTGCTGATGAATTTAATCGGCTACTATTTGTCGCGCGCAAAAAAGCAGAGCTTCAGCTGACCGAAGATGAGCTATTTTATGTGACAGCATTAAACTGTCAGACTGTGATTTATAAAGGTTTGGTGATGCCCAAAGACTTGCCAAACTTTTTTTTGGATCTGCAAGATGATCGCTTAAGCTCACACATTGTGGTATTTCATCAAAGATTTAGCACCAACACCCTGCCACGCTGGAATTTGGCTCAGCCATTTCGCTATCTGGCGCATAATGGCGAGCTAAACACCATCACTGGCAACCGTAATTGGTCAGTGGCGCGCACACCCAAGCTAAAATCTGACAAGCTGCCCGAGCTACAAGCACTGGCGCCGCTGGTGAATAGCACAGGCTCTGATTCATCAAGCTTGGATAATATGCTTGAAGTACTGATGAATGGTGGCATGAGCCTATTTCATGCCATGAGTATTCTGGTGCCGCCTGCATGGCAAAATGTCGACAGCATGGATATGGATCTGCGTGCTTTTTATGAATTTTATTCGCCGCACATGGAAGCATGGGATGGTCCGGCAGGCTTGGTAATCCAAGATGGTCGCTATGCAGTGTGTATGCTAGATCGAAATGGTCTGCGTCCTTCAAGATGGGTCACCACCAAAAATGGCTACATCACGGTGGCATCTGAGGTAGGTACATGGGATTATACGCCTGATGATGTCTTGGCAAAAGGTCGCATCGGTCCAGGTCAGATGCTGGTCATCGATACCTATAGCGGTCAGATCATGGATACCAAAACCATCGCCACCATTTTGAAAAAAGCTCATCCTTATCGCAAGTGGCTGCGCGAAAATGCCATGCGCATCCGCGACAATCAAGCCATCGAGCTATCACTGGCATCCGCCACCAAAGACACAGAGCATCTGGCAGCACTACAAAAGATGTTCCATATCACCAGTGAGGAGCGCACCGAGATCATCCGCCCTGCCGCCGAAAACGCTCAAGAAGCGGTCGGCTCTATGGGAGATGATACGCCGATGGCGGTGCTCTCACGCCAAATTCGCCATGTGGCTGACTTTTTTAGACAACAATTTGCACAGGTGACCAATCCACCGATTGATCCTTTGCGTGAATCGATTGTGATGAGTCTTCAAACTTGCCTAGGTGCCCAAACGGATGTCTTCAACCCTACCTCCAAAGACGCACACCGAATCATCTTATCATCGCCGATCTTATCAGCCAGTAAGATGCAGCAAATCGAAGCCACTCAAGACCCTGCTTTTTTGAGCCAAAGAATCGATCTTAACTATGATGACAGCCTAAGCCTAAAACAAGCCATTGATAACATCTGCCAAGAAGTCGTGGCTGCCATCAAGCAAGGCTACACTTTAATCATCTTATCTGACAAAAACATCAAAAAAGGCAAAGTGCCTGCCAATGCCGTTTTGGTGACTGGCGCTGTGCATCATCACTTGATCCAACAAGGCTTGCGCGCCGATGCCAATTTGATCATCGAAACAGGTCTGGTGCGTGATCCGCATCACGCCGCTGTCTTGATCGGTTTTGGGGCGACGTGTATTTATCCGTATTTGACTTATGAAGTGATTGATCATTTGGTGGAAACAGGTGAAATCAACACCGACGCCTTGAGCGCACGCGCCAATTTCCGCAAAAGCTTAGATAAAGGCTTATTAAAAATCCTATCCAAAATGGGCATCTCAACCATCGTCTCTTATCGCGGCGCACAGCTGTTTGAGGCGGTGGGACTGTCGCCTGAGATTGTGGATTTATGCTTTGTCGGCGTGGCAAGTCGCATCAAAGGCGCTACCTTTGAGGATTTGGCAAATGATCAAGCCATCCTAGCCAAAAATGCCTTTACACGCCGTACGCCCTTGGATAAGGGGGGTTTGATTAAATTTGTCTTTGATAAAGAATATCACGCCTTTAATCCAGATGTCGTGCGAGCGCTGCACAGCGCGGTTCGCTCAGGGGATTATCAGGAATATCAAAAATATGCCGACATTGTCAATCATCGCCCTGTGGCGACCATTCGTGATTTGCTCGCTCTAAAAACTGGCAGTGAGATTGATCTTGATGAAGTCGAAGGCATCGAGTCCATCCTACCGCGTTTTGACTCGGCGGGGATGTCTTTGGGCGCTTTGTCGCCTGAAGCACATGAATCCATCGCGATGGCAATGAACACCATCGGCGGTCGCTCAAACTCAGGAGAAGGCGGCGAAGATCCAGCGCGCTACGGCACGCTCAAAAATTCAAAAATCAAACAAATTGCTTCGGGTCGATTTGGGGTGACACCTGCATATCTGCGCTCTGCTGAAGTGCTGCAAATCAAAATCGCTCAAGGTGCAAAACCTGGTGAAGGTGGTCAGCTGCCTGGTGGTAAGGTCAATGATCTGATCGCACGCCTGCGCTATTCGGTGCCTGGGGTGACTTTGATTTCACCGCCGCCGCATCATGATATTTATTCCATCGAAGATTTGGCGCAGCTGATTTTTGATCTAAAACAAGTCAATCCCAGTGCTTTGGTTTCGGTCAAGTTGGTCTCGCGCCCTGGCGTTGGCACCATTGCTACTGGCGTGGCTAAGGCTTATGCAGACTTAATCACCATCTCAGGCTATGATGGCGGTACAGCAGCATCGCCTTTATCATCGATTCATTATGCAGGCTCGCCTTGGGAGCTGGGCTTGGCAGAAGCGCATCAGTCCCTGCGCGTCAATGGCTTGCGTGATAAAGTACGCATTCAGACAGACGGCGGTCTCAAAACAGGTCTTGATGTCGTTAAAGCTGCCATTTTGGGTGCCGAAAGCTTTGGCTTTGGTACCGCCCCGATGCTGGCTGTAGGCTGTAAGTATCTGCGAATTTGCCATCTGAATAACTGCCCAACCGGTGTCGCCACACAGCGCATTGATTTGCGTGATGAGCATTACATCGGTGAGGTGGATATGCTGATTAATTTCTTTAAATTTGTGGCGATGGAGACGCGTCACTGGATGGCGAAACTGGGCGTGCGCACGCTGGAGGAGCTGGTTGGTCGCACCGATTTATTGGACATCTTAGAAGGTCAAACCCCCAAACAGCAGCATCTGGATCTGACGCCGCTTTTGTACAGCCACCCACGAGCCGCAGACGCACCGCACACCTGTCAAGTGCCAAGCAATGTGCCATTTGATCAAGGCATCTTAGCTGAGCGCATGGTCAGCGATATGGCGATCAGCATCAAAAAAGGCTATGGCGGTGAATACAGCTACCGTATCAGCAACTGCGATCGCTCTATCGGCGCGCGTATCTCTGGTGAGATTGCTGACACTTGGGGCAATCTGGGCATGAGCGATAAGCCCATCAAACTACATCTGACTGGTACGGCTGGTCAGTCATTAGGCGTATGGAATGCAGGCGGTCTGAACATTGAGCTAGAAGGTGACGCCAACGACTATGTCGGCAAAGGCATGGCAGGCGGTGAGATTGTCATTTATCCACCCAAAAACATCCACATCAATACCACCGATTCTGCCATCATCGGCAATACTTGTCTGTATGGCGCAACTGGCGGCGCTCTGTATGCTGCCGGGACAGCAGGTGAGAGATTTGCGGTGCGCAATTCAGGCAGTCATGCCGTCGTCGAAGGGGCAGGCGACCACTGCTGTGAGTACATGACAGGCGGCGTGGTGACTGTCCTTGGTAAAACAGGCTTAAACTTTGGGGCAGGCATGACTGGCGGCTTTGCATATGTGCTGGATATGCAAGGTGATTTCTTTGATCGCTGCAACCACGAGCTCATCGATTTACATCGCATCTCAAGCGAGCAGACCGAAGAACATCGCATTTATTTGCGCAAAATCATTGAAACCCATGTTGAAAAAACTGACAGCGCATGGGGCAAGACCATCTTAAGTGATTTTGAGCATTATGTGCGCAAATTTTATTTGGTTAAGCCAAAAGCCGCCAATATCGCCACGCTGCTCAAAAGCACTTTGGCTGATCCACAATAAGAAAGAAAAATGACAGGCATTGTCGGCAGATACCCATCAATGCCCAATAAGGAGATTACCATGACAGCTCGTTTACACAATGATTTTCAGTTTTTGGAGGTGGCGCGCAGCGATCCTGCCAAAAAATCACTCGAAACTCGCAAAACCAAATTTATTGAGATTTATAAGCCTTTTGATCACGATTCCGCCGCTCAGCAGGCACACCGCTGTCTGGAGTGTGGCAATCCATACTGTGAATGGAAATGCCCTGTGCATAATTATATCCCCAATTGGCTTAAGCTTGCCAGTGAAGGGCTGATCGAGCAAGCGGCTGAGCTGTGCCATACAACTAACACCCTGCCTGAAGTCTGCGGTCGCGTCTGCCCCCAAGATCGGCTCTGCGAAGGGGCGTGTACGCTCAATGACGGCTTTGGGGCGGTGACGATCGGCAATGTCGAAAAATACATCAATGACACCGCCTTTGAGCGCGGCTGGCGACCTGATATGAGCAATGTGCTCTGGACAGGCAAGCGTGTCGCGGTGATTGGTGCTGGACCTGCAGGTCTTGGCTGCGCTGATATTTTGGTCAGAAATGGCGTGCGTCCTGTGGTATTTGATAAGCGTCCCGAGATTGGCGGGCTACTCACCTTTGGCATTCCTGAATTTAAGATGGAAAAACAGGTCATGAAGCGCCGCCGAGAGATTTTTAGCGATATGGGCATTGAATTTCGCCTAAACACCGAGATTGGTAAAGACATCACCATTGATGAAATTTTGGCTGAATATGATGCGGTGTTCATGGGTATGGGGACTTATACCTATATGCGCGGCGGCTTTGCTGGCGAAGACTTAGATGGCGTGTATGATGCGCTGGATTTTTTGATTGGCAATGTTAACGAATGCCACGGCTGGCAAAGTGATAATGAGCCTTATGTCAACCTAAAAGATAAACGCGTCGTCGTGCTTGGCGGCGGTGATACCGCCATGGACTGCAATCGCACCAGTATCCGTCAGCAAGCCGCTTCGGTGACTTGCGCCTACCGCCGTGATGAAGACAGCATGCCAGGCTCAAAGCGCGAAGTGACCAACGCCCGAGAAGAAGGCGTGCAATTTTTGTTCAATCGTCAGCCAGTTGAAATTATCGGCGAAAACGGCAAAGTCACTGGCGTCAAAGTCGTCACCACCGCTTTGGGCGAGCCTGATGCCAATGGACGCAAATCCGCCATCGTGGTCGAAGGCTCTGAAGAGATTTTGGCTGCTGATGCTGTCGTGCTTGCATTTGGTTTTCGCCCAAGCCCTGCTGATTGGTTTGGCGATCTAGGCATAGATATGCATGCTGATGGACGCGTGATCGCTCCAGAACAACAACCTTTCAAATTCCAAACCAGTCATCCAAAAATCTTTGCTGGTGGTGATATGGTACGCGGCTCAGACTTAGTCGTCACTGCCATTTGGGAGGGTCGTGAGGCTGCCAAGGGGATTTTGGACTTTTTGGAAATTTAATAATTTAAAAAAAATCGCCGCTTATGTCATCACTAAGCGGCGATTTTTGTTTATTGATTAAAATTTGGCTTTCGTTTTTCTTTAAAGGCAAGAACTGCTTCTTTGCATTCTGGCGACTGCACATGCCGCATAAAAATTTCAGCCTCATCATCGATGCATTGAATGATGCGCGCCAAATCATGCTTTAAAAGCTGCTTGGTTTGGCGTACCGTTTTATGAGGCATATTGGCGATTTTTTGGGCTTGGGAATACGCGTAGTCATAGACATCAGCCCCATCAGGCAGGGCATTGATCAATCCTAATTTTTCAGCTTTTTGGCGATCAAATTTTTGGGCGGTGTATAACAGTTCACAGGTCTCCACATAGCCGATACGCTCCACCATCAGCTGAGTGGCTGCTCCTTCGGGCGTCACGCCAAGCCCCAAAAAGGGCATCTGAAATACCGCCGTATCATCAGCATAAGCCATATCCACATGAAGTAGTAGCGTCACCCCAATCCCAATCGCTGCACCTTTAATCGCCAAAATAATCGGCTTGCCAAACCCCGCTACTGTCTTTAGCAGGCGAAACGGCGGCAGATCCCCTGCCTTAATTTTCTCAAGATCGTACTCAAAAAACTTAATAAAATCGCCCATGTCATTGCCGGCGCTGAAGTCATCTTCTGCACCGCGCAGCACCACAGCCTTGATTTGGTCATCTTTCTCGGCAGCGATCAGCGCATCACAAATGGCATGATATAACTCAGAGTATAGCGCATTTTTAGCTTTTGGACGGTTGATGGCAAGCACCAAAACGCCATGCTCTAGGCTTGCTTGAAGTTCAGGATGAGAAACTTCTGTATAAATCGTCATAGGGATCTTCCTTGTAATTATGATGGTTTTGATTGTTGCGCTCTGACAGTTTGGCTAACATTATAACAATGATAAAGCCGATCTGAGCATATCTTTGATTGGATTAGTATATTGCATTTTTTGAAAGTTGAATAGGTTATTATTATTTTAGGGACTGTATTAGATTAAATCATGCAATCTAATACAGTCCCTAAAACTTATTACCATTTCAATATCAAAGATGATGCAAGCTAAGCTTATCTTAAACCTGCCAGCTTTTGGCACATATCCAAAAGCCGATTGGCGTAGCCCCACTCATTATCATACCAAGCATAAATCTTAGCAAGCTCACCTGCCATCATCAGCTGCTGACCATCAATGACCAAAGAGTGGCTATCGCCGATAAAATCACTAGACACCAAAGGCTCATCACAATAATCCATGATGCCAACAAGATGCCCTTGGCTTGCTGTCATCAGCGCGTCTTTGATCTCATCTAGCCGAACCGATTGCGCAAATTTGACAGTCAGATCAATCGCAGCGACATTGATGGTGGGAACTCGGATGGAGTGTCCGTTGATTTTACCGCGCATCAGGGGCAGGACGCGTTCGGTGGCATTGATGCTACTGGATGTGGTGGGAATGATATTATGACCGCTGGCTCTGGCACGGCGAAAGTCGCGATGCGCTTGATCAAGCACGCTTTGATCTGCCGTTACGGCGTGGATCTCGGTCATCATGGCACTTTGGATACCAAATTTATCATCAAGCACCGACAATAGCGGCACCAAAGCTTGGGTGGTACAAGACACCCCAGATATGATTGGCAAATCAGCGTTTAGCTCATCGTCATTTACCCCGATGACGATACTGGCATCTACGCTATCAAACGGTGCTGCACCAATGATCACTTGCTTTGCGCCTGCTGTACGATGGCGATTGGCATCGGCATAGGAGCGAAATTGACCTGTACACTCAAGCACGACATCGACATCCAGATCCTTCCAAGGCAAATTCTCTGGCTCATCACAGCTTAGCAAAAGAATACGGCGTGACGACCCGCCTTTAGTGATCGTCAAATATGAGGTATCTTGATCGGTGGTTAATGAAACCTGTGCGGCATTATCCCCTTGATCGAATCGCCCATGCGTACTGTCAAATTTTAATAAATGCAGCAGTACTTCGTTGTCGGCGATATCATTGATCGCGACAATGTCAATATTGTCAAAAACCCCCAACTTCTTAATGTACGCTCTTAATACATTTCTACCAATACGACCAAAGCCATTGATGGCTAAGCGTAATTTGGGCGTATCGGCTTGGCGGTGTGAATTATTTGGTATCACGATCAGCGTCCATCTTTGAAGTCTCTATATACGCCAAAGCCAAGCGTATTTCATTATAAGTATAAGTTTCTCGCAGCTCATCAAAGATCGGTCTGATCTTGATCCCATCAGCAAATTCACCTCGGGCATCCAAATCGCATATCGCACCTTCAATCTCAGTGATCATCTCATCATCTGGGCGATAGTCTTGGATGGCATCAGTACCCATGATTTTGCCAATATCCGCCACATGACCGATAATGGTTGAGACAGACAAACTGCGCTTGGCGGCAATCTCGTCTAAATCCAGCTTTTGCTGAACGAGTTCATAAGTTTCATTGACGGTGCTGGTCAGTCCATTGGCTTGGATTTGTCCTGCTTTGGCTTGATTTTGGGCTTTGGTTTTTTGGCTGAGCGCGCCTTGCTTTTTGAGCGCTCGAAATTTTTGGTTGGTGGCGATAACTTCAGGATTGGTCGTGCCGCCGCAAGCATGGATAAAGGCTTTATAAATCTCATCGAGCATCGACTCATCAAACACTTCAAAAGCCTTGGCGTGCTCAGAAGACAGCTCAATGAATCGCTGATCAATGCGCTGCACCCATTCATCTAGCAGCAAGCTTTTGACATTAAAGCCAAGCAATTTTAGCCCATCTAGCGAGCGCAGGCGTGACAGCGCCACATAACCCTGCCCCATCTCAAAGGTCTTGGACAAGTCAATCTCAGCTGCATCCAAGGTCATGCCTTGGGATTTGTGTACCGTGATCGCCCAAGCTAAGCATAAAGGCACTTGGGTATAGCTTGCAAGCACAGTGCCATCCTTATCCTCAACTGTCCACTCTTCAGGCTCAGCAGCCACTTCGCCGCCAGTATTGTGCCGAACCAAAGGATATGCCGTTTCGGTAATTTCATCATCTGCATTTTTATAGGCTTTGCCCGATACGCCAATAAAGCCGATCACTTCACCCATCGTACCATTATACACGCCCAAAAGCGGCAGATTTTTGACGAACATCACCTTAGCGCCGATCGCAAGCGTCAGCTCATCAGGGGCGCGGACACTCTTTGACAGTGAGTCTTGCAAGGGTTTTTCGCCCATTTTGGCGGCACTATACGTAATA
The DNA here is from genome assembly GCF_002014965.1 of Moraxella canis. Classification (GTDB taxonomy): domain Bacteria; phylum Pseudomonadota; class Gammaproteobacteria; order Pseudomonadales; family Moraxellaceae; genus Moraxella; species Moraxella canis. Next base: position 39,995 of record NZ_MUXT01000001.1, read on the forward strand.
GTCTTAGCGGTCAATTCATTGAGCTGCTTTTGATTGATACTATCAACATCGGCATTATGCGTATAAAGTCTTGTGCGGTTCAAATCAATGGTATGAGCTTGGGTTGATGTCAGCACATCGATCGCCTGCTGCGTCACTGTTTGACTGCGGATTTGGTTTAAAATCTCATTCAAAGATAAACCAAAGCGCTGCTTTTCATCGCCGCCCGTTTGGCGATGCTGCTCGGTGAGATAACAAATTTGAAATTTACACTCAAGCCAAGCCTGCGACATAAAGGCGTATTTTTCTTTCGATGTTTCACCTTTATCGCCAATCGGTGGTAGCTGAAAAAAATCCCCCGAAAAAATCACCTGAACGCCCCCAAAAGGCATCTCATTTTTTCGAAAATGCTTTAAAACTTGATTGATCGTGTCAACTTGCTTGGCGTGCAGCATGGAGATTTCATCAATGATAAGCACCTTGGTATTTTTGATGCGCTCAAGGTAGTCATCACGCGTGGCAAGCCTTTGGACATTGACTTTATCAAACTCATTTTGGATGCCGATACCCGACCATGCATGAATTGTCATGCCATTCATGTGAGTTGATGCGATGCCCGTGCTGGCAGTCACTGCCACAGGAATTTGGCGCACTCGCAAATACTCAATGTACTGATTGAGCACATAGGTTTTACCTGCGCCTGCTTGACCTGTCAAAAAAACATTTTGCCCTGTCTTTAAAATCGCAAAGGCGGTCTCTTGTTTCATAGCATCAACTTGATTGATTGAATTTGATTGAGTTTGAGATGATTTGTCTTCTGCATCCATGTCTCACCCTCTCTACCAAAGCGCACTAAAATCCTGGCGCTTTGGTAAACTGTGGGCAACTGATGAGCGTGCAATCACTCAGGCTTAAAGCTGTCTTTAAGCCCAACGATTTGATTAAATACTGGCAACGCTTGGGTATGCTCGGCGCTGTCAGCCACAAAATAGCTTTCGCGCTCAAACTGGAATCGCTCACCTGGATTGGCTTTTGCCAAATCAGGCTCAATCACAGCTTCATAAACCGTCAGCGAATTGGGATTTAGGTGCTTGCGAATCCACAGCTCATCAGCATCAGCACCAGAGTCATTGACATCCACAGCGTCTGTTATTTCATCATCTTCTAGTAGCAAATGCTCATACAAGCGCACCACTGCATTCACCCCGTGGCTTGCCGATACCCAATGGATCACGCCTTTGACTTTGCGACCTTCTGGATTATTGCCCAGTGTATTTTCATCGATCGTCGCGATCAGTTCGACCACAGCGCCGCTTTCGTCTGTCTTATGCTCTTCTACCTTGAGCACATAGCTGTTGCGCAAGCGGATTTCTGGATTACTTGGCGACAGACGCTTATAATCTGCCGGCGGCTCAATCTCATAATCTGTGGCATCAATGTAAATGGTTTTGGTGAACGGAATTTGGCGCATACCCATGTCCAAATGCGGATGCTTAGGCTGGGTCAGCCAAAGCACGTCACCATCAAATTCTGCCACTGTTTTTTCATTTTTAAGCTCATTAAATTTGGCAACAGCGCTATCAAAATTGGTGATAGTCACTTTCAGTGGGCGTAGCACTGCCATTCCGCGCGCGGTGGTCTCTTCAAGCGACTTACGCACGCTAAACTCAAGCATACGATGATCAACCAAGCCATCAGATTTGGTGACGCCCACGCGTTCACAAAAATCTCTCAAGCCTTCGGGCGTATAGCCGCGGCGACGCATACCTGCCACCGTCGGCATACGCGGATCATCCCAGCCAGACACCACACCCATATCCACCAAGCGCTTGAGCTTACGCTTAGAAGTTAGGGTATGATCAATGTTCAGACGGCTAAATTCATACTGACGTGGTGGGACGTCGAACCCAACTTTTTCGACTACCCAATCATAAAATGGTCGATGATCTTCAAATTCAAGCGTGCACAGCGAGTGTGTGATTCCTTCATAAGCATCTGACAAAGGATGCGCAAAATCATACATCGGATAGATGCACCACGTATCGCCCGTTTGGTGATGATGTGCGTGCATGACACGATAGATCACAGGATCGCGCATGTTCATGTTTGGGTGTGCCATATCAATCTTAGCACGCAAAACCGCTTCGCCATCGGCATATTTGCCCTGCTTCATATCCTCAAAACGAGCCAAATTCTCCTCAATGCTCGCCTCACGCTGCGGTGATGGCACGCCTGCTTCGGTGAATGAGCCACGATTGGCACGGATCTCATCAATGCTTTGTAGATCCACATACGCATCGCCTTGTTTGATCAGCTGAACTGCCCAGCCATACAGCTCATCAAAATAGCCTGACGCATAGCGCACATCGCCCGCCCACTCAAATCCAAGCCATCGAACGTCTTCTTTAATGCCATCAACAAAATCTTGTTTTTCAGCGGTGGGGTTAGTGTCATCAAATCTTAAATTACAAGCACCGCCAAATTCATTTGCCACGCCAAAATTTAGGCAGATCGATTTAACATGCCCAATGTGTAAATATCCGTTTGGCTCAGGCGGAAAGCGCGTCAAAATGCTATCATGCTTACCCGATGCCAAGTCATCACGGATAATTGCGCGAATAAAGTCATTTTTTTCAGTCGGTTGTGTGCTCATAACTTATTGTCCATGGTGATCAGTTTTAAATGTCATAATTGAATTATTTTAGCATAATTTTAGGTCTTTAAGCATGATTTTTATAAATCGAACACGCTTGGCAAATCATCATGCCCTTTAAATTTGCACAAGCACACCCCATGAATGTTATGCTATAATAAGCAAAATTTCATTCCATTCATTAATAGTTATAAGGATACTTCATGGATATGCCAGTTGTAGAATTTGATACCACATTTGGTCAAATCAAAATCGAGCTAAACGCCGAAAAAGCCCCTGTTACCGTTGCCAATTTCCTTGATTATGTCGAGTCAGGTCATTATGATGGACTGATTTTTCATCGTGTGATCGACGGCTTTATGATTCAAGGCGGCGGTATGGACGCACAGATGAACGAAAAACGCACTGGTACCCCCATCAAAAACGAAGCCGATAATGGTCTAAAAAACACCGTCGGTAGCATCGCGATGGCGCGCACTTCTGATCCACATTCTGCCACGGCACAGTTTTTTATTAATGTCAAAGACAATGACTTTTTGAATTATTCAAGCCCAACACCGCAAGGCTGGGGCTATGCTGTCTTCGGTCAAGTGATTGATGGCATGGATGTGGTCAATCAAATCAAAGGCGTGCCAACAGGTCGTTTTGGCTATCACGCTGATGTGCCAACTGAGCCTGTCGTCATCAACAGCGCCAAAGTCATCAATAAATAATATGCTGAGCGCTGATTATTTTTTTACCACAAGACCGTCTGAGATTCAGGCGGTTTTTGTTAGCGATTTGCATCTATCACCAATGACGCCTAAGCTTAGCGCGGCTTTTATCCAGTTGCTTGGTGACCTAAAACAGCTGCCTAATTTAGATTCGCTTTTTATTTTGGGAGATTGGTTGGATGCTTGGCTGGGTGATGATACTTATGTATCGCTATCGCAGGCTGACAAAGCCAAGCATTGGCTTCATCCTGTGATTCTTGCGCTGAATGCTTTGGCGGATCATAAAGTGCAAATTTTTGTCATGCAGGGCAATCGTGATTTTATGATTCGTCAGGCGCTTTGTGATACGTTCAAAGGCGCGCTGATCCAAGAGCCTTATCCCATTCATACCACCCAAAGTCGCATTCGCTTGGAGCATGGCGACGCGCTGTGTACAGACGATATGAGCTATCAGCGTTATCGGTCTGTCATTCGCCATCCTGTGACGGGATTTATCTTAAATAGATTGCCGCTATCTGTGCGTAAAAAGCTCGCTGGCAATATTCAAGATACTTCCAAAAACCAGAAAACCACCAAAGCTTTTGCCATCTTGGATGTCAATGAAGACGCAGTATCCGCTGCACTCAAGGAGTATGATATTTTATTACATGGGCATACCCACCGCCCACATGTGCATCATTATGGTCATCAAGCGCGCATTGTGCTTGGGGATTGGCGCATGGAAGGGACTCAAGTCTGCGCAGAAATTGGCTTGATGATCGGTGAAGATTTGCAGCTTGCGCAATTTAAGCATGGCTAATCTTGCAAATTTCAATAAAAAAGAGCGCAATACACGCTCTTTTTTTTATTCGCCAGGTAGGGATTACTTACCTTTTTTGCTGGCTTCTACCTGAATGTCGATACGCACATCTTTAGGAATGCCCACATCCACCAAATAATTCATGCCCCACTTGGTGCGATCAACTGTCGCGGTAAAATCGCCACCACAAACTTCAGCATTCAAAATTGGGCTGTTATAGCAATTAAACTTAGTCGCTGTTAAAGTCACAGGATGGGTTTGACCAAGTAAAGTTAAGTTACCTGACACAGACTGCAGTTTACGATTTGCGCCTGTCCCTGTGAAATAAAATTGATTTGAAACAAAACGCATGGTTGGATGCTGTTCAACATTGAACAAATTAGCCGCTTTTAGGTGCTGTGTAAATAGCGATGAAGGGGCTTTTAGGCTACCAACAGGAATACTGATATCGATTGAGCCTGTGCCTGCCGCACGGTCAAATTGCATCACGCCTGATAGCTCATAAAAGCCTGCCATGTTGGTTGAGGTGCCAAAATGGTCAATGCTAAAACGTGCGTTGGTGTGATATGGATCCAATTCATAAGTAGCCGCATTGGCAAAACCTGCCACAGCCAATAACGCGATTAAAGATAATTTTTTCATAACATACTCCATGTGACTAGTCATTAATTTAGTGAAATCAAGGTAAACCCTGCGATTTCATCTTAACCAAAATCATATTAAATGACAAGTATCACTTTGGTGAAAAAATTGTTGCCAAATCTGCAAATATTTACACAACAGTTGTTAATGTTTTAACATTTTTAAAAGTTTTGAAAATGAGCATCTGACTTATTGATACATTCAAATTTCATCTAGCTTTCACATTGAGTCAAATTATAATAAAAAAGCAGGTCAAAGCCTGCTTTAAAATCAATCCAGCAATTTAAAAAAATGCTCGCGATAATGGCGCAATTCACGAATCGAATCTCGGATATCATCAAGCGCCAAATGTGTGCCTGTTTTTTGATACCCAGAGGCGACATCAGGACGCCAGCGGTAGCAAAGCTCTTTGACGCTTGACACATCCAAGTTGCGATAGTGAAAATATCGCTCAAGCTTTGGCATTTGACGCGCCAAAAATCTGCGATCTTGGCAAATGGAATTACCGCACATCGGAGAGATGCCTGCATCCACCCACTTTGATAAAAACTCGATCGTCTGTGCTTCAGCTTCAGCAAGCGTCGTCGTGCTACGGCGCACCCGATCAATCAAGCCTGACTGACCATGCTGATTTTTATTCCAATCATCCATACGATTTAAAATCACATCACCCACTTTGATCGCAAATACTGGTCCTTCGGCAAGAATGTTCAGATCATCATCGGTCACGATGGTGGCAATCTCAATAATCTCATCGTGCTGCGTATCCAGACCTGTCATTTCTAGGTCAATCCAAATGAGTGCTTTTTTGGCTTTTGCAGAAGGTTTTGGGTGTTGAATTTTAATTTTATCAGTCATAAGTGCATCCTAAGTGATTTCAAGCATTCTATCACAGTACGCCTAAGCCTGCTATAAGCTCTTAAAAATTCAACAAAAATAACGGTGTTTGCGTCGTTTTATCAATAAAAGTTTGCTATAATTTAGGCTTTATCTACACGATAGCCACCTCCATGCCCAAGAATAAGATTAAAGCCTGGTTACCCACGCCCGAAAAATTGCGCCAAAATCGTTTGATTGCGATATTTGCGCCTTTTTTGGCGGATCCTCGACTGTGGCAAATCAATCGCAGCTCGTTGGGTCGAGCGGTTTATGTGGGTGTGCTGGCGGCTTTTTTTCCTTTGCCTGGCCAGATGCCACTTGCATTGATTGGCGCACTGCTCACCCGAGCTAATATTCCGATGGCGATTGCACTGACTTGGATTACCAATCCTTTGACTGCCATTCCTGTTTTTTGGTTAGCGTATTCGCTGGGAGCGATATTGCTTGGAGAGCCTACCATTGGGCTTAGGGCGATTGGCATGATCTTAACCGATTTTACCCTTTGGATGACCGCTGATGGCATTAATCCGCTTAAGGCGCATCGGCATATTTTTTCGTGGCAAGCGATGGCGGTTGGGCTACTTTTATCCGCCATCATCACCAGTATCGTGCTTGGTTTGGCATTTCGCGCATTTTGGAATTATCGGACTGTCAGAGATTGGCAAGCGCGCCACGGTTACAACGCCAATGCCCCCAAATTCAAACATCAAAAAGGTCATAAAAAGCGCGAGCAAGATCTACAAAAACAAAATCTGCAAAATGAGCACGATCACACAAAAGTCGATAAAGGCGATAATTTTTCCATCTAAATAGATACTTTATTATATTGACGCCTTATCATTTATCCAAAGCATAACTTCTCAAAGATCACTCCGCCTAAGCAGCTTTCACTCATTTTAAAGAAGTATATTCCACCGCTTATTTTAATATGAATAATTTTCATTGGTATTTATGGGCATTTTGGCGTATAATTTTCCACCAAATACCTTTTATTAATGATCACTCTACAATCATTGCCCCACTCTACAGTCGCAGACTGCACCGTGATTTATTTTTACTTGTGTGAGCGGTATTTATTCTGTCAAGCCTAAAAAAGCCACCAGAATTTGCACAATTTTTATTTTATTTTTTATTAAGTGAAACCTTATGAACTACTCAGTATTTACTTCAGAATCAGTGAGCGAAGGTCATCCAGATAAGATGGCAGACCAAATCTCTGATGCCTTGCTTGATGCCATCTTGACTCAAGATAAAGATGCACGCGTCGCCTGTGAAACCTTAGTCAAGACAGGTGCTGTCGTCTTAGCGGGCGAGATCAGCACCCATGCCAATATTGATGTCGAAGCGATCGTGCGTGATACCGTCAATAAAATCGGCTACAATCACTCAGATTTGGGCTTTGATGGCTCGACTTGTGCGGTGATTAATATGATTGGCAAGCAGTCACCTGAGATTGCCCAAGGCGTTGACAGACAGCGCCCAGAAGACCAAGGCGCAGGTGACCAAGGTTTGATGTTTGGCTATGCCACCAACGAAACTGATGTGCTGATGCCTGCTCCGATTCAGCTGAGCCATCGTCTGATGGAGCGTCAAGCTGAGCTGCGCAAAAATGGTACTTTGCCTTGGCTGCGTCCTGATGCCAAAGCTCAGGTGACTATGCATTATGACGATCAGTTCAAGCCTTTTGCTGTTGATGCACTGGTGTTATCGACGCAGCATGATCCTGAGATCAGCCAAAAGCAGCTGCAAGAAGCCGTCATGGAAGAAATTATCAAAAAAGTCATTCCATCTGAGCTACTGCATAAAGATACGCTTTACCACATCAATCCAACGGGCAAGTTCGTCATCGGTGGTCCTGTGGGCGATGCAGGTCTGACAGGTCGCAAAATCATCGTGGATACTTATGGCGGCATGGCGCGTCATGGCGGCGGTGCATTCAGTGGTAAAGACCCTTCCAAAGTCGATCGAAGCGCTGCTTATGCTGGACGCTATGTCGCCAAAAACATCGTCGCCTCAGGCTTGGCTGAGCGCTGTGAAGTACAGGTGAGCTATGCAATCGGTGTGGCTGAGCCGACATCCATTTCGGTGAATACTTTTAATACCGGTAAAATCAGCGATACCGACATCGTCAAGCTGATTCGAGCGCATTTTGACCTGCGTCCGTATGGTATTACGCGTATGCTTGACTTACTACAGCCCATGTATGAAGTAACGGCAAGCTATGGTCATTTTGGTCGCCAAGGCTCAGATACTGCCTTTACTTGGGAAAAAACAGACAAAGCCGACTTGCTGCGCGCGGCGATCTAAATGACTCAGATAAGCCTTGAGCAAGCCAATCTCAAGGCTTATCACACACCAAATAGCCCAAAATCATCAAATCACCCAAAAGGATAGCACATGAGTGACACTAAAGAATTTAATGAAGAAGAATTCCAAGCGCAAATGAATGCGTTTTTTGAGCGTGCCGATGCTGTCATCACGCTTGCTAACAGCCAGCTTTCGCCATCATCACACGCTGGTCAAGTGGCAGCCAGCCTCAATTATGCTGCCGCAAGATTTGCTGTCTCGGCGGCGACCATCGGCTTTGTTAAAGGTAGCGATCTTGCCAAAGAAAAAGATGACATCATCAAATTCTACACCGAAAAATACCAGCAAATGCTCTCTGAAAATCTAGAACAATATATCGAAAACTTTGACCAGTACACTCAGCTTGCCAAAGGGACACAGGCTTAAAACTTCCATAAAAAAAAGCAGGAAATCTTCCTGCTTTTTTAAGTTTAGCTCGCCCATTGACCACTTTTCATCTCAAGAATTTTATCAGCTTGGGCTGCCAAATGCCGATCATGGGTCACCATCAAAAGCGCCATGCCAATAGACGCTTGAAGCTCACTTAACAGCCCAAAGATCGCTTGTGCATTTTCGTCGTCCAAGTTGCCCGTCGGCTCATCTGCCATCACCAAGGCAGGCTCTGTCACCAAGGCGCGCGCAATGGCGACACGCTGACGCTCACCGCCTGACAGCTCACTGGGACGATGATGCAGTCGATGCCCAAGTCCGACGCGCTCAAGTAAATCATTAGCGCGTTTTGTCGCCTCTTTGATACTCACATCGCGGCGCATGAGCAGTGGCATGGCGACATTTTCGGTGGCGCTAAACTCTGCCAACAGATGATGAAACTGATAAATAAATCCCAGATGACGGTTGCGCAGCTCGCCGCGCTTGGTTTCATTCAGATTGGTCAAGCACTGCCCTTTTAGCCATACCTCGCCTGTCGTCGGCGTATCTAGTCCGCCAAGCAAATGCAATAGCGTGGATTTGCCCGAACCGCTACTACCCACGATGGCGATGCGCTCGCCTGCTTGTATTTGCAAATCAAGCCCTGACAAGACGGTGGTTTTGATTTTGCCTTCGTCATATACTTTGCTGATATTTTTGGCGTGTAAAATGGTCGTCATACTGATCCTTATTCGTATCGCAAAGTTTGCGCAGGTTCGATTTTTGAGGCTCTGAGCGCAGGATAAATGGTCATTAAAAAACTCAGTAAAAATGAGGCTGTCGTGATGAGTAGCACATCAGATGCTTTGACTTCAGAGGGTAAAAAGTCCACCGGATAGACACTGCCATCAAATAAACTGACCCCAAATACTCGGCTGACAAACAGCAAAATATCATTGACCGATAAAGCAAGTACCACACCAAGCACCGTTCCAACCACTGTGCCAATCACCCCGATGATCATGCCTTGCACCATAAATACTTGCATGACAAGCTTTGGCGATGCCCCAAAGGTCTTTAAAATGGCGATGTCTGATTTTTTATCCGTCACTAACATGACCAAGCTTGAAACAATATTAAACGCCGCCACAACCACAATCAAAAACAACAAAAGTCCAATCATGGCTTTTTCCATTTGGATAGCACTGAATAAATTACCATGCGTCGTCGTCCAATCACTAGGATATAGGCGTGGGTCAAGACTGGCAGCTTGATTAGCCACTTGCGGCGCTTTAAAGATATCATGAAGCTTCATGCGCAGACCTTGCGCACCTTCGGGCAACCGAAGCATGATGCCTGCATCGCGCATCTGCACATAACCCATCGTACTGTCAATTTCACTGCTAATATGGTACACACCCACCAAAGTAAAACGCTTAAATCTTGGAATCACGCCTGCGGCAGATGGTGAGGCTTCTGGTAGCACCAAAGTGACCTTATCACCCAGCTGCAGACCCATATTAAACGCAATCGACTCACCCAAAACAATGCCAAATTCGCCAGGGCGCAAGTCATCGAGGCTGCCTGCGATCATATGCTCATCAATGATCGAGACTTGTTTTTCGTATTCAGGTTCGATGCCTGAGACAATGATGCCAGAGACCTGACCTTCGGCGGTGAGCATGCCTTGTAACTGAATATAAGGGGCGACTGCGTCCACTTCCTGATTTTGAGCTTTGATTTGTTCGGCGATGGGCTGCCAATCCGACAAAATCTCTGTCGAGGTGACCGCCGCTTGAGGCACCATACCCAGAATGCGCGATTTGATCTCACGATCAAATCCATTCATGACCGATAAGACGGTAATCAGCACCGCCACGCCAAGCGTAAGCCCAATGGTTGAGATAAACGAGATGAACGAGATAAAACCGTTTTTGCGTTTGGCTTTTGTATATCTAAGCCCAATAAATAACGCTAAAGGACGAAACATAAGCGGTGTTCCAGACGATAAATCATGCTAGTTTAGCATTTTTTATGAATAAATACCAAATAAAGCCGCCAATACCATCCGCCCACTCCATCAATCACACAAATTCATCAAGGATATCAGATCAAATGCTTGATATTTTTTGGTGCATCCCCATGTAGATGGCAGTTATCCATGAGTAATGATTATGAGCAGTCAGACCATTCGTTATAATTATACGCACGAAAGCGCACCCATTAAAGTCGATTTGCCCCATGATGAAAATGCCAGTCATGGCGATCATTGGGCGATTTTGACAGATAATATCGCCCAAGATGTGCCCAATTGGCTACATGCCATGCTAGATCAGGCGACCTTACCCAAGGGTCTGTCCGCCCAAAATAGTACGGATAATGCCAAGCTATTATTAGGCATGAATGACACTTGCCACATCAAGCAGATTTTAACCATCAAAGATGGCGCGCCCAAGGCTTTTATTAATGCGTTTCCTGCTGTAAATAGCCCTTATGGTTTGACTTGTCAAATTGAGCGCATCATTCGCTGTGATTCGACTTCCGATGCGATTTTGTGCCTAAAAACACCATATGGCGCAACAATTTATGCTTTTGATCAGCTATATGCAGTCAATCGCGCCGATTATCGCACGCAAAAAAAATACTTTGTCAATTTTAGTGCTTGGGCGTATCACATCGAGCCAAGCAACCAAGAAGAAACCATCGTCGTTGAAGACCAAGAAGCCATCCGCCATCATCGCGCCTTTAATGACATTGTGGCAAAAAATAACGGTCAAATTCCTGATGATATCGACGAGCAAATCCGCACATGGCAGCCTGAAGACCACGAAGCAGGTAAGCCCTTTGCACCCGTTGAAATTAATTTGGGGCATATGTGTGCGTATTTGTATGGCGAAACTTTTGGTCAAGAAGATGAAGCGTGGTGCCAAGGTCAAGTCTTAGGCAAATCAAAAACCGAGTTCTTTGGCAAAGACATCACGCTGTTTGATGTGGTGATTTTGCGTGAGCCGGACGCTGATCCATTTGTGGTGCGTATCGCAACGCCAACCACGGATCAGACCGATGCCATTTTGGTTCATGATTATATCCAAGCCAATATTTGGCTACAAGCCGCCATTTATGAAGCCAATCAACGCTCGTCTATGTGATTGATTCCTAAAAATAAACCACCCTAAGTGCTGGCATTTGGGGTGGTTTATTAATAACTTACTGTGATTGAGCTTATATTATGCGATCAAGTCATTAAGCCAATCACCAATACTTTTGATTTGTGCTAAGCACACTTGATGCGCCATGGGATAGGTACGATAAACAGGGTTTAGTCCAAGCTTTTTTAGGGACTCTGCAGCTTGCACGCCCAAGGCGGCAGGCACGACATCATCAAAATCCCCATGATCAATTTTAACCGCAATATCATCATTGACTGTAACAGACTTGATCTGCTCAGCAGTCGCAAAGTAAGTTGACAGCGCAAGCAATCCGCCAAGCTTTCGTGTATTAGTCAAGACGGTATGATACGCCACCGCGCCACCTTGTGAAAAGCCTGCGATGATGATATTTTGGCTATCAATACCTTTGGCAATCTCGCCATCAATGATCTCATTGATCAGCTCACTAGAAGCGGCGATGTGTGCCACATCAACCTTACGATTTAGGCTCATCTCCAAAATATCATACCACGCTGGCATGACATAGCCCCCGTTAATCGTCACAGGAATCTGCGGGGCATGCGGAAAAATGAATCGTACCGCCGCTTCTTTGGCAAGTCTAAGCTCAGGGACAATCGGCTCAAAGTCATGACCACTCGCGCCTAAGCCATGCAGCCAGATCACCGAATGCGTGATGGGCTGATCAGATGGATTGTGTTCAACAATCACTGAAGCTAATTTTGACATCGTTAATTTCCATCATTGATAAAATAAGTCAAATTATCATACGACGATCACGGATAAATTGCAATCTAATCCAGATATTCATTATCCAAGCATCATGATAAGTCGCAAGTGCATTCATAAATTATTGAGCGATAAATTGATGATCCTGTCAGATAGTGATATTATATGGGCATCTGACCTATGGGTGATGCGCGCTGGCAGTTCTTAGGATGACTTAGCGGGTGTATTAGGGTCAATGTTATGGTTTATTATTTAGGATAACTTATGCAGTGGCGTGGACGCAGACAAAGCAGCAATATCGAAGACAGGCGCGGCGGCGGCGCCAAAAAAGTCGGTGGCGTGAGTATTTTTGGCTTAATCATCGCCGTCATCTTATGGCAAGTGTTTGGTATCAGTCCAGAGACCACGCTGGGCGTCACTCAGCAGATGCAAGGACAAACTCAAGCATCAGCGCCGGCTAACGAAACCGCGGATATGGCAGAATCCAGAGAGTTTGTTGCCACGATTTTGGCTGATACTGAAGATGTATGGACGCCGATATTTGCTCAGGCAGGACATCGCTATCAACCGCCAAGCTTGGTTTTGTTCAGCGGCGCCGTCCAATCCGCCTGTGGATCAGCCACGTCAGCGAGCGGTCCATTTTATTGCCCTGCTGACCAAAAAGTTTATTTAGACACACAATTTTTCCGTGATATGCGCACTCAAATGGGCATCACAGGCGAACGCAACCAAACCGAGCTGTCACGCCAAGACCAAGCCGGCGACTTTGCTCAAGCATATGTGATCGCGCATGAAGTCGGTCATCATGTGCAGACCTTGCTGGGTATCTCTCAGCAAGTACGCCAAGCTCAAGCACAAGCAAGCCCCGCCGCTGCCAATAATTTATCAGTGCGCCAAGAGCTACAAGCCGACTGCTTTGCAGGCTTGTGGGCGCGCCATAATCATGAGCGCACACAGTTTTTACAAAAAGGTGACATCGAAGAAGCTTTAGATGCTGCCGAGAAAATTGGTGATGACTATCTTCAGCATAAAGCCCGAGGCCATGCCGTCCCTGACAGCTTTACCCACGGAACCAGCGCTCAGCGCAAACAATGGTTCTATAAAGGCTTTGAGACAGGCGATGTCAATCAATGCGACACATTTGCCACTCGTGACATCTAATCTGACGGAAATCCCTATGCAGTTGCCTGATCATCTCATCCAGCTACTCACTCAATATCTGACCGAACGCACCCATCAGCCCATCAGCATCGATCCGTCTATCCTGGCTTATCGCTGGGTGGGCGGTATGCTTGGCAAGCTTGAGCCGATTGAAGTCAGTTTTGGAGGTGGCTTGGAGGATTTGCTTGGTATCGATACCCAAAAAAATAAACTCATCAATAATACTGAGCAGTTTCTTGCTCGCCTGCCAGCGAATCATGTGCTGATGACAGGCACTCGCGGTGCTGGCAAATCATCGCTGGTGCGTGCACTACTTAAGGCATATCACCCTCAAAGGCTGCGCGTCATCGAAGTTGCCAGAGATGATTTACTGCATCTAGATAAAATCCGCAAAGCCATCAAAGCCTCTGCAGATCACGGTAATCAGAATCGTTATATCATTTATTGTGATGACTTGGCATTCAATGCTCAGGATGAAAATTATCGCACCCTAAAATCAATTTTAGATGGTGCACTTGACAGTGAGCACAGTCAGCTACTCGTCTATGCGACCAGTAATCGCCGCCATCTCTTGCCACAGATGATGAAAGATAATGTCAATATCTATAATGGGCAAACCGATGAAGTCAATCCCTATGAAGCCATTGATGAGACAGTATCTTTGTCCGATCGTTTTGGGCTGTGGCTATCATTTCAGCCGATGAATCAGCCTTTATATTTACAAATCGTCGAGCACGAACTTAAAAAAGCCAATCTGCCCTTCGATGCACAGGCGCAAAGCCAAGCGCTTCAGTGGGCAGGCACGCGCGGCGGTCGCTCTGGTCGTATCGCCTATCAGTTTGCTCAGCATTGGATTGGTCAAACTCGCCTCGCCCAAAGCCCTTAGCCGATTGATCTATCCCACTGATAAGCCTACATCTTCAAGCCATCAGGTGCGCCATGTACACTCATGATGCCTTCTTTGGTGATGGATACCGTCATCAGATCCTCAGCCAAGATGAGTCTGCCGCCATACACTGATTCAGTTTCGGCGCGGATATGTCCCATATTTGGCTTGGGGCTGTCAGGATCATCAAAATTTAAAAATCTGGCGCTAAAATGCGTCAAAATCAAATTTGGCACCTGCATCTCATCTGCAAAGCTGCCTACCGCCTGTGCGCTACTGTGCTGCGGATCAAAAACCCCTTTGGCTAAAATCTTATCCATCACCGCCTGCGTATAGGTCGCCTCATGAATTAATAAGCTTGCGTCTTTGACCGCATCTGTCAGGCGTGTGGGTGCGTCATTATCGCCTGCGATGACGATTTTTTGGGTGATGGTCGATCGATGAAGATAATCAGATGGGTAAATGGTTTGGTTTTGGGTGCAGATTTTGGGCTCGCCGCTTTTTAGAATGCGTCGCCAATATGAGCGGTCAATGCCATCTTGGGTGAGTCGCTCGGTATTGAGCTGTAATTTATCAAGCTGTTGGGTGATGGCAAATCCATAGCAGTCAATGCGGTGACTCATCGGATAAATCGCCACATCCGCACGCCACTGCTCGCCCATCTCAAGTCGCACGCCCTGCGATAACACCGCCTCAATCTCGATCATCTCAAGAGCGTAGCTAAGATTCATCTGAGTCAGCGCCTGCCCTGCCCGCACAAACGCCAGCACCGACGCTGGCGCAATCAGCTTAAGCGACTCTTTTCGTCCATGCATCGCAAGACTTGACAATAAGCCAAGCAAGCCATAGCAATGGTCGCCATGTGCATGCGTGATAAAAATCGCCCTAAGCATCGACGGCTTATGATGCGTATACAGCAAGCGATGCTGCGTGCCCTCACCACAATCAATGAGTATCCAAGGCGTTGATTTGCCTGCTTTGGGCTGCTCACCTAGTAAAGATACTGCAAGCCCTGAGACATTGCGTGATTTGGTGGGTACACCGCTTGATGTGCCCAAAAAAGTCAGCTCAAACATATCTACTGCCCCACCGTTGCCTATCAAGATGTAAAGGGGTTGATTATAGCAGGTTTTGGTAAGGCTGTGAGCTTTGATAAGGCGTGGTGAGGATTGTATTAAAGGCGATTTTATTAAAGACGACTTGCAACTTTACCAGTTTTGATATGCACAGGTATAAATTGATCGCTAAACCCTTCTGATGGATAAAAATCAATACACAGCTTATAATTTGGATGGGCAGAGTCTCCGCCAACATACATCCAGCCATATGGCGACAAACTGGTATCATCACCCTGAGTACAGACGCGATTACTATTTTTATTAAAGGCTATCTTGTCTGCCTGATTATCATTTAACAAATTTTGAATCGCATAAGGCATTACAAAAACTTGTTTTTTAACTGAATCGTTTGCAACAAAACTGGTGTTATACATCTTGGCTAAGACATATTTATTCGCAAAATTGATATCTTTGGTGCCAAATTTTTTATAAGTAGATGCCGCTTTGTGATTACAAAAATCCCCATTCAAATCTTCTTTAACATTATCCTTACCTTCAATTTCTGCTGGTTTGCAGATATCCACAGAATAGCCCTGGAGTTTACCACTATTAGCGTGTGCAACCATTGAAATAGCAGCGCCAAATACACCTACACACGCTGTCAACTAAATCGATTTCATTCTCCCTCCATCGTCGCTCAAGATAACAATTGATGCCTATTAACAGGTAATGCATTGTCAAATATAAACATCATGAGCTTATCATGACAACCACTGCCTCCTCGCATTCTTGGATGCGCCCATTAATTATTAAAATTTAAAATTATTATAACAAAAGTGTTATGGCTAAAACATATCCACACAGCAATTTTTGCCCTCTCATTGTTTGATAAAGATAAGCACAAATAGCTTAATCAGATGGATTTTTTATATTTCTAAAAGTCAGGTTTATCCGACTGCTTAGCATCTTTTTTTGCTTAGGGACGCTGTGCTGCCAGTGGTGCTGCAGCCCACCTGCCATCACCAAAATACTACCGTGGTGCAGTGGTAGCTCAAGCTTGACGGCGTGATCATCACATAAGCGCAGTAAAAACCGCCGAGATTCACCAAAGTTCACCGAAGCAATCAAGGGGTTATCACCCAGTTCTTTTTCGTCATCTTGATGCCAGCTGATATGATCCTCACCAGAGCGGTACCAGTTGAGCAGTACGCTATTAAATCGTCTTTTACATATCTTAGCCAATTCATCATTGAGCATGAGCAGTCGCTCTGTCCATGGATTTGGATTTAGGGTGATCCCAGAGTAAGTATAGGGACAGTCATTATCGCCATACCATGCCGAGATGCGTGGCAGCTTGTGCGTTTTACCATACATCTTGATCGTGTCTTGGCGCCAATGAATGTTGGTAAACTGCACGGTGTCCATATCGGTATCGTGCCAGTCGTGCGCACGGTGATTGATCGGCTGACCATCACGATGACTTGCCAACAAATAATCCAAATACGCATCCGCTGTCTGCTCATCAAAATAATGCGGCGCATAGTACAGCCTGCCATAAGGAACAGCGATAACAATGCCTTTGCCGTCCTCGTGACGATGAGCGTCAAACTGCGTATCCATAAACTTGCCTTGACAAATCAAAGCATCCAAATCAGGCGCAGTATCAAAAAGTTGCATGAATAATCACCCATAGGGTAGCAAACGGATAAATTTATCAATTATATAATAAAAAGAAATAAGCCATAACTGACCGTTATGGCTTATTTTGTTTGAGCAGTTTATATCATCATAACTGCCGATTTTTTATTATTTGGCTGAATCGAAGCGCTTTTGAGCTTCATCCCAGTTTACCACTTCCCAGAACGCTTTGATATAGTCTGGGCGTTTGTTTTGGTATTTTAGGTAGTAGGCATGTTCCCACACATCCAAACCAATGATTGGGAAGCCTTTGCAGCCTGCGACCGCTTCACCCATCAATGGGCTGTCTTGGTTAGCAGTAGAAACGACTTTTAGTGAACCTTCATCCAATACTAGCCATGCCCAACCAGAACCAAAACGGCTTGCCGCTGCTTTTTCAAATTGACGCTGAAATTCTTCAACAGAACCAAAGTCTTGCATGATCGCATCTTTTAGCGAACCGCCAAGCTCAGTGCCAGTTTTTAGGATTGTCCAAAATAGGCTGTGGTTAGCGTGTCCGCCCACATTGTTTCTTACGCCTGTTCTTTTTTCTTCAGGGATTTGGTCAAGATTTGCGATCACTTCTTCGGCTGACTTGTCTGCCCACTCAGTGCCTTCTAGCAAATCATTAGAATTATTAACATAGGTTTGATGGTGGCGTGAATGGTGAATTTCCATAGTTTCTTTATCAAAATGTGGCTCTAATGCGTCGTAGCTGTAGCCTAGCTCTGGTAGAGTAAATGCCATTGCGATTTTCCTTCTTTTGTGGATTATAAATGTCAATATAATAGGACAACTCAAAAATCATCGTCCACTATCACTATAAAGCCATCACTGGATAAATTCAAGCAAATTTACAAATTTCACAGTAATTTCATAATCGAGCAAGTTTTGGTCAAGTCACCCTTGTTTGCTGTGATTAGCCATCAAAGAATTTTCAGCTTTTGGCAGCAAAATTCCCAAACTCACCCAAAAACTGCTAAAATACCAACACACTCTCCACACTCACTATCAAGCCCACGCTATGACACACATTCAAACACTGGTCAATCAAATCCATCATTATTATCGCCTGCCGCACCACACAGACACCAAGCTATCGGCTGCCTTAGATGACATTCAAGCATGGCAACGCGATCGCATTCATCGCGCCAATGCGCCTTTGTTTGATCATCCAAAAACCGCACCGCTTGCCCATTATTTGATCGACCGCATCTATAATCATGCGACATTTGACACCATCGCCGAGCAGCTATTAACCGCAGGTAACAATGCCCTAAACGGCTCAGGCAAATTAGAAAAACTTGTACCAAAAAATGCGCTGTCGGCAGGCTTGGTCAGCGTGTCGGCTGCCATCACTGCCATGGAGCTAGACCTTGAGCTTGCCAAGGCTTATCTTGAGCACTTTGATGGGCAGCCTTTGGATGATGAGCTGATGGGCGCACTGTATCGCAAAGTCGATGCCAAAGATGCCAGAGTTGCCCAAATTGCTGAAGTTGGACAAGTGTGCCACACCTGTTATCAAAGCTTTAATTCTTATTTTTTGTATAAAGCCTTTAAGCTTGCCAAATCCACCGCCTACAATAACGGCTACCAAGCACTATATGACTTTATTCATGATGGCTTAAGCGCCATTCAAGCCATTGATAAAATTGAGCATTTTAGTACGCCATTCATCGAAACCGAAACCCAAATTATCGAAAAAATTCACGCCCAAATGCCGATTTTTGATTAGGTTTTATTGATTAATTATTCATATAATTAAGACATTGAGCGGATAAATTGGGTAAAAATTTGGTAAAATTTACCCAAAAATCCCTAAAAATGGTGTATTATTAACCATTGCATTGACATATTTTTGAAAATTATTTGAGCGGATCAGCATGACAACCAATAGCCAAAACGACCAATTCACCAACCCAAACATCCTACCCACTGGCACCCCACAAGGTCAAAGTGAGCTACAACGCCCCCAAGGCGAAACGCCAGTCGATGACGAGACCACACATTTTGGCTACCAAACAGTGCGCAAATCAGAAAAACAAGCCAAGGTTGCTGAAGTTTTTACTTCGGTTGCGCGCAAATATGATGTGATGAATGACTTGATGAGCTTTGGTATTCATCGCTTATGGAAGCGCTATGCCATCAGCTTGACAGGCGTTAGAAGTGGTCAAAGCGTTCTTGATATCGCAGGGGGCACAGGCGATTTGGCGAAGGTATTTAGCCGCGAAGTGGGACGCTCTGGGCGCGTGGTGCTCTCTGATATTAATGAAGCGATGCTTGAAGTGGGGCGTACTCGCTTGATCAATGCAGGCTGCAATAATGTGGATTTTGTACTAGCCAATGCTGAGACGCTTGAGCCTTTTGAAGATAACTCATTTGATTTGGTGACGATCAGCTTTGGTCTGCGTAATGTTACGGATAAAGATAAGGCACTGGCTGCCATGCACCGTGTCCTAAAGCCAGGTGGTCGTTTGCTTGTGCTTGAGTTTTCAAAGCCTGTGTTTGAGCCACTGTCCAAGGCTTACGATTTGTATTCATTCACCGCTCTGCCGATCATGGGTAAAATTGTCGCCAATGATGCCGAAAGCTATCAATATCTTGCTGAGTCGATTCGCATGCATCCTGATCAAAAAACTCTCAAGCAGATGATGGAAAATGCCGGCTTTGTCAATTGTGATTATCATAACTTAACAGGCGGAATTGTCGCTGTCCATCGCGGATTTAAGGCGCGTTCATGAATATGATTGGTGTGCTGTCGCTTGCGATGGGCGAAAAACTGATTAATACAGCCATCAGCTCAGATCCATCGGTGAAATCTGATCTCAAAAACTTATCAGGCAAGACCCTGCGTGTGATCATGCGGTCGCCAAGCTTGTCAATTGATATACTGTTTGGTGATGAGCGGGTGCGTTTTGAGCCTGTTTTAGAGCAGATTTTTGAGCCGCAAGGCAGCGCACCTACTTTGCCTGATTGCACTTTGAGTGTGGATAATCCAAGCCATCTGATCTCACTGATCAAGCATCCGATGGGCAATATCCCTGTACGCGGTGATCATCACGTGTTGATGCATGCCAAAACGATGTTTGAGCAATTTCATCCTGATTTTTGTATGCAGATTGAAGGACTGATCGGACCTGACGCTACCAGTCATTTATATCTCTTAGGTAAAGAAATTACGCCCCTGTTTTCGCCTGCGGTGCAGATGGTCAAAAACTCGTTGGAGCACCTAATCACAGGTGCCGCCAATCATGATTTGATCGATCAAGACATTCACCACAAAAAACAAGAGCTGTTACGTCTTCAAAGTGAGATTGAGCGCAATCAAGCCAAATTAGAAGAAATTCAAAACGCCCTTAAGCAAAATCACTCAAAAAACCCTTAATTGACCACTGATATGCTCATCACTCACCGTAAACGCCTGTTGTCGTTATACCGCATCGCAGCCAAACATCGTCTGGATACGCATTTTGCCGATGTGCCAGAATTTGCTCCCATCGCTCGTCTGCTTCGCGCGCATCCTGCCAGCTTCGGTCGCTCGCATCAGCCTTTGGGTGTCAAGCTTGCTCTTGAAGAAATGGGAACGCTGTTTTTAAAGCTTGGTCAGCTGTTATCCACCCGCTCGGATCTCTTACCGCCGCAGATCATCGCGCAGCTGTCCTTACTCCAAGATAAGGTCGCCCCATTCGACGCCAAGACAGCCATTACTGCCATTGAAGATGCCAAGCATGGATTAGGTCGTCCGATTGGTGAGCTGTTTGCACGTTTTGATGAGATTCCTTTGGCGGCAGCCAGTGTTGCACAGGTGCACACCGCCGCATTACATGATGGGCGCGAAGTGGTCGTCAAGGTTGTGCGTCCCAACATCAAAGAAGGCATCATTTCAGATTTTGAGCTGCTGCGTCAAATGGCAGCATGGGCATCTGCCCGCCTTGAGGCAGCACGCGCTGTTTATCTGATCGACGTGGTCGAGGATTATCGCCAAATTATGCTCAATGAGCTAGATTTGACGCTTGAAGCCGCTAACAGTACCAAGATGCGTGATAATTTTACTGGCTCTCGGCTGATCTATGTGCCCGAGGTGTACGCAGCCGCTAAGCAAGTGATGGTATCTGAGCGTGTCTTTGGCGTGCCGATCTCACAGACTGACTTATTTGACGCTCTAGGCTATGACCGCGCCGTGCTCGCCGAAAAAGGCTTGACGATATTTTTTACCCAAGTATTTCGTGATAACTTTTTTCATGCAGACATGCACCCAGGCAATATCTTTGTTGAGACCATGCCTGATGGAAGCGCTGTCGCCGCGCCGCGCTACATCGGTCTGGACTGCGCCATCATGGGTGAGCTATCCAAGGAAGATCAGCTCATCGTCGCACGCATGCTATTATCGGTGATGAATGGTAATTACACAGCACTCGTTGATATCATCTCACAGGCAGGCTGGATCCCACCATCAGCAGATAAACACGCCCTAATCCGCGATATGAGCCGCACAGTCTCACCGATGGTGCTAAAGCCGATTGATGAAATTGACTTTGCAGGCGTGCTGTTTGAGATTTTATCCATCGCGCGTCGTCATCGCATGAGCATCCCGCCGCAGCTTATGCTGCTACTGAAGACCTTAGTCCATGTTGAGGGGCTGGGACGTGAGCTATATCCTGATTTGGATATTTGGTCACTTGCCAAGCCGATCTTGACCAGCTGGGTCAAATCCCAACTCGATCCTGTCAAAAATATGCAGGACATTCAAGCCCATCTGCCTGAGATTTTATTATCGTCAACAGATTTGCCTAAGATGCTACACCAAAGCCTTCAAAGTCTAGCGACCTCAGGCGCGCATCAAGATGCCATATTACGTGAGCTGCAGTCAATCCGAGCAGATGGGCTAAATGAGCGTCGCCATGATTGGATTGCTTTGGCAGGTTTTGTGATCATGCTTGGTATGGCGTGGTGGTCAGCACTGGCCATTCACTTGTATGTGGCGCCGTTGTTTTTTGTGTTGGCGTTAGGATTTGTTTTGTGGCGCGTGCTGCTATAACCGATTGATATCAATATGAAAGGAAATTTATGAGCCAAGATCTTTGGGCGCATGTTCGCACTGTTCCAGATTTTCCAAAGGCGGGTATTGAATTTTATGACATCAGCCCCCTGCTAAATCAACACCTAAATCAACTGATTGATGCATTGATTCATGCGCTGCCAAGCGAAATACTGGCGGCTACTGAGGCATTTGTTGCGATTGAGTCTCGCGGATTTGTGCTTGCAAGCCTTTTGGCCACCCGCCTTGATAAAGGGTTGATTCTCATCAGAAAGGCAGGCAAGCTTCCTCCCCCTGTCCACCGCGAAAGCTATGGTTTGGAATATGGCAGTGATACGCTTGAAATCAGCTGCGATCTTGATGCTGCCAATGTCTTACTGGTAGATGACGTGCTTGCCACTGGCGGTACTTTGGTGGCTGCTGACAAACTATGCAAAGCGGCGGGCTTAACCACCCTTGGATCATTGGTGTTACTAGATTTGACTGAGCTACACGGTGATTTAGGTTTGGACTATTGGAGTGTTTTAAGTAAATAACCCTCCGTCAACAAAAGCCTACCAAAATCCTACCCATAAAAACTGCCTGTATGACGACACAGGCAGTTTTTAGTTCAGACTTTATCAACCCAGCCCTTTATTAGCAAATTTATTGCTTAAATTTTACAACCTGCTCGGCATTCGGGTAGTGATGATCATGCTCAACATCACATTCTTCACCCACCACAGAGCCATCTTCTTTTATAGGTCTATGAATATAGCCTGTGCGCTCAGTGACAGGCAAATATTCATGCTCCCAAACCATGACTGCCTGCATACAGGTTTGGCGCTGCGCATCGGTGAGCTTCTCACCATTCTCCCAACGACCAATCTCAATGGCGGTACGAAATTTATCAACAATTTCAGGCGTGAGACTATTAAGAATATCTTGTTTGTTCATCAGTGATTTTTCCAATTATTTATCAAGTGAAAACTCTTCACTATATAAATTCCAATGCAGTTTTGTACGGCAGGCTTCATAAAAACTATAACTGTTTGGATGTAATAATAAAAGCGTCTTATCGTGCTTAGCAATCATGAGCGTTTGACCATTATCCAGCGGCGCCGACGCCTTACCATCAGCGCCAACCATCGGCTGCGTGCGGTTGTCCTTATGAATATTAATCATAATTTGGCTGCTACCAGCAACGACAAGCGGACGGCTAGACAGCGTGTGTGGATGCATCGGCACCAGACAAATCGCGTCCAAAGTTGGGTGAATGATAGGTCCCCCTGCCGATAATGCATAGGCAGTCGAACCAGTCGGTGTCGCCACGATCAGACCATCGGCATGCTGACGATACACTTCGTTATTATTAATTTTTAGTTTAAAATCTATGGTATGTACCGACTTGCCTGCATGTAGCACAATGTCATTGAGCGCCACATCTTCATGAATGATTTGATCGGTAGGATTGCCATTAATGTCATTTTGAACAATTTTAAACTTAATTAAAAAGCGTTCAACAAGCCAATACTGCCCATCAAGCACTTGGATGACTTTTTCGGTCAGCTCATCAGGATTGACATCTGCCAAAAATCCCAATCTACCACGATTAATCCCCAAAACTGGCACATCTGTACCTGCCATCACAGATGCAGCCTGAAGCATTGAGCCATCACCGCCCACCACGATGACCAAATCGCAGTGCTCGCCCATTTTTTGGCGCGGCACAATCTTAAGAGTCACCCCGTCAATTTGATCAAAGTCAATCAACATACCATCAATCGCCGCCGTCTCTGTATCGATGATGATCGATAGCTGGCGGCTCTGTAGCAGATTGATGAGCTCATTTAAGGTCTCTACAATACTGGCTTTACCTGCACGCCCCATGACGCCGATGCGCTGAAATGGTGGGCGTTTTGGGTGATTGTTGATAAAATTTGACATGGCTTAGTTTGATCACAAATAATGCGTATCATACCAAAAAAACGCCTATAAGCACAACAAACGAGCCAAGCTTTGCGATTAATTTTTTTATACACAAAGTAGTGTGTGATTAACTTGACAAATTTACTTGGTTTTAAGATAATCGGTGCTAGGTTTATATTTTGATTAATTTTAAGGAATGACTATGGCTAATCCAATCGTCAGCCGCACGACGCTCATGACTGGCGCCGTCGCCATGAGTGTGCGCGGTGTTGTGGCTAAGACGGCATTTTTGCTGAGCTTGGCAGCTGTTTCAGGATTTGGCGTATTTTTCTATGCGCTATCCATCAATTTATCGTCATCGCTATTATATGGCATGGCATTGGTTTCACTATTTGCTGGCATGGGTTTGGGATTGGCAAGCGCCATGAAGCCACACCTTGCCAAATCTCTTGCCATACCATACGCACTGATTGAAGGGGTGCTGCTTGGTGCCTTTAGTCTGATTATGTATCGCTACTACCCTACGGTGCCGCTATCGGCGCTGTCAGCGACATTCATCACCGCTGCCGTCATGCTAACCCTTTATGTGACAGGTGTAATCAAAGTCACCGAAAAATTCCGCTCTATGATTATGTCTGCGATGATTGCGATCGGTATTTTGTATTTGGTGCAATTAGGCTTTCGTTTATTTGGCTCAAGTCTGCCGTTTTTATTTGACGGTGGTATGATTGCCATTGGGTTTAGTATTTTTGTGATTTTTATTGCGTCGTTTAGCTTATTGCTTGATTTTGATAATGTCGAAAAAGGCACGGCTTTCGGCGTCGCGCGTGAATATGAGTGGGTGTACAGCATCGGTATTTTATCGACATTGGTTTGGATGTACATCGAATTTTTGCGTTTGATTGGTTATTTACAAGGCGACTAATCATCGCATCAAAAAACCCGCTATTGATTAGCGGGTTTTTTATCGACTGTCATGAATTAAAAAGTTAATAACCCAAACCCATGATCGGCACAACCAAATCTTCTTCATCGGACAGATGTCGATACAGCCATTGACCGCTGTCAGCCATTGCTTTGGCAAGTTTTTCAGCCAACGCCATATCCGCCGCTTCAGCTTGCCGAAGCTTAGCGATCAAAGCACGGATATCATGTATCTGCGCATCGATCGTGTGATGATCATTATCCAAAATGGCAAATCCGCGCGCAAGCTTGGGATGATTTTTGCGCATTCTTGGGAAGATGTGCAAATCTTCTCGTTCGTGGTGCCCTGTCAGATTTTGGTATTGGGTACTGGTTTCACGCAGTAGCCGCTGCTTGTAGCGATCCCACTGCATTCGCCCTTCCAAAAATTCAGTATTGATATAATTAAGCTCTTTTTGACCACGCCTGAGACTAAAATGCCCACCAAGCCAACTTGAAGCAGGATGATGACTGGGCAATTGATCCCATGTCTCAGGCGGCATCAGCTCATGTAGGTACAAAAGTTCGCTGTCAAGCAAGCTCTGTTTATGAGCAGGCATAAATTGGGTCATCATCTTCTCCTAAATTGGTGCGGCAATGGGGCTTGCGGATTAATTGACCAATGCACTGTGTTTTTGGGCATCGCGAAGCTTGGTTGGGGTTATGTCATTGCCTGCTTCATCCAGTAGCGTCACTGTGCTCAGTGAGTTTAGCACTTGACCGCGGATTTGTGCCAAATAACGCTGTCTTAGCTCATCGCGTTCACTCAGCTCATCTTGGGTTAAGCCAGTGGTTTTTGCGATACGCGCCAATTCATTGATACGATCAAGTTCTACAATCCGCATTATTTTCTCCTAATTACTGCCTTTGTTCAGATTTTACTAGGCATTGTATTGATATAAGTGTATTATAAGGTGTACATAGTATTTTACAAGTACGCACATTTTTTATACTAAAAATTATTTAATAAATAATTAAATTATGATAAAAGAAACGAATTATGAGACTTGCTGCCCTGTGGTGACCACCCTAGACATCATCGGCGGCAAATGGAAAGTGCTGATTTTATATCATCTTAGCCAAGAGACGCGCCGATTTAATGAGCTTCAGCGTAGGCTTGGGGCTGTCACCCAACGGATGCTGACTTTACAGCTCAGAGAGCTTGAGCGTGATGGCATCGTACACCGAGAAGTGTACAATCAAGTACCGCCTAAGGTTGAGTACTCATTGACTGACTTTGGGCGCACACTACTGCCAGTCATCGAAGCGATGCACGACTGGGGGCAAACTTATGCCAAGGCATCTTGGATGCACCAAACAGCCGAAACATAAAACCTGCGCTCATCAAGGCGCAGGTTGAGTTGAGGGCTATATTCAGGCGTTAGTATTAAGCGGTTTTGATGCGCATGGCATTTAGGACCACTGCAAGGCTTGATAATGACATCCCAATCGCCGCAAGCCAAGGCGGTACATAGCCAAGCGCCGCTGGCAAGAGCACCGACGTATTATAAATCAGCGCCCATCTTAAGTTTTGGCGAATAATGGCTTGGGTTTTGGTGGAGACCTGCATGGCTCTAGGGATGGCTAATAGCCGACCGCCAAGCAGCACGCTATCACTTGAGACTTGCGCCAAATCTGCCGCCCCTGCGATGGCGGTCGAGACATTGGCAGCTGCCAAAACGGGCGCATCATTGATCCCATCGCCCACCATAAGCACGATCTTACCTTCGTTCTGCAGGCGCTTGATATGGGATACTTTATCCTCAGGCGTCAAGCCATAATGCGCCTCATCAATACCAAGCTCGCCTGCTACCTTGAGCGCATTTGGGTTGGGATCGCCGGTGAGCATGAGCGGTGTGATGCCCGCTGATTTGATTTGCTCAATCATCTGATAGGCGTCTGCACGGATCGAATCATTAAAATAAAATCGCGCCACCAGTTGCCAAGCACCATCTTGCCAAGCTGATAACAGCACCGACATATTGGCTTGATATTCTTCCAGATTTTCTTGAAATTGACCATAATCAAAGTCAGGATGGCTACTTGCTTGATCAGTCACAAAGCTGCCATGCCCAATGCGATAACGCACACCATCACAGACCGCCTCGATGCCGCCAGCGATATGATGACTAATCTCTTCGGTTTTTGGTAAATGAAGTCCATGCGCCGCAGTTAGCAGCGCCTTAGCGACAGGATGGCGGCTGCCGATCTCCAGTGCCGCTGCCAATGCCAGCACCTGTGCTTTGGGACGCTCAGAAATCACCGCCAATAAATTTGCTTGTCCAACAGTCAGCGTCCCTGTTTTATCAAATGCCACGTGCGTAACATCTGCCAAGGTCTGCACTGTATGTCCACGCGTCGATAAAAAACCAAAACTTGCCAAACGATTGGTCGCCACCGTCAGCGCAATCGGTGTGGCGAGCGACAGCGCACAGGGACAAGTTGCCACCAATACCGCCACTGTCGCCCATAAAGCTTCGGTTTTATCAATAAAATACCAAACCGCAAACACCAACAAAGACAGTACCAACACGCGTGCCACAAACCAGCGCGCCATCCGATCAGCATCCTGGGCGATTTTGGGTTTTTCGCTCATGGCACGATTCATCAGCCGATCAATGAGCGCAATTTGACTATTATCCACATCACTTGTAACCAGCATGAGTAAAGGCTGGCTGTCGTTTTGTGAGCCGCCCACCAATGTCTCACCGCACGATTTGACGATCAAATCACTTTCACCAGTTAATAAACTTTGTGAAACGGTTGCCGCCTCTGATAACAGTATGCCATCGGCGACGATCTGAGAGCCAGGCTCAATCCAGATGACATCACCAACTTTGACGCTTTGAGCCAAGATTTTATCATCGCTTGGATCTTGAGAAGATGACGAAGTATCGCTTTGGCTTGACTTAGCCAGCCAAGTGGTGATCTTAGATGAGCTTAGCTGTCCATCCACTGATGCCTGAACCAAATCAGGCGCTTCATCAACTTTGGTCACCAGTATCGGCTCAATCACCACCAAGTCTGATGCCATATTTGACGCTTTTAGGCGCGCGTTTTGCTCAATGTATCGCCCTGCCAACAAAAAGAAAATGAACATGGAGACCGAATCAAAATAAGTCTCTCCAGCACCAATAATGGTCGCGTATAAACTGGCGAAAAATGTCAAGATCAAGGCGATCGATACTGGCACATCCATGTTAATTTGCCGAGCACGCAGCGCATTATATGCCGACACAAAAAACGGCACGCCTGAATAAAAAAACACAGGAATACTCACAAACAGCGACACATAACGCAAAAAATCCCGATGCTCAACCAACATCCCACTATAAGCACCAAAATAGATGCCAATCGAAAACATCATCGCCTGCATCGCACCGAGCGCAGCCACGCCAAGCCGTATAAGCATTTGTTTGTTTTGCCGCTTGAGCATGGCTTCGTGAGTATCTTGGCGATATGGCTTGGCATCATAGCCCACCGAATGCACCGCTTTTAGGATATCACCGATTGGCAAAATGCTGTCATCCCAATTCACCCGCATTCGCTGCTGTGTTAAATTCACCTGACAATCTTTGACGCCCTGAAGCGATCTGAGACGCGTTTCAATCAGCCAAGTACATGCCGAGCATTTTAGATTACTGACCGAAAGCTCTGCGGTGCTGCCGCCATTTTCAGCATACACAAACTGCCCTTTGATGTCTTCATGGTTATAAGCCTCAAAATTCATCGCCTCAGGCAGGCTTGCCGTCGGGCTGATCTCGCGGCGGTCAAGGTAATACTGCGACAATCCCGACTCAACGATGCTTTGTGCTGCCAACTGACAGCCAAGGCAGCACATCGCTCGCGGCTTATCAAATACTGGCGTAAAAAAAGGCTCTTTTGGCAAAACTTCCCCGCAATGAAAGCAGCTACCTTCAGGCGGCAGGATGAGGCTTTGTTCGATGACATCAAACTCAGCAGAGGAAGAAGATGGGGAATCAGGCAAAATATCAGATTGGCTCATATTCAGGCATAAAAGACAAGACAATTGATCATTATACCACATTCCAAAACGACTCAGACGACTGCAGACCATCAGATTTTGGCAACACTATTACGGCTGTAGAAACAAACAAAGTAAGCGCACACAGTTGTGTATAAATATTTGTAAAATTTCAGCAGTTTATCTAAAATAGCGCTACGTTTCGCCTTGAAAAATCATAAAAATTAGGCGATAGTATAACCTTTTCGTTTTGGGGTTTTTGTTGTGTCCAAATCATCGCCTTGCCCTAATCATCGCCAGTCAGGTTTTGTTGCCACAGGTCTTTTGCTGATTATCATACTTGTCATGATCGCAGCGTTTGTGGTGTATGCCATGTATCTGAATACAGCGGTGGTCAGCAAATTTGAAAAGCGCAAATGGGATATTCCAGCCACACTTTATTCACGCCCCCTAAATCTACATCAAGGCGCTAATTTATCAGCATCAGAGCTTGAATCTTGGCTAAAGCTGCTCAGATATAGTAGCGGCAGCACCGATCAAACTGGACGCTATCAAAAAAATGGTCAAACTTACACCATTTATACGCGCGGTTTTAATTATGGTGACACCGACAAAGACCCAAAACAGCTGATTGAGGTTCGCTTTGAAAACAGCACCATCAAAAGCCTAAAAAGCACTGTCCCAAACCCCCATGGCATATTACGCCTAGAGCCCATCAAAATCGGTAGCATCTATCCTGATAATAATGAAGATCGCCTTCTCATCACCGCCGATCAAATGCCCAAACCGCTCATTGATGCTCTGATCGCAACTGAAGATCGTGCGTTTTATCGGCATTATGGCATCTCGGTGCGTGGGATTACGCGTGCATTGATTGCCAATTTATCAGGCGGTCAAGTGCAGCAAGGCGGCTCAACCATCACCCAGCAGCTGATTAAGAATTTTTATCTAAATTCTGAGCGCACATTTAAGCGTAAAGCCAATGAAGCTTTGATGGCGCTGTTACTTGAGCTGCATTACGATAAAGACGAAATTTTATTGGCTTACATGAATGAGATCAATCTGGGTCAAAATGGCAATCAGTCGATCAATGGCTTTGCGATCGCCTCGCAATTTTATTTTGATAAGCCGCTTGGTGAGCTGTCACTGGATCAATATGCGTTATTGGTTGGGTTGGCGCGCGGACCAAGTCACTACAATCCGCGTAAAAATCCTGAGCGTGCGCTAGATCGCCGAAATACGGTGCTCAATAATATGCTTGTCACTGGCAAAATTGATGAAGCCACTTATCAAAAAGCCATAGAGCAGCCCCTGGGTGTGGTCAAAAGTCCCGCCATCGCCAAACCGCAATTTCCAGATTTTTTTGATGCAGTGCAGCGCGAGCTAAAAACTCATTATCGCCAAGAAGACTTGCAAAATCGTGGTCTGCGCATCATCTCGACACTAGACCCCTTAGCTCAGCAGGCTGCCAATACCGCAATGGCGAATAAACTTGGCGAGCTTAGAAAAAAAGGCAGCCGCACGCGCGACCTACAAGGTGCCTTGGTGAGCGCTCACCCAGCGACAGGTGAGCTGGTGGCGTTGGTGGGTTCTGGCAGTGAGTTTACAGGCTTTAACCGCGCCATCGATGCCAAAAGACAAGTCGGCTCCTTGCTAAAGCCTGTCATATACCTGACCGCCTTTCAGTCAGGCAAATATAATCTCACCACCCCAGTGAACGACAATCAAGTCACCTACACCGTCGGCGGTCGCTCGTGGACGCCAAAAAATTACGGCGGCAACTCACATGGCAGCGTGCCACTACTCACCGCATTAGCAAATTCATACAACCAAGCTGCGGTGAATGTCGGCATTGAGCTTGGTATGAATGCCTTTAAGGCGCAGATGGGTAATTTGTCCATCACCGCTGACATTCCGCCCTATCCGTCAGTCATGCTGGGGGCGATTGACCTATCGCCCATGCAGATGCTTGGCATGTATCAGATTTTTGCCAATGGCGGGGCTTATACACCCATTCACACCATCCGCACCGTGATGGATGATAAAGGGCGTATCTTGCAGCGCTCGCAGCCAAATCATCAATTCCGTGCGCCGCCCCAAGCCGTCTATCTGCTCAATCGCGGATTACAAGAAGTCATCAAATCAGGCACCGCTAAAGCTGCTAACAGCATCAACGGTCAGCTGGGCTTGGCAGGCAAAACAGGCACAACCAATGATAATCGTGATGCTTGGTTTGCAGGTTATAGCGGCAACTATGTCAGCGTGGTTTGGGTGGGTCGTGATGATAATAAGCCCATTGGTCTGACAGGTGGCACAGGTGCCCTGCCGATCTGGACGGATTATATGAAGCGCCTGAATTTAACGGCTGTCAATCTGCCATTGCCCGCTGGCGTAACTTGGCAGTGGATGGATGGCAATTCAGGCTTACCCACCCTACAAGCTTGCGCGGGCGCAAAATGGTTGCCGGTGATTGATCTGTATCGCCCCCATCAGATGAGCGCGTGCGCCGCCGAAGTTCAATATCAAAACCAAAGATATCAGCAGATGCTTGAATATGGCTCACAAGGCATCGCCGACACAGGAGATATCTATATCGAAGATGCGCCCATTTATGATGAGCCTGCCGAAGATAGTGATAATCCTTGGTGGTGAACATAAGTTAAGATAAATGCCATTAAAATCTGTTTGATTTTAATGGCATAAATTAAATTTATGATAATTTAGAATTGGTAGTTGAGCGACAGCTTTGCTTCAATTGGCGTTTTTACCTCCTCTTGATATTGAGCAGATGCCTCTCCTGAAATAGAGAACCTAGAGTTGATTTGACTTGTCACGCCCAAAGCACCTGCGAAACCAAATCCCGATAAATCGGTTGACCACTGAGATACTTCATTATTCATATCAATAATGTTCAAATCTTGCTTGGCATCTTGATAGAACACTTTAGCTTTTAAATAAGGCTGCAACAACCCATAATTCTTGGAAATTTTTGTACCGATATTTACCGTGGTCATAGATGCCTTTTCTGGATTAATTTGCAAATTAGGCATCTGATCATATCTAAACGATTTTGGATTTGTTTGAATATGACTAATTTCAAAAGAAGGTTGGAAATCCACATTGTGGAGTTTCATCTGCTGCTGAGCACCCAATGCAATCGCCCAGGCATTATCCTTTATACTTGCTGTTAAATTATCATGATTGGCTTGTTTAGCATGTATTTTTTGCCTGACATTTTGCCACGCGCCTTGGATAAAGATCTCTCGTTGATTTGGTAATAAGCGATTAAGATAAACCCCAAAGCCTGTTGCATCAAGATCATTTTTACCACCAAAAGCATGATCAACATCGCCTTCACTCTTGTTAATATAGGCCCCAAGATATGTTTGCCCAATTTTAGAACCTGCTCCCAATGTCGTTTGATTAAGCTTTAAATCAAACTGGGTATCGCGACTTTCAATATTATTTTCTTGGTAACGATGATTTAGCCAAACACTTTGTCTGTTATTCATCGAGCCTAAATTATTCATCTGGCTACTTAATGTATACAAACTCCCCATGCCGGTATTTAAGGCGGTCTTAGTCATTGACGATGCAATGGGGCTATTGTCATTGGCAAATTGGCTAAGCTGCAAAGTATTATTTGGCCGCATTACTAATTGATAAGCATATGCTCCTTGTTCAGCTGCATCAACAACATTGTTATTTGTGTCAATCAAATAAAAACTGCCTTGATTGTTATCGACTTTCAATAAGCTTTGATGATTTTTATCTTTTGATATATGGCTGGGGATGCTAACACCATGCCTACCTTTTAGCTCATTTATCTTGACGGGTGCATCGCTTGGATTGATGGAAAATCTCGTCTCACCAGATAACTTATCAATATGTAAATTAGAATGGTCTTCAACAATCACATGACCTACACCAGACAATGTTTGAATGCTGATTTGAGAATCGGTGGTGGTGTTATTTTCTTGGGAATTTGCATTGACTTGATAAACACCCTTTGGGGCAACATAAATCCAGCTGTCTTTGGCAGACAGTTCAATCTCTTGAACAGTAGTTGGTTGATCACTCTGACCAAAAATCATCATCTCAGCATCATTGTTAAGCACCACTTTTGATTGGAATTGACCTGTAACGCTCATTGTTCCTTGATTAATATAACTATCATCAGTCAATGCATTATTGCCCGTAAATTTAAGGTGGCCTTGCTTAACGGTTGCACCAGCAAAAGTATTATTACCAGATAAGGTTAATTCGCCTGGATGATTTAAAATCAGTCTACCAGTACCTGAGATGTCATTTTTCCAGGCGTCTTTCAGGGAAAATCCTGCGAAATCCAAATGTTTATCCTGAGTCGTTGTCTCTATATCCTTATAAATATGAGAAATACCATCATAAGCTTTCGGCAAATTTATTAGGCCCCATGTGTGATTTTTATTATCTAAATCGCCCATGTGAGCATGGGAATTTTTGGGATAAGCGGTAGAAGCTAATACTTGACGTCGCGCATCGCCATCCAGATAATTAAAACGCAACCTTAATAAAGCTTCAGCTGTATCAGGTATTTCCTCTGGTTCTAAACGACTTGCTTTTTCATCACTTTTTAGCGCACCATAATAGCCAATTTGATAATCAGAAGCTTTGTATTGCTCATGCAAATCTTGAGGAAGCATCTCTAGACAGTTTTTTAATGGTGCATTCTGACAGCCTTCTTCAAATGGCTGTCTGGCTTGTTTAATGCTCCTAACTAATCCTTGAGCAATCTCATCGTCATTTAACAACTGCGCCATATAATAATAGCGTGATAGTCGAGAAGTCATAGTATCTGTTGGAAAATGCGCACCCACAATGACTCGGCTTTCTCCATACTGCAATGCGCGAGAGAATACCTCTTGACCTCGCTCAGGAAATGCCATCGCCATAACAACTGCTTGACCAAAGCCATTGGAGGTATGCCCACTTGGATAAGATGAATTTTTTCTTTCTCTGCCTTGGCTATCAATATAGGTTTTGAGATTTTCATAACCCTCAATATAATTGCCTTCCATATCCATAACTTGATAAGGGCGGCCACGCAGATATTTGTCTTTCAAAATAAAATCATAAGCTCTCATTCTACCCGCATTAGAATCATAGCTATAAATAGCATCAGCTGATAAATATTCTAAATTTTTAAAGATATTTAAAAACTGTTCATCAGTTATATGCGGAGCAAACTCCTTTAAGGCAGATTTTCTAAATTCATGACTAACATGAGTAAAGCTTTGATTTTTATCCTCTTCTGCAAGGGCTAGCCTTTCTGCTGTTGTATTGTTTTGCATATCCCAAGAAATTTGACGATCAACTTCTGCTTCCAGAGTGCCCTTTTGAGGAAAAGGTGTAACAACCTGGGCATCAAGATGTTGAAACCAACTCTGACTTTGGCTAGCTATCTTTGTAGACAATTTATCAAATTCTTCATCATTAGCATAAGCTTGATGGCTCATCAATAATGAAAAAGCGATGCTGGCTGATAACAGCTTATATTTAGGCATAACAAACCCTTAAGTTAACAAAATTAGGTTGCATTTTAAGTTGTAACTGTGACAAAACAGTGATAATTTTGTGACAATTTGACACAATGTGGAAAATTATTAATATCTTAATGTTGCATTATAACTATTTACTTAAGGCGATATTAGGCCCGCCATTTAGCCACAAATTCTTCAAAAAACTTTGCTATAATAAACCCATTAAGCAAACACATATTTGAATTTTTAGGATGGTTTTTAATGTCTTGGCAACAACTTCACCTTCAATGCCCACAATCCGCCGTAGAGCTTGCCGAAGCCTTATTTTATGAGGCTGGCGCTGTGTCTATTTTACTTGAAGATGCTGGCGATGAGCCTTTATTTGAGCCCATGCCTGGTGAAGAGCCTTTGTGGAGTGATGTGGTCATGACTGCCATCTTTGACACCAACAGCGATGACAGCTGGGTAGGCACCAATTTTGAAAACTTAGCTTCTGAGATCGCAAGTGAGGTGAATGCCACGCGATTTTGGCTGACGCGCTTAGATGATAAAGACTGGACGCGTGAGTGGATGACTTATTATCAGCCCATCAAATGCGCAGGCAATTTATGGATTGTGCCTGAATGGCTTGATGCGCCAGATCCTGATGCCACCAATCTCATCTTAGATCCAGGTTTGGCTTTTGGGACAGGGTATCATGCCACGACGCGGCTTTGCTTGGATTGGCTGTCTGAGCAAGACTTAAAGGATAAATTGGTCATTGATTATGGCTGCGGTTCGGGTATTTTGGGTGTGGCAGCACTACTGCTGGGCGCGCGTCAAGTACTGGCGGTTGATATTGATCCGCAGGCGGTGCTTGCAACCCGCCAAAATGCCGCTTTAAATGGCGTGTCTGAGCGCTTGATGGCATTTTTGCCCGAAGAATTTATAGAATATCGCAGTCAAAACCCACAATTAGCCGACACCATCACCGCCAATATCTTAGCCAAGCCGCTGATCATGTTTGCGCCAACTTTTAATCAATTGCTCAAGCCAGGCGGCTCAATTGTACTGGCAGGCTTGATCCAAAACCAAACTCAAGATGTCATTAATGCTTACGCGCCGTATTTTGACATTGAGGCACCGTTTAATTATCAAGACGCCGAAGATCACCACTGGCACCGCCTAAGCGGCATCAAAAAAGCATGATTCGCCAAAAAAAGCACTGAGTAGCGCCATACATTCTCATATTAAATGATTTGCCAGTGGGTTAAAGCTGTAAAAATTAGAGTCTAATTATGACAGATGAGCACAATGACATTGACACCATCCCTTTACATGTTCATGTAGAGCGTGCCGCTGAGCGTTATTTTGAGGCGCTTGGCGATGCTGAGGCGCATAATTTATACAACATTTTTTTGGCAGAATTTGAAAAGCCTTTATTGATAGCGACCTTGAAACACACTCGCGGCAATCAATCTAAAACCGCCCAAATTCTTGGACTAAATCGCGGGACTTTGCGCACCAAGCTCAAAGCCTATGGGCTGCTTGAGTAGAGATTATTGACACCCAACACTGTTTTGGGTGTCAATTTTTTGGGGCGTTAAATCCACAATTACTCTTTATAAATGCTATAATAAATGGTATCATTTTGTTTTTTATTGTTACGCAAAGCGGCTTGGTATGCCATCTCTGTGGCAATCAAACCAAATTATAATTTTCAATGATGGTGAGTGGTTATGACAAAAAGTTATGCGCTGTTATCTGTATCGGATAAGACGGATATTGTTGAATTTGCCAAAGGTTTGGTAGAAACTGGTTTTGGCATCTTATCAACAGGCGGCACTTTTAAATTATTAAAAGACAATGGCATCGAAGCCATTGAAGTGTCGGCACATACTGGTTTTCCCGAAATGATGGATGGTCGAGTTAAGACGCTGCATCCCAAAATTCATGGTGGTATTTTGGGTCGCCGTGGTACTGACGACGGCATCATGCAAGAGCATGGCATTGATCGCATTGATATTGTCGCCGTTAATTTATATCCTTTTGCAGCGACCGTTGCTAAGGCCGATGTCACCATGCCCGATGCCATTGAAAATATTGACATCGGCGGTCCTGCCATGGTGCGCTCTGCTGCCAAAAACCACGCCCATGTTGGCATCATCACCAGCCCAAATGATTATCAAACAGTCCTAGATGAGCTAAAATCTCATGGTGCACTCAGCCACAGCACGCGTTTTGATTTGGCTGTCAAAGCCTTTGAACACACCGCCGCTTATGATGGCATGATTGCCAGTTGGCTTGGTGCGCGCCTGCCTAAAGATGACAGCGCTACCCCAAGTGATGATGCGACCGCAACCACCATCTTCCCGCGCACGTTTAATAGTCAATTCACCAAAGCCCAAGATCTAAGATACGGCGAAAACCCGCATCAATCCGCAGCGTTTTATGTTGAAAGCGGCTCAAAAGAAGCATCGGTGGCGACTGCACGCCAGCTACAAGGCAAAGAGCTGTCTTATAATAACATCGCTGATACCGATGCTGCGCTTGAGTGTGTCAAATCATTTGCCAAGCCTGCTTGCGTCATCGTAAAACACGCCAACCCTTGTGGTGTCGCTGTTTCTTTAGATGGTATTTTAGAAGCTTATAATTTGGCTTATGCGACTGACCCTGAGTCTGCGTTCGGCGGTATCATTGCCTTCAACCGTCCGCTTGATGTTGATACAGCGCGCGCCATCGTTGAGCGTCAATTTGTCGAAGTCATCATCGCACCAAGTATCGAAGATGGCGTTTTGGAAGTGACTGGCGCGAAGAAAAATGTACGCGTGCTGGTTTGTGGTGAGCTGCCAAGCATCACTGAGCGCGCCGCCCAGTTTGATTTTAAACGTGTCAATGGCGGTCTGCTTGTCCAAGACCAAGACCTTGGTATGGTGGATAAAGCCGATCTAAAAGTCGTCACCGATCGCGCACCATCAGATGAAGAGCTTGATGATCTGATCTTTGCTTGGAAGGTCGCCAAATATGTCAAATCAAACGCCATTGTCTATGCCAAAAATCGCCAAACCATCGGTGTTGGCGCAGGTCAGATGAGCCGCGTAAACTCTGCACGCATTGCCGCGATCAAGGCCGAGCACGCAGGCTTAATCGTGGAAGGGGCAGTGATGGCATCTGATGCTTTCTTCCCATTCCGTGATGGTATCGACAATGCGGCAGCAGCAGGCATCAAGTGCATCATTCAACCTGGTGGCTCGATGCGCGATGAAGAAGTGATCGCTGCTGCCAATGAGCATGGTATCGCCATGGTCTTTACCGGTATGCGTCACTTCCGCCATTGATTGTATGGTGTTTAATAGTGTAACTTAATAAAAATCCTCAAAAGCGGTGCTAATATTTAGCACCGCTTTTATTTTCATCATTAAAACTATGGGAATTTCCGATAAATTAATTTTATTTTTAAATAAATTTATAATTAATAACAAATGGTTTTTTATCATTAAGTCTTGGCAATGATTTTTCATTAGACAGATCCGGTCTTTTTACTTATGATAAAAGAATAAAAGTGCACAATAATTCACTTAATAATCTATCATATAAAAGTCATGCAAAGGAATGTTATGAGTCAACACACACGCTATCAGGCTCGTATGCCGGATGAATTTGGTGTCATTCACTACAGTGATGAAGAGCATCGGATTTGGCAAGATTTATTTACCAGACATCAGCACAGCATCCAAAATCGCGCCTGCCAAGATTATCTGGATGGGCTTGATGAATTGTCTTTGTGTGCTCAAAAAATCCCTCAGCTCAATGACATTGATCAAGTCCTACAAAAGCACACAGGATTTGCGACCGCTATAGTGCCTGCTTTGATTTCTTTTGCTAAGTTTTTTGAGCTGTTAGCCGCGCAAAAATTTCCGGTGGCGACCTTCATTCGCTCT
Organism: Moraxella canis; assembly: GCF_002014965.1. Classification (GTDB taxonomy): domain Bacteria; phylum Pseudomonadota; class Gammaproteobacteria; order Pseudomonadales; family Moraxellaceae; genus Moraxella; species Moraxella canis. The sequence goes on from NZ_MUXT01000001.1 coordinate 78,386, forward strand.
CGTGAAGATTTTGATTATATCCAAGAGCCGGATATTTTTCATGAAGTTGTCGGACATTGCCCTTTACTCACCCACCCTGCTTTTGCTAGATTTACCCATACTTATGGAAAACTTGGCAAAAAAGCCGATCAAAAGACGCGTGGTTTTTTGGCGCGCTTATATTGGTTTACGATGGAATTCGGGCTGATGGAAACAAAGCAAGGTCTGCGCATCTACGGCGGCGGTATTCTAAGCTCGCCCAAAGAGACCCTATACGCCTTAAGCGATGCGCCAGAATATCGAGAATTTCGGCTCAATGATGTGCTTCGTACACCATATCGCATTGATAAGCTGCAGCCCATTTATTATGTCATCAAAAACCCTGATGAGCTTTTTTATTTGGATGAAAATCAGCTACTATCCGCCATCGAGACAGCCAAAATCGATGGTATGTATCCGATGCATCCAAGCTTAATGGACAATGGATCACCCAACACTTAAGGAGAAATGATGTCAACATCACTAAAAAATCAGACCTGCCAAGCCTGCAGTGTCGGCGCGCCACTCATACAACCAGAAGCATACCAAAGCTTTCTCGATCAGTTATCAGACTGGCATATCATCACTGTTGATCATATTGATCGGCTGACCAAAGTATATTCATTTAAAAATTTTAAAAAAGCACTTGATTTTGCCAATCAAGTTGGCGAGATCGCCGAAGACGCAGGTCACCACCCTGCTTTACTTGTCGAATGGGGGCAGGTGACGGTGACGTGGTGGTCGCACGAAGCAGGCGGCTTACACCAAAATGACTTTATCATGGCGGCAAAAACCGATGCACTACTTTAGAATCGTATAAAGAAAAGCCCAAAATTTTGGGCTTTTACTGATTCAATACAGCTTAAGCATGAAAGCTTGGTTAAAACTGCTGTGCCTTGAGCGCATCTTGGTTGATAACAAGCTCGCTGCTTTCACGCAAATAATGCACATAGTCCTCTAACTGATCGGCACCGACATTATCTCGGATCACCGCCACAGCACGCAGACGATCAGCATCTGACAGCTGAGATTCGCTGCTTTGATTCACCGGACCGCCCACAATGACGCTCGCACCTTCTTCGGTTTGTGTCGCCCAAACGTCATGACCCTCTGCGCTGCGATTTAGGAACAAACTGGCAAGCTCAAGCGGGCTTAATAAAGGACTCATGCGTGTCGCCAGACCAATATTGGCAGCGGTGGTCGTCAAAGCAGCCACGCCAGAAGTTTTAGCTTCATCGGCGACTCTTTGGGCATCTGCCATCGCAAGCTCAATGGCTTTTTGTTTGGCTAGCGTTTGTTTGATCTGTGCCTTGGCTTCCTCAAATGTCAATGGGCGCTCTGCTTCATAATTCGTCGGCTGCACCCAAACATTTTTCTCACCCAAAGAAATATTTGGGCTTACGCCTTGATCTTGAATGGTGAAATCGTCAAAAGCGGCGGCGATCACTGCCGGCTGTGGCAATGCTGTTGTATTATTGGTTTGTGGATAGGCGGTGATTTGCTTCACTTCCACACCAGCTTCTTTGGCAATATCAGCCACTCCCATGCCATCAGTTGCCATGGTGTTAATCCGAGCAGATAGATCTGCAAATGCTTGGTCGCGCTTAAGTTTGGCGGCTCTATCCATCAATTGATCGCGCATACTGGCGATATTCGGCGCATTGTCGCTGACTTTAGTCACCTTAAAGATATGATAACCAAATCCTGTTTGGACAGGCTGACTGATCTGACCAACACCCAACCCTGACAAAGCCTGCTCAACCCCAGCGGCATGCTCTCCGAATACCGAAGGATTAAAGCTGCCAATCACACCACCATTTGAGCCACTTGGGTCATCAGAATGAACTTTGGCCAACGCCTCAAAAGACTCTCCAGCATCCAGTTTAGCTTGGATTTCAGCAGCACGCTTTTGAGCATCTGGACCTGTCAATAAAATCTGTGCCAACTCCCGACCGTCTGTCATGCCATTTTCTCGAAGATAGGCGGCGTGCTGTGCGCTGATTTCTTGTTCGGTTGGCGTCTCAACATTCAACACATTTGGATCCAATTCAATGTAGCTTAGATCCACTGTCGCAGGCTTGATCAGCTTATCTTGGTGTTCATCAAAATAAGCTTGGATTTGCGCATCGCTGATTTGTACTTGATCCACATAATCCTGCCAATGATATCGATGCACCCAAACCTCGCGCGCCTCCAATTGTAAATCAATCAATTTTGAAACTTCACTGTTTGGATAAATTGCGGTGCCAACGATACTGGTAATCAGCTGGCGCAAACTTAATCGCAGTCGTTCAATGGCGAATAAAGCATCTTTGGTCAGACCATTTTGCTGTAGATAAGCGGCAAAACGATCATTTGAAAACTGTCCATTATCATGAAAAACTTCATAGCTCTGCAAAATCTGCGTCAGCATCTCATCAGAAACCGTCATGCCCAAATACGACGCCTGATTTTCAAGCAGTGCTTTATCAGTTAATCGCTTTAAGATCAGCTGCTGTAGTGCTTGCTCATTGATCAAACTGGCATCGATACCCTGCTCAATCAAGGCATTGCGCTCAGCATTGACCTCGGCTTGAAAAGTTGCGACATCCACCACTTGATCACCCACCTTAATCAGCTCATTTGGCTGAATCGATGGACCGCCAAACGTGCCCACGCCCAAAAAAGCCATTGGTATCAAAGTGCCTATCAAAACCAGCCGACCCGGCCAGCTTTTTAAGAAGTTGCGCATATTTTCCATAGGTTTGCTATACTCTACAAATCAGTCGGTGTTACAAATAAAATAGTGACAATAAAACTTACATATCATACGCTAATTTATAAGATTTCTCAAAACACTTTTTGTAATCCAAGATGAGCTTTTTATTTGGGTTATTTATTTAAATATCTTTTATGCTTGACATAAAAAAAGCCGCCCAAATAGAGCAGCTTTTTTATTTCATCACTTAAGTCAATCAGTTCACTGATTCTTTTAGACCTTTACCTGCTTTAAAGCTAGGTACTTTGCTGGCTGCGATTTGGATCTCTTCGCCAGTTTTTGGGTTACGGCCTACGCGAGCAGCACGCTCTTTGACACTGAAAGTACCAAAGCCAACCAATACAACGTCATCACCACGCTGTAATGCGCCTTGAACGCTTTCAGTAAAAGCACTAACCGCTTTGGCAGCTTGCTCTTTGGTTAGGCCAGCACTTTGTGCAATGCTATCTACCAATTCAGACTTATTCATAAGATATCCTCTTTACAATGAATGAAACTTTTTCAAATGATTCTGCTAAGTTACCAAAGCATCTTTATAACAACGCATTTTAAAAGCATCCCCGAGCTTTTACAAGTGCTAAATACAAAATTTTGCAGAAAAATTGCAAAAATTTTATGGTTTAATACCCAAACCTAACAAAAATTTATAAATATCAGGCAAAATCGTGCAAAGCCATGGCTACCTTTATAACAAGCACAGTAACAATAAGCAAGTAAAATTACATATTTTTATGTAAAAGCTGTAAAAAAATGCTATTTTTATGCCCAAATATGCAGTAATATGAACAAAATTTATTGATCACACCAGGCTTTCATTCAGGTTTTGGCTTAGCGGTAACATTTGCAATATTGACACCCACTCCAAGCGTCGGTATCTTAAAGCTTGAAAATCTAGGGCAGCGCATCGGCTTTGATGATATTTTTGATCTATTCGACTGGTAATGTGCGATTAAAATTAGAGTTATTATTTTAGGAAAATCCAATGACAACCGAGAATTCAAATACAGCAAACACTCATTCTAGCGGAGGCATCGTCTCAAAAAGCCTGCTGAGCATTGTATTAATTTTTGTTGAGTCTGCACTGACATTAATGTTACGCTTTGATCCAAAATTACGCCAATTGGCTTATCCGCTTGCCAAGGCAGGTACAGTTGTCTGCATTCGCTCGTATTTACCTCACATCACCATTTATGCCACCTTTGGTTATCGGGGGATTTTATTAGACAGCGAATTACCCGAAGATAAACCTGCAGCTGACGTCACCATCAATGGTTATAGCTTTCAGCTGATCAATGCCTTAATCAATCACAATCCTGATCATGTCGATGCCCTGCAAATTCGTGGCGATGCAGCATTGGTCGAAAATCTAAAAGCGTTGATGGTGCGCATGGGCATTGGCGGTGCAATTCATAATGCCTTAGCCAAATTCACAGGCGGCAACAAACAAAAACCCACCCCCGAAGAAAAAGCGGAAAAAATTGCCAATTATCAATTAAAAATCAATGAGCAAGCTGAGCGTATTGATGCGTTATCTATGGAAAATAAACGCTTAGCCATACAGTTAGCTGAACAAAAAAGCAAAAATAAATCCACATTCATTGCCATGATCGTTGCGATCGTTGTAGCGGTGGTGAGTATCGTTGCCCATTTTTTCATTTAACCTGATCGGCTTAGTTTTTGTTATAATATAGCAAATTGAGTAAAATCAATCCATTGGATTAAAATATCTGATGGATTTTTTATTGCTTTAATCTTGACCTATTTACTCGGAATTATTATAATACTGCCATTCACCACCCAAATTCTGATGCATGATTGTATGGATCAGAATTAGGCAATTATGGAAGTATTCAAATGCGTTTAACAACTCGTGGACGGTATGCCGTCACTGCCTTATTGGATTTGGCTGTCCAAGAGAGTCGCCATCAAGGCGCAGTGTCTTTATCAGACATTGCCAAACGCCAATCCATCTCCATATCTTATTTAGAGCAGCTGTTTTCAAAGTTGCGCAAAAAAGGGTTGGTTAATAGTACTCGTGGTGCTTCAGGCGGCTATCATCTAGCAAAACCGCTTGAAGATATTGATATTATGAGTATTATTACTGCAGTCGACGAAAGCATCAATGCCACTCAGTGTGGCGGTAAAGGCGACTGTCATGATGGTGCGATGTGCTTAACTCATGATTTATGGCATAATTTATCCAATCATATTGAAACGTATCTAAGAAAAGTGACGCTCGCTCAACTCTTAGAAACCAAAAACACTCAAGCCATTGCAGACATTCAGGTGAATCGCATGAATGGCTATGAAAAAGACAAATCACAAATCACAACAATTAATTTAATCGGGAATCCAGCATGAGCCAGACTTCATTGATATATTTAGATTATGCCGCTACCACACCTGTCGCTAAGGAAGTAGCAGACAAAATGGTTAAGTACCTTACTTTTGATGGTACTTTTGGTAACCCTGCTTCACGCTCGCACGGTTTTGGCTGGCAAGCAGAAGAAGCGGTTGAAAACGCACGCTTACAAATCGCCGAAACCGTTGGCGCTGACCCAAGAGAGATTGTGTTTACTTCAGGTGCGACCGAGTCGGATAACTTGGCGATCAAAGGCGTGGCACATTTTTATGAAGGTCGTGGCAAGCACATCATCACCAGTAAGATTGAGCATAAAGCAGTGCTAGATACCTGCCGTCAGCTTGAGCAAGAAGGCTTTGAGATCACGTATCTTGAGCCTGAAGCAGGCACAGGCTTGATCCACCCTGAGCAAGTTGAGCAGGCGCTGCGTGATGACACCATTTTGGTGAGTCTGATGGCGGTCAATAATGAGCTTGGTACCATCACCGATATCGCTGGCATTGGCGAGATCACGCGCGCAAAAGGTGTGCTATTTCATGTGGACGCTGCCCAAGCGGTCGGCAAAATCAAGATCAACCTAGGCGAGCTAAAAGTGGATCTGATGAGCTTTAGCGGTCACAAAATCTACGGACCAAAAGGCATCGGCGCTCTGTATGTCGGTCGTAAGCCGCGCGTTCGCATCAAGGCTGAACAGCACGGCGGCGGTCATGAGCGTGGTATGCGCTCAGGTACATTAGCGACTCATCAAATCGTTGGTATGGGAGAGGCATTTGCTCTGTCTGTACAGCGTTTTGATGAAGACCAGGCGCATATCAAGGCGCTGCGTGACAAGCTTTGGAATGGCTTACAAGACATCGAAGAAGTTTACTTAAATGGCTCAATTGAACACGGTGTACCCAATGTCCTAAATGTCAGCTTTAACTTCGTTGAAGGCGAAAGCTTGATGATGAGCCTTAAAGACTTGGCAGTGTCTTCAGGTTCAGCCTGCACCTCAGCCACCCTTGAGCCTTCGTATGTGCTGCGTGCGATTGGACGCCCTGATGAGCTGGCTCATTCATCGATTCGTTTTAGCTTTGGTCGCTATACGACCGAGGCAGACATTGACTTGGTATTGACCCAAATTCACGAAGCCGTGGATAAGCTGCGCGAATTATCACCGCTTTGGGATATGTTCAAAGAAGGGATTGATCTAAATACCGTAGAATGGCAAGAACACTAAGATAACGGCTGGCTGGGCGGATTAAAGGATAGACGCTCAGCTGATACAAGCTTAATTTCGACATAAAATCCAGCAGACGCAAGGTTTTATGCATGAACCTAACTTTTAAGAGAGAAATTTATGGCATATTCAGACAAAGTCATCGATCATTATGAAAATCCACGCAATGTGGGCAATTTAGATAAAGCCGCTAAAAATGTCGGTACTGGTATGGTAGGCGCGCCTGCGTGTGGCGATGTGATGCGCCTACAAATTCAAGTCAGCGATGATGGCATCATCGAAGATGCGAAATTTAAAACCTATGGCTGCGGCTCTGCGATCGCTTCAAGCTCATTGGTTACCGAATGGCTCAAAGGCAAGACACTGGATCAAGCCGCTGCCATCAAGAATAAAGACATCGCCGAAGAGCTTGCTCTGCCACCTGTTAAGGTGCACTGCTCTGTTTTGGCAGAAGATGCCATCAAGGCAGCCATTGAAGATTATCAAACCAAAGCGCAAGCATAATTTGTTTGATTGTATTGAATTTAATTGAGCAAACTTGCCAATTTTGGTTAATTAAGGAGTAACTATGATCAGTTTAACCACACGCGCCGCACAACATGTCAAGGATTTCCTTGAAAATCGTGGCAGCGGCGTGGGCATCCGAGTCGGTGTGCGTACGGCAGGATGTTCTGGTCTTGCTTATGTACTTGAGTTTGTTGATGATCCAAACGGTACCGATGAGCGTTTTGAATCTCAAGGCGTTTCGGTATTCGTTGACCCAAAAAGCTTGGTATATTTAAATGGGCTACAAATGGACTATGTGACAGAAGGTCTCAATTCTGGCTTTAAGTTCACCAATCCCAATCAAACGGGCGAATGCGGCTGCGGCGAGTCATTCACCGTTTGACCGCCAATCTTGATAAGGAGCTTATGATGAGTGAGGCTAATTTTTTTGGTTTATTTGGATTGCCTATCGAATTTGATATTGATAAAAACGCCTTAAAATCAGCATTATTATCACTACAAAAACAGCATCATCCCGATCGCGTAGATACCAATAAGACCAGTACTAACCAAGCTTCACTCATCAATCACGCTTATCAAATTCTCTTTCATGACGACAGCCGAGCGGCGTATATGCTTGAGCTGTCCGATCAGACGGTGGATCTGTCACAATCCATTGATGATTGGGATTTTTTGGATGAGATGATGGACTTGCGCATTCGCTTGGATGCAACAAATGACAGATCGGCTTTGGATCAAATCTCAAGTCAAGTTCAGGTACTGAGCAAAGATCAATCCGCAAGATTTGTACAAAATTATCAAAATCAAGCCTGGGCAGAAGCCATGGATGCGACGCGTAAGCTTCAATTCCTTGGTAAGCTATTGGTCGATGTCGACGCTAAAGTCACCGACTCATTATCTCAAAGTAATGATGACGATGATTTGTATGTATAGTCAGACCGCTTTTATCAAACTTTTGGCGTAGCAGGATTTTAAAAGCTTAGTAATTACCGTATAATGCACACATTTTAAGTGACTTTTAGGCTAATGCCGAATCACTTAAGCTCTTATTTTTAGCCATATTAGCCAGTATAAGAATTCATCATGTCTTTATTACAAATCAGCGAACCCAATCAAAGCAAAAACCCCCACCAGCACCGTTATGCCCTTGGCATTGATTTGGGCACAACACATTCTTTGGTGGCGGTCGTGCGCTCAGGTCGCGCCAATGCCCTGCCCTTTGGCGATTCGCCACTGCTACCTTCCGTGGTTTATTATGGCAATAAAAGCAGCGTGCCTGTGGTGGGTAATGCTGCCTTGGCTTATGCTGATGATTTGAAAAATACCATCATCTCCGCCAAGCGCTTTATGGGGCGTGCTAAGTCTGACATTAAATTTTCTCATCCTTATACGCTTGCTGGTAATGACAAGACCATGCCGGCGTTCGTGACCGCTCAAGGTGAAAAATCACCTGTGGAAACTTCAGCGCATATCCTAAAACACCTAAAAAATCATGCCGCTGCCGCTCTGCCACCCGACAGCATCCAAGGTGCGGTCATTACAGTACCTGCCTATTTTGATGATGCACAGCGTACCGCCACCAAGGATGCCGCCACCGCTGCAGGCTTGACCGTGCTCCGCTTGCTCAATGAACCCACCGCTGCAGCGATTGCTTACGGGATCGATAAAAACACCGCTCAAGGCAACTATTTGGTCTATGACCTTGGTGGTGGGACTTTTGATGTATCACTCCTTCGCTTGTCCGATGGCGTTTTTGAAGTGCTTGCCACAGGCGGCAACTCGGCACTTGGTGGTGATGATATTGACCGTCTAATCGCGAACTGGCTGATCAAAACCGCCAATCTCAATCCAGCGGACATCGATCATTCAGAAAAATCTCGTTTAGCAAAACTTGCCAAAACCTATAAACAAGCTTTAAGTGAGCAAGATAGCGTTTTGATTGAGCTTAATATTGCCAATACGCCAGTATCAGTTAGTTTGGATAATGCCACTTTAAGCCAGATCATCGAGCCTGTGATTCGTCGCACCCTGCAGTCTTGTGAGCAGGTGATGCTAGACGCCAAAGTGGATAAATCCGCCTTAAATGACATCATTTTAGTGGGCGGCTCCACACGCATGCCTGTGATACGAGACGCTGTGGAGGCGCATTTTGGGCGTGTGCCTTTGTGCAGCATCAATCCAGATGAAGTCGTGGCGATCGGAGCTAGTATCGCTGCCGATCAGCTGATCAACCAATCCAAAGATGCCCTGCTATTATTAGATGTCACGCCGCTGTCACTTGGTATTGAGACCATGGGCGGACTGGTGGAAGTGATCATTCCGCGTAACACGCCCATTCCTGTGACTCGCCGTCAAGTTTTTACCACACATCAAGATGGTCAGACGGGTATGATCATCCAAGTGGTGCAAGGTGAGCGTGATACGGTAGCGGATTGCCGAGGATTGGCACGCTTTGAGCTACATGGCATTCCGCCGATGAAGGCAGGCTTGGCGCGCGTTGAGGTAACCTACGCCATCGATGCCAATGGACAATTGACCGTGTCTGCCCGCGAGACCACAACCGATATCGTCAGCCAAATCCAGGTCAGTCCAAGCTACGGTCTGTCTGAAGAGCAACAAGAGCAGCTTTTGCAAGCAGGTTTCATTCATGCCGCTGAAGACAAAGCCGCTCGTATGCTGATCGAAACCAAAGTCGAAGCCGAAAGAGAGCTGCTTGCTCTGCAATCAGCCTTGGCTGAATTTGCCGATCTGCTGAGCGATGAAGACCAAGCCAATTTGCGCCATCACATGCAAGCGACGACAGATGCCCTTACCACTGATGACAAAGCAGTCATTGATCAAGCCATCAAAGCCTTGAAGGTGCATAGCGACCATTTCGCCAGTGTGATCATGGATAAAAATGTCAAAGATGCCCTTGCTGGCACACGCACCAGCGATTGGTAAGTGATCGTTGATTTGATTCATTTTAAAATTTTAATGCATTAATAAGAGAAACTCATGACCGTTGTAACCATTTTACCGCATCACGAAATCTGCCCAGAAGGCACAACCATTGAAGTTAATCCCGGCGAAAATCTGTGTGAAGCCATGCTTGATCGCGGCATTAAAATTGAACACGCCTGCGACATGTCCAAAGCATGCACCACTTGCCACGTCGTCGTCCGCCAAGGCTTTGATAGCCTAGAGGAGATGGACGACATCGAAGGCGACTTATTAGATCGCGCTTGGGGGCTTGAGCCAGATTCACGCCTATCTTGCCAATGCATCGTTGCTAATGAAGATTTAGTCATCGAAATCCCAAAGTACACTCTAAACCACGCCAAAGAAAACCATTAACTATCTATAAATCGCCTGCAAATTTACAGCAGGCTTTTTATTGCATCACAAATGGACATCAAGCCCATCTTATGATTTGGCGGATGCTTTATTGCCAAATGGTGCGTTTTGGTTTATTAAAACCCATAAACTTAAGCATTTGAAATTTATTCATGTTAAAATGAGAAATTTTCAAGTAAAAATTTTGGGTTAGTCATGTCCACCGCCTACAAACACCGCCAAACCGCCAAGAATATTTTAGATTATGACAAATATTGGGCGTCTTGCTTTGAACCTGCGCCATTTTTACCGATGAGCCGAGAAGAAATGGACATGCTCGGCTGGGACAGCTGTGATTTTATTTTGGTGTGCGGTGATGCTTATATCGATCATCCATCGTTTTGTTCAGGCGTGATTGGACGCACCCTTGAAGCCCAAGGCTTTCGCGTCGGCATCATCGCTCAGCCAGACTGGACATCACCAGACGCTTTTCGAGTGCTTGGTAAGCCTAACATTGCCTTTGGGGTCACAGCGGGCAATATGGATTCGATGATCAACCGTTATACCGCCGATCGTAAAATCCGCTCCGATGATGCGTATTCGCCAAATAATGAGCCTAATAAGCGACCTGATCGCGCAGCAACAGTGTATTGTCAGCGTTGCCGCGAGGCTTATTCAGATGTACCGATCATTCTTGGCGGTATTGAGGGCAGCCTAAGGCGGATTGCGCATTATGACTATTGGTCAGACAAAGTGCGCCGCTCGGTGCTGATGGATGCTAAGCCTGATCTTTTGGTGTATGGCAACGGTGAGCGCGCTTTGATCGAAATCATGCATCGCTTAGCACGAGGCGAATCCATCAAGAACATCGTCGATGTGCGAGGCACAGCGTTTATTTTAAATAAATCCAATCGCCATCTAAAAGCAAATTTTATAGAAATCGCCAGCAATGATGTCGATAGCATCGGTCGCGTCGATCCTATCATCAATCCTTATGTGATGACTGAAGATGTCGCCGATTGCGACATCGAAAAACAAAAATCCCCTCAGTACACCAATTTTAATAAAGACATTGTCAAGGATATCATCGTCAAAGCAGGCGATGATCTGCCCGATGACACACAGGTGGTTCAATTACAATCCTCCAAAGCCATCAAGCATAAGCTGCCGCCACGCGAGCTTTCAGTGATTCGTATGCCGTCGTTTGAAGAAGTTGCCAACGATCGCGTTCTTTATGCGCATGCTAACCGTATTTTGCATCTTGAGACCAATCCTGGTAATGCCCGAGCGCTTGTACAGCGCCACGGCGATCGCGATGTTTGGCTAAATCCGCCTGCGCTGCCATTATCCACCGAAGAGCTAGACGCCGTTTTTGATCTGCCTTACGCGCGCCTGCCTCATCCAAGCTACGGCGACGCGCGCTTTCCTGCTTTTGATATGATTAAGTTTTCGGTGAATATCATGCGCGGCTGCTTTGGCGGCTGTACATTTTGCTCAATCACCGAGCACGAAGGACGCATTATCCAAAATCGCTCCGAAGAATCCATCTTAAGAGAAATTGAAACTATCCGTGATACTGCGCCCAATTTTACAGGCATCATCTCTGATCTTGGCGGTCCGACTGCCAATATGTATCGCCTGCACTGTAAAGATCCTGAGATTGAGCGTAATTGCCGCAAGCCATCTTGTGTCTTCCCTGGTGTCTGCCAAAATCTGCACACCGACCATGCGCCGCTCACTCAGCTGTATCGCAAGGCACGCCAACTCCCAGGCGTCAAAAAAATTCTCATCAGCTCAGGTCTACGCTACGATTTGGCAGTCTTAAGTCCTGAATATGTCAAGGAACTGGTAACGCATCATGTTGGCGGCTATTTGAAGATCGCCCCCGAACACACCGAAGCTGCGCCTTTATCCAAAATGATGAAGCCTGGCATTGGCACGTATGATCGCTTTAAGCAGATGTTTGAGCGCTACAGTCGTGAAGCAGGCAAAGAGCAGTATTTGATTCCCTATTTTATCGCAGCCCATCCTGGCACCAGTGACTATGATATGATAAATTTGGCAATTTGGCTGAAGAAAAACGGCTTTCGAGCGGATCAAGTACAAACCTTTTATCCATCGCCCATGGCGACAGCCACAGCGATGTATTATAGCGAGAAAAATCCGTTATCTAAGGTAGCGCGTCACTGTGAAGATGTTGATATCGTCAAAGGTGAAAAGCGCCGCCGCCTACATAAGGCATTTTTGCGTTATCACGATCCCAATAATTGGGAGCTACTTCGCCAAGCCTTAAAAGACATGGGGCGCAGTGATTTGATCGGTAATTCCAAACGCCATCTCATCCCGACTTATCAGCCAGTAGGCACTGGCGGTAATTATACGTCAGCGCGTAAGAAAAACTCATCTCAGCAAGGCGACAGCATCAAAAGACGCACCCAAAAGCCTCAGGCTCATCACACCAATAAACCGTCTGGGCAGCCCAAAAAGGGGCAAGTGCTTAGCCAGCATACAGGTTTACCCCCACGCCGACATAAATAACATAAAAATCACTCATCAGTTACCTGATGAGTGATTTTTTATGAATGGTTTTTGACCAAAAAGATACTTAAAAAGCTAAGACATATAGCCCATGATGCGCAAGTTTTCTTTAGCGTCGTCAGGCAGTTTGTCTAACATGGCGGCTTTGAGTGCGTCATCACCCTTTTCTAATACTAAACTGATCAAAGGCAGCACATCAAAGGGTAAGTTTTCGGCAGTCTGTGCAAAATCAACCAAATAACTGGCACCGATCACATCTTCATCAGCCATCACGCGATTATACACCACTTGCCAAGACAGCTCGCCTGCGCCGCCATGTTGTAATATCAGATGGATGGCTTGCAGTGCAGTGTTTGGCGTCTCACAAATTGTCAAAATCTGCTCAGAAACTTGCTTGATGGCTTGTACTTTTGTTTGATTTGTCATAATTTTCCCCATGTTTGATTAGTTACTTAATGAGGTCAAATTCACAAAATACAAGCCTAGTCCCTAATCGCCCATCACTCGACCTTCTCGGCGTGGATCGGCGCCGCCCACCAGTCTGCTTGGCTCTATAACGATGGCTTGAACGCCAGAATTAAGCTCACGCACCTCAGTCTTATAGCCCAAGTCAGTTAAGGCTTGTTGCCACTCGGTGGCAGCTGTGCCTGCTTCTAGCTCATAGCTACCAAAGCGGTTTAATAAATTGGGTGCACTGATGGCATCTTGGATGGGCATATTCCAGTCACTATGCGCCACGATCGTTTTCGCGACATAGCCGATGATTCGACTGCCACCTGGAGATCCAATCGCCATATAAGGTTTGCCTTCTTTGAATACAATGGTTGGTGCCATTGAAGAGCGTGGTCGCTTACCAGGCTCAACACGATTGGCAACCTGTCTGCCCTGCTGTGTCGGCTCAAAACTAAAGTCCGTCAGCTCATTATTGAGCAGATAACCATTTGCCATCAAGGTTGAGCCGAACGCATTTTCTATAGAAGTCGTCATAGACAGCACATTCCCTGCCTTATCCACAATTGAAATATGACTGGTGGAAGGCAGCTCAATCGCTTTTGCAGACACCCATTCACGAATAAAATCACCTGCAGATACGCTGGGCAGCGCTTTATCCGACTGCTCAAGCAGCTGGCTACGCTGTTTTAGGTAGTCTTTGGAAATCAGCTGGTGAGTCGGTACAGGTACAAAATCAGGATCGCCCAAATAGACATCACGATCAGCAAAGGCAAGCCTAGAGGCATCACCCAAGCGGCGCAAGCCTTCGGCGTCATATCCCACTTGGTTGGGCGAAAATTCATTTAAAATACCCAAAATCTGACCCACCGCAATCCCGCCTGAGCTCGGCGCACCCATGCCGCATACTTCATAAACACGATAAGTCACACAAACGGGCGGACGCTCTACCACTTGATAATCAGACAAATCTTGTAAGGATAATTGACCTGGGTTATCCTTAGCGTTTTGGACAGCCGACACGATATTTTGGGCGTATTTGCCCGTGTGTAGAGCTTTTGCACCTTGGGTTGCCAATGCCTGAACACTGTCAGCAAAATCTGGATTTTTTAGTAAACTGCCTGCTTTTAGCGGCATACCATTTGGCAAAAAATAAGCAGCGGTTTCTGGATAGCGGGACAAATATTGCTGATTTTGCTCAACTGAAATGGCAAGCCTTGGCGACACCTCAAAGCCTTGCTTTGCCAAATTGATCGGTGTGTCAAATAGCGCTTTCCAGGGCAATACGCCATAGCGCTGATGCACTGCCTCCATCAGCTTAGGGATGGCAGGCGTCCCAACCGAGCGACCGCCCACCACCGCTTCCATAAATTTCAATGGCTGACCTTCTTTATCCAAAAACAGCTCTGGCGTCACGCGCATCGGTGCCGTCTCACGCCCATCAAAGGTGGTCAACGTTTTGGCGCTATTATCCCAATACAGCACAAATGCACCGCCGCCCAAGCCTGACGATTGTGGCTCCACCAAGCTTAGCGTGGTCTGCACTGCTACCATCGCATCTGCAGCACTGCCGCCTTGCTTTAAGATATCATAGCCTGCTTGCGTTGCCAGTGGATTGGCTGACGCCACCATAAAATCACTGGCAATCACCTGTCTTTGTTCGGTCAGCCCTGTTGCGCGCTCAGGGGCGTGAGCGTCAGCGCCTACGATGCCAGTAGGCTGATCATCAGTCTTTGCCTGATTGCCACCGATGGCTTGGCACCCCGAGATCGCCATAGAGATTGCCAATACGGTCAATAGATAAGTTTTGGTCATACGCACTCCTTCGCTTTAGTTGATTGATCTTAAAAAAGTGTGCTTGTCATTGTAGATAATACCAGTCAACAATTCAATCTAATTTAAAAAACGACCGCCAATTTTATCAGCGGTCGTTCATGAGCATGCTTCAGTCATCAGACTTCTGGGCTGTGCTCTTCGATCAGTGGCTTAAGCTCGCCAGCTTGATACATCTGTAAAATGATGTCGCTACCGCCGATCAGCTCGCCATTCACCCAAAGCTGTGGGAAAGTTGGCCAATTTGCGATCAGTGGCAAAGTTGAGCGAATTTCAGGATTTTCCAAAATATTCACAAATGCAAATGGGCGACCAATTTGTGTCAGCACTTCCACCGCGCGCGCCGAAAAGCCACACTGTGGAAACTGCGGCGTACCTTTCATGTATAACAAAACGGCATGATCTTTGATTTGATTTTCGATCAGTGTTTTAATTTCTGGATTGATCTGAGTCATAATTTCTCCAAATGATTTGATAAGCGATTGTCTGATTATACGCTATTTTCAAGATTTTGCCAAAATTTATCACTCAAAATCAGTTGGCTATTCATGACGGTGGCAAATTCACCATGTAAATTGGCAAGGCTAATCTGATGCACTGTCTGGCTGTCATACTGCCTGCCATCAAAACCCACCCTATCAAAAGTCGCCGTTGCATCTTCGACCACCACTACCTCAAACCCTAAATTGCCCGCCATTCTTGCCGTTGTAGAGACGCAATGATTCGTAGTCAGCCCCACCAGCACCAGTTGGGAGATGTGATTATCGGTTAATAATTGATGAAAATTGGTGCCAATAAATGCAGAATTAACCGTTTTTTCAATGACAATTTCATCGGCTAATGGCGCAGTCAATGGTTTGAACTGATTGCCTGAATGGCTGGGGTGTAACGCAGAGTCGGGATTCGTGGAATTATGGCGGATATGAAAAATCGGCAGATCATAGTTGCGCCACTGCTTTAAAAGCTGATGACACACCTTTTCGCAGTCAGGATTATTACGATTGCCGCCCCAACGGCTCGCGTCATCAAAACCAAGCTGCAAATCTATTAAAACAAGTGCCGTATTTTTATTCATGATTGGCACTCACTTTTTGTAGAAGCACCACACTGCTGGCAAAAATCCCCTCACCGCGCCCCAAATAACCCATTTTCTCATTAGTCGTGGCTTTGATGCTGATACAGTCCACATCAACATCCAAAACGCCTGCGATGCATTCACGCATGGCAAGATTATGCGGTGATAGTTTTGGTAATTCACAAATCACCGTCATATCAGCATTGACAAGCTCATACCCTTTTGATTTGACCAGCTCATACACATGCTGAAGCAGCACTTTACTGTCCGCACCTTTATACGCATCATCGGTATCAGGAAAATGCTGTCCAATATCCCCAAGCGCCAACGCCCCAAGCAGTGCATCTGATAAGGCATGTAAAAGCACATCGCCATCAGAGTGCGCCTTGATGCCGTGCGTGTGCGCTACCTGTATGCCACCAAGCGTCACAAAATCACCGTCTGTAAATGCGTGTACATCCAACCCTTGACCAATTCTTAGCATAAAAACCTTTGAGTTACCATTGAAATTCACCAATTATAGCACAAATAAATGTTATAATAATGCAAAGCTTTGGCAGTCAAATTTGCCATTTTTGATCATTTTAGCCAGTTTATTTTTGGCATCATCCATTTTATTTCAGTATTTTATCATCTATGACAACTACCCCATTTACGCTTCTCGATGTCGCGCCCAGCCTAAATAAATCCCCAAAAGACATCAAGGTCATCGTCGGTATGTCTGGCGGTGTCGATTCTTCGGTTTCTGCCGTATTATTAAAGCAAGCAGGCTTTGATGTTGAAGGCTTATTTATGAAAAACTGGGAAGAAGACGACGGCACAGAGTACTGCACTGCCATGACCGATTTGGCAGATGCGCAGGCGGTGGCGGATAAGATTGGCATTGTGCTACACACCGCTAACTTTTCGATGGAGTATTGGGATCGGGTTTTTGAGCATTTTTTGGCAGAATATGGCGCAGGTCGCACCCCAAATCCTGATATTTTGTGCAACAAAGAAGTCAAATTCAAAGCGTTTTTGGATTATGCCATCACCTTGGGGGCAGATTTTATTGCCACGGGTCACTATACTCGCAGAAGTCACGCCACCAAGGGTGTCGCTAAGCTCATGCGTGGATTGGATAACAATAAAGATCAAAGCTATTTTTTGCACGCTGTATCAGGGGATAAGATCGCACGCACGCTATTTCCTGTCGGCGAGCTTGAAAAACCCGAAGTGCGCGCCATCGCCGAAAAATATCATTTGGCAACCGCCAAGAAAAAAGACTCAACAGGTATTTGCTTTATCGGTGAGCGTAAGTTTAAAGACTTTTTACAAACTTATCTGCCCGCCAAAAAAGGTGATATCTACACCGATGATGGTGTGCGGATCGGTGCACATGATGGCCTCATGTACTACACCATCGGTCAGCGCGGCGGTATTGGCATTGGTGGTGTATCGGGTCGTCCTGAAGAGCCTTGGTTTGTGCTACACAAAGATTTGGTGAATAATCGTTTGATTGTCGGTCAAGGTCATGACCATCCTTGGCTACAGAGCACCGAGCTGACCGCCTATAAGCTTGACTGGGTGACAGGTGCGCCGCCTGAAATTTTTGGTGAGGGTCTAAAATGCACCGCCAAAACTCGCTACCGTCAGCCTGATCAAACTTGCACCATTTTTCAAAATGGTGATAAAGTCAAAGTCGTCTTTGATGAGCCGCAGCGTGCCGTTACTTTGGGGCAATCTGTCGTGTTTTATGATGGTGAAGTCTGTCTTGGTGGTGGTGTGATTGACTGGTGTAATGCAAAAATTGGATAAGTCATTATTGGAGCGTTTATGAACGATAAATTTAATCAAAACCTGCAAAAAATAAGCACAAAAATTAATGCCCCACGAGAAGCTTTAATTGAAAAATTAACACAGGGCTTGCACGACAACACCACCTTAACTTTAACTTTGGATGAAATGCAGTTCTTGCATAAAGAGCTATCAAAAACAGTTTTCGTACCTTTACTGGAATTGGAAGATATTGCCAAAATGTCAAAATAATTTGGCAGATTCACAGACCATTCATTATAAACGTTTTTGCTGATAAATACTGTGATAAAAATCCATCGCTGCTGTCACGCCCACTTGCTCAATCGGAATGATGGCAGTGGATGCGCCAAGTTTAATGGTCAAATACCGCTCATCAAGTGCAAAATCACCCACCTTATGCCACGCCCACTGTTTGGTTTTGCCATTCATGGTTTCACGGATGCCTATATTAGTGATTTCAATCACCGCAGGCTTGCACCAAAACGACAACAAGCCAACGATTAGCGCATACACCAATACAATGGTCGTAACAAATACACCCATCCCAATCCAAGGAAATCCCATTCCTTGATTGACCGACTGGAAACCCACAACAAACACACAGATGATTATCAGCATAACCATCCAATCAAATTTATAAGTAAAATATCGGTTAAGCTCTTTGACTGTCAAATGATATTCAAGTTTCATGATACATCTCCTTTGATTTTATGCATCATACATTCACCTTATCAGCCAAGTCAAACTCTCGAACAATTCCATAAAATTTGTGTAACATCGCTACTTTTGGGTCATAAACCGCCAAAACTGTATCAACTTTTGTTATAATGACTCAAACCTTTTATTAATCACTTTAAGGATTGTACATGACCTTATCTGCTCTTACCGCCCTGTCACCGCTTGATGGTCGTTATGCTTCAAAGTGTGATGCACTGCGTCCTTTTTTGTCAGAATTTGGCTTGATTCACGCGCGTGTCACTGTTGAGGTGCGCTGGTTACAGGCATTGTCTCGCCACCCACAGATTGATGAGCTACCAGCTTTTTCAGACCAAACCAACGCGCGCTTAGATGCCATTGTTGCCAATTTTAGCGAACAAGACGCCCTGCGCATCAAAGAAATTGAGCGCACCACCAATCACGACGTTAAGGCAGTAGAATATTTTTTAAAAGAGCAAATCGCTGACATCGACGAGTTGGCAAATGCTGGCGAATTCATCCATTTTGCGTGTACCTCTGAAGACATCAATAATCTGTCACACGCCCTGATGCTAAAATCAGGTCGTGATACGCTGGTCTCATCCATGCAGCAGATCATTGATGAGATTGCCAAACTTGCCGATACCCATGCCGCTCAGCCTATGCTATCTCGCACACATGGACAAACCGCAAGCCCAACCACGCTCGGCAAAGAAATGGCAAACGTCGCTTATCGCCTACACCGCCAAATCAAGCAATTCCAAGCGGTTGAATTATTGGGCAAGATCAATGGCGCGGTAGGTAATTACAATGCTCATCTGTCAGCTTATCCTGAGATTGACTGGGCGAAGCATTCTCAAGACTTTGTCGAAAGCTTAGGCTTGACCTTCAACCCATACACCACACAGATTGAGCCGCATGACTATATGGCAGAGCTGTTCGATGCGCTGCGCCGTTTTAATACCATTTTAATCGACTTTAACCGCGATGTTTGGGGCTATATCTCGTTGGGATATTTCAAACAAAAACTCAAAGAAGGCGAAGTGGGTTCATCCACCATGCCGCACAAAGTCAATCCGATTGATTTTGAAAATTCTGAAGGCAACTTGGGTATCGCCAATGCCGTGCTTGCGCATCTTGGAGAAAAATTACCGATCAGTCGTTGGCAGCGTGACTTGACTGACTCAACCGTTTTACGCAATATGGGCGTAGGTTTTGCCCAAAGCTTGATTGCTTTTGATGCTTGTTTAAAAGGCATTGGCAAGCTTGAGCTTAACGCTGAGCGCTTGGCTGAAGATTTGGACAATGCTCAAGAAGTATTGGCAGAGCCTATCCAAACTGTCATGCGCCGCTATAATGTTGAAAAACCTTACGAAAAACTCAAAGCGTTAACTCGTGGTCAAGCCATGACACGCCAGATGATGGTAGATTTTGTTGATGGCGATGAGCTAAACGCAGTGCCTGCCGACGACAAAGCGCGCCTGCGTGATCTTAGTCCTGCCACTTACATCGGCAATGCTGACGCTCAAGCCAAAAATCTGAAAGATTATTTAAAATAAACAATCATTAAAAAATCACCGCTGATCAATTCAGCGGTGATTTTTTAGCTGGCTTTTAATAACATTGGCGCGCTAACTGCTGCCAAAGAAGTAATTGGTTAGGCTTTTGGCGCCTTATTGGGACCGCCTGTCAGCTGACTCACTCTTTTGGTGACAACCAAAGCCACAGGCAGGCTTACGACCGCACCAACCACTGCCGCACCAATGATATGCACACCTTTATCAAAACCAGTCACAAACGCAATAATCATCAATACACCGATAATCACCGTAAACGCAATTGTAAAAATTACACTAAATAATGGCATATTCATATCAAAACCCCATAGTTATTGTGGAATACTATATTTATACACTTTTTTTGCACAAATGTTAAGCGATTTTTCAAAAATTTCTATGAAATTTTTATGACGCTTGGTTTTATGTACAAAAATTGCACCAAGCCTGCATAAATCACTTACATTTACCATCATTTATGCTAAAATTAATCGTTTGCGGCGACTATGACGAGTAATTTTTGACAAGCATTTTGTTTATCTAAGCCCACTTGGTTGCCCTATCAATTTAGCCCATAAATACAAAACACCCGCCGCCTTTGGTCAAGGATTTTTTATATGAAAACCATGCAGTTAAATGAAGTTCGTAAAGCATTCATTGACTTTTTTGTCTCAAAACAGCACACCCATGTGCATTCATCTAGCCTAATTCCCCATGACGATCCGACACTGTTATTCACTAACGCAGGCATGAACCAGTTTAAAGACACCTTTTTAGGTCTTGAAAAAAGGGACTATGTCCGAGCGGTATCATCTCAAAAATGCGTGCGTGCCGGCGGTAAACACAATGACTTAGACAATGTGGGTTACACCGCGCGCCATCATACATTTTTTGAGATGTTGGGCAATTTTTCTTTTGGGGATTATTTTAAGGCAAGTGCCATCGCTTATGCTTGGGAGTTTTTGACTTCGGATGAATGGCTGGGCTTACCCAAAGACCGACTATACGTCACCGTTTATCACACTGATGATGAAGCCTATGACATCTGGCGCAAAGACATCGGACTTGAGCCTGAGCGCATCATCCGCATCGGTGACAATAAAGGCGGCGCGTATCAGTCTGATAACTTTTGGATGATGGGCGATACAGGTCCTTGCGGTCCTTGCACAGAGATTTTTTATGATCATGGTGAGCACATCTGGGGCGGACTGCCAGGCACGCCCGAAGAAGATGGCGACCGCTATATCGAGGTTTGGAACTGCGTTTTTATGCAGTTTAATCGCCAAAAAGATGGGACAATGGAGCCACTGCCAAAGCCATCGGTGGATACAGGCATGGGTCTTGAGCGCATCAGCGCCATCACCGGTAACCTGCATAGCAACTATGAATTGGGCATTTTTGTCAATTTAATGAACGCAGCTGCTGAGATTTTGGGCATCAATAATGATGGTCAAGCGTCGCTCAAAGTCATCGCTGATCACATTCGTGCGGTTTCATTCTTGATTGCAGATGGTGTCCGCCCAAGCAATGAAGGACGCGGCTATGTACTACGCCGTATCATTCGCCGTGCCGTCCGTCATGGTAATAAGCTGGGTGCTGATGGTGCCTTTTTCTATCACATGGTGCCTGCATTGGCTGCCGAGATGGGTGAAGCTTATCCACAGCTGAACGAAAAACTAAACGAAATCCAAAGCGCCATCAAAAAAGAAGAAGAACAATTTGCCAAGACACTGGCACAAGGTCTGCGCCTGCTTTCAGCTGAGCTTGACAAGCTTAGCGCCGGTGAGACGTTGGACGGTGAGACAGTATTTAAGCTTTACGATACTTATGGTTTTCCAACCGATTTGACTGCCGATATTGCCCGTGAGCGAGAGATTAGCATTGATGAGCATGGATTTGAGATCCATATGCAAGCTCAGCGTGAACGCGCCCGCGATGCAGGTAAATTTGACATTGATTACACCGCTGCGATTAAAGTTGATGCCCCAACTGAGTTTTTGGGTTATGAGTCACTGGCAGCACAAACCACCATTGTCGGCTTGTATCAAGAAGGTAAAGAAGTTGATCAACTCAGCGAAGGTGATCAAGGCGTCATCGTACTGTCTGCCACACCGTTTTATGCCGAAGGCGGCGGACAGGTTGGTGAAACAGGCGAAATCAGCACAGCATCAGGCGTCTTTGCTGTCGAAGATACCAAAAAATCAGGCAATGCCGTCATTCATCATGGCACTGTGAAAATGGGTCAAATCTCCAATCACCAAGATGCCGCTGCACAAGTGATTGACGATGTACGCCGCGCCTCTGCCAAGAACCACTCTGCCACCCACTTGCTACATGCAGCACTGCGCACTGTATTAGGCGATGGCGTCGCCCAAAAAGGCTCTTTGGTGTCCAGTGAAGTGTTGCGTTTTGATTTTTCTTATGATGGCTCAATCAGCGCTGATGACTTGATCTTAGTTGAACGCTTGGTCAATGAGCAAATTCAAAAGAACACCGAAGTTAGCATTGAGCATATGGACATCGATTCAGCCATGCAAAAAGGCGCTATGGCTTTGTTTGGTGAAAAGTACGGCGACACTGTGCGCGTACTGACCATGGGCGAAAATCAAGACCGCTCTGCATTTTCTATCGAGCTATGTGGTGGTCTACATGTCCACAGAACTGGCGATATCGGTCTGTTTAAGATCGTCTCAGAAGGCGGTATCGCCGCTGGTGTTCGCCGTATCGAAGCCTTGACAGGCATGGGTGCGCTTCGATATATCCAAAATGGCGAACGCACACTAAGCACTTTGGCAGGTAACCTAAAAGCCAAGCGAGATGAGATATTACCGCGTATCACAAGTTTAAGTGATAAACAGCGCGATTTGGAAAAACAGCTTGAGCAGCTCAACCAAAAACTGGCAAGCCTAGAAGCCAAATCATTGATGGATAAAGTTATCACCATTAATGATACTCAAGTTTTGGTTGCCAAGCTTCAAGGATTGGATGCCAAATCGCTGCGTTCACTGGCAGATGATATCAAATCAAAACTACACGATGGCATTGCCGTATTAGCCAGTGTCTCAAATGGCAAAGTCGCCCTGACAGCAAGTGTTGGCAAGGACTTGACCGCCAAAGTCAAGGCAGGCGATATCATCAAACAGCTTTGCCAAGACCTTGATGGCAAAGGCGGTGGCAAACCTGATTTCGCCCAAGGCGGCGCCAATGACGTTGATGGCACCGATAAAGCATTGGCATCTTTGCTAGATGATTTAAAGCACAAACTATAACCACCTACCATTAAATAAGGACGTGTCAGGCGTCCTTATTTTTAACCATTCAGGAATAACCTATGTCAGACAATTCACTCACCAAAGGTAATTACACGCGCCATAGCAACAAAATCGGACTGTTCACCGCCAACGATGCGCGTACAGGATTTTTGATGCATAACGATGACGTGGTGCTCAGCTTCCCATTCAAAGATACTGTGCTAGAAGCAGGCATGAGTAAAGAAGACACTGCACGCAACGAACGCTTTTTGCATTTAGAGGTGGACAGACAAGACATTGATGTACTTTTTGAACCAAAAGTATTGACAAATTATCAATATTTTTCACCAACCAACCAACCAACCA
>NZ_MUXT01000001.1:102217-431897 GCF_002014965.1 Moraxella canis
ACCAACCAACCAACCAACCATTATCGCCTGATTTTTTAGACAATCAAGCATTTTTTGATAAAAATGGCGACCTACAACAAAACCTACTCATCAAAGGCAACAATCTGCTTGCCCTACACTCACTTAAAGAACGCCTAGCGGGAAAAATCAAACTTATCTATATAGACCCACCGTATTATTTTAAAGAAAAGAAACCGCACGATACTTTTAATTATAATTCAAATTTTAAATTGTCATCTTGGTTGGTTTTTATGAAAAACCGCCTTGAAATTGCAAAAGAATTGTTATCCAAAAATGGCATTATCCTAATTCACATCAATGAAGACGGTAATGCTTATTTAAAGATTCTAATGAATGAAATTTTTGAAGGTGAAAACTTTGTAGAAACATATATATGGAAAAATACAGACAATCCAGATAGCCTATCCAAAAAATCACGCTCATCAGTTGAATATATTATTGCTTTTGAAAAGAAAATAAACAAATCTATATCTTATATTGGGAAAGATACTGAAAATGGAGATGCCCCTTTACTGCATACTGGTAATAATTATAAACCACTGACTTTTCCAGCAGGTTCCATTAAATTCAAATTAGCAGATGGAAAAATAAGCAAAGGTAAACCTGATAGAGTAGAGATTGTAAATGACTTTGATATCATAAATGGTATTAATGCACAGGAAGTTACTTTAATAGGAGAGTTTGTATGGTCGCAAGAAACTGTTTATGAAGAGATTAAAAAAGGAACTTATTTTTTAATAAAGTCCCATAAGTTCTCCATTCGCTTTCAGAGAATGGAATCTAATTCGATGGCGCCTGAAAAATATATTGATGAAATTTATTTGTCAAAAGCAATCGGCGTTGGTACAAATGAAGATGCTACATCACACCTAAAAAAATTAGGGCTGACCTTTTCTAATTCAAAACCTGAAAGTGTTGTTTCATTCTTTATTAAAGCTGTAACCAATCCAAGCGATATTGTTTTAGATTTTTTTGCAGGTAGTGGCACTACCTGTACGGTGGCTCATAAAATGGGACGGCGCTGGATTGGTATTGAGCAGATGGACTATATTGAGGATATCACCAAAGTACGCTTACAAAAAGTCTTAGATGGTGAACAAGGCGGTATTTCTAAGGCGGTAAACTGGCAAGGCGGTGGGTCATTTGTTTATCTTGAACTCAAAAAATACAATCAATATTTTATCGATAAAATCCTGCAAGCTCAAACTATGGGAGAGCTGGATACCGTCTATAATGACATGGCAAAAAACGCATTCTTTAAATTTTGGTTTGATAAAGACGACTTTCAAAAGCAATATAAAAAAGATGCCGATGACAAGCAAATCAGCCTAGATGAGCGTAAAGTCATTTTAATCAAGGTGATGGATGAAAATCAGCTGTATCTCAATTATGCCGACATGGACGACACACGCTTTAATGTTAGCGATGACGACAAAGCCTTATCAAAAGCGTTTTATGGAGAATAATCATGGCAAAAAATAAAACCAAATTAAAAGACACCTTAGGCGAGTTTTTATTTCATCAAATCAAGCATGACCCTGATTATAGACAGTGGTCGCTTGATTTTGAGATGCCAAATTATATCACTGACAATCTGTCTCGGATGCTGCGTGATTATCAGACAGAGGCAGTGAAGCATTTTATTTATCTGTATGAAAGCGGGCAGATAGACAAAGCCAAACACGTGCTATTTAATATGGCGACAGGCACGGGCAAAACGCTGACTATGGCGGCGATCGTGCTGTATTTATATGAATGGGGTTATCGTAATTTCGTGTTTTTGGTACACCAAACCCAAATCAAAGAACAGGCGATAAAGAACTTTACCGATAGTAATTTTGATAAATATTTATTCAAAAAACAAGTGAAATTTAATGGCAAAAGCATACCCATTAAAGCCATAGAGCGCTTTGAGGACAGTAAACGAGCGGGTATTAATTTTATGTTTTTTAGCACACAAATGCTTTATGAACGCATCAAAACTGCCAAAGAAAACAGCATCAGCAGTGATGACTTTGCAGAGCATGATACAATTATCATCGCCGATGAAGCCCATAGATTAAATGTCAATACTAAGAAAAAAACCGAAGTGACGGACGAAAACAACTGGGAGACAGCAGTACAATCGGTACTACACGCCAATCCCAAAAATCTACTCTTAGAATTCACAGCGACAGTGGATTTAAAAAATGAAAATATTCATAAAAAATATAAAGACAAATTGATCTATAAGTACGACTTTTTGCAATTTAATAAAGACGGATATAGTAAACAAGTGGCGTTTTTATACAACAGCGAAACGCAAATCGCCGACCAAAAACGCCTACTTATCGTTAATGCCGTAGCACTTAGTGAATATCGCCGACTGCTGGCGGAGCGCGAAATGGGCGTGGTCATTAACCCAATCGTGCTGATCAAATCTACCAAAATCGCCCAAAGTGAGACGGACAGAGCGTTTTTTCATCATGTCATCAGCTCACTTAGGGCAGATGATTTTGACCATTTACAACGCATGGCGCAGGACAAAAAAGATTTGTTTGATGATAAGGTCAATGTCATCTCACAAATGTTTTCTTGGTTAAAATCAAAACAAGCCAATCTCGCCACCCAAAAAGACACCACGGGTATTTATGCCTTTATCAGCCATATCAAAGAACGATTTGCCGAAAATCACACCATGATTTATAACAGCAAAAACAAAGAGCGTGCTGATTTGTTGCCGCTGCTTGATAACCCAAAAAATACCATTCGGGCGATATTTTCGGTCAATGCACTCAACGAAGGCTGGGATGTGCTTAGTTTATATGACATTGTTCACTTTGACATTTCTGCTAGCAAAAAAGTCTCATTGCAAGACATTCAGCTCATCGGACGTGGGGCAAGGCTATGCCCCTACGCACTGCCCAAGCGATATCATCGTGATGAAGATTTGTTTGGCGGGACGGAGTATGGCAAAGACCCATTTCGGCGTAAATTTGACCAAAACCCAGAGGACAATGGGCGATTGTTAGAAACGTTTTATTATCACTTTGTCAAGACAGGCGTTTTTTTGGAAAATCTACAACAAGAGCTATTGGGCGAAGGTATCATCAACGAAGGCGTAGAGAAAAAAACGATTTATCTAAAGCCACAGTTTCTCCAAAGCCAAACCTACCAAAAAGGCTTTGTGCTAATCAACCGTCAAGAATACCGCTCAAAAAATACACAAGATGAGATTAATTTGACTTTTGATAGGCAAATTAATGCCAGCAGTTACCAGCTTCATGCACGCACACTGACCGACAAAGAACAAAACAAGGCGTTAGCCACTGTCAGGTATAAATCCATAAAAATCCTGCCAGAGTATTTTTCAAGGCAGTTATTGTACAAGGCGTTAATTCGGGCAGAAAATGGTTTTTTTAGATTAAATAACCTAAAAAAA
This sequence comes from Moraxella canis, assembly GCF_002014965.1. Lineage (GTDB taxonomy): Bacteria > Pseudomonadota > Gammaproteobacteria > Pseudomonadales > Moraxellaceae > Moraxella > Moraxella canis. Next base: position 105,660 of record NZ_MUXT01000001.1, read on the forward strand.
CACATCATCGGCATTACCAGCATTGATGAGATGATTGATACCTATCTACCCATGTATGACATCAAATACAGCTATGAACAAGGCAAAGATATTGACAGTTTATCCGCCGATGAAAAACTACAAATGCTGGTTGGTAGTATTTTGCCAGAAGTCAGAAAAGCCATTGATAAATATCTACCGATTATCAAAGGCAGCAGCACATTCACGCCCAAGCCTTTATCTGAAGTATTTCAAAAGCAAAAAAATATCTATCTGACCGCTTATCCCAGTCTAGATGAGCAAGGCAAAAAAACTTACATTGCTCCTGATGAGCGAGCCAGAGCCCAATCTTGCCATGAGAACAGTGAGCTACAATACGCCGTTGATATTGCCAAATGGTATGCTTATAGTGAAAACTATGGCACCAGCGAAGAAAAACGCTTTGTCAAATATATCGCAGGCTACATTGATGACTTGCAAATCACCTATCAAGGGGCGGAGATCTATCTGATACGTAATGAACTGGATTATTATATCTTTGATATAAATAGCGGTCGTAGGTTTAGCCCTGATTATATGATGATTATCAATGATATAGTCAAACAAAAAGTGTATTATCAATGCTTGTTTGAACCAAAAGGCGGACATTTGCTTGACAAAGACCAATGGAAAGAAGATGCTTTGGTCGAATTATCAGAAATAATTAAGATTCATAATCAAAATATCATAAATAGCAATAACAACCAAAGCTATCATCACATTAAATGCTTAGGCTTTAAATTTTACAATAGTGAGGCACAAGACGATTTCACCTTAGATTTTCAGCAAAAATTATTAAACCAATAAAATAATCATGCTAGGGCATTAAGACAGAGTCTTTATATCGATCATCTTGACCAAAAACTGTCGCAGCATTGGCATTGTCAAGGCAAGCAATAAAAACGCTTGTCACATGTCATGCAATCCGTTAAAATATTTAAGTTTTTTGTATCGTAACGAAGTTCGACTCTGCTTATTGTCACATTCAGATAAGCAGTTGTTATTTTATTTATAAGGCATCATTCATGGCACTAATCGTACAAAAATATGGCGGGACTTCGATGGGCAACATCACTCGCATCAAGAATGTCGCTCAGCGCGTCAAGCGTTGGCATGACAACGGTCATCAAGTCGTTGTTGTTGTTTCTGCTATGAGTGGTGAAACCAATCGATTGATTGGATTGGCGCGTGACATTACCACCGATCCAAACCCTCGTGAATACGATCAAATGGTCTGCACAGGTGAGCAAGTTTCTATCTCACTACTTTCAATGGCACTAGAAGCCATCGGCGTAGAAGCCAAATCTATGACAGGCGGTCAAGTTGCCATTCGCACTGACAACACTCACACCAAAGCGCGCATCCAAAGCATTGATACAGATCCCATTTTCAATGAACTTAATGCAGGTCGCGTTGTTGTGGTTGCTGGCTTTCAGGGGATTGATGAACATGGTGATGTGACCACTTTGGGGCGCGGCGGGTCGGACACCACAGGTGTTGCTTTGGCGGCGGCTCTCAAAGCGGATGAATGCCAAATTTATACAGATGTTGATGGTGTTTATACCACTGATCCGCGCGTCACCCCAAAAGCCAAAAAACTTTCTAAAATCACTTTTGAAGAAATGCTAGAAATGGCAAGCTTAGGCTCAAAAGTGCTACAAATTCGCTCTGTTGAATTTGCAGGCAAATACCAAGTGCCACTGCGTGTATTGTCTAGTTTTGATGACAATGCCGACGGCGTTTTCGATGATAATTTTAAACAAAATGTGGGCACACTGATCACAATTGATGAAGGAGACGATATGGAACGTGCAGTTATTTCTGGGATTGCATTCAACCGAGATGAAGCAAAAATTGTAGTTCGCGGCGTGCCAGATCGCCCAGGCATCGCATCAGCCATTTTAAGCCCTGTCAGTACCGCCAACATCGAAATTGACATGATCATTCAAAACGCATCAGATGAAGGCTTCACTGATTTTAGCTTCACTGTTCAGCGTGGCGATTATGAAAAAACATTGAAAATTTTAAATGAGCGTGTCAAAGATGAAATCGGCGCCAGCGAGATTTTTGGTGCAAACGATGTCGTCAAAGTCTCTATCGTTGGCGTGGGCATGCGCTCACACGCTGGTGTGGCAAGTAAGATGTTTGATACCTTAGCCAGCAATAACATCAACCTACAAATGATCTCAACCAGTGAAATCAAAGTCTCTGTCCTGATTCAAGAGCAGCACCTTGAAAAAGCTGTCAAAGAGCTACACACTGCTTTTGGGCTAGATCGTGAAGATGGCGAAAGTAAAGTGGCGGGCTAATCACACGCCCATCACCTGATTTCAAAGGTGATGACACAAAAAATAACGAAATCTTCGCAAAAACTACTGACAATCTGCTTAATGCCCCTTATAATATTGCATTAAGCAGATTTTTTTGGGGTTAATCCGCCCTGCAACCACACCGATTTGCGATAATGATGGATTAAAATGGGACAATAACAGTAAATCGGTGGCATCAAAGGAGCATAATAATGCTAATTTTAACTCGCCGAGTTGGCGAAACTTTAATGATCGGCGATGAAGTGAGTGTCACCGTCCTAGGCGTCAAAGGCAATCAGGTTCGTTTGGGTGTGAATGCACCAAAAGACATCGCTGTTCATCGTGAAGAAATCTATCAGCGCATTCAGCATGAGCGTTCTATGCAAATGCACATGAGCCATCTTGAGCAAGGTGGTAACTTTGCTCCGCCATCATTTGATGATGACGATTATTTCAATCGCTAAGCTATGGGTGGGTCATGAAAACAACGGAAATTTCTCGCATATTGGCAGGCATTGAGTCAAATCAGCTGAGCTTTAATGATGTGCTTGCTTTTATTGATGCGCATTATAGTTATCAGCCGATTGATTTTTCAAATGGTGAAGTTACCAACCCTGCTGGCATCAATGAAGGCAGCGCCAAAGTTCTAAGCCTGGCTAAACTTCATGGGCTCAATAAAGTGGATACGCTAAAGTTATTTGCTGAGCATTATCGCGCTGTTCAAGCTACCCCGCAAGGCGTAGATCACGCCAATATTCGCAACTTTATGCGCTATGGCTGGGCAGGTGTGGGTATGCCAACCAATGCTCTCACACCAAAAGCTTAATTCTTTTTGTGATTACACCCAAAGGCTTGAAAATACCTTGTCAAGCCTTTTTAATTCGTGTATAATTCGGGTTTTAATTTTTCTGCTACTTCTTGATTGTCGTCGCCTTTAACGGTAAGAAAGAAATGGCCTAACCATGAAAAGTCCTGCTTTATTTGTGCTGTGTCCATACCACAAATAATAAGCACCCAAGCATGACTGGCACACCCGATACCGCTCAATATCCGTGCCACCAGATTAGGAGTTCACCATGTCTCGAGTATGTCAAGTGACTGGAAAGCGCCCACAAGTGGGTAACAATGTATCGCACGCTAACAACAAAACTCGTCGTCGCTTTTTGCCAAACCTACACAACCATCGTTTTTGGGTAGAGTCTGAGAACCGTTTTGTTCGTTTACGCGTTTCATCGAAAGGTATGCGTATCATCGATAAGCAAGGCATTGACAAAGTGCTTGCTGATTTACGTGCACAAGGTCAAAAAATCTAATCGATTTTTGCCAATTACCGAATAGATAAAGGATACGATCATGAGAGATAAAATTAAACTAGTTTCTACCGCTGGTACTGGTTATTTCTACACCACCACTAAAAATAAGCGTACCATGCCTGGCAAAATGGAAATCAAAAAATTTGATCCAAAAATTCGCCAACATGTGATTTTCAAAGAAGCAAAAATCAAATAATTGCTTTTTGAAATATCAAATGCCCATTGAATTCAATGGGCATTTTTAATATCTTTTAATATTCAACATTAAGACTGTTTAAAGATATTTTCATTTAAAATCAATTACTTAACTTAACTAACTCACTCAAATCTTTAGAATTTTACTTGAAAAATTCGCTCATTTTGTTATAATAAAACTACTGAAGTACTCGCCAGTAGAGCGTATTCCTGAGCCGATAATCTTATCTTAGGATTTGAGCGACAGTGCTTTGTTGAGCAGGCCTGCATCTTTTAGATGAATCAGGAAGCCGTAATAAGCATGGCTCTCATCCGCCTTGAACTTCACGGTTCATGGTAACCCCTTTACAGCGGTACTTTGGTTTTTTCATTTTTATGACAGTTTTCTGAAAATTTTTTGAAAAATTTACGAAAATCTGTTGACAGCTTAAGATATTCTGCTATAATAGCGCTCATCTTAAGCGAACTGCTTAAGTAACCGACATTCCCCAATAGCTCAGTCGGTAGAGCATCGGACTGTTAATCCGTGTGTCCCTGGTTCGAGCCCAGGTTGGGGAGCCATATTTAGAAACCCTTAGTGAATAACTAAGGGTTTTTCTTTTGCTTATGAAGTGCTTATTTTGGCTATGGTTCAAAAAGTATGCTCACTAGACCCAGCCATAATTGATATAGTGAAACAATAAATCAAACGCTTTAAATGGTTAGACAACTTCTTTGAAAAACAGCAGGTTTTCCTAAAAACTCGCCGAAGTCTGTGTCTAAATCGGTTGTTATTACCTTCAATATCAACCGTATAGCGTTTGCCTATCTTTTGAAAATCCAAATCAAAAGCAGTTAAAAAACTATCCCAATTATCACAGCAAATATAACCAAAATCAATCTCTAATGCCTTAAGCTTGGCTCTTAACATTCTTGCTGTTTTTAGATTACGTTTACCCCAAGCAAAGCAAACAATTTCGCCAGTATCAGGTGCGTAAGCATACACAAGCCAAACTTTGTTTTTCTTACCCCCTACATATGTCCAAAATTCATCAACTTGTAATTTGTTGTAATAGCGTTGTTTAGGTTTTATCTGATGATTAGATTTTACTAATACATTCAATACTTTGTATTTACTGACTTGCTCAATGACGACAATGTCAGCAATGCTACAGCCTCGAACTAACATTAGACGTATTTTGTCATCAATAGAGCTTTGACATCCTTTGTAGGTAAGTTCTGATTCATGGACAAATTGTCGATGACAATCTTTACATTGGTAGTTCAGTTTACCGTAGATTTTTTTGCCGTTTTTCTTTATACTTAAGCTTAGGCAGCTTGGGCATTGGATAATAATTTGTGTCTTCATAACCTCAAATTAACATCTTTTTCCCAAGTTGTCTTTACTATTTTTATCTCAGCATACTTTTCAAACCACTGCCCTTATTTTTAAGTTACTTAATTAAAAACCCAGCTGTTTATGGCTGGGTTTTTACTGTTTGAGAGTGCTAGCACCAAATCAACCAAAGCCTATTAGGGCTGATCTAGCCATAATTTCAGTGGTAGTGGCATCATGCTGCTACTGTTTGCCGTTTTGGCATCTTGAATGCTAATAACACCTTTAATGATCAAATCAATGGTAAAGGGCACCAGCTGATGCTCAAGCACTTGTACGCGCTTAGCTAAGGTTTCGGCACTATCGCCAGTGCGAACACTTAGCCATGCTTGGCTCAATACCTGCCCAGCATCCAGCTCAGCTGTTACCAAATGCACGCTGCAGCCATGGTGGTTATCGCCGGAGCGCAAGACTCTTTGATGAGTATCCAATCCCTTATAATTAGGTAATAAAGAAGGATGCAGATTGATCATTGGGCAAGGCACGCTATGAATAAACTGAGCAGACAGCACGCGCATAAAGCCTGCCAATACGACCAAATCAGCTGACCACTGCTGAATTTGCTCAAGCGCATGTTTCTCAAAAGTGCTGATACTCATGCGTTTGCCACTTGGCACATGAGATAGCACCGCCACTGGAATGCCCGCCTCTTTTGCTCGTGTAATAGCATAAGCATCTTCTCGATTGCTGATCACACCAACAAGATCGATTTCAAGATCACCTGATTTGACCCGATCAATTAAAACCTGCAAATTCGAGCCGCTGCCTGAGACCAGCACAGCCACTTTCATGCGTGCTTGACTCATTAGGCGTACACCACCGCATCACCAGTGCGCTCAACGATTTCACCAATTCTCCAAACTTGCTCACCTTGAGCAGTAAGTTCACTCGTCGCCTGTTCGGCTTGATCGGCAGGAATAACCAAAATAAACCCAACGCCGCAGTTGAAGGTGCGATACATCTCTAAAGTTTGGATGTTTCCGCCCTGTTGTAGCCATTGAAAGACTTCAGGCAGAGTCCAACTTTGGGTGTCAATTTGCGCTGCCAAATGATCAGGCAATACACGGGGCAAATTCTCAGTCAAGCCGCCGCCGGTGATGTGCGCCATGGCGTGAATATTAGCATTACCCAAGGATTTTTGTAGGGCATTGACAGACTTGACATAAATGCGTGTTGGTGCCATCAGTGCATCTGCCAAGCTAGTACCATCAGCCAAAGTATGTGCATTAACATCGGTATTGGTTACTTCAATCACTTTGCGAACCAAAGAATAACCATTTGAATGCACGCCGCTAGATGCCAAAGCAAGCAAAACATCGCCCTTTTGAACATGCTCACCGGTGATCACTTCTGACTCTTCAACCACACCGACACAAAAGCCTGCCAAATCATAGTCTTCATCTTGATACATGCCGGGCATTTCTGCAGTCTCACCGCCAATCAGTGCGCAATTTGCTAATTGACAGCCCTCGCCAATACCTGCAATAACAGTCGCGGCAGTATCGACATCAAGCTTACCTGTAGCATAATAATCTAAGAAAAACAGCGGCTCAGCCCCACAAACCAACAAATCATTCACACACATTGCCACCAGATCTTGACCAATCGTTTCATGGCGGTTAAGCTGTAGCGCAAGCTTAAGCTTGGTGCCAACGCCGTCCGTGCCTGACACAAGCAGTGGTGATTTATAGCCAGTCGGAATGCGGCAAAGCGCCCCAAATCCGCCCAAGCCACCCACCACTTCAGGACGACTGGTCGCTTTGGCAACCGATTTGATACGCGCAACCAGCGCCTCGCCTGCGTCAATATCTACGCCTGCATCTTTGTAGCTGAGTGAGGTTTGGTCTGTCATGTTTTACCCTTATTAAAAATGAGATGTTACTTAAATTTGAATAATTATATCAAATTTTAACCCAAAATATTAGATTTGCCCTGAATTTATTTGACGGTCTTCTATGGTTAAAATTAAGCTATTTTGCGATTTTGATGACAGCTACCAAGATTTATCAAAAATAATGATTGATTAAAATATACATAAAATTACGTGTAAATTTAAATAAAATCACCTACAATATCAGGCATCATCTTCCCCCTTTCATGCTTTGAGTTTTCATGTATCCAGCCAAAATTGATCCTTTTTTTCGCCGTTTGTTTATTTTAGCGGCGCTGTGTGTGTTTTTATATGCTTTGTTCTTGATGAAGGCGGTTATCGCGCCTTTCATTGCAGCATTTATTTTGGCATATTTTTTAAATCCTTTGGTTAGCCGCCTTGCTTTAATCATGCCAAGAATTTTGGCGATCTCGGTGGTTTATATCAGCTGCGTGATTGTCGCCAGTGCGCTGATCATTTGGTTGGTGCCGATGATGTGGGCTCAATTACAGCTTCTTTGGGAGTCGTTACCCAAAATCATCGCTTGGTATAATGACGTGGGTAGAAGCTGGATTGCACGGTATACCGACAATGAGCTTTTGCCGCTGGATATTGATTTGATTTCTAATACGGCATTAACCTATTTTCAAAATAATTATCAAGTAAATGATGTCCAAGACTTGATTAAGCAAGTATTTAGCTCAGGTCTTACGGCAGCCAATAATATCGGCTTGATAGTCATGGTGCCAATTTTGACGTTTTATTTTTTATTGGGTTGGGATCAGCGACTGCACACTTGGAAGCTGTCTGTGCCCAAGCCTTATACCCATAAGGTTGTTAGAATTGCTCGTGACTGCGATGCCGCTTTGATGAATTTTGCCAAAGGTCAGTTTTTGGTAATGCTGCTGCTTGGAGCCATTTATGCCATTCAGCTGCAGCTGATTGGTCTGCAACTGGGATTGATCATCGGTATCACAGCAGGCATTGCAAGCTTTGTGCCTTATTTGGGTTTTGGCATTGGTATTATCGCGGCGCTGATCGCAGGACTGTTTCAATTTGGGTTAGATTGGATCTATTTGGGTCTGATTTTTGGCGCATTTATGGTTGGGCAGGCGGTTGAAGGCTACATTCTACAGCCTTTATTATTGGGTGATAAAATTGGCTTGTCGCCTTTATGGGTAATTTTTGCCGTATTGGCAGGCGCATCTTTATTTGGATTTGTAGGTATGTTAATTGCCTTGCCTGTTTCTGCCGTGATCAATGTTTTGTTTCACTATGCTTATGATGCCTATTTATGCAGTGATTGGCACGAAGGTCAAAGACAGCTGCCTTTATGGAAAGAAGACGACTGAACTCGTATTTGGTATAAATCACTTGCGCAAAATGCACAAAATATGGTATATATAGCCACTAAAAAACACAAGAAGTGTCATTTTCACTCATTATTTATAGGCTTTTGAACCATAACGATAAAAACCAAAATGCGCTATGAACACCCATCAAGGCTGTCATCATGACTGAAGCAATACAAGATTCATTGAATTTGGACATTCGCCCCGAAGCATCGCTTGATGATTTTCGATCCTCAAGTTACCGCTCCATTTTGGACGCTGTTGATAAATTGGTACAAGGCAGTTTGCGCGAGCTGTTCATTGTTGGTGCTTCCGGCTTTGGCAAGACGCATTTGGCAAGCGCCATCTATGAGCATTATACCTCTATGACCTCAAAGATGGTCATCAGCTTAAATTTAACCGAGCTGATAGAACAAGATCCGCATGCGAGCGCGCTTGTCGGGCTTGAGATGTTTGATTTGATCATTGTAGATGATCTACAAATGGTTCGGCACAGCTACGAATGGCAAGAAGGCTTATTTCATCTGATTAACCGCATTCGTGAGCACCAAAAACAGATACTATATCTGGCAGATGATCCGGCGCGTGAGCTACAAATTGGATTACTGGATCTGCATACTCGGCTGTCGCTTGCGCCGATGCTGACTTTACCGGATAATGATGATATTAATGATCGCCGCATCTTGCTTGAAGTCATTTTAAAGAAAAAAAACTGGAAACTGCCTGAAGAAATTTTTGAGTATTTGCTTGAAGAAGGTCCTAGAAATGCTGGGGACATTAACACCGTTCTCGATCACATTCGACCTTTGCTAACACGCCTGTCACGTGTACAAATTCCCAAAAAAACCATTACAGAAGCCAAGCAAATTATCTTACACGAAACATTCATGCTTGAAATCAGCGATAATACCGATTCCGATTTTGGTCATCCGCTGATTTAAAATTAAGGGAAATACTAGCAATATCGCCCAATTAATGGTATGTTATGCCACATATATCGCCAACAAAAAGGATATTTTATGAAAAAAGTCAGCCTAGGCTTGCTCGCTAGCGCCCTACTCAGCACCGCTGCCGCTGCCCAAGTTCAGCTTAATGTTGATGATAACATTAAGGTAACCGCGATTAACGGTCAAGAAATTCGTCATGGGTTGTTACAGCCTCTACAACGAAATTTCACCCTGGAGCCAGGTCGTCATGTGATTACAGCACGTTATGATCGGTTGTTTGAGCTGCGTAATGATGAGCATGATTATCTTAAATCAAGCAATATCACCGTGACCGCAAATTTTGCTGATAACCAAACGTATCAGCTGGTCATGCCAAATCAGCCAAGAGAGTATCAAGCTGCGAAAGAATATGCCAAAGCACCCAGCTTAGCAGTGTCACACAATGGTCAAATCATCGCTCAAGAAGATGCAAAAGAAGGTGAGCGTCAAGGTCTTTTGAGCGGCATTACAGGGGCGATCGGCGGGATGTTCAGCCGTGGTGATTCTGCTGTTGTATCCAATCAAAAAGCAATCGCTGCAATCGATAATAGCCAGTCTAATAACACGCCGACCTCAAACACATCGCCGCGTGCTAATAACAATTTGGATGGCTTTATGCAAATTTGGCTGAATGCTAGCGATGAAGAGCGTGAAAAGATCCGTCGGTGGATTGAACAATAATTAGCCCATAAAAAGCTCTGTAAAAGCAGAGCTTTTTTAATGCTATAAGTTAAATAGCGCCAAACTGATGGCAATCATACCCATGCCGCCCACCAGTCCATACACTGTTTCGTGTCCATCAGAATAACGCTTGGCAGCGGGCAGCAGCTCATCCATCGCCAAAAACACCATCGCCCCTGCAATAATCCCAAATACCCACCCAAAGACATTAGGTGATAAAAATGGTGCCAAAATCACATAACCCAAAATGGCGCCCATCGGTTCTGCAAGCCCTGAAATAAAGCAGCATAAAACGGTCAAGCGCTTGTTTTGAGTGGCGAAGTAAATGGGGGCGGCGATTGAGATCCCTTCAGGAATATTATGTACGGCGATCGCAAATGCCAAAGGCGCGCCAAGCGTTGGGCTTTCTAAAGTAGCAAAGAATGTCGCCAAGCCCTCAGGGAAATTATGCGCAGTAATCGCAAATGCCGACATCAGCCCAATTCTTTTTAAATAGCTTTGGGTTTTGTCTTGAAACTTTGGATCATTGACATCAAGCGTCTCATGCGGATTTGGGATCAGGCGATCCAAAAGTAAAATTGCCAACAATCCTGCCAAAAAGGCAAAAGTTGCCCAAGTAAACCCAATTTTACTCATTTCATCAAAACTTTGAACCGACTTTGAGAATATTTCAGTCAAAGAAACAAAGACCATCGCCCCAGCCGAAAATGCCAAACCAAAAGCCAAGATGCGCGGGCTGGGCGTTTTTTGAAAAAAAACCAAGGCGCTACCGAGCACCGTCGCAAGACCTGCAGCAAGTGTGATCAAAAACGCGATTGCTACATTATCTACAATCATAAAGCCATTCATCGCATAGGTATAAAAATAGTCAGTTACCAATTGAGCAAGATACCACTGACCAAATCAAAAATCCAGTAAAATCATTCACTCATTCATAAAAAAAGCTCATCACATATATACGATGAGCTTTTTTAGTGGATCTATTTATCGCAAATTATTTTGCTAAAACAGAAACGTAACGACGGTTAAATTGACCTTTAGTTTCAAATTTAACTACGCCCTCAGTCAAGGCAAATAGCGTATGGTCACGACCCATACCTACACCTTCACCGGCATGGAATTCAGTACCACGTTGACGAACGATGATGTTACCAGCAACAACATCTTGACCACCAAATACTTTTACGCCAAGCATTTTTGGGTTAGAATCACGACCGTTACGAGTAGAACCTGCGGCTTTTTTATGTGCCATGAGAATATCTCCTGTTAAAATACCGATGGGCAATGCCCTAGGTATCAAATACTAATGTGGTGAATTAAGCGTTGATGGCTTTGATTTTTAGCTCAGTGAACCATTGACGGTGACCTTGCTCTTTGTGGTAGTGCTTACGACGACGATGCTTTACGATGCGCACCTTCTTGCCACGACCATGCTCAACCACTTCAGCTTCTACACTCGCACCAGCAACCAAAGGCGCACCGATTTTGATGTCAGCGCCATCAACAACCATTAGCACGTCTTCAATGTTTAGCGTCTCGCCTTTTTCAGCTTTTAGCAGTTCAACTTTCAAAGTTTCGCCAACGCTAACACGGTGTTGTTTACCGCCGCTTTTAATTACTGCGTACATCTTGAGTTCTCCAGATAAACCTGTGTGCCGTGGTCATCCCTTTGATGACTCTTGATAACGAACACGACAAGGATGCAAAATAAGGCGGTATTATATAAAATTCTGCCAAAAAACGCAAGATAATTTTCAAAATTTTGTTCATTATTAGACAGCTTGCATAGACTGCCAAATAGCTGTCGTCAATCCATCACCTGATCAGCATGCGCGCGTATCTTGATCATTAGATCTGATACCATTTGTGCTGTAAAGCGTGTGTTTAGATTCAGGATGAGCACATCGCCAAGCTGACGCTCGGCCATCACCGCCTGATCGTCAAGCGTAATAATCGCGACTTGATTACCTTGGCGGCTGATGAGCAGGCGATTGGATTTGGGCACAATATCAAAGCCAGGCAGACTTGCTGATAGCATATGATAGAGCTTTTGGCGCTGAGATTTAAGCGGATCGGTGTTTGATAATGCCAAGGTATTACCCAAAGAGCGCTTTGATGGGCGCTTGAGAGCAGGCTTTATAAGCGCCAACAAAAACAGCACCCCTAACAATAAACACAGTCCAATCAACCAACTTAACGCGCTCACAGATTTTTCCTAAAAATTGGGCGATCCATCAAAGGATTATTCTCACCACATTTAGCAACATCAACTCCCAGCATACCCTTATTTTAAAATGATCGCAGTGGATGTAGATGTCATTATTGACTTCCTCCCCGCCCTATCGTTTGGGGATTCCTACAGCTAGACGGTCAAGCCCGACCGCAAGAATGTTCCGACTGGCATTGATATCTCTATCATGCCGTGTGCCACACTTTGCACAAGTCCATTCTCTTATTCGCAAACCTGCTCTACCTTTCGGACTACTGGACATATCGCCACAGCACGAACAAGTTTGGGTAGTGTATCGCTCTGATACGATTACAAAACGGCAACCTGCATTCTTACATTTATAGATCAGTTGCCGTTTAAGCTCAAACCAACCTGCATCGTAAACCGATTTGGCGAGTTTGCCTTTTTTACTGTTAAATTGGGTGGTTTTCACATCACCGACCACGATTAGGGCGTTATCCTTGACTAATTGGGTGGTGAATTTATGAATTAATTCTAACCTTGTATTTTTGATTTTGGCGTGGATTGCCTGTACACGCTTGTTTTTACCTGCACGCTGAGCAATCGCTAACTCTTTGGCATATTTTAGAGTTTGCTTAATATGCAGTTTATCACCGTTTGAGGTGGTCGCACTGTCTTTTAAGCCAAGATCAATACCAACCGAACCTGTGCCACAAGTGGTTTTAGGATGGTTTTTGACAGTAATGCAGGCGTACCAGCGGTGACGGCTGTCTTGGACAATCTCACAGGTGTTGATTTGATATAGTGATAGGTTGTCGCTATCCCATAGGTCAATGACTAGCTTTTGTCCTTTGGCTAGGGATAGTTGCAGGGTTGATTTTAAGCCTTTTTTACCGCTTTGTCGTGTCGCTAGGTGTTTGATGGCTGATTTCTTAAACGGTATCCAGCCCAGTGATTTGCGTTTTGCTGTTGGGCGATTGGTTCGCCACTTAAGCTTAGCTTTTTTAAACTGCTTACGACTTTTTGCATGGGTTTCATTGATGGCTTGAATGGTTTGAGAATGTAAGCCTAGTAGCTCACCGCTACCTTTGGTGTAGTCGTTTAAATCATAGGCAGATAAGAATTTGCCTGTGCGCTGTAAATATTTATAACCCAAGTCATTGACATAATTCCACACGAAATTGACTAAACCACTTAGGCAGTTTAGTTGGTTTGTGTGTTTATCTTTGATGCGTAGCTTGAGTGTTTTCATGGATTTATTATATCATTTTATTAAGCTAAGAGATTAAAAAGTTAGATTTACCACCTTATATCCACCGCCTGAAGTCGCAGGTTTACGGTGGTGGTGGATAAACTTATTTAAGATAAGTGACTTGATTGGACAGCTCATTACCCATTTCGTCATCACTTGGATAGTGCGTTTTTAATAATTCACCAATCTGAGTGATCAGCGCCGTCAAGCCCAGTTGCATCTTACCCTGGCGAAATTGAGCGACTGTGTCATCGCACATTTTTTGCCAATAATCCATATGGGCTTTTTGATCAATGCCGCGATCAGCGATGATCTCAAGGTCGTGCTCGCATAAATTGACATAGACTAGCACGCCAGAGTTATGCTCGGTATCCCAAACCTTATGTGTGGCAAACAAATATAAGGCGCGTTCGCGACAGTCTTGGCTATAAGCATTGGCGATGGGCAAATGATTTTCGATAATCAGGTAAATCTCACCACGATGACCCAGCTCCGCCTGCGTAATCGCTTGTGTTAATGCTGCTTTGACAGTTTTGGTGAGCCAGCGATTATGCAGCGAGGGGATGTAAACCATCTGACGAAACAGTCGTGCCAAGCTTTTGGTTGATTGAATCGTTTGCATTACCAAGAACCTCCTGCACCACCACCGCCGAAGCTGCCACCGCCACCGCCAAAGCCGCCACTACCAAAACCACCGCCGCCGAAGCCGCCGCCTCGCCCGCCGCTACCAAAACCACCGCCACCAGTGATGGGCACTGAGATACCCCGAGCCAATAAAAATACCCATAATATGACTGCAGCAAATATCGCCACAAAAAACCCAGTACCGCTCATCAGTGCTATAACAACAAATCCGCCTGCGCCGATAGTAGCGCCCAAGAATCTTCCAAGAAGCGCTCCCAAAAAAGAGCCAACAATCAGTGCAATGATGAATAAGCCAATGATATCTACATCCACAGCATCATCAGCTTGAGCTTTGGCTTGAGCATCCGCACGAGCCAAACTTTCAGGGTCGGCTCTTAGGCGCTCATCAATGCGCGCAATCCCTGCCGACAGACCTTGAGCATAAGCCCCTGAGCGAAAAGCTGGAGTGATGTCCTCACGAATAATGCGATTCAATGCTGCGTCAGGCAGCACACCCTCAAGCCCATAACCTGTCAAAATATACATATTACGATCATTAACCGCAACAGTAATCAGCAAACCATCATCTGTATCCGCCTGACCCAGCTGCCATCGCTCAGCGACAGCGAGTGAATAATCAAAAATATCCACGCCATCAGTACTTGGAACGATCACCAAGGCAGCTTGAGCTAAGTTATCTTGATAGATACGCTGCAGCTGCTCTGTCAAATGCAGATATTCTGATGGTGTCAATATTTTGGCAGCATCAACCACAGGCGTATTTAAAATCAGCTTATCATGACTGACATTTTGGGCAGTTGAAGTGGGCGTATTGGCAGGTGCTGATTGGGCTTGGACATCTGCCGACTCAGACAAATCAGCCATCTGTCCAAATTCGCGCACAGACTCAGCCAGCGGTGAATCAGGATCACTTTGAGATGCGCGATTGGCGCTAATAATCAAAGCGGCTAAGTCATCTTCGGAGGCAGATGCTGTTGCAGTATTTGATACAGGCTCAGAAGCCCAAGCAGACGCACCCAAAACCAACATAACTGGTAATAAAAGTGCCATTATGCGTCGCTGTATCGCCTGAATATGAGCGTGCATTTTTTGCATTGACTTAACCACGCTGAGCCAATTACTGCGCAGTGCCAGTATTTGAGTTAGCACTGCCTGTATTGGCGTTATTACCAAAGTTTACTGTGGGTGCCGTTGAGATCGCTGCTTCATTTTCGACACTAAAATTAGGCTTAGGCTTCATGCCAAACACCATCGCTGTCAAATTTGTAGGAAATTGACGCACAGTTGTATTATAAGTACGCACATCTTCGATATAGCGATTACGAGCAACGGTAATACGGTTTTCGGTACCTTCTAGCTGAGCTTGTAGATCTTGAAATAGCGCATCTGCCTTCAGATCGGGATAACGCTCAGAGACCATCATCAGACGAGACAGCGCCGAGGTCATCTGACCTTGAGCCTCTTGATACTGCTGCATGGCTTGAGGATCGTTAAGCGCTTCAGGCGTCAGCTGCACGCTGCCCACACGAGCTCTGGCTTCGGCAACTTCACTAAAAACCGCTTGCTCATGCGACGCATAGCGCTCAACGACCTGCACCAAATTGGGCACCAAATCAGCTCGGCGCTGATATTGGTTAACGACTTCAGACCAAGCAGCTGCCGTTTGTTCATCTTGAGCTTGCAAGGCATTATAGCCACAGCCAGACAGTGTTAAAGTTGAAGCCAGCATTGCGCTCATAAGTAGATGTTTTTTCATAATCATTATCTCCAAGATAAAAGGCGGTATGCCGCTAATATGTCTGAATGTGTATTAAAATACAGGCTTTACACCGCTTTTTCAATAACGCTTACCAAAAACCGACAAAACAATTTTGTTTTGACTCTATTTATCAAAAATCTTAAAAAGACTTTAGGATTTGATTATTGTTTGGATTCAAGCCTTAATTAAATTAACATTAAAACTTTTATAAACTCCCTGCTGGGTAAGCTTTTGCTTATCTCTGTCGTCATTATATTAATAAACAAAACAATATAGGCTCAGTCTAAAATCCATCAAAATCGCAAATTGGCTAATGAATTTATCATTGATTGGTTTAAATTTACCCAAAATTCATAATTTTTTACGAAAAATTTCAATTTTTACTAGCTTTTATCGGCATTTTATGGCAAATTGCAACAATCTAAGGCAAAATGTTGCATGTTTTCGGTAGAATGTGGCATTTTTGTATCTCTTAGGGCAAATGGATTGGCTATCAATTATCCAACATCCTAGATTGAGATGGATTGATAGCATAATTGTGGTCTGATCATCCCAATGATAAATTTCTTGGGATAAACGAAGGAATATGCTTATGGAAAGCATGATTGACACCCTCAATGGTATTATTTGGAGCCCTGCACTGATTTATCTGTGCTTGGCTGCTGGTCTATTTTATTCTATCCTTACTCGTTTTGTGCAGCTGCGTCATTTTAAAGAAATGATCCGCCTGCTTTTTTCTCGCAATGATTCACCTGAAGGCATCAGCTCATTTCAAGCACTGACAGTCTCTTTGTCTGGTCGTGTGGGTACGGGTAATATCGCTGGTGTTGCCGCTGCGATCGGCTTTGGTGGTCCAGGTGCAGTATTTTGGATGTGGGTGGTTGCTTTCTTGGGTGCCGCCACTGCGTATACCGAATCAACCCTAGCCCAGATTTATAAAGAAACCGACCGTGGTCAATATCGCGGTGGTCCTGCCTACTACTTTGAAAAATTCTTTGGCGGCGGTTTTGGTAAGTTCTATGGCATTTTGGTTGCCGTATCCTTTATTATTTCTTGTGGTTTATTTTTACCAGGCGTTCAGTCAAACGGTGTTGTCAAAGCCATCACAGGTATTACAGGTGAAGGCAATATGGTGAACACCGCTTTTGGTGCTGTCGGTATGAATACTTTGGTCGTCACACTGATCATGGTGATTATCTTAGGCTTGATCATCTTTGGCGGGATTAAGCGCATTGCTCGTGTTGCCGAATTTGTGGTACCGTTTATGGCGCTTGGCTATATCTTAATGGCGGTATTGATTATTTTATTTAATATCAATCAATTACCAGGCGTCATCAGCTTGATCGTCGGTGATGCCTTTACTGCTCAAGCAGGCTTGGGCGCTGCCATCGGCTGGGGTGTAAAACGCGGCGTATATTCAAACGAAGCAGGTCAAGGTACAGGTCCACACCATGCCAGTGCTGCTGAAGTTGAACATCCTGCACAGCAAGGCATGGTACAGGCATTTTCGGTCTATGTCGATACTTTATTTGTCTGCTCGGCGACCGCTTTCATGATTTTGATGACTGGTATGTATAATATCCAAGGCACGCTGCCAGAAGGACAGTTCTTGGTTCAAAATGTCGATGCAGCAACCATCATCAGCGGACCTGCATTTACCCAGATGGCTGTCTCAAGCATGTTCGGTGGATTTGGTAATCTCTTTGTGGCGGTGGCGGTTTTCTTCTTCTCATTCACCAGCATTATGGCTTACTATTATATCGCAGAAGTGAATGTGGCATATTTGACGCGTTCAATGAAAACCACAGGCGCATTGTTTGTCATCAAACTGGTACTGATCTTCGCTGTGGCTTATGGCGCTATCAACAGCTCAGGCTATATCTGGAACATGGGTGATGTTGGCGTAGGCTTGACCGCTTGGCTAAACATCGTGGGTATTTTGGTCATCTTCTTTATGGCTAAGCCTGCTATTTTGGCGCTCAAAGACTACGAAGCCCAGCAAAAAGCTGGCGTAACCAAGTTTACTTTTGATCCTGTCAAACTGGGCATCAAAAATGCAACCTTCTGGGAAGAGCGCAATAAAAAAGAACAAGGCTAATTCATTTCAAGCCAATAAAAGCCCCATGATATCATGGGGCTTTTATTATATTTGCTAAGTACCTAGCGAACGCCTAGCGATTCTGTGTCTGATACCAATATAATTAAATATCAATTAATCAGCTTTAAGTTAAGCAAAAAATTTGACCCACCAATGGCAGGTCAAATGTACCGATCTTAGATAATTAGAAGAAACCCATCGCTTTGGGCGAATAGCTTACCAATAGATTTTTGGTTTGCTGATAATGCTCAAGCATCATTTTGTGGTTTTCACGGCCAATGCCTGACTTCTTATAGCCACCAAAAGCAGCATGGGCAGGATAGATATGGTAGCAGTTCGTCCATACACGGCCTGCTTGAATAGCACGGCCTGCACGGTAAGCGGTCGTGCCATCACGAGACCACACGCCTGCACCCAAGCCATAGATGGTGTCATTGGCAATTTCCATCGCCTCATCAAAGTCCTTAAAGGTGGTGACTGCCAACACAGGACCAAAGATTTCGTCTTGGAAGATCTCCATGCTATTTTCGCCTTTAAAAATGGTCGGCTCAATGTAATAACCACCGTCCACATCATGACGCGCGCCACCGCCTGTCAAGACTTCGGCGCCTTCGGCCTTGCCTTTATCAATATAGCCCAAGATCTTATCTTGCTGCTCTTGAGAGGCTTGCGCACCAACCATGGTCTCAGTATCTAGCGGATGACCTGTTTTGATTTTCTTGACGCGCTCGACCGCCTTTTTTAAGAATTCTTCGGCGATACTTTCGTGAACCAAGGCGCGTGATGGGCAAGTACATACCTCCCCTTGATTCAGAGCAAACATGGTAAAGCCCTCCAAGGCTTTATCCAAGAATTCATCGTCTTTATCCATAATGTCAGCAAAGAAAACGTTCGGTGATTTGCCGCCCAATTCCAGAGTCACAGGAATGATGTTTTCTGTGGCATACTCCATGATCTTTTGACCCACTTCTGTTGAGCCCGTGAACGCAACCTTACCAATCCTTGGATTGGTCGCCAAAGGCTGACCGACATCAGGTCCAAAGCCATTAACGATATTGAGCACGCCTGGTGGTAATAAGTCTTCAATCAGCTCAACAAGTACCAAAATACTAACTGGTGTCTGCTCAGCAGGTTTTAAGACAATGCAGTTACCCGCTGCCAAAGCTGGGGCTAGCTTCCAAGCCGCCATCAGAATCGGGAAGTTCCATGGGATAATTTGCCCAACCACCCCAATCGGCTCATGATAATGATAAGCAACCGTATCTTCGTCGATCGGAGAAATGCCACCCTCTTGAGCTCGGATACAGCCAGCAAAATATCTAAAATGATCAATCGCCAAAGGAATATCCGCCGCCAAGGTCTCACGCACAGGCTTACCATTCTCCCAAGTCTCAGCGACAGCCAACAGCTCAAGATTTTCCTCCAAACGGTCGGCAATTTTTAATAATAGGTTAGAGCGCTCAGTCGGCGAAGATTTATTCCAAGTTTTTTTGGCTTCATGAGCAGCATCTAAGGCAAGCTCAACATCTTCAGCATTGGATTTGGCAACTTTTGCAAACGGTTTACCATCGACAGGTGAAATATCGTCAAAATACTCACCACTGACAGGGGCGACCCATTTACCGCCGATGAAATTATCATATTTTTCTTTGAAAGTAACTTTACTGCCTTCAGTATTTGGATCGGCATAACGCATAATACAACTCCTTTGTTATCATAAATATCAATAAAAACCGAGCCTAATTTGAGTGTACAAGTTTACTCGGTAAATTCATCATGCCTGAATTTGACTCAATAATCAAGTATATTTTAAAAAATTAACGATGCATTAACACTTTGTGATAGTCACTGTCAATTCATAAGCGATACTCAAAATCCATCCAATAAAAAAGCTCAACTTAATGAGCTTTTATGATAATAGACTTTCATCGAGACAGGGCATCTTTGAGCGTGTCAAGTTTAGTTTCACCCAATAATACCTGATCGAGCTTGCCTTGATGATAAATCAATAGCGCTGGTGGTCCGAATAGTTGATAGCGCGCCAAAATGGCTCGGCTATTTTCTGTGGTCTCAGAGACATCGAGTTTCACCACTTGATAATCATCCATCTCACGGGGTCGATTGGTGAATAATGTCCGCTCCATGATGCGACATTCAATACACCAATCCGCTGTCACATCCACCAAAACTTTATCATGTGCCGCCAAGACATCATCAAGCTCAGCTAATGTATCAATTTTGATATCTTGATGGTTAGACGATGCAAAGCTTGGTACATGCCAAGGTCGCCAAGCGTCATTTGCGCCAATGATCATTCCATAACCCAAAACTGCTGCCCATGCTGCTGGGATGATGGCAAGTAATTTGAAAATTTTTCGGCTTTGTCCCACCGACACAAATAGCCAAGCCGCCAAAGCGGCAAACCACACCATCCACAGCCCCAACATCCATACGGATAAGACAATGCGCTCAATCAATAACAAAGCAACCCCAAGCAGCAAAAATCCGCCCAAGCTACGAATGTGCTGCATCCATGCGCCTGATTTTGGCATCCATTTGCCATGCGCTGTACCCATGACAATCAATGGCACAGAAATACCGATACCCAATGCAAATAACGCCAAAAAGCCAAAAATCACATTACCGCTTGCCGCAACGACCGTCAGTGCACCAGCCATGGGTGCTGAAACACATGGGGACACTACCAATGCTGACAACAGACCTGACAAATAACTACCGCCAATGGTGCCAAGTCGGCTATCGGCTGCTTGCGATTTGGCGGATAACGTGTTTGACAGTACGCTTGGCAGGCGCAGCTGAATCCAACCAAACATAAAAAGTGCAAAAAAGACAAATAAGAGTGCTGCAACCAAAAGAACTTCAACGCGCTGCAACCAAGTTGCGATGCCAAGCGCCTGCCCAAACCAAGCAATCAGCGCCCCAAGTAGCCCATAAGCGGTCGCCACACCCACGCCATAAGCAGAAGACAAAACAAAGCCTCGCTTGGCACTGGATTTGGCGTGCTGACGCGCTACGATATTGGCAACAATGGGAATCATCGGATAAACACAAGGCGTAAACGCAAGCAAAATGCCCGCCAAAAACAAAAAGCCAATCATCAAAATCGGAGACAGATTTTTATCATTCACTTCAGGCAATGTGTGATCGAGGGCAAATTTTTGATCAACATCATTGGCTATCGTAGCTTGAGTAAGGTCATCTGTTCCATCATCAGAAGCCTGAATATCAGAGGCTACTCGCTGTTCATCAAGCTTGCTTTGGTCATCCAAATGTTCACTATTTGTGTCATTTGCAGCCGATTGATCACTTGTTTGGGCAGCCAAAGTCGGTGTTTGGCTTAAATTTTGCTCAGCGGATACAGATGCTTTGGCAGCTGGGCTGGGCTGGGCTTTAGCGGTGGGTGCAACTGACTTGTCTGCTTCTAAGCTGATTTGGGCGGTCGTGATCTCTGGTGGATAACAAAGTCCTGCTTTAGCGCAGCCTTGCCAACGCACCTCAACTGGCTGTTTGTCAATGGTCGTTTGGCTAGACAGCTTAACACGTGCAGTCACATTCTCCTCAAAAACAGGCACGACACCAAATGTGGGATCATCGATGATTGTAGGCATTTTATCAAATACCCACTGCCCAGCGCTGACACCATCAGGCAGCTTGAGTGACAGCCGCTCTTGGTAAATATAGTGCTTGGGCGTAACCTGAAAACTGACAACAAGCTCATCCCCCGACTGAGAGGCAGACACTTGAAATGCTTCATGAACGGGCAAAAATTTTGGCTGACTTGCACCGCCAAATAACGACGCCAAATTATTGGCGGCGGCAGGCATAGCGGCGCCCACCGACGCCGTACTGACTATTGACGCTCCCAAAGCAATCGAATACATGCAATTTTTTAGTTTTGACATGCCACACCCAAATTAAAGATTACTGCATTATTTGATCAAATTTGGCAAATTATACCACGCTTGTATTGCTTGAGTTTTGCTAAATCAAAGATACTAATCGTTAAACCAACATAAAAATCACCCCAAGTGCACTGGCTTGGGGTGAGGTTTATCGATGTTCTTTATTTTTTATTGTCAAACTGCTTAAATGAGTCATTGCGGCTGTCTTCAAACTCAACCCAAACCGCACTGACAATGGCGAGCAGTACTGCAAAACCCAATCCCAAAATCCAAGCAAAATACCACATAATCTACCTCATTAATAAAGTGTTTTTTCGTTTTCTTTGATATAAGCCTTGGTGACTTTTCCTCGCATCACTGCATAGCCCCAGCTGGTATAAGCCAACACGACAGGCAACAAGAAAATCACCACAAAAAGCATAATTAACAAAGTAAAATGGCTTGATGTTGAATCCCAAACGGTCAGGCTTGAGCGCGGATCGGTAGAAGATGGCATATAAAATGGGAATAATGCCACGCCTGCCGTTCCGATGATGCCAAGCAGCGCTAGGCTTGAGCTTACAAATGCGGTCAATGTGCGACCCATTTTTAGTAAAGCAATGGTCACAAGTGGCATCAGTGTACCTAATGCTGGTAGCAGCCATAGCCCAGGATGATTATAAAAATTAGTCATCCAAGCACCAGATTGGATTTGTACTTGTTTTGATAGTGGATCAATTACCGCACCACCATCTACAGCACTTACCAAAACATAACCGTCTAATGTCTGCACCCAAAACCCTGCGATGACAAAAAGCACTGAAGTGATGACCGCGGCAACGGTTGCCGAGTTTTTGGCGCGAGATTGCACATCTTCAATGGTGCGATGCGCCAAATACACACCGCCTTGCATGGTTAGCATGGCAACACTGACCAAGCCACATAGTAAGGCAAATGGTGCCAACAGCTCAAAAAATGAACCAGAATAAGTAGATACCAAATTTTGGTCAAAACTAAACGGCGAGCCAAGCAATAAATTACCGAAAGCCACACCAAAAATCAATGCAGGCACGCTCGATCCAACAAATAACTGCCAATCCCACGTATTGCGCCATTTGTCGTTTTTGATCATGCTGCGGTATTTAAAGCCAACAGGACGGAAAAATAATGCCCACAATGCTGCCATTAATGCCCAATAATAGCCACTAAACGCGGTCGCATACACCAAAGGCAGTGCCGCAAAGATCGCCCCACCAGCGGTAATAAACCAAACTTGGTTACCCTCCCAGTGCGGTCCAATCGTATTGACAATGATGCGTCTTTCGGTATCGGTACGACCCACAAAAGGCAATAGCGTACACACTCCCATATCGTGGCCATCCATGATGGCAAAGCCGATCAGCAAAACACCGACAAGCAGCCACCAAATCAGCTTTAATAATTGATAGTCAAACAATTCATACAGCATGGTTATACCTCCTGCTTATCGGATGGCTGAATTAAATGCTCTGATGCCGTTTCTCCGAAGTACTTACCCGTCCCAAGACTTGCAGGACCAAGACGCACATATTTAAGCATCAAATACACCTCAACGATCGCCAATAGGGTATAAAAAATGACAAACCCCGCCATGGACAAAATCACATTGCTCACATCGATATTAGAAACCGATAAGTGTGTCGGTAAAATCCCATAAACTGTCCACGGCTGACGACCATATTCTGCAACAAACCACCCTGCTTCTGCTGCGATCCAAGGTGCAGGAATCATCACCAATGCAAATTTTAATAGCCAAGGCTTGCTCATAAAATTACCTTTCAAAGTAAAGAATAAGCACAAGCTATATAAAACAAGCATCAGCATACCCATGCCCACCATCACACGGAATGTCCAAAACATCGGAGCGACACGCGGAACACTGTCGTCCACGGCTTTTGAGAGCATTTCTGGAGTGACATCAGCCATGTTATCGGTGTATTTTTTGAGGAGTAGTCCGAAGCCCAAATCTTCTTTATGCTCCTCAAAAACGTCAATCAAGGCTTGTGGATTTTCAACGCCATTTAGCTTATTTTCACGCATCAAATCCAAGGCGCTAACAGCAGTCATGCCGTTCACGATGCGATCGGCATTTAGCTTTTTGATATCATGAATGCCTAAAATCTCAGTATCAAATGAACGCGTACCTAAAACCCCCATGACATAAGGGACGTGAAGCGACCAGTCATTTTTTTGTTCAGCTTCATTAATACCGGCAATGACATTAAAGCCAGCTGGTGCAGGTTCAGTCTCCCACATGGCCTCCATGGTTGCCAATTTGGTTTGTTGAGCTTGTCCGATCGAGTATCCAGATTCATCCCCCAAAACAATGGCGCTACAGATGGCAGCAAAGCCAAATGCCGCCGCAACATGAAAACTGCGCTTAGCAAACGCAATATCCCGCCCTTTTAGCAGATACCACGCTGACACCCCAAGCACAAAAGATGCGCCTGTCACATAGCCTGCCGAGACAGTATGAACAAATTTATTTTGGGCATCAGGATTCAAGAAAACTTCAGCGAAGCTGACCATTTCCATGCGCATGGTTTCATAATTAAATTCAGCACCAACTGGATTTTGCATCCAGCCATTCGCTACCAAAATCCACAATGCCGATAAACTGGTACCCAGCGCCATTAGTACCGTTGTTGTGAAATGCTGCAGCCGAGACATTCTATCCCAACCGAAGAAAAATAGCCCAACCATGGTGGACTCAAGGAAAAAAGCCATCAAGCCTTCGATGGCAAGCGGTGCGCCAAAGATGTCGCCCACATAATGTGAATAATATGCCCAGTTTGTACCGAATTGAAATTCCATGGTTATGCCTGTGGTTACCCCAAGCACAAAATTAATTCCAAATAGCTTACCCCAAAACCGGGTCATGTCTTTCCAAATTTCTTTGCCCGTTGTTAAATAAACGGCTTCCATGATGACCAAAAGCCATGTCATCCCAAGCGTTAACGGCACAAATAAAAAATGGTAAAGTGCAGTCACAGCAAACTGCAGACGTGACATATCAACCAGATGCTCGGTAATCATACCAAATCCCTTAAAAATGACAAAAGCTGTCATTCTCCCAATAAACAGCTTTATATTTTGATGACATCAGTCAAGGCAACCCATCCATGTGCGTTGTCAGCGTAAAATTCAAATCATTATAGCCAATATCTCTAACAAACACCATGGATAATTGATGAAAGCTAGAGTCACTTTTTAAGATTGAATAAACCAAACAAAAACCCGTCAAGTCGGTAGCTTGACGGGTTTTTTGAGCGGTGCATCATCAATGATGAGATGGCACTTTATCCATATCGATATCAGGATGTTTGGCAAGATGCAGCGCAGAGATGATCAGACCACCCCAAATTACTGTCATTGCAACAATCATAATGATCAGTGCTAAAGTTCCCATTTTTAAATCTCCTTATTGTTCTTCATGAGACGAATGACCTTTGATGCGCGGTAACACCAGTGCCAATATGGCACAGATAATAATCACGCCCCATCCAAAGATAAACTGCACATTGACCGGATAACCGCCATAACCTTCGGTAAGCAATGATTTAAGCGTCAAACCCAAGGTGACAATCAAAGCGATTGGTGTCACAATCGTCAGCATGAATGACCAAACCGCGCCTACTTTCACACTTGAGATGGCATTGATGTGATTGATCAATTCAGGCAATTTATTGCGATTAAACCAAGTGACCCAAATGATAGACAAGATCGCGCCAAAGACGATGCCAATATTATTCACAAAATTATCAATCACATCCACAAATGTGATGGCATTTTGAGAACCAAATAACGCAATCGAGATGATCGCTGAACCCAATCCAACAACGGTGACCGATTGCTGTTTTGACCAGCCAAACTTATCTTGGACAGCTGAAATAGGCACTTGCAGAATTGATACCATTGAAGTCACGCCAGCGACAAACAAAGATCCAAAGAACAAAATACCTACCAAATTGCCTGCATCACCCATGGTTGAGATGATTTTTGGGAAGGCAATGAATGCAAGACCAATACCGCCTGAAACCACTTCAGAAACTGGTACGCCTGATGCCTGCGCCATGAAGCCCAAAACAGAGAAAATCCCAATGCCTGCCAAAAGCTCAAACGATGAGTTGGCAAAACCTACCACCAAACCCGAACCAGTCAAGTTGGCATTACGCTTAAGATATGAAGCATAAGTCACCATGATCCCAAAACCAATCGACATCGAGAAAAACACGTGTCCATAAGCAGCTAGCCAAACCTTAGGATCCGACATTTTTTCCCAATTAGGCGCAAAGAACGTATCCAAACCCATCGTTGCGCCTGGCAAAGTGACCGCGCGCGCAACCAATACGCCAAACATAATCACCAACAAAGGAATGAAAATTTTATTAGACAGCTCCACACCTTTTTTGATGCCGCCGTATAAAATCAGCAATACGATCGCCCAAACAACCACCAAGCCGATTAACAGCTGTGATGAATAAGCCATGGTTAATTCACTGGCATTTTGTAGATAGGTATTAAAGAAAAACCCTTCGGTATCTTCACCCCACTGCTGACCAACTGCAAATAGCGTGTAGTTACCCGCCCAGCTCAACACCGACGCATAATAAATACCAATAATGGTACAAACCGTCACTTGCCACCAGCCAATGCCTTCGGCTGATTTGATAAAACGGCGATAAGCCGTCGGCGGTGCACCTTTATATTTTTGACCCATCACATAATCTAAAAACAGCAAAGGGAATCCTGCCGTCGCAAGTGCGATCAAATACGGTAAAAAGAATGCACCACCGCCATTTTCATAAGAAACATAGGGGAAGCGCCAGATATTACCCAAACCAACAGCCGATCCGATGGCTGCCAAAATAAAGCCAGAGCGTGCTGACCAACTTTCTCGTTGCGCCGACATAATAGCTCTCCTAAAATCCTATCACTCATTTGAGAGTATCAAATATTCTTGCGTGTGACATATCCTAAAGTCTAAGTGTCAAACTCCAGTCATATAGCCACCGCGCCCACTTTTTATTTTGGTGTTTTATCCAAACTTTTTAAGATAAGTTTTTAAAATGATAAATGCACCACTATAGTTTGTATGAACTTACAAAAAAAGTCAAACAAATCCTATAATTAAAAGTAAAAAACCTGCAACAAATCGTTACAGGTTTTGCAAATGCGATAGATTATTTAAATAAATTTATTATCTTTTAAGCAGGAATTAAAAAATTCAATCACTTTTTATCTTTTTCAATTTAGCGAACCAAGCCACGCTTACTATTAGTGATTGAATCAATCAAAAGCTGCACTTTAGGCTCTGCTTCGACCAATTTTTCAAGCTCAGTCAAAGCCTCGTCACGCAGCAATCCTGAGCGAAACACCAATCGATACGCTTGATCCAGCGCTTTGATGGTTTCTTGCGACCACCCTTTTCGGCGCATGCCTTCTTTATTTATGCCGTGCGCCTTGGCAGGATTGCCTGACACCGTCACATATGCCGCCACATCTTTGACAATTAAGCTGGCACCGCCGATCATGCTATAGTCATCAATTCGGCAAAATTGGTGGACGCCAGATTGACCGCCGATAATCACGTGATTGCCAATATAAGCATGTCCAGCAACGCCCACATTATTTGCCAATACATTGTGATCCCCAACCAAACAGTCATGAGCAATGTGCACGTTGACCATAAACAGGTTTTGGTTGCCGATACGGGTCACGCCTTGATCTTGGGCGGTGCCACGATGGATGGTGCACGCTTCGCGAATGCGATTATAATCACCAATCTCAAGATAGGTTGGCTCGCCTGCGTATTTTAAATCTTGGGGATTCTCACCAACACTGGCAAATTGATAAATGTCATTATGTGCACCAATGGTGGTATTCTCACCAATGATGACATGGCTACGAAGCACAGTATGTGCGCCAATCTTACTGTTTTTGCCAATGATACAATAAGGTCCGATGATGGCTGAATCATCTATGATTGCAGACTCATCAATAATCGCCGTAGGATGAATCGTCATGGTTACCTCTTAAAAATTTATCTCAAATGATTGCATGTTAATCATTTGATGCCATCCACCTTTTGGCGAGCGATCATAATTTCAGCACTGCATGTCAGCTGACCATCAACATGGGCAGTGCACTCAAATTTATAAATGTCTCGTTTATTCATCAAAACTTTTGAGCGAATCACCAACTGATCACCTGGCGTGACAACTTTCTTAAAACGAACCTTATCCACACCTGCAAACAAGTACAAATAGCCATCATCAGATGTCTGCCCTGCGCTGATAAAGCCCAAAATGCCTGAAATCTGCGCCATGGCTTCGACTTGTAGCACGCCTGGCATGATCGGATTATCTGGAAAATGCCCATTAAACATCTCTTCATTGATGCTGATGTTTTTATATCCAGTGATCCATTCATTAGGCCTGCAAGCGGTTACCCGATCAATGAGCATAAACGGATAACGATGGGGTAGATAATGCTTAATTTGATCATAGCGAAGTGGCAGCGTGATGCCTCGCTCACTGAGCGCTGTCAGATCAGTATCATTCAGTAGCTCAAAATCAATACTAGAAACGGACATAAATTTCCTTATATATCAAAGCTTTAACAAAGCAAATCAGATGATCGGTCAATCATCCAAAATCTTTGGTTTATTTTTCGCCCATTTGACGGAATCTGGATGCGGCACGTCGCCATTTTAAAGAAGGCATCGCAACCGTACCCGACGAATAGCTACCTGCCTCACGAATATCACTAATCACCATACTCATGCCTGTGATGGTCACACCATCGGTAATGGTGAGATGACCACTAATACCGACTGCACCGCCAATGATACAGTTTTTGCCGATTTTGGTACTGCCTGCAATCCCGCATTTTGCGGCGATGGCGGTACCGCTACCAATCTGTACATTGTGAGCAATCTGCACCAAATTATCAATAATCACATGATCGCCAATGATGGTATCATCTACAGCACCGCGATCAATACAGGTATGGCTACCAATACGGACATGATTGCCAATGACCACTCGTCCAAGCTGAGCGATGCGTTGCCACTGCACATGACCATCAGCCAATGCCGGTGCAAATCCAAAGCCTTCAGAGCCGATGTTAGCATGGCTATGAATACGCACCTGCTCACCAATGACACAGTCATGATGAACGATAGCACCAGCATCAATCAAGCTACCCTGACCAATCTGCACACGCTCACCAATGATAGCACCTGCACCGATGATCACGCCATCAGCGATGTACGCCCCCGTCCCAATGACAGCATGCGCGCCAATGGTTACTTGCTTGGAAATGTGTGCTGAGTCGCAGATGACCGCCGTATGGTGTATGCCCGATGGATCATTAGGCGCAAATAATGCGCTAACACAAGCATAAGCCAAATAGGCATCTTTCACCAAAAGATAAGGTGCTGACGCATTGACTGCGTGTGCTTTATCGGCAAATTTATCTGACAATAAAACCAGCCCTGCTTTGGTGTCAGCCAATTCATTGATGTATTTTGGCTGTGCCAAAAAGGCAATTTGTCGATCATTTGCACCGCCCAAATTAGCCACTCCAATAAAGATGGCATTATGATCTAATGCTTCTTTGTTTAAGACTGGCTGGCGCTTTTCAATGGCTGTGATAATGTCATGAATGCTGAGCATTAAAATACGCTACCAATTTGGAATTGTACAGTATCAGTTTCGTCAGTGTCTTTTTTGTTCAAGGCTTTGGCATAACTGATGGATAAAGGACCGATCGGTGTATACCAAGTTGCACCAACGCCAGCACTATAACGCAATTCTTTATCTTGAGTGAGCAGCGGATAGTTATTCGCTCGAGCATTTTGTTCAGTCGTCGCTTTTGGATCTTCAAAACGTGTCAAATCAATGGTTTCTTTATCCATACCCGTGGTGTCAAACACCTGACCACCTTCAATAAAGATGACTGGACGCACTTGATCCACCCAGTCGCCCTTAAATGGCAATGGTAAAATTAACTCAGTGCCAAAGGTTGCCAAGGCGTTACCGCCAACAATTTCACCACGTGGGAAAGCCTGACCACGGCGTGCTGCCAAATATGCTTGAGAGCGCGGACCCAAAGAAGATTGGTCATAGCCACGCACCGAACCATAGCCCCCAGCATAAAAGTTTTCATAAAATGGCAGATCATTACCATAGCCAAGCTTGGCGTAGCCGCGTAGCACAGAGTCCTTAATAAATGGGCGATAAATATTGCCTTGATAGACAGCTTTTTGGTAGGTTTTATCACCAAAACCGAATGTCAAATCCACATTATGACTCATGCCTTTGGTTGGGAATACTGGTCGATCTAGGCTTGAGTAACTCCAGCCTAAAATGGCATTATAGCTGGTATAGTCATTTTTAAAATCAGGGACGCCATTGGCATCAACTGAGATTTCACCGCCATCATCAATCAGCTGCTTAACATTGCTGATACCCATGAAGCGACCACCACGCACTTCAGTTTTATCGATATTTACACCTAGGCTTAATCGCTGATTTTCATCGATCGGATAGCCATAGCTTAATGAGCCGCCATAAGAGTCAAGCACATAGTTACTGATGTTCTTATCATCATACTTGGTTTTGCGATAATAACCATTTAAGCTTTGAGAGACGCCATTGACGGTAAAATATGGATCAGTCATGCCCAAGCTGTAAACTTCTCGCGTTTCAGAACGAGAAAATGACGCGTTAACACGATTACCTGTACCCATAAAATTACTTTGTGACACATCAAACTGGAAAGTCACACCGCCACTTTGAGAGTAGCCAGCAGCGATGGTCGACGAGCCTGATGGCTGTTCTTCTACCACAAAATTCACATCAATTTGATCCGGCGAATTCGGCACCGGGCGAGTATCTACGGTCACATTTTTAAAGAAACCTGTACGCATTAGGCGTGCGCGTGACAGCTGAATCTTTTGGTTGGATGCCAATGCACCTTCAAGCTGACGCATCTCGCGGCGAAGCACTTCATCTTGGGTTTTAAAGTTACCCGTAAAATTAATCCGTCTTACATAAACAGGGCGCACCGGATCAATATAATAATCCACATCTACCGTGCGTGTCTCATCATTAATGCGCGTCACAGGACGAATTTGGGCATAATAGTAGCCATCATCTCCAAATTTAGCACTGATACCACCTGTTGAGCTATCAAGTTTGGCTTGTGAGAATCCTTCTCCAGACTGAAACTCTAGTAGCTGCTGCAGCTCATCTTGGGTATAGGTAATATTTCCCATAAACTGCGCTTGTCCGAAACGATACTGCTCACCTTCATCTAACGAGATCTCGATAAAGACGCGATTTTTGTCTTCGTTAATGTTAAGCTTGGCATCCTTAACCTCGAAGCGCACAAAGCCCGCATTCAGATATTTGGCGCGCAAGCTCTCCAAACTTGCAACCAATTTTTCTTGGGTGTAGCGGTCAGCTTTTGATAGTGGATTGATTTTGTTGTCTTTGATGGCAAGTTCATCAATCAAATCTGCATCGCTAAAATGTCGATTACCAATGATATTAATATCAACCACGCGCGCAGGCTTACCCTCAGCAAACGTCATATCAAGCTTGACACGATTGCCATCCATTAAGGTCTGTTTGACTGTGATTTCGGTATTATAGTAGCCTTGCGACATGTATTGATTGGCAAGCTCAGTTTCAATCATCTGCACTGTGGCTTGCTTGAGCGGCTGACCGACAGCCAAGCCTGCATTTTTAAGACCTTCTTCCAAGCCATCTTTTGGAATTAAGCGATTTCCTTCAAAATTGATCTCAGCAATCAGCGGTCTTTCGGTGACTTGATAGATAATACGCCCTTCTTGATGATAGACCTGCACATCCGAAAAATTGCCTGTTGCGTACAGCGCTTTGACACCTTCAGCCAGCTTCGCTTCGCTCACCACTTGCCCCAAGCGAAACGGTAGCACGGTTTGCAAGCTTTCAATAGTCACTCGCTGCAAACCTGTGATGGCGATATCATTCGCCACAAAATCCGCCGCCTGCGCCTCAACCGACATCACCATCGTGACGGCGATTGCGATTGCGCTGACCTGAAAACCTTTAAAATATGAATTACGCATAAGTCTATCCAAACTTAATTTTAAAAATTTCTAAAAATAAGGCATAAAAATGTATCAAAACTTTTCTACGCCCAAATTTATATTGTGTAAAGGTAAGCCAAAAAGTTAAATTTGGCAAGCATTTCAGTTTAAAAAATTCAAAATTTTTTGTTAAATGTTTGAAAAATCAAGAATCAGCCAAATAACCGCATGATATCGTTACTGATTGCAAGCAACATGAAACAAAAAAGCAAAAGCGCGCCAAACTTAAAAGCACCCATCTGAATGGACTCACTCATCGGTTTACCCATGATTAGCTCATAGGTATAAAATACCAGATGACCACCATCTAATACCGGAATGGGCAGCAGATTGAGCACCGCTAGGCTTAAGCTGATAATCGCTGCCGTCGATAGCACTTCTTTAAATCCAAGCTCAAAACTGGTCTTAGATACCTCAGCGATGGTGATTGGTCCTGATAAATTTTCAATGCCAATCAGCCCTGTGATCATCTTGCCCATGGCATTTAGCGTCATGGCTGACAGATCGTATGTTCTTCGGATGGCTTGAGTGAATGCCTCGCGAGCGCCATAGTGGATCGTCATACGGTATTCAGACGGGATGAGCTGATCTGAGTCGACCTTTGGACGAATGCCTAACTGCCCAACCACGCCGCTTCGCGTCTCAACAGCGCGAGGCATTAGTTTTAGATCAAGCGGCTCACCTTGACGCATGACTGTGACATGGAGCATGGTTTCTGGATTTTTTTGGATGATCTGTGCGGCGCTCAGCCAGTCATTGATCGGTTCACCATTAATGGCGGTAAAGGCATCGCCGACCTGTAGTCCCATCATAGCACCTGCGCCATCAGCGACCACCTCACCAACAATGGGCGCAATCACCGGCTGATAAGGCAGGACACCTAAACTATTCAAAGGATCATTAGGCTCACGGCGACCATCTGTCTGCTGCATAAATCTTGCAACTTCAACCGACTCTTGGGCAATTTGACCGTCTCGCTCAATACCCACATGAATGGCAGTACTTTCACCCATCCGAGCAGCTAAGGCGTATGCGGTTTCTTGCCATGTATCGACCGGCTTATCATCAATACTAATAATCTTATCGCCAACCACCAAACCACTGGCAGCAGCGGGCGAATCATCGATAATCTTACCGATACGCGTATTAAGCTGCTCGCTGGGAAATAAAAACAACACCCAAAATAAACCAATGGCAATTAAAAAATTCATCACAGGACCGGCTGCGACGATGGCAATTTTCTTAAGGGGATGCTGATGATCAAACGCCACAGATTTTAGCTCATCAGGCACAGTCTCACTGCGCCCATCTAGCATTTTGACATAACCACCAAGCGGAATGGCGGCAAGTTGATACTGTATCCCTGATCGCTTGGAAGTCCACCCAAACAGCTTGGGTCCAAAACCAATAGAATAAGTCTGCACCTGCACGCCGCACAATCGAGCAACGATATAATGTCCAAACTCATGTAAAGCAACCAAAGGACCAAGCACACAGATTGCCGCAAAAATCATGTACAAAGCAGTCATAGATCACCGCCTTTGTTAAGCTCGTTTACTTTGGCTTCGGCAGCTTTTCTTACTGTGTTATCCATCAAGAGTATACGCTCAAGCCCAAATTTTTCATCGGCAAAATCTTGTGAATATTTTTCAATGATCAAAGGATCATTCAGGCAAGCTTCGACAATAAGTGCGATGTCGGTCAAGCGTATGCGCTCTGCCAAAAACGCCGCCACAGCGATTTCATTGGCTGCATTGAGTGTGATACATGCGCCTGTACCAAGTTTTGCCGCTTGTCTTGCCAGTTTTAAGCAGCCAAATTTTTCTAGATCTGGCGCCAAGAATTTAAGTTCGCTTAATTGGTACAAATCAAGACTGCTAACCCCAGCATCGATGCGCTCAGGATAGGCGAGCGCATGCGCAATGGGCGTTTTCATATCTGGGCTGCCAAGCTGAGCCAAAAAACTGCCGTCTATGTACTCAACCAAGGAATGCACAACGCTATTAGGATGAATCACCACCTTGATTTGATCTTCTTTAAGATCAAATAAATGACACGCTTCAATCAGTTCAAGCCCTTTATTCATCATGGTGGCAGAATCAATGGAAATTTTTTGACCCATTGACCAATTAGGATGGTTCACCGCTTCTTTGACGCTGGCATTTTGCATTTGTTCGATTGATTTATCCAAAAATCCCCCACCAGAAGCGGTTAGCCAAAGCTGCTTAATACCGTACATCGGCTCATGTATGGCGGTGTTATCGGCTTGAATGGCGGCAGGTAAGCATTGATAAATGGCATTATGCTCTGAATCGATCGGCAAAATGGTTGCGCCATGTTTTTTTGCCGTTTTCGTCACCAAATCACCTGCCATCACAAGCGACTCTTTATTAGCAAGCAAAATTCGCTTACCTGTGCGTGCAGCCGCCAATGTGGACGACAGACCCGCTGCGCCGACAATGGCTGCCACCACCGTATCCACCGCATCATCACTGGCAATCTCAATCAAACCGTCATCGCCTGAAAGCACAATGGTGTCCAAGCCTGCCTCGGCAACTTTTTGACTAAGCAGAGCATGATTATCAGGCGAAGTGCAAATTTTGGCAGGGTGAAACTCAAGCGCCAAATCCAGTAACTTATCAACACGCCCAAACCCTGTCAGCGCATGAATGCGATAACGATCGGGATACTGTCGGATAATCTGCAGCGTACTATCACCGATTGAGCCTGTCGCTCCCAGCACTGCCAAAGATTGAGGGGTGCTATTCATTACCATCCTTAAATTCTGCTTTGATTATTAAAAGTGATTCGGTAGAAAAGATCAAAAAGGAATGCGCATGGCTGCAAAATGCATTTTTACCCAAATTTCTGTAAAAATACCAAGCTTTAATAATAGCCAAAAACCAAAAGCAAACACCGGCGTGGCTGAAAGCAGCGAATCAATCCGATCCAAAACACCGCCATGCCCTGGTAGAATCGTCCCAGAATCCTTGATACCTGCGCGGCGCTTGAGCATGGATTCAAACAAATCGCCCAGCACACTGGCAAGCACAGTCAGCCAAGACAAAATCAAGAACAGTGCCAAAGTCATGCCAGACAGCTGCAGATAGTTACCCACCAAAATGGTAACCACCCCAGAGACTGCCAAGCCGCCATATAAGCCTTCTATGCTTTTATTTGGTGATACATTTGGCGCCATTTTTCGTTTGCCAAATTTTCTGCCAACAAAATAAGCCCCGCTGTCTGCACACCATACCAACAAAAATACATACATCAGCCACCAAGGCGACATCTGCCAAAGCCCATACATCGCAGTGATGGCAGCGGTGAGAATGACTGCACCCATGTACACCAGTCGCCTACCATACCATTTTTCTTTATCAGGATATTGAAATACCCAAGCAGTTGCCATCACCCAAATACCTAGCGACGCCGCCCACCAAAACACCCAAGTCCAAGGCACCAAAATCGACAGCATCGTAATGAGTAATACCGCCAAAATAAACTGTGCTGGCTGCTTCCACTTTGGCATGAGTTTCGTCCATTCATGTGCAGCGATCAAGACGCCGATCGCCAACAGCGGCAACACAAAAATCGGCATTGAGCTTGCAAATAATGCAAACCCAACAATTACAACCAAAACAATCGCCGTTTTTATTCGTTGCCACATAGCTAAAACATCCTTGCAAAGGGTTATCAATTTTAAAGCGCTTAAAAAATCACTTCAGCTTAGCGCTCGGCTTTTTGGACCTGTTCGCTAGTCATACCAAATCGGCGCTCTCGACCAGCAAAAATACGGATCATCTCATCGAGCTCATCACAGCCAAACTCAGGCCACAATGTGGGCGTAAAAAATAACTCAGCATACGCCGCTTGCCAGAGTAAAAAATTTGAAATGCGGTACTCGCCGCCTGTACGGATAAGCATATCCACTGGTGGCAAATCAGCCAATTCCAGCTGCGCGCCGATCGTCTGAGCATCAATACTATCAGCGCAAAGCTTGCCTGCCTCAACTTGTTTGGCAACTTTTTTAGCGGCATTGGCAATGTCCCACTGCCCGCCGTAGCTGATGGCGATCACCAAAGTCATCGCATCAAAATGCGCAGTCTTTGCTTCTGCTTCTGCCATAAGTTTTGCCAAATCATCAGAAAGCTGGCTACGATCCCCAATAAAACGCAAGCGAATGCGATACTGATTCATGCGTGGTAGCTGTTCATAAATGGTCTGAGACAAAAGGCGCATCAAAAGATCCACCTCATCTTTTGGACGCGCCCAATTCTCGCTTGAAAATGCAAACACCGTCAGAGCCTGAACCCCTATAGCCAAACAATGCTCAACAATCGGATCAAGCGCATCTTTGCCTGCCACATGACCTGCACCTGTTGCCAGCTGTTTGGATTTACCAAAGCGGTTGTTACCATCCATAATGATGGCAATATGCTTGGGAATGGTGGGCAAAGAGGCACAAATTTGGGTTGTCATGGTGTTACATTACCGTCATTTAAATCTAAATTTAATCCAAATAAATGAATAACATGGATAAAGAAAACTCCTTATCCATGCCATATCTCACTTATAATCAATCACACTTCCATCAGCTCGCTTTCTTTTTTCTCAAGACGGCTATCAATGGTTGCGATAAATTTATCGGTCAATTTTTGAACATCGTCAGCGGCGCGGCGCTCATCATCTTCAGAGATCTCTTTTTCTTTTAGAAGATCTTTAATATCGCTTAGCATATCGCGGCGAATATTACGCACCGATACGCGCGCTTGCTCAGCATCAGCACGAGCAATTTTTTGCATATCGCGGCGAGTTTCTTCGGTCAATGCTGGCATCGGAACGCGGATCACATCGGCAGTCATCGGATTTAAACCCAAATCTGCCTCACGGATTGCTTTATCAACCGCTTGCACCATTGAGCGGTCAAAAGGCTGTACCAATAATGTGCGGCTATCTTCCACGTTAATGCTCGCCACCTGGTTTAGTGGTGTGTCAGAGCCATAATAGCTCACCATCACACCTGACAAAACGCCAGGGTGCGCGCGTCCTGTGCGAAGTTTACCAAAGGCACCTTCAAGGGCTTCAATGGATTTTTGCATACGGCTTTCGCCATCTTTTTTAATATCATTAATCATAAAATTTCCTTAACTATCAAACATTCAATTAATACAAACCGCGGTCAATCAGTGATACACTCGTGTACCTTCAGCTTCGCCCATGACGACATTAAGCAGTGCATTGGGTTTATTCATGTCAAAGACTTGCAGCGGTACATTGTGTTCACGGCACAAAGCAATCGCGGTCAGATCCATCACGCCCAATTTTTTCTCGAGCACTTCATCAAAGCTTAGACTATCGAATTTTATTGCATCTTCATGCGTAGATGGATCCTTATCATACACACCATCAACTTTGGTGGCTTTTAAGATCAGACCTGCTTCAATCTCAATACCACGCAAACATGCTGCAGTATCTGTGGTAAAAAATGGATTGCCCGTTCCTGCCACAAAAATACATACCTCGCCATTGTTCAGATGGCGAATGGCGTCACGGCTAGAATACGATTCTACCACCGTATCAATGGCGATCGCTGACATCAAGCGAGTTTTGATATTGCGGCGCACCAAGGCATCACGCATCGCCAGACCATTCATGACGGTTGCGAGCATCCCCATCTGATCGCCCGTAACACGACCAACCAAGCCTTGCTTTTGTAGGGTGCTGCCACGATACAGATTACCGCCACCGACGACGATGCCCACTTGCACACCCAACCCACGAAGATGGGCGATGGATAGGCTCATTTGATCCAAAATATTAGCATCAATACCCATATCACGACCGCCAGCCAGCGCCTCGCCCGACAGTTTTAATAAAATGCGTGAAAATTGTGGATTTTTATCAGACATACAGCCCCCAAGCTGATTAAAGTGGCTTATTTAGCCTTTACAAAATTAGGACATATTGCCCTAATTTTAGCATATTTCATCAATCTTTGATACTGATAAATCATGAGCAATCTGATCTTATCATTACTTAAACCACTTCTTAAATTAAAACAAAAAAATCGGATGCATCAACTCACCCGATTTTTAAATGTCTTGCGATTAAATGGTTAAAGCAAAGAATTTACCGCCTCTACCACCGCTTGCGCTGTGATGCCAAAATGCTCAAACAGTGCCTTGGCAGGTGCAGACTCCCCAAATGTGGTCATGCCAATGACCTTACCATCTAAGCCGACGAACTTATACCAATAATCGGTGATCGCCGCTTCGACAGCAACGCGCGCACGAACATCAGATGGCAGCACGCTTTCGATATAATCGCGATCCTGCTTCACAAAAATTTCAGCACATGGCATAGAAACCACACGCACGCCTTCTAGCTGCTCATACGCTTGCATCGCAAGCTCAACTTCAGAACCTGTTGCAATGATAATCGCGCGCAATTCGCCTTTTTCGGGCGCTAAAACATATCCGCCTTTTTCGATGTTTTTAATTTGTTCATCGCTGCGTGCTTGGAATGCCAGATTTTGACGAGATAAAATCAGTGATGATGGCGCGGTGTCTGTTTTTAGTGCCATTTTCCATGCCACTGCTGTCTCAACCGTATCACAAGGACGCCACACAAAATGATTTGGGGTCATGCGTAAATTGGCAATCTGCTCGACAGGCTGGTGCGTTGGACCATCTTCACCCAGACCGATGGAGTCATGAGTATAGACATTAATCACGCGCTGCTTCATCAGCGATGACATACGCACGGCATTACGCGCATATTCCATGAACATCAAAAATGTCGCTGTGTAAGGGATAAATCCGCCATGCAGTGCCACGCCATTGGCAATCGCTGTCATGCCAAATTCACGCACGCCATAATGGACATAGTTACCATCAGCGTGATCTTGAACGCCTTTGGCACCTGACCACAAGGTCAGATTTGAGCCTGCAAGGTCAGCTGAACCACCCAAGATTTCAGGCAAGTTCGGCGCAAGCGCTGCTATGGCATTTTGGCTGGCTTTACGCGTGGCGATACTTTCTGCTTTTTGAGCACAGGTTTGGATAAACTCGTCCGCCAATTGATCAAAATTCTCAGGCAGCTCGCCACTTAAGCGGCGTAAAAGCTCGGCAGCTTCTGTAGGATATTTGGCTTCATAATCATTAAATTGCGCTCTCCAAGCGGCTTCATCGGCTTCACCTTTGGCAGTGGCATCCCACGCCTGATAGACATCATCAGAGATGATGAACGGTGTGGCGTCCGCCCAACCAATCTCGGTGCGCGTCAAAGTAATCTCATCTAAGCCCAAAGGTGCGCCGTGACTGATTTCTTTGCCTTGTTTATTCGGTGAGCCCAAGCCAATGATCGTTTTACAAATGATAAGCGTCGGCTTGGCTGATTCAGCTCTGGCTTCTTTGGTGGCTTCGCGGATGGCATCTGAATCATGTCCATCGACTTTTAATACTTGCCAGCCATAGGCTTCAAATCGCTTGGCAGTGTCGTCCGAAAACCAACCTTCAACCTCACCATCAATTGAGATGCCGTTATCATCATAATAAGCAATCAGTTTGCCAAGCCCCAAAGTACCTGCCAATGAGCACGCTTCATGACTGACACCTTCCATCAAGCAGCCATCGCCCAAAAACGCATAGGTAAAATGATCAATGATCGCGTTGTCAGGTTTGTTAAATTGCGCTGCCAAAGTCTTTTCGGCCAAAGCAAAGCCTACCGCGTTGGCAATCCCTTGACCCAAAGGTCCTGTCGTCGTCTCGATGCCATCAGCATAACCGTATTCAGGATGCCCTGCTGTTTTTGAATGTAGCTGACGGAAATTTTTAAGATCATCAATGCTCAAATCATAGCCAGTCAAATGCAGTAACGCATACAGCAGCATAGAGCCATGACCATTAGATAGCACGAAACGGTCACGGTTTGCCCATTTGGCATTCTTTGGGTTGTGGCGCAAAAACTCTCGCCACAGCACTTCTGCGATATCCGCCATACCCATCGGTGCGCCCGGGTGACCTGAGTTGGCTTGTTGGACGGCATCCATCGCAAGAATACGGATGGCGTTGGCGTTATGGCGTTGGTTAAGTTCGATTGGCATCAGCGAAGTTCCTAACAAAAAATTTGCTCAATTATATCATATTTTCAGTATTTTTGGGTTCTGAAATTTAGCCATTTTGGCGATCAAGTGCTGACAGTTGCCATAGCATCTCTTTGGCGATAATGCCTGACTTGCCTTGCTTAATTGCCTGTCTCATGGCGCTTGCCAAATCCACCACAGGCATGGGTTTTAGGCTGCCAAACGGCTTTATTTGGCTGATTGTGCCGAGGACAGTCTCGCCAATTTTTTCGGCGACACGATCGGTGTTAGGGCGCTTTAATAAGGGCGGTCTGACAATCACACATCGCTCAAAAGATAAGTTTGACACCGCCCTTTCTAGAACCCCTTTTAGGCGTGGATAAAATAGCCAAGAGTTTGCATCGGCGTTCTCAGCCGATATCAGCACATAATAAGGCACGCCATTGATCGTAGCCGCTTTAGCAACGGCAAGCTGATACTCATAATCAACCTGCCACTGACGATCTTTTGAGCCTGCTTGCTTAAGCGTCGTACCTAAGCATGAATACAGCACATCGCCCTTGATGGTATCCGCCCAAGTTTCAGAATGATCAAAATCAATCAGATGCACTGTCAGCTTATCATGACAGATATCCATATCTTGACGCACAAAAACATGCACGCTATCATAATCAGGATCGGTCAGTAGCTGCTCGGTAAGTGCTTGACCTGTAGCGCCTGTGGCGCCGATGACTAAGGCTTTCATTATCACATTCATCCAAGATATTTGATGGCTTGATCCTATTTATCATGGCACCCAATCAAAAAATGCCGCTATAAAAACGGCATTTTGGTCTTAGGCAATCACTTCAAGTCCGCCCATATAAGGCTGTAAGGCTTTGGGAATGGTGATCGTGCCATCGGCATTTTGATGATTTTCCAAAATCGCCAACAAAGTGCGACCAACCGCCAAACCTGATCCATTCAGCGTATGCACCAATTCACTGTGTTTGCCATCTTTTAGTCGAGCCCCCATACGGCGCGCCTGAAAATCGCCACAGTTTGAGCAGCTTGAGATTTCACGATAGGTGTTTTGAGATGGCAGCCACACTTCGATGTCATAGGTCTTCACCGCGCTAAAGCTCATGTCGCCTGTACAAAGCGTCACGACGCGGTAAGGCAGCTCAAGCGCCTGTAAGATATCTTCTGCTTGTGCGGTCATATTCTCAAGCGCCTGCATTGAGTCATCGGCACGCGTGATTTGCACCATTTCGACTTTTTCAAATTGATGCTGACGAATCAGTCCGCGCGTATCTCGCCCTGCACTGCCTGCTTCGCTACGAAAACAAGGTGTGTGCGCCGTCAGCTTGATGGGTAGATCTTTGGGCGCAACAATGGTGTCACGCACACTGTTAGTCAGTGGCACTTCTGATGTGGGGATCAGGTAATACTCTTTTTCGCCGCGCAGCTTAAATAAATCTTCCTCAAACTTCGGTAGCTGCCCTGTACCTTGCAGGCTGTCAGCATTGACCATATAAGGGACATACATCTCGGTATAGCCATATTTTTGGGTGTGCGTATCAAGCATAAACTGCACAAGCGCGCGATTAAGCTTGGCAAGATGCCCTTTTAGGACACTAAAGCGTGAGCCAGTTAATTTGGCTGCCAATTCAAAGTCAAGCTGACCCAAATTCTCGCCGATATCGGTATGATCTTTGATCTCAAAATCAAACTCGCGCGGTACGCCCCAGCGGCGCACTTCGACATTGTCACTTTCATCACTGCCGACAGGCACGCTGTCATCAGGCAAGTTTGGGATTTGTAGTGCAGCAGTCGTGATGGTATTTTGAAGCTCTTTAAGTTCATTTTCGGCAGCTTTCATGGCTTCACTGACCGCCTGCATCTCGTTCATCAGCTCACTGGCATCTTCACCGTTTCTTTTGAGCTCACCGACTTTTTTGGCGCCTGCATTTTTTTTGGCTTGCAGCTCTTCGGTCTTGACTTGGATAGATTTGCGCTGATTTTCAATTTCCTGCCAAAATGCCACATCCAACTCATAGCCACGCGTGGCAAGTTTGGCTTTTAGCTCTTCTAAGTTACCACGCAAAAATTTAGGGTCTAACATATAAAATCCTATCAAGCACAAAAACGCCCCAAATGGCGCTTGGCGTGCTAAAATGATT
Source organism: Moraxella canis (assembly GCF_002014965.1). GTDB lineage: Bacteria > Pseudomonadota > Gammaproteobacteria > Pseudomonadales > Moraxellaceae > Moraxella > Moraxella canis. The sequence goes on from NZ_MUXT01000001.1 coordinate 148,034, forward strand.
AACAATAAAAATTTATTCTTATAATAGCAAATTTTCCCCCAAAACTTAAGCCAATTTCAAATCAAAGCTGCCAAAAGCCAAAAAATTTTGGCAAATGTGAACTTTGGGTTTATTTTTTTGGATAAAATGGGTAATATAGGCAAATTCATCGTTAGGATTCATCTCAATGACCAAAGCACTTTATCCCTATACGCTAAAGCCTGTCGCTTTAAACATGAGCGAAACTGAATTTCGTGCAGCACAGTTATCATTGTTTGAAAAAGGCGCAAGCAATTTTACATTAAAGTCCTTAAAGCGCACAGAGTGGATTGTGATTGCCTTGATGGTTATTGCAGCGATCGCAGGCTTAGTGCTTGTCAGTGGCTATTCAACCATCATTTTTTGGCTTATGCTGATTTTGGTGGGTGTATATCTGCTTGCTCGTACTTTGGGCATGAAGTGGTATATGAAGCGTGAGTATGAAAAACAAGTAGCGGATACCCAAATGCCTGAGCAGCTTCATGATCTACAATTAGGCGTGCAGTCACATGGGCTGGTCATGGCGATGCCTGCGCCGACCGATCTGATGAAATCGCCGCAAATGCGCGGTATGCAAATGCGCGCGGGTGCCACGCAGTCAGCGACCATTCCTTGGAATGCGGTCAGCAGCTGGGATGAGACAGATGAATATTTGTTCATGATGTTTGACATGAAAGGTCAAAAAGGTAGCCAAATCATCCCAAAACGCCTCGAAAAACAAGGCTTGCCCATCGATACCATCAAAAAACACCTAAGCCAAGTTAAGCCAAAGGGCTTGGAGTCGATGATCCAAACGCCTTAATCAAGATAACCACGACAATCACGACCAAATATGACACCAAATCGGCAGAAACACTCTGCCGATTTTATCATTTGACTTTGCAGTATTATCCACCCATCAAGGCTTAAAATCTCTGGCAGCAAGCACGCTATTTTTGTCATGATTTAGCATGGTAAGCAGCGCATGGTGATTTGACGACCGCGCCACTTGCTCAGCTTGAGCGAGCGACTGTAAGGCTCGATCATATTGAGCCTGCCAAAGCTCGACTTGGCTGCGAGTGCGCAGTGCGTGAATTTGTGCCATAGCTTTGGCAGCAGGATCAGTCGCTTGATTTGCCATCTGCTCATAAGCGCGAAAACTGATTTGCCAAGCTTGAATGTCAAATGAGCCATCTTTGGTCAAGTTGCCCAATAAGCCCAAAGCAGGCACAGGCTGATCTTGATCAATATAAACCTCTGCCAATGCCAAGCGCAGATCGCGCCGCTCTGGATAAATGCGCTGACAAGGCGCCAACGCCGCCAAAGCATCATCATACTGCCTAGCTTGGCTATACACATAAGCTTGGGTAAGACACATGATCGGGTCATATCGATCAAGCTGGATGGCATCAAAGACATGAAGCGCCTCTTGATGACGACCTTGATCTGACAAATTCATCGCAAGGCTCAATTTGGCGCCATCGCTGTGCTTGGCATTGGCGAGCAGCTCAGCATGGGTGGTTTGCTCAGTTAAATATTTGATGCGCCAATACAGCTGATCAAACAGCACCGCCTGAGACTGTAGCACCGCTTGATTGGGTTTGGCATAGGCTTGGGCGCGCGCGGTGGACTCGGACAACCGCTCAGCGGTAAACGGATGCGACTGCACAAAACTTGGGATGAATGCGTTTTTGGATTGATTCAAATTCAGCTGCCTTTGCATCCGTCCAAAAAATCTTGGCATCGCTCTGGCGTCAAAGCCTGACTGCGCCAAAATCTGCATGCCCACACGATCAGCCTCTCGCTCATGCTCACGACTGAATTTGGCAGCATTTTCGGCGCTTGCAGTTTGTGAGCTTGCCATCACAGCCAGTACAGCATCGCCGCCACCTGCTGCCGACGCAGCGATCGCCGCCAATAAGCCGCCAAGCTGTAAGGCAAGTAGGCGTTTATTATTATTAAGTCGATGCTCATAGTGCCTTTGGCTGATGTGCGCGATCTCATGCGCGATCACGCTTGCCATCTCATCCACCGCTTGGGCTGCCATCACTGTCCCAGCATTAATCCCAATCAAACCGCCTGGCACTGCAAAGGCATTGATATTATTATCAGCGATCACGACCGTGTGATATAAAGGCACCGTGCGCACTGTGGCATTCATCTGAGCGCTCATCTGCGCGATTACCTGATTGACCCAAGGATCGCGAATCAAAGGCAGGCTTGCATTGATCTGCCGAAGTGACCAAGCGGCGATCTGCTCATTGCGATGCTTGTCATAAAATCCTTGGGTGGTTGCAGCTGGCATCTGATAGGCTGACTGTCCCTGATATACCGGTCCACTCTGGGCAAATGCTACGGTAGCCCCAGCCCCACTGCCCATCAAAGCTGCCATAATGACACATCGAATGACTTTTGGATGACGCATGACTTATCCTTTTAAAAGTTCATTCAAATTATACCCCATAACTTTGGCTGCGCACGCCTAATTTTGGGTGTTTATGTTGCTGCTATTGACATCAAGGTTACATTTTGTCAAAATAAGCTGCCCCCAAGTCATTTTATGAAACATTGAAGTTACATAAGTCTTGAATGGACGGCAGTCTCTACTTGGGAATCTTCACACATTTTAAGGATAAAAAATGCAATTACCGATGTTTACTCATACTCGTTTAGCGCTTGCTTTTGGCATTGGCGCTGCTTTGACCGCCTGTGGTGGCGACAAGCCTGCCGACACCGCCGCTACTACTGCTGGAGCTGCTGCGCCAGCGCCAAGCGCTGATGAGCTTTCGGATGTTCAAGAGCTGACAGTGAATAATGGCGCAGAGCCTGAATCACTTGACCCACACAAAGTCTCTGGCGTACCTGAATCAAATATTCTGCGTCAAATGTTCGTGGGCTTGACCACTACCGACCCAGAAGGTAACACCATCCCTGGCATGGCAGCTGAATGGTCAAGTGAAGACAACAAAGTTTGGACATTTAAGCTGCGTGATGCCAACTGGTCAAATGGTGACCCAGTGACCGCGCATGACTTCGTTTACAGCTTCCAAAGATTGGGTGATCCAAATACCGCATCACCTTATGCAACCTATTTGGCAGATGCCAAAGTGGTGAATGCTCAAGCCATCGTTGATGGTCAAGCTGCCCCAGACACGTTGGGCGTCAGAGCCATTGATGACAAGACGCTTGAAGTCACCTTGTCTGAGCCTGTCCCATATTTCCCACACATGCTGATTCATACTTCTGTTAAGCCAGTGCACAAAGCGACTGTAGAAGCTTTCGGTGATAAGTGGACTTCTCCTGAAAATATCGTGGTCAATGGTCCTTATAAAATCAGCCAATGGCAGGTCAATGAGCGCATCGTTTTGGAGCGTAACCCTGCTTATTATGATGATGCCAACACCACCATTAACAAAGTAACGCTGCTTGCCATCCCTCAAGCCACCACCGATGTACAGCGCTATAAAGCGGGTGAGATTGACATGACATATGATGCTCTACCACCTGAACAATACGACAAACTCAAGCAAGAGCTTGGCGCACAAGTCATTGAGCCGCCAAAACTTTGTACTTATTATTTTGAATTTAACCACACCAAAGCTCCGTTTGATGATGTACGCGTGCGTAAGGCTTTGTCATTGACGCTTGATCGTGACATCGTGGTTGACAGTATCCTAAAACAAGGTCAAAAAGTCGCTTATCAGTTCACCCCAGAATCTGCCCAAGGCATCAATAACTTTGAACCTGAATGGAAATCTTGGGATAAAGCCAAGCGCATCGAAGAGGCCAAAAAACTGCTCAACGAAGCTGGCTATAATGAGTCTAATCCGCTAAGATTTGAGCTACTTTATAACACCAACGAGCAGCACAAAACTTTGGCGGTGGCATCAAGTGCGTTCTGGAAAGAAAACTTAGGCTTTGTTGAAGTAAGCCTAAATAACCAAGAGTGGAAAACTTATCTAGAAACTCGCCGCAAGCAAAATCACCAAATGGCGCGCGGTGGCTGGTGTGCTGACTATAACGAAGCTTCTACCTTCTTAAACACCTTTAAGTCAGACAACTCAAGCAACTATGGTAAGTACAACAATCCTGAGTTTGACGCATTGATGAACAAGACGCTCTTGGCTGATGTATCTGACGCTGACCGCGCCAATATGTATCAACAAGCCGAAGCCATCTTGGATAAAGACAGCGCAACCATCTTTGTTTATCAATATACCGCGCCGCGCTTGGTCAAGCCTTATGTTCACGGCTTTACCTCAAATCCTTTGGGATCTTGGCAAGCCAAAGACCTAAAAATCACTAAGCACTGATCACCCAATCATGCGCTTGAATGATTGATCACACAGGCGGCAGTCGAGCACCCAAGCTGGACTGCTGCTTTTGCATTCACCGACGATGGATAAAGCTAAACCGTCACTTTTATAAAGGAATTTTGTAATGCATCTTAAACCCACCCTATTAACACTTAGCCTTGCGCTGGTTTTGAGCGCTTGTTCAAATGATACTGGCTCAAACCAAGCAAGTTCTGCAGCTACCAAAACCAATCAGCAAGGCATCACCATCAATAATGCCAGCGAACCTGAAACGCTAGACCCACATCAAGCCAAAGGCGTCCAAGAAGCCAACATCATTCGCCAGTTCTCCGAAGGCTTGGTGAGCACGGACAATGATGGCAATATCGTTCCTGGTATCGCAACCAAGTGGTCTTCTGAAGATAATAAAGTTTGGATTTTTGAGCTGCGTGACGCCAACTGGTCAAATGGCGACCCTGTGACCGCGCACGATTTTGTGTATAGCTTTCAAAGATTGGTGGATCCAGCCACAGGCTCTGCGTATGCCAGCTACCTTGATGACGCCAAAGTGCTCAATGCTCAAGCAATCATTGATGGCAATATGAAGCCTGAGACCTTGGGCATACAGGCTTTGGATGATAAAACCTTACAAATCACCCTATCTGAGCCCGTCCCTTATTTGGCGGATATGATGATTCATTCCGCTGTGCAGCCTGTTCACAAAGCGACGGTGGAAGCCTTTGGAGATAAGTGGACAGCGCCTGAAAATATCGTGGTCAATGGACCATTTAAGCCAGTTCAGTGGATTGTTAATGAAAAAATCGTCCTTGAGCCAAACCCAAATTATTATAACGCTCAAATGGTGACATTGCCCCAGTTGACCATTTTACCCATCTCACAAGCCACGACCGATGTCATGCGCTATGAAGCTGGCGAGATTGATATCACCGCCAGTGAGCTGCCGCCTGAACAGTTTGATGCCCTAAAAAACAAACTGGGCGATGAGCTAAAGACCGCACCAACCTTGTGCACATATTATTATGATCTGAATCACAGTAAAGCACCTTTTGACAATCCTAAGGTGCGTCAAGCGCTGTCATTGGCGATGGACAGAGAAGTCATCAGTGAACAAGTCATGGGGCAAGGTCAAATCGCCGCTTATCAATTCACCCCAACCGCCATCAAAGGCAGCGTCAATTATACGCCTCAATGGAAGGCTTGGGATAAAGCCAAACGCATTGAAACTGCCAAAGCACTACTGGCAGAAGCAGGCTATGATCAGTCCAATCCGCTAAACTTTGACTTATTATATGACACCAACGAAAGCCACAAAAAAATCGCCGTGGCTGCCAGCAGCTTATGGAAAGAATCGCTCGGCGTGGTGAATGTCAATTTGGTCAATCAAGAGTGGAAAACTTACCTAGACAGTCGCCGTAATGGTGATTATCAAATGGCAAGAGCGCGCTGGTGCGGTGATTATAACGAAGCGTCGACTTTCTTAAATTTGCTTAAATCAACCAACACCAATAACTGGTCTCGCTATAACAATCCTGAATATGACCAAGTTATGCTACAAACGCTTGCTTCAGGCATCAGCGACAGCGAGCGCACCAAGCTGTATGAAAAAGCCGAGCAAATCGCCGATCGCGACCATGCGCACATCGACATCTTTTATTATGCCAATGTCCGCTTGGTTAAGCCACATGTGGCAAATTACTCCAATAAAGATCCCTTGGATCAGTGGCACGCCAAATATTGGTCGGTCAAATAACCTGATGACATCTGATGGCAGGCGCGGTTTGGCGTCTGTCATTTGCTTTTAAAAATCAGGACGTTTTGGCGTATTAAAAATCAGCCAAACCGCCTTTGACTTGATTTTTAAGAATTCAAAACAGTATAATACCTTCCTTTTTGCATAATTTCAGGGAAGCTTTTTGCCACCGCAAATTAAAAGGTCATTTTTTTATGTTTAAACTCATCTTACGGCGTACTTTAGAAGCCATTCCAACGCTGCTTTTTTTGATTACCATTTCCTTTTTTATGATGCGCTTGGCGCCGGGTAGTCCTTTTACAGGTGAGCGCAACCTGCCACCTGCTGTGATGGCAAATATCGAAGCCAAATATAATCTTAATGATCCGCTGTGGCTGCAATACTTAAATTATCTAAAGCAGCTACTGCATGGCGATTTTGGACCTTCTTTTAAATATAAAGACCATACCATCAATGAGCTATTGGCTCAGCAGCTGCCAATCTCTGTCGAGATCGGTTTGTATGCGTTTATCATTGCGGTGGTATTTGGGGTGTTATTTGGTATCCTTGCGGCACTCAAACAAAACAGCTGGATCGATTATACCCTGATGACCTTTGCGATGGCAGGGGTTGCCATTCCTAGCTTTGTCAAAGCACCGCTGATGGTTTTGATTTTTGCGGTGACACTCAAATGGTTTCCTGCAGGCGGCTGGAACGATGGCGCGTTCATGAACCTTGTGCTGCCCGTCACGGCGCTGTCTTTAAGCTACATTGCCAGTATTGCGCGTATCACCCGTGGATCGATGATTGAGACCATGAATTCACCATTTATTCGTACTGCGCGCGCCAAGGGATTGCCGCTGCATTATATCGTCACCAAACACGCGCTGCGTCCTGCGATGCTGCCTGTGATTTCTTATCTTGGTCCTGCATTTGTGGGCATTATTACAGGCTCGATCATCATTGAGATGATTTTTGGCTTGCCTGGTATTGGTCAATTATTTGTCAATGGCGCACTCAATCGCGATTACAGCTTGGTGCTGAGTTTGACAATTTTGGTAGGCACTTTGACCATTTTATTTAATGCCATCGTTGATATTTTATACGCCGTCATCGATCCAAAAATTAAGTACTAAGTAAGGGATTTTTATGTCAAATCAAATGCAAACGGCAGCCATGCCGACGACGATCAAAGAAGTCAAAGGACGCAGTTTATGGCAAGATGCATGGCGACGCTTTTCACATAATAAAGCTGCCTTGATCAGCGGCTTTGTCCTGCTACTGATCACGCTATTTGTGATCATCGTGCCGATGGTCGCCCCTTATGGCTATGCCGATACCGACTGGGCAAATATGGCGGCAGCACCTTCTATTGAAACCAAGCATTATTTTGGTACTGATAATTTGGGTCGTGATTTATTGGTGCGTGTGGCGGTCGGCGGTCGCATCTCGCTGATGGTGGGGATTGCTGGCGCGCTTGTGGCGGTACTATTTGGGACAATTTACGGTGCCATCTCAGGCTATGTCGGCGGTAAGGTTGATATGCTGATGATGCGCTTTGTGGAAGTCTTGAACGCCTTTCCGTTTATGTTCTTTGTGATCTTATTGGTGACCTTATTTGGGCGCAATATCATTTTTATCTTTGTGGCGATTGGCTTGGTGTCTTGGCTTGACATTGCGCGTATCGTCCGCGGTCAGACCCTTAGCCTAAAAAACAAAGAATTTATCGAAGCGGCTCATGTTGGCGGCGTGTCAGGCTGGAAAATTGTGACTCGTCACATCGTCCCTAATGTCTTGGGTGTCGTGGTGGTCTATGCGTCTTTATTGGTGCCTGGCATGATTATGTTTGAATCTTTCCTAAGCTTTTTGGGCTTGGGCGTCCAAGAGCCGATGACCAGCTGGGGTGCGCTACTTCAAGAAGGCGCTCAAACCATGCAGGTGTCACCTTGGCAGCTGATCGTGCCTTCGGTATTTTTGGTGATTACGCTGTTTTGTTTTAACTTTATCGGTGATGGTCTGCGCGATGCGCTGGATCCAAAAGATCGCTAATTTATGGATAAATATCAAGGTACACGCCTACCTTAGGAGAATTATATGGCATTATTAAAAGTTAATGATTTAAAAGTAAAATTTGCCACCGAAGAAGGCTTGGTCACCGCCGTCAATGGACTTAATTTTAATTTAAATCAAGGCGAAACCCTGGGGATCGTCGGTGAGTCTGGCTCTGGTAAATCCCAAACCGCCTTTTCCATCTTGGGGCTGCTTGCCAAAAATGGTCATGCTGAAGGCTCTATCAAGTTTCGTGATAAAGAACTGGTGGGATTATCCCAAAAAGAATTCAATAAAATTCGTGCCAACGAAATCGCCATCATCTTCCAAGATCCGATGACAAGTCTCAATCCCTTCATGAAAGTTGGCGATCAGCTGGCGGAAGTGCTCATCTTGCACAAGGGCATGAATAAAAAAGAAGCTTGGGAAGAATCCATTCGGATGCTAGACGCCGTCAAAATCCCAGAAGCTCGTAAGCGCATCGGCATGTATCCACACGAGTTTTCAGGCGGTATGCGTCAGCGTGTCATGATTGCGATGGCACTGTTGTGCCGTCCTAAGCTTTTGATCGCCGATGAGCCAACCACCGCGCTGGATGTGACGGTTCAAGCTCAGATTATGGCGCTATTAAATGAGCTTAAGCGCGATTTTGAGACCACCATCATTATGATCACCCACGATTTGGGGGTCGTTGCAGGTACCTGTGATCGTATTTTGGTGATGTACGCTGGCCGCACGATGGCGTATGGTAAAACCGAAGAGATTTTTTATAATCCAACGCATCCTTACACCATTGGGCTGCTAGGCGCCATTCCGCGCCTAGATGGTCATTCCGAGCGCTTGACCACCATTCCTGGCAACCCTCCGAATTTATTAAATCTGCCTGCTGGCTGCCCATTTGTTGAGCGCTGTGAATACGCGATGGACATTTGCCGCACGACACCGCCAGAGCTAAAATTTCTACCCAATGAGCGTCAGCGCGCCTGCCATTGGCAACATCCCAACTTACCTGCCGGAGAATAATGCATGAGTACCCCATTATTACAAGTTCGCGATGTACAAACGCATTTTAATATCCATAAAAAAGGCGCGTTTTTTTGGCAAAAGCCTGCCACGCTTAAAGCAGTCAGCGGCGTATCATTTGATCTGAATGCTGGCGAGACCTTGGGCATCGTGGGTGAGTCAGGCTGCGGAAAATCTACTTTGGCGCGCACGATCATTGGACTTGTCAAAGCCAAATCAGGCAGCATACGCTTTAATGGAGAAGAGCTGGTTGGCATCTCTGAAAAAGCTTGGAAAACCAAACGCCAAGAAATTCAGATGATCTTCCAAGATCCGCTGGCTTCTTTGAACCCCAGAATGACCGTCGGCGACATCATCGCTGAGCCACTGCGCACACATCACCCTGAGCTTAAAAAAGACGAAGTTCAGGCGCGCGTGCGTGAGATGATGTCCAAAGTCGGTTTATTACCCAACTTAATTAACCGCTATCCGCATGAGTTTTCGGGCGGTCAATGTCAGCGTATCGGGATTGCACGCGCACTGATACTGCGTCCTAAGCTGATCATCTGTGATGAGCCTGTATCGGCGCTTGATGTCTCCATCCAAGCCCAAGTCATCAACTTACTCCAAGAAGTCCAAAAAGAGATGGGGCTTGCGCTGATTTTCATTGCGCATGATCTTTCGGTCGTCAAACACATTTCCGACAGAGTGCTTGTCATGTATTTAGGTCACGCTGTTGAGCTAGGGACCGATCAAGCTGTATATGATAAACCCACCCATCCATACACCCAAGCTTTGATGAGCGCGGTGCCACTGCCCGATCCAGAAGCTGAACGCAATAAAGAAATTCAGCTGCTGCCAGGCGATCTGCCAAGCCCCATCAATCCGCCGTCAGGATGTGTGTTTCGTACGCGTTGCCCAAAAGCCACCGACGCATGCGCACAGACCGAGCCTGTGCTAAGCGGACGTGATGATCATCAAGTCGCCTGCTTATACGCTGAAGTTTGATTTCGTCGCCTCGAGATGCTAATTTCGAGGCGATTTTTGATGAGTCATGTTTCACCATTTACCGCTCAAAATCAAAGCTGATCCATCCTTGCAAAATCTGCCGCTACCCCCATGTTTATATCACTTTTATTCGGTGGCACAGATTATGACTCACATTTTTGACACACTCACAGCAGAAGAAAAACCCACTTTCAAAGATCATTTGACCGACAAACTACACGAACTAAACCTCCCTTCAGACACAGTAGAGGCATTTTATGATGCTCGAAATCTGCCTTGTCCAATGCCCTTATTAAAAGCCAAAGTCACGCTGCGTCAAGTCGCTGACAACCAAGCGCTGTATCTGATCGCCACCGACCCAAACTCCCAAAAAGACCTGGTGGCTTATTGCACCAAAAACGCTCTTATTGTACATACATGGCACAGTCATGATTTGATCAATGATGCGCCTGTTTATCACTTTATCATCATCAAGCCTACAAACTAAGATCAAATTGCATTTATAAAAGATCAGCCCAAAGAAAATCAAGGTTAGTCAATTTTTACAGATTGTAAAATTTATGTGATTCAAAGATTGGAGACTAGCTAATTTTTAGAAAATTGCCTACAATAGCACTAAGATTTTGAGAATAATACAGGGACAAAATGGCACCCAAACGCACCCAAGATAACGATAATGATTATGATCAAGACTATGACGGCTATGATGATGCGTATGACGATGAGCTTGATGAGGATTTGATCGAAGCGCTTGATGGCTTTCATGAGGTTGATGATGAAGAATACGCCGAAGTCATCGAAGATATGGATGATTATGGCGATATCAATGCACCCAAAGATGCTACCACCCCTAAGACTCAACGCAAGCCATCTGATACAGATACTATCGCCACGCGTGATTTGGTGCCTGCCATGCCGACACATTTGGCGGCGCCCGGGGTAAATTTGGGCGCATACATCAATACCGTACATCAGATTCCTATTTTGACGCCTGAAGAAGAGCGTGCCTTGGCGGAGCGTTATTATAATGATGGCGACGTTGAAGCGGCTCGGCTGCTTGTGATGAGCCACTTAAGATTTGTCATTCATATTGCACGCAGCTATTCAGGATATGGCTTGTCCCAAGCTGATCTGATCCAAGAAGGCAATCTTGGCTTAATGAAAGCCGTCAAGCGCTTTGATCCTAATAAAGGGGTGCGTCTGGTCAGCTTTGCGGTGCATTGGATTAAAGCTGAGATTCATGAATTTGTGATCAAAAATTGGCGCATCGTTAAGGTTGCCACGACCAAAGCGCATCGTAAATTGTTTTTTAATTTACGCAGTCTAAAAAAATCCTCCAATCAGCTGACCTTAGATGAAGCAACCGCCATCGCCAATGACCTAAATGTGACCGTCAAGCAAGTTTTGGAGATGGAATCGCGCTTGACCAGTTATGATGCCTCTTTTGAGGCGCAAGATTCGGATGATGACGAAGGACGCTATGCTCCTCAGCTGTTTTTGGAGGATGCTGTCAATCCTGCCGATGTCGTGGAAGAGGCAGATTGGGAGGAAAATACCACCACTGCACTCAAAGATGCGATGGAGACTTTGGATGAGCGCTCTCGTGATATCATCACGCAGCGTTGGCTCGCTGACCAAAAATCCACCTTGCATGAACTTGCGGCAACCTATAATATTTCTGCCGAACGCGTCCGTCAAATCGAAAAAAACGCCATGAATAAAATCAAAGAAGCCATCACCCTTGATCGCATGATTATTGATGAATAAAAGGCTTGATTTGGCTGATTTATTTTGACTAATTTGTTGTATTTTAATTATCATCATATAGAAGACTGTTATGACTCCTAAGATCAATTGGCTTTCGGTGGCTGCGCTTAATCTTGCCTTAGGCGTCGGCTTAGGGGCATTTGGGGCACATGGGCTAAAGCGCATCGCTGATGAGTATGCATTGCAGATTTGGCAAACTGCAACGCTATATTTATTCATTCATGCTTTGGGGTTGTTAGTCATTGGAGTTTTACATCATATCGGACGCTATCGCTCCGCTTTGGCAGCGTTATTATTACAGGTGGGGATTGTAATATTTTCAGGCACACTGTATGCCATGGCGCTTGGTGCACCTCGTTGGCTTGGTGCGATCACACCCATCGGCGGGACTTTATTAATCATCGGTTGGCTTGTATTTGCCTTACAAATCGCCAAAACCACTCGCTCAATTTAAGTCAATTTAATCAAAATTTAGACCATGAAACAATTCACTTTAAACGGACAACCGACCGAATCGGATCATTCAACGGTATTTGAGCTGCTTGATGCCCAAGGCTTGACCCAAGGGCGCTTTGCGGTAGAAATCGACGGGATGCTCGTGCCAAAATCACGCTTAACCGCCACAGAGCTAAAGGACGGCATGAGTATCGAAGTCGTGCAAGCCGTTGGCGGTGGCTGATACACGCCTGATAGATAATAAGCACAGTCTGAGCCAAATTTTAAATACGCCAAAAAATACCCAATGATGATCAAATGCCTGTTAGAGATCGTCATTGGGTATGTTTTAATATCGCACAGCTTGCCTAATTTTGCAAGCAGTTTTGTTGTGATCTTGTATTAATCTGCCTGATGCCGCCTTGACAATCCAAACAAATATCGATAAGTTAATTAAAATCATCTGAAAAATCAAGGATCAAGGAGATGTCATGACCATTCGCATTGCCAGTATTCAGCTAAATAGCCAAACCGACATTGATGCCAATCTAAGCACGATCAATGATGCCGTCAGCGAAGCCGCCCGTCACGGTGCTAAGTTCATCACATTACCCGAAAATGCTTGCGTCATGGGTCGGCAGACTGAGCTAGCTGATCGCTTTGATGAAGTTTGCCAGTTTTATCAATCGCTAGCCAAGACGCACAGCGTGCATCTGTTGGCAGGCACTTTGCCTTGCCCGACTCGTCCTGATGGCAGCGATGTGCGTGAAGATCTTGTTAGACAAGTCAGCCTGCTGATCGATGATCAAGGTGATATCAAGGCACGCTATGATAAAATTCATCTGTTTCGAGCGACCGTTGATGATAGCACAGGCAGCTATGATGAAGGCAAAACCTTTGAGCATGGCGACAAGTTGGTGTGTCAGCCATGCATCATTGATGGGCAGGCGGTGAATGTTGGCATGATGATTTGTTTTGATGTCAGATTCCCTACCCTTGCTCAGAGACTAAGGCAAATGGGGGCGGATATTATCACTGTACCAGCGGCTTTTACGCATCGCACAGGCGAGGCGCACTGGCAGATGCTCCTGCAGGCGCGCGCTTTAGACAGTCAGTGCCTGATCGTCGGCTCAGCCCAAGGCGGCACCCGTCAGATCGGTAGTCGCACACGCGAGACTTGGGGTCACTCCATGATTGTGGATGCGCATGGGCAAATCATGGCAGACAGTGGCAGCGCTGATGTCGCAGACAGCGGATATTGTATTGTTTATGCCGATTATGATGCCGATCAGCAAGCCAAAGTCCGCGCTAGCATGCCGATTTTTGATTGTCATCGCTTGGCGTAGTACGCCTGCTAGCAGCTCACTTTAGGATGCTTCGGTAAGTTAGTCCGCCCATGCCATTTTGAGCACCGAGGCGACCACCCATGGCGTCACCAACACCGTGATGATACTGCCTGCCGCCAATAATGCCAATGTCGGCAAGCCATTTAACCCTGTGGCATATAAATCCACTGCACCAGTAGCAAATATCAGCACAGGCAGCTGCATGGGTAGCGCAATCAATGGCACAAGGACCGCGCCATTTTTAAGTGTCAAAGTCAAACTACTAGCGATGGCAGATAAGCCAAGCAAAATCGGAGAACCCACAAAGATCGAAACCATCAAGATACCCGCTTCGCCAAACGGCATCTCAAACAGCACAATCACCAATAAGGATAAGACCGCTACCACGCCTGCACTAAAGAGCCAATGCACCAAAAGTCGCGCCAAAACCCAAATGGTCAAGGGTGCTTTGGCGACCACCATCTGTGCCAAGGTGCCATTATCAAATTCACTGCGGAATAAATCATCCACGCCAATCACTAAGGCAAGCAAGGCAGCAATCCACACCGCCGACGGTGCCAATCTGAGCAAAAGCTGTGGCTCATTACCAATCGCCAAGGGAAATAGCGTAATGATCAATAAAAACAGCACCAAAGGATACAGCCACTGAACTGCGCCTTGGCGTTTAATTTGCCATTCGCGGGCAATCATGGTCAAAAAAGGATGAGTCATCATAACGCAAATTCCGCCAAATTCAGCTGTCGATTTGCAGCTTTTGTCGTCTGATGACTGGTCATCAGCACCGCCCCGCCCGTCTTAGCAAATGCCAAAATACGCGCCTCAAGCCCCTGAACCATGGCAGTATCCAGTGCCGTCAGCGGCTCATCAAGCAGCCAAAATGGCGCCTCATTTGGTGTCAAGACAAATAAGCGAGCCAATCCCACTCGGCGCATCTGACCTGCCGACAGCTGAACGCTTGAGACATCTTGCAGCCCCTCAAGCCCCACTTGCCATAGCGCCTCATCAATCAGGTCATCATCTGCATCCACACCATATAATGACAGCAAAAATCGCAAATTTTGTGCTACGGTCAGCGCCGTACTGATGCCAAGCTGATGCGAGACATATACCATGCTGCCAGTACATAGACAGGTGCCATTAACAATAGGTAATAGCCCTGCTATCTGAGACATGAGCGTCGTTTTACCCAAGCCATTTTCGCCGATCAGATGGCACACATCGCCCGCCCCTAAGCTCAGTTGCACCCCTTGACACAACACAAAATCACCGCGCTGTACATCCAGTGCCTCAATCCTAAGGATCGGCTTATGATCAGTCTGATAAGGTAAAGTCGCTGTGGTCATGGTATGGTCAGGGTTAATCATGAAAAAATGCGATCCGCTGAATGTCGCTGCATAAGGCTAAACCTAAATTTTACCATAACCACACCAAATAAAGCTATGCCAAGCCGATACGATCGCCAAGTATTAAGTAGCACCGTCCCCACCGACTCATAAATACACACAAGCGCACTGTAAATTTATGGTACAATGAACTTTCATACATCTTGGAGCTTATCATGCGCCTAAAAACCTCATTAATCTTGGCTTTGGCTATTGTGACTGTTGGCGTGAGCGCTTGTGCGACCACCGCATCACAATCCGCTCAAACCCCGCAAACTGTCGATCATGTGCGTCTAGATGATTATTTGGGCACATGGTATGAAATTGGGCGCTTGCCAATGAGCTTTCAAAATAAATGTACGCACAATGTCACTGCCAATTATACTCTCAAAGACAATGGCAAAATCAAGGTCTTAAACACTTGCCAAACTAAAGACGGACAAATGTCAGCAGATGGCGAAGCCTACCCCATCGATGGTACCAATGCCAAGCTTAAGGTCAGTTTTTTACCAAGCTTTCTCAAAAAACTGCCAATCGGTCAAGCTGACTATTGGGTGCTAGCTACTACAGAAGATACCCAAAACTACACGTCTGCCTTGGTTGGTACGCCTGATCGCAAATATTTATGGGTGTTGTCACGCACGCCAAGCCTTGATGAGCGCATTTATCAAAACTATCTGGATATCGCGCGCCAAAATGGCTATGATTTGAGTGCGTTTAGCAAAACGCCTCAAAAATAAGCCAAAGTGACATTTATACTAACTCTCAGTTTGATTAATGGTAATGATGCTCTGCCTTAAAGATTGACAATCTACCGATCGCCATCCGAAGATCGGTATCTTTGGTTTGATAGCTTGATTGGCTTTTATTAAATAGTTAAACTAATTTAGTCCAAGCTATCGCACTACCAAAAAGTTTGCTATGCTATCTATAATAGCCCTTCAAATTTTGCTTATTGACCAACTTGCTGAATGCGATGAAATTATTAAAAAAATTAAAATCTTTACTCAAGACATCAGATGCCGAAGTTTCAAAAAAGCGCACTCAGCCCATCGCCGAGCCTGAATCAGAAGTAAGCCAGCAGCCCATCACCGATCGCCTCATGCAGTATTTGGAGCGCCACAGCTGGCACTATGAAGCACGCTCAAGCAACAGTTCGATAACGCCACCAGTTCATCATCTGATCGTATTATTTAGTGATACTGAACACCAGTGGACCTGCGTGTTTCGGATTAATGAAAAAAGCCAACTTGTTTCTATCTTTGGCGTTTTACCTGAGGTGGTGCCGCACAGTCATTTTGCGATGATGCTGATGGCGATCGCGACAGCGAATTTATCCATCCCATTTGGCAGCATTGAGCTTGATCCAACTGATGGGGAGGTGCGCGCCAAAGTCAGCCTAGATGCTGAATTTACGCCACTGAGCGATAAAGCTTTGGGCGTGCATTTGCAAGGCGTAGCAAGCCTAACTGAGCTTGCCCAAAGGCTGTATGATGATGTGCTTTATGAGCCCGACCCTAGCCCCATCGCTACCGATTACCTGCAGCACCCTACCGATGTCCATACCCAAGACTCATCAGAGCAATACTATGAGCCTACCGATCAATATCAGTGATCGGCTTGATCGTATTTTATGTATTTTAGTTAAGTCATGCTAAAAATTGCTTATTCGCCCCTGTTTTGCCATACTGTCCCAGACAGTCATCGTTTTCCGATGGCAAAATATGAACTCATCCCCAAAAAACTGCTTGCCGATGGCATCATCACGCAGGATAATTTGTTTCACCCACAGCTTTTGTCCGAAAATGAAATACTCACCACCCATACGCCCAATTACTGGCATAAGCTCAAAACAGGCACATTGAGCCCCCAAGAAATCCGCAAAATCGGACTGCCAATGTCGGCAGAGCTGGTGAAGCGTGAGCGTTATATCGCGCATGGGACTTATGAATGTGCGTTGTATGCCAAAAAATACGGCATATCCTTGTCGGTATCAGGTGGCACGCACCATGCTTTTGCCGACCACGGCGAGGGCTTTTGTGTGTTTAATGACATCTGTATCGCCAGTCATCTACTCTTAAATCGCAAAGAAGCTCAGCGGATTTTGATTGTGGATTTGGATGTTCATCAAGGCAATGGTAATGCGTCTATCATGGCAAATCATCCCCATGTTTTTGTGTTTAGTATGCACGGCAAAAAGAATTATCCGTTTTATAAACCGCCGTCTGACCTAGATATAGAGCTCGATGACGGCACGGGTGATGAGATGTATTTGGCGATATTGGGCGAGACCCTACCTAAGATTATCCGTGAGTTTGACCCTGATATGCTGTTTTATCAAGCAGGCGTGGATGTGCTGGCGACGGATAAACTGGGTAAACTGTCACTTAGTATGGCAGGCTGCTATGAGCGAGACAAGCTGGTACTCACCACCGCCCACAAGGCAGGTATCCCTGTGGCGGTGGTCATGGGTGGTGGCTACTCACCTGATATTGAGACAGTGGTGGAGGCTCATTGTGGGGTGTTTGGGGTGGTTTGGAAAATCATAAAATGATACCCTGCTGCTTTTTTATGATTTTAACTTGCTCAATTCTTGTATGTGTCATTGGGTTATTTAGCATATGACTATGCATAGGTCTCTTTGAGTGACAGTCTACACACAGCGCTTCTAGGTTGCTGTCATTACACTCATATTTATTACCATTTTTATGATTAGTTTCTAATAGACCTTGATTATTTATCAAAACCACGCCACATTGTTCACACGTCCAATTTTTTCCTTGTCTATAATTACGACTAATTTCAGTCCAATGTGGGGGATATACATTCAGTGGTGATTTAGAGCTTGAAAATCCATCGTTATCTGATAGGAATTTTGGGTACTCTTCAAAAAATTTTGAAATTGTAAATCTTGCAACACAATCATCTTTTTGTGCCTCAGTCCAAGTATTAACAGAATAACCTTCCCAACCTAACACATCTAAACAATTTTTACAAACATTTAATCGCACTTCTTTTTTGATTGGTTTGTTTCCACTAATAATATTAACAAAAAATATGCCTGTTTCATTTTGAGTACGAACGTATCTACCTTTTCTGTTATTTGTAAACATATTTCGCAAGGTTGAACATTTTGCGATATGAAATCTAGGTAAGTTATAATGACCATAATTGCTAACGTCTCTAATATAGACAATAATTCGTTCATTATTGTAAGTTAGTGTATGGTCGCTTAATGGTGTAATTTCTGAAATATTTTCAAAATCCTGACCTTCGCCATTTAGTAAGTCCCTAATACCTTGAATTTGACTATCACCAAAATTTCCATAAGTATATCTGTCAATTCCCATTTTTGCTTTTAGGGAATTGAGTTTATTGTCTTGAAAGAAATTTGGTAAATTAATTATCATTTATTTTGCCCTAAATCATTGATGATTTGTTGAATATGCTCATCCGCATTGGTTCTTACTTTAAACTCAACACGTTGCGAACCTTGTTGGTTTTCTGTACCGTCATCATTGTATATAAGTTTAGATGACGATAAACCATTCGCGGTTAAAATTCCTTTTACCCAATCTTTATTTTGTGTGTTTGTGCTGACAAGAGCATATTGCAAGACACTTAATGTACGAGCTTGTGATAATTGCATATTTAAAAAATAGGCTTGATTATCATTTATACCAATTCTCCATTTACTTGATGTATGACCTTCTATGCGGATTTCTTCAATATTATCTTTATACTTATCTTGACTTAATATTTTAATGTACCTAGGAAAGAAATCATTTAATATTATGGCAAATTGTGGTTTTAGAGTAGATTGACCTGTATCAAATAGTACATCAGGAGATTTAAAGCGAATAACCAAATTTTTGCTATCACATTCGGCATGCCATTTTATTAAATCCTTGGAAAATTCTGCACATAAATCTCTACCTAGTTCATCTTTTGAAGCAGTATAGCTTGATACAGCATTACTTACTCTGAGCATATATAGTACAGCTATAAGCATAAACATCATCATCAAGCCTGTCATCAGGTCAGCAAGTGGTATCCAATGTTGTTCAGAATTTTTAGCCATGTTATCTACCATACTGTCTTGTGATTTGAGATATTTGTGCTAAGGCATTTGATAGCTCATTATAATCTCTTACGAATTTCTCTGTCATGGCTCCAAGTTGTCCACCAAGTCCCGTCAAAGATTCGGTGAGAGCTTTTTCAATACCTTGCTGTAAAGCACCGGTCTGCCTTTCAGTATTGGTAGCTAACTCACCAATTCTTCTATGAAATTCTTCATTTGAATTTTTCATGGTGTTTGCAATACCAAGTATTTGATTTTCTATTTGTGGCAAATTATTGGAGGTCTGATTTACTAAATTAGATAGTGTGGTTAATTGATTTTGGATAGATTCTCTCTGCGTATTTAAATTGCCTAACGTCTTTTCTAAATTATCAGCTATTGATTGGAAGTTTTTAGCTTGCTCAACGAATACATTAAAATCCTTAATTATTTGATCTGAATTATTTACTACGCTATTCAAATTATTACTTATTTTATCAAAATTAAAAATAATATTATTTAATGAAGCTGTACTTGTATCTATGTAATCAGTATACTGTTTTTGCCAAACTAGAATTTTTCCAACAGCTTCATTAAGTTGTTTAAAGTTTTCACCAAACTGCTCGTTAATTTTGGCATTAAAATCTTTAATCACATCCTCTAAGGCTTTTACCAACTCATCAGACGAAGATTGTGCAATATTTTTTAACGCTTCATTTTGTGATTGTATGGATTGTTCCAAAAGACGGTTATTATCTTCTCTAAGCTGTCTAATTTCCTCAATTAAAATCCTATTAAATTCTTCGTCATAATCTTCATCATAAAAAGGCAAGATTATATCTCTAATTTTAAAAGTTAAAGCACCGCCCACACCAAAGACAGAAGCCCAAAAAGCAGTTTTTAGACTATCTAACAATGCAGGTACGCTATCTTGTATATTTGTAACATTAAATTGTAGCAAACCAAATGCAATCGCAAAGAAGGTTGCAAAAATTCCAAAAGTTGTTAAAAGCGTTGGAGCTTTATCAGAAATATTTTTATCATATCGCACATGAAAGATAAAGCAGAGAATTACAATAACTATTATGAAAAACAATGTTTCAAGTGGCAAAGAAGACATAACATTCATAAAAACTCATACAAATTATAGTTGCGGATTTGTGGTAATCAATAGCGTATCAAAGAATACGCTATCTTTAATGCAATGAATGAGAATTACAAATTCCCAAGCTCCCCCAACTGCTTCTCCACTTCCCCAATCTGAGCTTCTAGCTCAGAGAGTTTGGTTCGCTCGGCTTCTACCACAGCCGCAGGCGCTTTGGCGACAAAGCCTTCATTGGACAGCTTTTTGGCAATACCGTCTGCTTGAGCTTGCAGTTTATCGCGCACTTTTTGTAGGCGGGCGATTTCGGCGGTCGGGTCAATCAAGCCTTTCATAGGTACCAGTACTTTGAGTGAGCCAATCAACGCTTGTGATGACAATGGCACTTCATCATTCTCGCCCACAATCGTCAGACTCTCCACCTTGGCAAGGGCTTTAAACTGACTGTCAATGCGTACCAGACTTGCTTGCTGTTCATCGCTCGCCCCTTGAATCAGCACAGGCAGACGCACAGCATTGCCCAGTTTCATCTCGCCACGGATATTACGCACCGCACCGATGAGGCTTTGTAGCCATGCCATGTCGCTTTCGGCTTGTTCGTTGATTTTGCTGTCATCACATTCAGGATAGGCACTTAGCATGATACTCTCGCCGCCCTTACCCAGTAGTGGTGTGATGGTCTGCCACAGCTCTTCGGTGATAAAAGGCATAATAGGATGAGCAAGGCGTAGAGCGACTTCTAGCACGGACAGTAGCACACGGCGGATTTCTGACTTTTGCTCACCACTGACAGCCGGGTCATTTAGCACAGGCTTGGTCAGCTCCAAATACCAATCGCAGTACTCATTCCAAATAAAGTCATAAATCGCCTGTGCCGCCAAATCCAAGCGATAGGTCTCAAACGCCTGTGCCACCGCTTTTTCACACTTTTGTAAGCGGCTGACAATCCACTGCTCAGGCAAGCCCCATAAGTCTGGGTGAGGTTCTGTGCCAATCGCTTGCTCTTGGCAGTTCATCAGCACAAAGCGGGTGGCGTTATAGATTTTATTACAAAAATTGCGATAGCCTTCCACACGTTTTAAATCAAAGTTGATGTCTCGTCCTGTGCTGGCTAGGCTGGCAAAAGCAAATCTCAGGGCGTCTGTGCCAAAAGCAGCGATGCCGTCAGCAAACTCTTTGCGAGTAGCTTTTTCAATTTTGGGGGCATCTTTGGGGTTCATGAGTCCCGTGGTGCGTTTAGCGACCAGACTTTCTAAATCAATGCCATCAATCAAATCCAGTGGGTCAAGCACATTGCCCTTAGATTTGCTCATTTTTTGCCCTTCGCCGTCACGCACAAGCCCATGCACATAGACGGTTTTAAAGGGCACTTGTGGCTTGCCGTCTTTGTCTTTGACAAAATGCAGCGTCATCATAATCATACGAGCCACCCAAAAGAAAATGATGTCAAAGCCAGTTACCAAGACGCTCGTTGGGTGGAATTTTTGCAAGATGTCATTGTCAAAATCTTTGTTGGTGCCTGTCCAGCCAAGCGTACTAAACGTCCATAACGCCGAGCTAAACCACGTATCTAGCACATCATCATCTTGGCGTAGAGAGATGTCGCCTAGGCTGTATTTGGCACGCACTTCGGCTTCATCACGCCCCACGTAGATACCGCCTTTATCATCATACCACGCAGGGATGCGATGACCCCACCACAGCTGACGGCTGATGCACCAGTCTTGGATATCACGCATCCATGCCATGTACATATTGGTGTACTGTTCAGGCACAAATTTAATGTCGCCGTTTTGCACCGCTTCTATGGCAGGTTTGGCAAGGGGGGCGATTTTGACATACCATTGGTCGGTCAAAAGTGGCTCAATCACCACACCAGAGCGGTCGCCTTTGGGGACTTTTAGGGCGTGCGGTTCGATTTTTTCAAGCCAGCCTTCATTTTGGGCTTGTTCGATGAGTTTTTTGCGGGCGACAAAGCGGTCAAGCCCTGCATAGTCGCTCGGTGCCGGTGGATTTTGACTGATTGGCTCGCCTGCTTTGGCTATGTAGTCAAAGTGATTAAGCACGCAGCCATGTAAATCAAAAATGTTGATAAGCGGCAATTCATGGCGTTTACCCACATCATAGTCATTAAAATCATGGGCAGGCGTGATTTTGACGCAGCCTGTACCAAAGTCTTTTTCCACATAGTCATCAGCGACAATCGGCACTTCACGCCCTGTAATGGGCAAGACAATCATTTTGCCAATCAGATGCTGATAGCGTTCATCATCAGGGTGGACAGCAACGGCGGTATCACCAAGCAAGGTCTCAGGGCGAGTGGTTGCCACCACCAAATAATTTTTGCCGTCTGTGGTGGTGAGATTTTTGTCAGCAAAATAATACTTAAAATGCCACAGCGAGCCTTGTTCGTCATGGCTTTCTACTTCTAAGTCAGATAAGGCGGTTTGCAGTTTAACATCCCAGTTTACCAAGCGCTTGCCTCGATAAATCAGCCCGTCTTCGTGCAGACGCACAAACACTTCTTTGACCACGTCCGACAGCTCATCATCCATGGTAAAGCGTTCACGAGACCAGTCCACCGATGAGCCCAGACGGCGGATTTGGCGAGTGATGTTGCCACCAGATTGACCTTTCCATTCCCACACTTTTTCAATAAACTTCTCACGCCCCAAGTCATGACGGCTAAGCCCTTGCTGCCCCAGCTGACGTTCCACCACCATTTGGGTGGCGATGCCAGCGTGGTCGGTGCCAGGCTGCCATAGGGTGTTATAGCCTTTCATGCGATGATAGCGAGTTAAGGCGTCCATGACGGCATTGTTAAAGCCATGCCCCATGTGCAAAGAGCCTGTAACATTTGGCGGCGGCAAAACGATAGAAAAGGAGTTTTCTTTATCAAAAGTGGGCTTAAAATAGCCATGATTTTCCCAAGTGTCGTACCATGTTGATTCGATATTTGCTGGATTATAATTGGTTGATAAATTGTCTGCGCTCATGGGATCACCCTCTGATAATTTATAATAAAAAGTGAAATTTAACAGGCTATTTTACCGTAAATTCACCAATTTGTGGGGATTTTCATGGCGGAATTTACGGCGCATGGCATTTATTTACTAAATGGTTTGGTTTATGTAATTTTAATTCATGACTTTTTATTAAACTGTCATTATCGTATAATAAAATCAAAATAAGGGTAATTTGACTGACTCAAATATAATGAAAGCGCCTGCATTGGGCGTCTTTTATTTTCATTTCTCCAAATAAATAGGTGTAAAAATGTCTATGAAAATCGGCTTTAAACCTATACCATTCGTCATCGCCATCGTACTTGCGGTGATCATTCTCTTAATTCCGACACCTGAGGGCGTGACCGATCAAGCATGGAATTTGCTTGCGTTATTTGTTGGGGTTATCGCAGCGATTATCGGTAAAGCGATGCCCATTGGCGCACTTTCTATTTTGGCGATCACTTTGGTTGCTGTCACAGGGATCACGGTGGCTGATGGCGGCAGCGCTAATGATGCCATGAAAGATGCGCTGTCAAGCTTCGCTAATCCATTGATTTGGCTGATCGGGGTGTCTATCATGATCTCTCGTGGACTGCTAAAAACAGGCTTGGGCGCGCGCATTGGTTATTTATTCATTGCCATTTTTGGCAAAAAAACCTTGGGCATCGGCTACAGCTTGGCTTTTAGTGAGCTCATCTTGGCACCTGTCACGCCCAGTAATACCGCGCGCGGCGGCGCGATCATGCATCCCATCATGCGTGCGATTGCAGACAGTTTTGATTCATCACCAAGCAAAAACACCCAAGATACCATCGGTAAATATCTTGCTTTGGTGAATTATCACAGCAACCCCATCAGTTCAGCCATGTTCATCACCGCCACAGCACCAAACCCACTGGTGGTGAATCTGATCGCTGAAACCTTGGGCAGTGAGTTTCGCTTAAGCTGGAGTCAGTGGGCATGGGCGATGCTGATTCCAGGCTTAGTGGCATTTGCGCTGATGCCGCTGGTGCTGTACTTTGTCTATCCACCCAAAATCAAAAACACGCCCAATGCCGTGACATTTGCCAAAGAAAAGCTGTCTGACATGGGCGCGATGAGCCGTGACGAAAAAATCATGTTGGCGATTTTTGCCATTTTACTACTGTGCTGGGCAGGCGTGCCAAATTTATTGTTTAATTTTCCCATTGATGCGACTGCGACTGCCTTTATTGGTTTAAGTTTGCTGCTATTGACAGGCGTGCTGACGTGGGAAGATGTGACTTCCGAAAAAGGCGCTTGGGATACGATTGTATGGTTTGCTGCTTTGATCATGATGGCGACATTTTTAAATAAGCTTGGATTGATCGCATGGTTTTCATCCAGCCTTGAAACAGGCATCGCAAGCTTGGGTCTGGGCGGCTTGTCGGCAGGTCTGTTGTTGCTGATCGCCTATATGTATGCACATTATATGTTTGCCAGTACGACAGCGCACATCACCGCGATGTTTGGGGCGTTTTTGTCGGCAGGTATCGCTTTGGGTGCCCCACCGATGCTTTTTGCCCTATTGATGGCAGCAGCATCAAGCATCATGATGACTTTGACGCACTACGCCACCGGTACTTCTCCGGTGATCTTTGGCTCAGGTTACACCACTTTACCAGAATGGTGGAAAGCCGGCTTTGTGATGAGTGTGGTTAATATCGTGGTGTTTACGCTGATTGGCGGTCTGTGGTGGAAGGTTTTAGGCTATTGGTAACCTTAAATAAAAAAGCGGATATTGATCCGCTTTTTTAATGTATTTTTTATGGAAAATGGGTGATCGTTTTAGATGCTAAAGCAAGATAAACCCTGATGAACAGCCTAATTCGACCTGCCCAAATGTGCGATCACAGCATCATATCCTATCTGATAATTGGGATAGCTTAGCCAGTCACCATCAATGTTTGCGATGATTCGCTTACCGCTAGGCGGCGCAGGGATGGGCGCTGGAGATGGGAGGTTTAGCCTTTTTGCGATATGGCTAAGCACCTCAAAGCTTGTGGCGGGCGTGTTATCTGTCGCAAGGTACAACGGCTTAGGACGATCACTGACCAAAATTTGATACAAGCAATTCACCAAATCGCTATCCATGATGCGATTGGTATAATGATGGCGTGGGATGCCTTCTAGGTGAGCTCTGCGCGCCTGCTCAATGAGCCTTGTGCTATTTTTATGATAAATCCCACCGGCGCGTACGATGATGGCGCGATCACCAAACGTCTGCCAAAGCAGATCTTCAGCATCTTTTAATACTTGAGCGGTATCGGTCGCAGGCTGTGCAGGCGTGGTCTCATCAACCCACTCGCCTTGATTTTTTTGACCATACACAGAGGTGGATGACACGAATAATACCTGCTCAAGCTTTTGGTGCCATTCGCACGACTGATTCGCCAAATCTACAATGTGCTGACACACCGCCAAATAGCTTTCTTGATAATCCAAAGCCGACGCTCGCCCTGTGCTCGATGGCGTGACAATGATGGCAAGATGAGTGATCTGTTTGACATCATCCAAAACCAAATCCCTGGCATCTTTTTGTAAAAAATAAATACGCTCAGCCAAAGCCCCGTACTCATGCAAGCTTCTGGCCACTGTTTTAACGGTATGAGAGTTTGCCAGGCTTTTCGCCAACGGCTTGCCAATACTGCCTTGACCGATAATTAAATAAGTTGCCATCTTAAAAATACCTTTGCACCGACAGCATGGCTTGTGTCGCATAATCGCTGTTGAGTTTTTCGCGCTTGGCGGTCAGACGCACGGCATGATAACGCGCGACATCTGCCTGCATACCGACACTCACAGCAGGCTGTAGATAGCCTGAGCGCATGCCTGGTGCGTCATCAGAATGATAATAATAAGGCAATGATACCTCCACCAAGCCGCGCAACCGGTCTGTGGCATAATGTACACAGCCCAAATCAGCACCAAGCCCAATGCGATAGCCTTGATTGATCCGCCCTGCTTGGACACCCCCTCCTGCCAATGCATAGCAGGTGGTGTCAGCGATCTCGCCGCTGCCTGGACGCGGCTGACCAAAATTCCAAGCTTTGCCTTTTTTAATGTGTGCATCAAATACCAAGTGATCGTTATTGGCCTGATTTGACGCATCAATGACCTGCGTCAAGCCCACGCGAAGTGCTGAGGCTTGACCCACACCTTTTTTGGCAGTGGCGTTATTTTTGGCGGTATTTGCCGGATTCAGGCTTCGGGTTGAAAAGATGGTAAAATCTTTGATCTTAACCTTTTGATCATCAGCGATTATCTCAAGTGACATCGCCTGCAGATCAAGCAAAGGACGCACTCCATGTGGATTATCCAGCCAGTCTTGATATGCGGTGTTTAATTGAATGCCGTAAACTGCGCGATCATCCAGCCGAGTATCCATCCCAGCACCGACACCGATACGATGCACTGGCATTGAGTGGATGGGATTATTACGGCTAGGGACGATATGAGCAATATCAAAATCTTCGCCATTATTCAGTTTAGCTTGGCGGATGGTTGAATTTGAGGGGATAAATTTTTGGTCTGTCACCATGCCTGCCTCGCTCAAGATCGCTGCGATGCGCGAGGGAATGACGACATTGCCGACTTCCGCTTGCACACTGCCTTCAGGACGAACCACATCAATCAGTCTGACAATTTCGGTCGCGCAATTATCATGGGTAAAAAAATACGGACGCTCCATATCTTTGACTTCCCAAATATGGCGGACAATTTGTGCTACTTCTTCGGGAGTAAGGTCTAAGCTAAATTGCCACAAATCTCGCTCATCTTTGACCAAATAATCATCTGCCTTTTTTTGATAAGGCATGATTTCCATCACACCCGGATAGCCGCCAGAGATGGATTTGAGCGTCGAGACGATGGCGCCATCAGGGCTGTTAGACTGTACGGTGTAATTGATCGCGGTGGCAGCTTGGTCTTCGTCTTGTCCATTATCAGCGCGCATCAGCACATGCGCAAAGGCAGACGCGATGTTATTGGGGTGCTCTTCAGCAAAAATCAGCGACAAACGCTTGGCATTCAGCGCATCAGCAAAGGCTTGAAAATCGCTGCACATCGTCTCATCAATACCACTATCAATGCCGTGCGCCGCCAAAGCCTGACTTAAAAAATGTACGCGTGCAACAAAACGACAAATCGCATCGTCATCACCTTTTTGCATAGCAGAAAGTGTGGCGATAAGTTCAGCATGCGCATCTTGCCGCCCCTGATCAGATAAGAAAAACTTAGGATGATCAATACTGCTGACATCGCGCCTTGACGGCTGATCTTTGAATAGCAGCAGTCGTCGCCAGCCTACGGATTGACTGATGCTTTGTAAGGCTTGATCACTGAGTCCATAAGGTGTCATCGCCTGACTGGCTGCTGTGGCGGCTAACTCGTCTTGCATGCTTAGCGCTCTTGACTGGATTTGGGTGCCGTCAGTAATGGCATTGGCAGCATAAGTCGGCAAACTTATCACAAATGGCAGCGTAAAGATGCCCAAAGAGATGGCGCTAAATTTCGTGGCGTGCTTCATGGTATTTTCCAACAATCCAAATAACATGGCTCATTGTAGCACAGCTTAAGCTGAGTCATTGACTGTTTTTGGTGTGATAAACTGTGCTAAAATGAGGGATTATCAGTCAAATCGGTATGTCTTATGTGTTCAGCTTTTGTGATACAAGATGGCATCTTACAAGGTGCAACATTCATCAAATCTGAAAATTTCAATGCTCGCCCTGCCGATAAAACAGGCTTAATTACCGGCATCGTTATCCATAATATCAGCCTGCCCCCGTCGCAGTTTGGACAAGTCAATGCCGATGGGCTGCATCATGTGAAGGCTTTTTTTCAAAATCAGCTAAACCCCGATGACCATCCTTATTTTCAAGACATCCACACCCTAAAAGTCTCAGCGCATTTATTCATTGAACGCGGCGGCAGCGTCACACAGTTTGTCAATTTTAATGATCGCGCTTGGCATGCCGGCAGATCATGTTATTTGGGTCAGGCAGAGTGTAATGACTTTACCATTGGCATTGAGCTTGAAGGCTCAGATGATAAGGCTTTTGAGAAGGTTCAATATCAGGTGCTTAGCCAAATCATTGCTGCCATTTATCGCGCCTATCCTGCCACACGCCGTCATTTGATGGGGCACAGCGACATCGCACCAGGACGCAAAACCGATCCAGGCGCCTATTTTGATTGGCAAAAGCTGCGTGCTTTGGTCGCTCAAATGATGACTGATTCGCCCATTGAGTCAGCCAAAACTGCCTAAAAAAACTGCCTAAATTGATCAAGTCATGATCGCTTGACATGTTAGCTTACAAAATTTTTATAACTTTTATTGACAAAGTATCCAAGAAAACTGAGCAAATTACTAAAAAACCAAGTAAAATAATGCATTTTTTGGCAAGTGCGTACTACTATGGCAAAATCTCGGCTTTTTCGCTCCACCATGATCGTCAGCTCGATGACCATGCTCTCTCGCATTTTGGGCTTGGTCAGAGACATGGTTTTGATGGGCGTTTTTGGTGCGGGCGGGTTGATGGATGCGTTTTTGGTCGCCTTCAAGATTCCCAATTTTTTGCGTCGCTTATTTGCCGAAGGGGCGTTCTCTCAAGCTTTTGTTCCTGTATTGACCGAATACAAAGAAGCGCGCACCTTAAATGAAGTTCAGCTACTCATCAGCCGCGTCTCTGGCGTGCTATCCTTGGTGTTGCTTGTATTGACGGTTGTGGTCATCGTTTTGGCACCGCAAGTGGTGTATTTATTTGCGCCAGGTTTCGCCGATGATCCTGAAAAATTTAACACCGCCGCTGAGCTTCTGCGCTTGACCTTTCCGTATTTATTATTCATCTCGATGACGGCGTTTTTTGGCAGTATTTTACAAAGTTATGGGCGGTTTGCCGCGCCTGCTTTTGCGCCTGTCTTGCTCAATTTATGCATGATTGGCGGCGCCTTGCTTGTCTCACCGATGCTAGATAAGCCGATCATGGCACTTGGCTATGCGGTGGCGATCTCAGGCATATTACAGCTACTAATACAGCTGCCACAGCTTTGGCAACAAAAACTGCTTGTGCCGCCCACAATGGGCTTTAAGGACGAAGGCGTCAGACGCATTTTAAAACTGATGCTGCCTGCGATTTTTGGTGTGTCAGTCACCCAAATCAATCTGCTGTTAAGCACTGTCTTTGCATCGCTGATGGTGGCAGGCTCAGTATCATGGATGTACGCTGCTGAGCGCCTAAGCGAGCTGCCACTTGGACTGATTGGCGTAGCGATTGGTACGGTGATTTTACCAAGCTTATCTTCTAGCCGTGCCAAATCTGATGACGCCACTTTTCGCCAGACACTTGATTGGGCGGCGCGCCTGATCATCGTCATCGGATTGCCAGCCAGTCTTGCGATGTTTGTCTTGTCGGATGTCTTGATGGATGCTTTGTTTGTGCGTGGTCAATTCACCTATCAAGACGCTCTGATGAGCGGCATCGCCCTAAAGTCGCTGTCAGGCGGGATTTTAGGATTTATGCTGATCAAAATATTTGCGCCAGCTTTTTTTGCTGGTCAAGATACCAAAACGCCTGTCAAAATTGGCATCATCTCCGTATTTGCCAATATGATTTTTAGCGTCGTGTTCATTGGGCTATTTTATGTGGCGCAGCTGCCTTTGCATGGCGGCTTGGCTTTGGCGACGACGGCTGCAAGTTTTGTGAATGCTGGGCTGCTTTATGCCATCTTACACCGTAAAGGCATCTACCGCTTTGGCGCTCACTGGAAAAAGATGATGATCCAATTTGCCACCGCCAGCATTGCCATGATCATTGCACTTTATGCCATCTTGCCCTACTATCCACTTGATGGCGGTCAATGGCTAAAAGTTTTGATTTTATTGGGCATATGCGCCTTGGGTGCAGCGGTGTATGGCGTAGTACTGCTTGCCACAGGGTTTCGTCCGAGTCAGCTGCGCCATGGTTGAATTGGGTTTATTAAGCCTTTAGGCGTTATTGACACAAGCGATACAAAGCGCACACAAAAATTACTTGTAACTTTTCATAATCACCGTAAAATACTAATTATAGTATGAAATGCTCAAAGATCGCCGACTAGGCTTGATTATTTATGATAATTATTCAGTGTCAGGCGGTCAGATTGATCTTTAGCATTTTTATGAATTATTTACTGTGATTAATGGTTGCAGATGATAATTTAATCAGTACATTTAATTAAATTTAATTGAAAAAAGGAAATAATTATGCCAACTTCTGTCAGTCAGCCTACTGCCACTCGCATTGACCCTAGCCTAAATCTTGAACAAATCCGCGCCGAATGCCAAGCTATGGTCAAGTCTCGCGCCAAAATCTCAGCAGGCGTGGCGGTGATTCCTTTGCCATTTTTAGATGTGGCTGTCGACGTGGCGATGTTGACCAAGCTATTGCCTGAGATTACTGCACGCTTTGGCTTAAAAGACAAAGCTAATCTGGATGCCTCAACCGAAGAAGCACGCAAACAAAACATCAAAGATCGCATTATTGCTGTCGGTGGCTTAGTGGCGGCGCGCGGCGTTGTGAATAAGACGGTTCAAGGCTTTGGCGGACGCTTTATCGGCAAGCAAGTCAGTAAGTTTATCCCATTGGGCGGCTCAATGGTTGCAGCGACTTTGGGCTATATGATTTTTAAGAAAATTGCTTTTGATCATATCGAAGAGTGCTATAAAATTGCCAAACAATCTCAGCGTCAAAGCGTTTCTAATCACTAAAATCAGCCATGAAGAGCTTTAAAATTTGATTCTTTGAGCGAACTTAAACCCTGAGCGATTTTCATTTGCGATTGCTCAGGGCTTTTGCGATTTTTAGGCATCTTTTTTCACTTTTGGCATAATAAATGCATGACTTTTATTTGAGAAAATTTCACAAACAAGCTAAAATAGCACAGGTTTTGGGCATCTGCCCATTTTGACTTTTTCATTGACGGGTAATTACTCCCCCGCCCCAGCCAATCGCTAAGGTAAGAACATGACTTTTGTTGTAACTGATAACTGTATCCGCTGTAAATACACCGACTGTGTTGAAGTTTGCCCTGTTGATTGTTTTTATGAGGGTCCCAACTTTTTGGTCATCAATCCTGATGAGTGTATCGATTGCGCCTTATGCGAGCCTGAATGCCCTGCCAACGCCATTTTCTCTGAAGACGAGATTCCAGCAGGTCAAGAAGAGTTCTTGAAGCTGAACGAAGAGCTGTCTGCGGTTTGGCCAAATATCACTGAGAAAAAAGACGCCCTACCCGATTACGAAAAATGGGATGGCGTTGAAGGTAAGATTCAGTATTTAGAGCGCTAATTCACCTAACACTCATGCCTAAAACATGGGTGTTTTTATTTTCGGTGATTTGATGAAGCCATTCAAATTATTACGCACAACCCTTGGCTATTTGCTGATTTTTATTATCCTATATACCGCAGTCAATGCGTGGCGAGCACCTGATGTGCCCAGCTCTGATCATCTGCACCTCAATGCTACTTTTATTGAGCAAAATCAGACTGTGGATGTGATGACACAAAGTTTTGATACGCCAGTTTTGGTATATTTTTGGGGGACGTGGTGCGGTATTTGTAGCCTGACCAGCCCAAGCATCCAAGCGCTCAAGGATGAAGGATATGCTGTCATTTCTGTTGCCATCTCATCAGGCAGTGATCAGACGATCAAGCAGTATATGCATGCTAAGGGCTATGATTTTGCCACGATGAATGATGATGACGGCAAGATCTTTAAAAGGTGGCAAGGTCAAGTAACGCCTTCATTTGTCATTATCAGCCAAGGTAAGCCTGTGCAGCGGTTTACAGGCATCGCACCACTTTGGTCACTCAAGCTAAGAATGCTTTGGGCTCGTGTTCAACAATAAAATCCCCAAAACACTTAAAAAGACATAAAAAACACCCCAAAATCGATCTTTGGAGTGTTTTTTGGACGATCTGATTAAGCGCGTTTTAGGACCGCCATCGCCAAGGTAGCGATCAAAGCAGGAATACCGATTGCCAAGAAGTTGTACGCATGAGGCAAATTCATCGCTAATAGCATACCTGTGAGAATCGGACCGACAATGGCACCGATGCGGCTCACCGCTGAAGCACACCCAATCCCTGTCGTGCGAATATTAAGCGGATAAAACTGCGCCAAGTAGCTATATAACAAAATGGAAGTACCGATCGTCGTCGCGCCTGCCACAGCCACCAGCGAGTATAGAATGATCGGAGGTGAGTTGATCGCCAATGCTGAGATAGAAAGCGCAGCCAAGGCACACATGGTCACGATGACAGGTTTTAAGTGGAATTTATCAGCCAAAATACCACCGCCAATTGCGCCGATCATCGCGCCGACATTCAAAGCAAACAAGAACAAAATACTTGCGCCCAATGAATAGCCTGCCGATAGCATCAGTTTTGGTAGCCAGCTTGACAAAGTATAAGTCATGAGCAAGCACATAAAAAACGCAATCCAAAACATGAATGTTCCAAACGCACGACCTTCAGTGAATAGCATTTTGAATGATGACTGACTGCCCGATCCTTTGGTGACAGGTGCAGCTTCATTTAGAACAAGCTGAGTGTTGTCCGTGATCGGTACATTGGGTGCCAGCTTTTTCACGATATGGCGTGCTCTGCCCATTTGGTTATCTTTGACCAAGTAAGTTAGCGACTCTGGCAAATATCTCCAAATGATCGGAAAGCCCACCAGCGGAATCCCTGCCAGATAAAACATGATCTCCCAGCCATAGTCCTTGACCAAAAAAGAGCCTAATAATGCCGAGATAATACCGCCAACAGCATAGCCACTGAACATGATCGAAACCATGGTGGCACGCGATTTTTTGGGAGCGTACTCTGAGGTCAAGGCGACCAAGTTTGGCATCACACCGCCAATGCCTAAGCCTGCCAAAAATCTTAAAATCGCAAACTCAGTCGGTGACGGTGCAAATGCACCCAAAAAAGTAAATCCACTAAAAAATGCCGTACAGGTCATGATGACTTTTTTGCGTCCGATGCGGTCAGCCAAAGTACCAAAGAACATCGCACCAAACATCATCCCTGCCAATGCCGAACTTGCCAGCATACCTGCTTCAGTGGGGGTGAGCGACCACTGCTCCATCAATAATGGCAACGCCACCCCATAGATCACCAAATCATAACCATCAAAAATAATGACCAATAAACACCAAAACAGCACTTGCCAATGAAATGGCTTAAACGTTGCGTTATCAATCACGTCATTGACATTAACCGTGTCCGCGTGATCGACCTCTTGCGCCTGATAACTGACATTCGTCATACACATCTCTCCTTGTCCATGTGACGATTTTCCATAAATAAATGCGTCAGGCAATTTGGCGATTTATCTTACCAATTGCCGTACTGTTAATATTTGTTCGCTGTGACCAAATACCCCTTTTTCATCATGTAATACACTACTGGTAAGACCTACGCCATCTTCACTGATCTGCTGCGTGCTCTCAAGCCCAAGCCATCTCCCCTCAGGGGCTCTAAGCAAATGAATCTGCAAATCCACATTGGGAAATACCCACTCAATGCTATCAGGCTGATAAATTTTGGGCGCAATGCCGTTGGCGGTGTCAACCAGACCCATCAGGTGGGCAAAATCTGAAGTTGGCAGTACTTGACCTTGATCACTAACCAGCTCCACATCAGTATTGATCCACACGATCCCTTGACCGCTGCGATTATTGGGATCGGCTTTGGTGTAGATCGTATTGATATATCCTCCGCCCCAGCGGCGCATACCATCCCAATCAGGCAGCTCATCAGGCTTTAAGATATCAGCATCTTCAAGCCCTGCAACCGCCTTGGTATCACGAGTCTGTAAGCGCCATGCTCGAGCGACGATACAGACTTTGTCTGGTGTATGCAAGGTCGATTCGATCAATTCAATGGTACGCCCAGGGCGAATGACTTTGGTGGTGATGGTAAATTCACCAAAATGGATTAAACCAAAAATATCAAGGCTGATACGCACAATGCGCATATCCTGCCTAGGCATGAACGCTTCAAGCTCGGTCGTCAAAAGCCCTGTGGCAGGCGCCATATGCTGCTCATTTGGATTCCAAGCGCCTTGGGCATGGATATGGCAATCATAGTGCGCCACCACTTTATCATCAGTGATTTGGCGGGATTTTAGGGTGTAATAACTTTCGGTCACAACATCTTCCTATTGAGTGATAAAACACTCAGCCATCAAAGCAGCGCCTTGATATGGCTGAGTTTGACTTAATATGAATTATTCATAATCAGAATCTGTGCACAGATTCAACACGTCACACATCTGCTCTCTGAGTTTGAATTTTTGGATTTTGCCAGAGGCAGTCATCGGAAACTCAGTGACAAATTGCACATAACGCGGGATTTTGTTGTGCGAAATTTTGTCTTTACAAAATGCGCGGATCGTGTCGCTGTCGCAGGTGGCGTGTTCATTTAGGATAATACAAGCGCACAGCTCTTCGCCATATTTAGGGTCTGGCACACCCACCACTTGCACTTCACCAACCGCGGGATGCTTGTATAAAAAGTCTTCAATCTCTTTGGGGAATAAATTTTCACCGCCGCGGATCACGATGTCTTTGATGCGACCTTTGATTTGTACATAGCCATCGTCATCGACTTTACCGATATCGCCTGTGTGCATCCAGCCATGATTATCAATGACTTCGCGAGTTTTTTCGGGTTCATCCCAGTAGCCTGCCATCACCGAATAGCCGCGCACACAAATCTCGCCCAACGCACCCACAGGGACGATACTGCCATTTTCATCAACAATCTTAATCTCAACATGCGGATGGATGTGACCCACAGTACTGACACGCTTATCAATCGGATCATCCACTCGGCTTTGTAGGCTGACAGGCGATGTCTCGGTCATGCCATAGCAAATGGTAATCTCGCTCATGTGCATACGCTCCATGACGCGGGTCATGATTTCTTTTGGACACGGTGAGCCTGCCATGATGCCTGTACGCAAGGTCGATAAATCAAACTGATCAAAATTTTCTTGCTCAAGCATATTAATAAAGATGGTCGGTACGCCATACGCCGCTGTACAGCCTTCATTTTCAATGGCTTTTAAGGTGTCTTGAGGATTGAAGACCGAGCTTGGGTATACCATGGTCGCCCCATGCGAGACCGCCGCCAAATTTCCCATCACCATGCCAAAGCAGTGAAACAGTGGTACGGCGATACAGATTTTATCATCTTCGGTCATGCGGATGCCTTCGCCCACAAAATAGCCATTATTTAGGATATTATGATGGGTGAGCATGGTACCTTTAGGGTTACCTGTAGTGCCTGAGGTGAACTGAATGTTGATGACTTCGTCAAACTGCAATGAATTGGTCAGCATATGCAGCTCATTGATCTGCTCGCGCGTCGGCGTATCTAGCAAATCATAAAACGAATAGCAGCTTGGTAAAGGATTTTCTGACAGCTTAATGACTGTCTTAAGCTTAGGTAGGCGTGCACATTCCAAAGACTTATTGGTCTGCTCATAGATTTCAGGTGCAATCTCGCCAAGTAGTTTTTCGTAATCTGTGGTCTTAAAGGCATCTGCGATGATCAAACCTTCACAGCCGACCTTATTAAGCACATATTCGATCAGCTCGGTAGATTTGTAAGAAGGGTTTAAATTCACCAAAATAATGCCAGTTTTAAAGGCGGCGAACTGCGCCACCGTCCACTCCCAGCAGTTCGGCGACCAGATGCCCAAACGCTCGCCCTTTTTAAGCCCAAGCTCAAGCAGTTGGCACGCCAGCGCATCAACTTTTTCTTGAAGCTCATGATAAGACAGGCGCTTGTTTTGATGGCAGCTGATCAGCGCTTCTTTATAAGCATAGCGCTGGCAAGCATCATCAAAAACCGCGCCGATGGTCTGACCGATCAGCGGCTGGCTGCTGGTGCCTGACAAATAGCTGGATTTAAATCTTTGCATGAATCACACTCCTTTGACTCTATTCACCGATTTTGATCGGCTCAGCACTTCCTTGATACTGCTAAAAAAGTCGGTTTTAGGTGACCAAAACCTTCGCTGAACTCAAACAAAAATCAGCAACTTCTTGGCTAAAATACGCTCGATACCCTTCTGGATTTTGAGTAATATTAGGGGTATCAAGCGAGCTATTTTGATTGGCGTTTAATGGCTCAATCACTGAATACGTCATCGCGCCAACAATACACAGCGCCCCAATTTTAATGTCATTGACCATAAACACGCCTGCGCGCTTGCCTTCGTGTAAAATGCGCTCAATCGGTTTTGCGATATTGGCTTTGACGACCATGCGAGCTTGGATAAATTCGGCATCATCCACAGGCTCAAGCATCAACGAATACGCCATGTGCGGATCATTGAGCGCACGCTTGACAAACACGCGCACTGCATTATGTAGCTTATCTGCCACCGCCAAATCGCTGTCGGCGATGTCGTTTAAGATCTGAACCTCTATGCTGGCAACTTCATTAAGCACATTAATCATCAGCTGGCTTTTGTTCTTAAAATAGCGATAAAGCAAACCATTGGAGACGCCAGCAGTCTCTGCAATGGTCGTAATTTGGGCATTTTTAAAGCCACCTTCGCCGATCAGTTGTTTGGCTGCCCCAAAAATGGCTTTTTTATTTTGCTCGATGCGGTGCTGCATCAGCTCAGATCTTTTGTAGGTCATGATTCATTGTACCACTTTAAAATGACTTGTAAACCATTTTTTGAATTTTTATTCACTTTTTTCAAAAAAGGGTGTATGATACTCACAAGCCACCCAAAAATGGGTCGCTTGAATGGGTATATTATCGCATAAATCGCAAGTTATGTATGCCAAACATACTAATAATGCGCCATCTTTATGCACCGCCCAAAATTTATCACTGATGGGGCATATATCAGATCATCAAGCCAATGAAATTGAATTGATTGTATGTGCCAAGCATGATCTACAAACGTTTGAAAAAGGAATTACGATGAGCTACAAAACCTTAGATTTTGGATTGGATGATACTTTGGTCGCACTTCAAGATGCGGTGCGTGCATTTTGTCAAAAAGAGATCGCCCCCCTTGCCGAAGAAATTGACAAAGAAAACCACTTCCCTGCCCACCTTTGGAAAAAACTTGGCGACATGGGCTTGCTTGGCATGACTG
Source organism: Moraxella canis (assembly GCF_002014965.1). Lineage (GTDB taxonomy): Bacteria > Pseudomonadota > Gammaproteobacteria > Pseudomonadales > Moraxellaceae > Moraxella > Moraxella canis. The sequence continues at coordinate 185,430 of NZ_MUXT01000001.1, forward strand.
TTTCTGAAGAATACGGCGGCGTGAATATGGGCTACTTGGCGCACATGATCGTCATGCAAGAGATCTCTCGTGCTTCGGCGGCGGTCGGTCTGTCTTATGGTGCGCACTCGAATTTATGTGTTAACCAAATTTTCCGTAATGGTAATGATGAGCAGCGTCAAAAATATCTACCAAAACTGATCAGCGGCGACTATGTGGGCGCGCTTGCCATGAGTGAACCTAATGCCGGCTCAGATGTAGTAAGCATGAAGCTAAAAGCCGAAGACAAAGGCGATCATTATGTGCTTAATGGCTCAAAAATGTGGATCACCAACGGTGGTGATGCTGATGTCTTGGTGGTCTATGCCAAAACTGATATCAATGCAGGTCCTAAGGGTATCACCGCATTTTTAATCGAAAAAGACATGGCAGGATTTAGCCACGGCACGCACTTAGATAAGCTTGGTATGCGCGGCTCAAACACTTATCCGATTTTCTTTGATAATGTTCAAGTGCCCAAAGAAAATGTCTTAGGCGGCGTCGGTAATGGTGTCAAAGTACTGATGAGCGGCTTGGACTATGAGCGTGCTGTGCTGTCGGCAGGTCCATTGGGCATCATGGATGCGTGCATGGATGTGGTCATTCCTTATATCCACGAGCGCAAGCAGTTTGGGCAATCTATCGGTGAGTTTCAACTGATCCAAGGTAAAATTGCCGATATGTACTCAACCCATCTTGCCTGTAAGGCTTTGGTGTATGCTGTCGGTCAAGCGTGCGATAAGCTTGATCATGACCGCAGCTTGCGTAAAGATGCTGCCAGCGCCATTTTATATGCTGCCGAAAAAGCCACTTGGATGGCAGGTGAAGCCATTCAAATTTTGGGCGGCAATGGCTACATCAACGAATTCCCGACAGGTCGTCTATGGCGCGATGCCAAGCTGTACGAAATCGGCGCAGGCACATCTGAGATTCGCCGTATGCTGATCGGTCGTGAGCTATTTAGCGAAACGGCATAAGGTCTGCTTAAGCTGGTTTTGCTTATTTCAAGATGACTTAAGCAAAACCACTTTTATCAGCCTTTAAAGGACAGATTTAAAAGACATATTTTAAAATAGCCAACCATCATTTAAACGTCGTCGAAAGCATTGCTATATAAAAGGGAGATTTATGAACATCATCAGCAATCAACTCAACACGCGCAGCGAATCTTATCAGCAAAATTTTGCTCAGATGCAGGCGCTGGTGGATGATTTAAAGCAAGTTTCAGGCAAAGTCAGTTTGGGCGGTTCAGAATCAGCGCGCCAAAAACATCTTGAGCGCGGTAAATTATTGGCTCGGACGCGCATTGACAGACTCATCGATACAGGCACCGCTTTTTTAGAAATTGGTCAATTGGCTGCCTTGGGCGTCTATGAAGATGACATCCCATCAGCAAGCATGGTCGCAGGCGTGGGCTTGGTCAACGGCATCGCTTGTATGATCGTGGCAAATGACGCAACGGTCAAGGGCGGCACCTATTATCCTTTGACCATCAAAAAACATCTGCGCGCCCAAGAAATCGCGCGCGAAAATCATCTGCCCTGTATTTATATGGTGGATTCTGGGGGTGCTTTTTTACCCTTACAAGATCAAGTTTTTCCTGATAAAGAGCATTTTGGGCGCATTTTTTATAATCAAGCCACCATGTCAGCTATGGGTATTCCCCAAATTGCGGTCGTCATGGGCAGCTGTACAGCGGGCGGCGCTTATGTACCCGCCATGAGTGATGAGACGATCATCGTGCGCAACCAAGGGACGATCTTTTTGGGTGGTCCACCGCTGGTCAAGGCAGCCACAGGTGAAGTGGTCTCAAGCGAAGACTTAGGCGGCGGTGATGTGCATACGCGCTTGTCAGGGGTGGCAGACTATTTGGCGGATAATGACGAGCACGCCATCAGCATCGCCAGAGACATCGTCGCCAATCTGGGTAAAGATAAGCAAAAACTGCCCACCGATTTTGCCGAACCTTTATATGATACCAAAGAGCTGTACGGCGTGATCCCAACAGACAGCCGCCAGCCTTTTGACATCAAACAAATCATCGCTCGCTTGGTGGATGGCTCTGAATTTCATGAGTTTAAAGCACGATTTGGCACGACACTCATCACAGGCTTTGCCAAAATCTATGGCATGAATGTTGGCATCATTGCCAATAATGGGATTTTATTTTCAGAATCTGCCCAAAAAGGCGCGCATTTTATTGAGCTTTGTTGCCAACGAAATATTCCATTGATTTTCCTTCAAAATATCACAGGTTTTATGGTCGGACGCCAATACGAAAATGAAGGTATCGCCAAGCATGGTGCCAAGCTTGTGATGGCGGTCGCCAATGCCAAAGTGCCCAAAATCACGCTCGTGGTCGGCGGCTCGTTTGGGGCAGGCAACTATGGCATGTGCGGACGCGCTTATTCGCCGCGCTTTATGTGGACTTGGCCAAATTCGCGGATTTCGGTCATGGGCGGTGAGCAGGCTGCCAGTGTACTCTCCACGATTCGCCGCGAACAAATAGAAGCCAAAGGCGGCAGCTGGTCTTTGGAAGAAGAAGAGACTTTCAAAGAACCCATCCGCGCACAATATGAGCGCCAAGGTCATCCTTATTATGCCTCAGCCAGACTTTGGGACGATGGCGTCATTGATCCTGCCGATTCACGGCGCGTGCTTGCCTTATCGCTCATGGCAGCCATGAATGCACCGACCGAAGAGACGAAGTTTGGCGTCTTTAGAATGTGATTTTGGAATAATATAAAAGGATTTATCATGTCATACGAGTATTTACACATTGAAAAAACAAATCAAGTTGCGACCGTTTGGCTCAATCGTCCCGAGGTGCATAATGCTTTTAATGAAGGGGTAATCAGCGAGCTACAACGCGCGTTTGAGGATTTGGGCGCGGATGATGAGGTGCGTGTGGTGATGCTGGCTGGTCGTGGCAAGAGCTTTTCAGCAGGCGCAGACCTCAACTGGATGAAAAAAGCAGGCGAGGCTGATTTGGATGAAAATATCGCGGACGCTGAACGCTTGGCAAAAATGCTACAAACCTTAGCTACCCTGCCTAAACCCACCATCGCACGCGTGCATGGCGCAGCGCTCGGCGGCGGTATGGGTCTTGCCAGCACCTGTGATATCTGCATCGCAAGTACTGAAGCTAAGTTTGCCACCAGCGAGGTTCGCTTAGGTCTTGCACCTTCCACCATCAGCCCCTATGTCATTCGTGCCATTGGCGAAAGACAGGCGCGCCGATACTTTTTGACCGCCGAGCGCATCGATGCCCAAACCGCTTATCACATCGGACTTGCGCATGAAGTTTGTGCGCCTGATGAGCTGGATGCCACCGTTGATAAGATCATCCAAGCCATTTTGCAAGGCGCGCCAAACGCTCAAGCCGACTCCAAGACACTGATTGATATGGTTGCCAAAAAGGTAGTGGATGAGGCGCTGCTCACTGAGACCGCCAAACACATTGCCAACATCCGCCAAGGCAGCGAAGCCAAAGAAGGCCTGCAAGCTTTTTTAAATAAACGCTCGCCTGCTTGGATTGCCAAATAATTCATGCCGCATCAATTTTTAGAAGGATTTTAATTATGTTTACCAAGATACTGATCGCTAACCGTGGGGAAATTGGCTGCCGTGTGATCGCTACTGCAAAAAAACTGGGCATCTCAACCGTGGCGGTCTATTCAGATGCCGATAAAAACGCCCAACACGTCAAACAAGCTGACGAAGCTGTGTATATCGGTGCCAGCCCACCTGCCCAAAGTTATCTTCAGATTGATAAGATCATCAGCGCCGCCAAAGCCACAGGCGCTCAGGCGATTCACCCTGGCTATGGTTTTTTGTCCGAAAATGATCAATTTGCCCAAGCGTGTGCTGATAACGGCATCGTGTTCATCGGTCCACCAGTATCTGCCATCTTGGATATGGGGCTAAAAGCAACTTCAAAAGCCTTGATGGAAAAAGCAGGCGTACCGCTGACGCCAGGCTATCATGGCACCAATCAAGATGCTGATTTCCTAAAACAGCAAGCAGATACCATCGGCTATCCACTGCTTATCAAAGCCAGTGCAGGCGGCGGTGGTAAAGGCATGCGTCTGGTCGAAAAATCAGAGGATTTTGCTGAGCTGCTTGACTCATGCCGCGCCGAAGCCAAGTCAAGCTTTGGCAATACCGATGTGCTGATTGAGCGCTATGTCATCAATCCACGTCATGTCGAAGTTCAGGTTTTTGGTGATACGCATGGCAATTATGTGCATCTGTATGAGCGCGACTGCTCAGTGCAGCGCCGCCACCAAAAAGTCATCGAAGAAGCCCCTGCCCCCAATATCTCAGAAGATAAACTTGCCATCATGCGACAAGCTGCCATCGATGCAGCGCGCGCGGTCAATTATGTTGGCGCAGGTACGGTGGAGTTTATTGTAGAGCAAGACGGCACTGCTTATTTTATGGAGATGAATACTCGCCTGCAAGTTGAGCATCCTGTGACAGAGATGGTGACTGGTGTGGATTTGGTTGAGTGGCAATTGCGAGTCGCAGCAGGAGAGCCTTTACCAAAATCTCAAGATCAAATCACCTGCCAAGGTCATGCGATGGAAGCGCGTATTTATGCTGAGATTCCTGAAGATGGCTACCTACCTGCCATCGGCAAAATCACCCATTTATCGCCCCCTGCCCTAAACGCGCGTGTTCGTGTGGACAGTGGTGTCATCGAAGGCGATGAGATCAGCACATTTTATGATCCGATGATTGCCAAGCTGATCACTTATGGCGATGACCGCACTCAGTGCTTGGTGCAGATGCATCATGCCTTGAATGACTTTCATGTCGGCGGTTTGGGAAATAATATCGCGTTTCTTGATCGTATTGTGCGCTCCGAAGCGTTTAGCAGCGCAACGCTTGATACAGGATTGATCGCCAAAAACGAAAGCGAACTACTCACGCGTGATGAAGTGCGCAGCGAAGAAGTGGCAATGGCAGCCGTCATCAGCTTTTTGTTGCAGCTTGATCAAAGCAAAAGCCCATGGCATGATCGCCCACTTTGGCGCTCAAATATCGTCATGACGCAAACTGTAGAGTTTGAACATGCCGATCAGTCATTAGTGATTGAAATGAGACATGCAGGCGATGATTATGAAGTGCATGTTAATGGCGAAACCATCCATCTAAACGCCGCACTGCTATCAAATACATGCGCTGAAATCATCATCGATGGCAAGCGTCAAATCGTACCATTTTATCATGACACTACGCACCATAAGGGCAACTTGACCTTATTTCGTCGCGCCAATGCCTTTGTGTTTGCACCAAAAGCCGTCAATTATGGTGCAGATGATGACGCCGACGCGGCAGGCGGCTTAAAGGCGATGATGCCAGGCATGGTGACTGCTGTCATGGTTGAAAAGGGTCAAAGCGTCAAAAAAGATGAAACCCTACTCACACTTGAAGCCATGAAAATCACCTACACCATCAAAGCGCCTGCCGATGGCATCGTCCAAGAAGTGTTCTTTGGGGTAGGCGATCAACTGGCTGCAGGTGATGAATTGGTCGCCTTTGAAAAAGCATGATAGGAGTATGAGGATGGATAATTTTGTAAGAATTGTCGAGGTTGGCGCACGAGATGGACTTCAAAATGAGTCGGTCGTGCTTGACATGCAAGACAAGATCACTTTGATTGAAAATCTGATCAAAACTGGTCTAAAAGATATTGAAGTGGGTTCTTGTGTTTCGCCAAAGTGGGTGCCACAAATGGCGGGCAGCACTGAGATTTATGAAAAAATCTCAAAACCTGACGGGATTAATTTTAGTCTGCTAACGCCTAATTTACGCGGCTATGAAGCTGCCCGCGCTGTAGGTTGCCAAGAGGTGGCGATTTTTACAGGAGCCAGCGAAACTTTCACCCAAAAAAACATCAATTGCTCAATCGCCGAGAGCCTTGAGCGCTTTGAAGATATCATGAGCCGCGCCAAATCTGACGGCGTGCGGGTGCGCGGCTATGTGTCGTGCATGGTCGACTGCCCTTATGAAGGCGCAATCGACCCAAGCGCTGTCGCCGAGGTGACAGGTCGGCTACTGGATATGGGCTGCTATGAAGTCTCACTGGGCGAGACGATTGGCACAGCCACGCCAGACCGCGTCGAGGCGGTGTGGGATGCCTGCCTTGAGCGCTTTGACGCCGGTCAGTTGGCTGGGCATTTTCACAATACTTATGGGATGGCGATCGCCAATGTTTATGCATCGCTTAAAATGGGCATTCGCACCTTTGACTCATCGATTGCTGGATTGGGCGGCTGTCCTTATGCCAAAGGCGCTTCGGGCAATGTTTCGACCGAAGATTTGCATTATTTGCTCACCAATATGGGCTATGACACAGGCATTGACGAAGAGGCGCTCATGCAGGCAGGCAAAGCAATCATGGAGCGGCTTGGCAGACCGACACGCTCAAATGCTGCCACTGCCTATTGGAAAAAACGAGAAGCCTAATAATAAAAATCCAGTTTATCTAAACTGGATTTTTATTATTAAGCGGTTAAATTACCAAATATCTGATTTTACTTTTTGCTTGAGTTCAGGGTAGTTATCCAGCTTAAATACAGGATGTGCCACGCCTGATTTTAGCTGTGATTGATAGTCACGAATCAGCACAAACACATATCGCGAAAGCAGCGTAATGGCGATCAAGTTAATAAACGCCATCGTCCCCATGGTCAAATCACCCATATCCCAAACAACATCGACTTTCACCACCGCACCAAAATACACAAACCCCAATACCGCCATGCGAAACAGCGTCAAAACTGTGGTATTGTTTTTCAAAAATTGCATATTTGACTCGGCATAAGCATAGTTACCGATGATCGTGGAAAAAGCAAAAATAAATAAAATCGTCGCCAAGAAATACTGACCCCAGCTGCCCACATGACTTTCAAGTGCTGCCTGCGTCAGCTGAATGCCAGATAAATTGGCTGCATTTTCAGGCATTTGTGCCAGCAGAATAATAAACGCTGTGCATGAACAGACGATCAAAGTATCCACAAATACCCCAAACATCTGGATCATGCCCTGATCCAAAGGGTGTCTTACGCTAGCAGCAGCAGCGGCATTGGGTGCAGAGCCTTGACCGGCTTCATTGGAATACAAACCGCGCTTGATGCCCTGCATCATGGCGACAGACACCATCGAACCAAACAGTCCGCCACCTGCCGCTTCAAAGGCAAATGCCTGCTCAAAAATCAGCGCAATCACCGATGGCAGCGCACCGATATTCATGACAATGATCACCAAGGCTACCAACAGATAGATCAGCGCCATGATCGGCACGACCACTTCTGCAATCTTGGCGACGCGGCGAATACCGCCAAAAATGATCGGTGCTGTCAAAACCACCAACAGCGCGCCAACCATATGCTTATAAATTTGCCACTGGCTTTGGCAAGTCGGATCTTCAGCGGCACAGCCTGAAGCTGACTGCATGGCGAGCGTGATGGTGTTTGATTGAATCGATTGATACACAAAACCAAAGCACACAATCAGCGCCAACGCAAATAAAAGCCCTAGCCACTTTTGACCAAGTCCTTGCTCGATATAATACGCTGGTCCACCGCGAAACTGACCGGTGCTACCATCACGCACCTTAAATAACTGCGCCAAGCTTGACTCCGCCAATGCCGAACACATACCAATCAAAGCAATCAGCCACATCCAAAATACCGCCCCTGCGCCGCCGATGCTGATGGCGATCGCAACGCCTGCGACATTACCCACGCCTACACGGCTTGCAAGCCCGGTCACGAACGCTTGAAAGCCTGAAATACCTGCATCATCGTCATGATTGGCGCGGCTGCCCAACATAGATTTGATACTACGACCAAACAATCGAAACTGTGCCACGCCCGAAAACAGCGTAAAAAATAAACCAATGCCAATCAACATCCAAATAAGCACATCCCAAAGCGGCGCGCTCACAGTTGTCACAACACAATGCAGCCCATCAACAAATCCAGGCTGAGCCAAACAAGATATAGGATTATCGTACATATTTTTTTTCAATCCAAAAAAAAGGATGGCGAAATCACCATCCTTTGTTTTATTACCACTCTTTTAAATTGCCCTACTTGGCAAATTGTATAGATTATATGACAAATTGTCTCATAAATCACGAAAATTTTACTTATTGTAACCGTTTTTAAACCAGTGACTTGCCATTCTCCGGCTCTCTCAGACTCAAAAACCAGTGCAAAATGATTGCGGCAAAAGTCGCGGTCCCAATCCCGCCCAAATTAAATTCACCAATCATCAAGCCAAAATCACCCGTACCCAAAATCACTGTGATGGCAGCGACCATCAGGTTTTTGTTATTGGCAAAATTCACTTTGTTATCAATCCAAATCTTTGCGCCAGCAATGGTGATCAAACCAAAGACCACAATGGATGCTCCGGTCAAAACAGGACCAGGAATGGTCTGAATCATGGCACCAAATTTTGGCGAGAACCCCAAAACCACCGCAAAGACCCCTGCAATCACAAAAATCAGCGTCGAGTACACGCGCGTTACCGCCATTACGCCGATATTTTCGCCATATGTGGTCATACCTGTACCGCCCACGCCTGCTGATAATGCCGTCGCCACACCATCAGCGACAAATGCCTTGCCAAGATGCGGCGTCAGATTTTCGCCTGTCATTGCACCCACAGCCTTGATGTGCCCAAGGTTTTCAGCCACCAAGATGAATGCCACAGGTGCGATGATCAGCATGGCGTTGACATCAAAAGTTGGGCTACTAAAATTTGGCATTCCAAACCAAGCCGCATCTGCGATCAGGGCAAAATTAATCGGCTCACCCAAGCCTAAAACATTGGCAGCGATTGCATAAATGACATACGCCATCACAAGACCAATCAATAAAAGCAGGCGCTGTAAAAATCCACGCGCAAAAACAGCAATCATACCCATACATAAGACGGTAATTAGCGCCATCCATAGCTCAAAGGGCTTGCCTTGTACGCCGCTCACGGTAACGGGCGCTAGGTTTAGACCGATGATCATCACCACCGCACCTGTCACCACAGGCGGCATGAGTTTTTCGATCCACTGCGTGCCTGTCGCCATGACCACAAAACCGATGGTAGCATATAAAATACCGCAAGCAATGATACCACCCAATGCCACTGACAGATTTGGGTTCGCGCCGCTGCCAGTTGCGTGTGCTGTGGCTGCCGCAACTACGCCAATAAACGCAAAGCTTGAGCCCAAATAACTGGGGACTCTACCCCCTGTCATAATAAAAAATAAGATGGTACAAATCCCGCTCATCATAATCGCAAGATTGGCATCAAAGCCCATCAATAAAGGCGCAAGAACCGTCGCCCCAAACATCGCCAAGACATGCTGCAAGCCCAACATGATGCTCTGCCCGACTGGCAGATACTCATTTGTTGCGATGGGCTGTGTGTTGATATCACCTGTATAAGGTTGCCATTTTGGGAACCAGCTCATACTCACTCCAAACTGCGCTTTGGCAGATTTATTGCCAATTTTAACGTCAAACCGAACTATTGTACTACACTTGTGTAATAAAATTGTAAGAAATTTATCTCCATGGACTGATTTGATCAACCATAAAAAGTCGCCTAGATTTTATACCTCAAAGATGTTAAAATTTTTTAAAACGACATGAAAAATCCATCAGGAAGATGCTAATGACTGTTTCGGCGGTAAATGATCCTGCGTACTGGGAAGCACGCTATTTGGCTAATCAAACCGGCTGGGATGCCAAAAATATCTCCACGCCCCTAAAAGCTTATTTTGATCAGCTCACCGATAAATCTGCCAAAATTCTCATCCCTGGTGCAGGCAATGCTCACGAAGGTGCGTATCTGCACGAGCAAGGATTTGAAAAGGTATTTATTTTGGATTTTGCCAGCCTGCCACTGGAGCAATTCGCCAAACGCCATACTGGTTTTGATTCAGCGCACTTATTGCACCAAGACTTTTTTGAAGCAACAGGACAATACGATTTGATCATTGAGCAAACCTTTTTTTGTGCCATCGATCCCAGTCGCCGCCCTGAATATGCCAAACAAATGCACGAGCTTTTGGCGCCCAAAGGCAAGCTTGTTGGGCTGCTGTTTGGCATTGAGATGCCCGATGGTCCGCCATTTGGCGGCAGCATGGATGAGTATCGCGCGCTTTTTGAGCCCTATTTTGACATTGATGTCATGGCGCCTTGTTATAATTCAATCAAGCCCCGCGCAGGCAAGGAAATTTTTATCAAACTCATTAAAAAAAGCGGCTAAGGCGCCCATTTACCTTGCCTACTGCAGCCATAGTTTGCCATCAAAGGCGCTACTTTGGTGGCAAACTAATCTTATGCTGATCATTTTTAGTCTATTGATAATATTCTGCTCGCCCCCACCAAATGCTTTGTAACTTTCTTTATTTTGTCTTATAATAAGCAGTTTACAAAAATTAGCCAACAGCGAGAGACACCATGACTGAGTCCATCGACTACAAGAACACCCTAAATCTTGCCGACACCGCTTTTGCCATGCGCGGTGATCTTGCCAAGCGCGAGCCGATTTGGTTGGAGCAATGGGAAAAAGATGATGTCTATGGACAGATTCGCAAGGCGCGCCAAGGTCGCAAAACCTATACCCTGCACGATGGACCTCCTTATGCCAACGGTCAGATTCACTTAGGTCATGTGGTCAATAAAGTTTTAAAAGACATCATCGTAAAATATAAAACCTTGGATGGCTACGATGCACCTTATGTGCCTGGCTGGGACTGTCATGGTCTGCCAATCGAGCAAAAAGTCGAAGGCATTCTTGGTAAAGTCGGTCAACAAAAAGACGGTCAAGTGATCAGCGCAAGACAGTTTCGTGGTGCGTGCCGTGAGTATGCCAAGAGCCAAATCGCTCTACAAATGGCTGATTTTAAGCGCTTGGGCGTGCTTGGCGATTGGCAAAATCCTTATCTGACCATGAATTTTCAGCAAGAAGCCGATACCGTGCGCGCTCTTGCCAAGATTTATGAAAACGGTCATATTGTGCGCGGTCTAAAACCTGTCAATTGGTGTCTAGACTGCGGTTCGGCTTTGGCAGAAGCTGAAGTTGAATATGAAGATAAAACCTCTGACGCCATCTATGTGGGCTTTGACATCGTCAATCGTGACGCACTGCCTGCCACGGCTGACATTCAAGGCACGCTTTTGGCAGTGATTTGGACGACGACGCCTTGGACCTTGCCTGCCAACCAAGCCATCAGCGCGCATCCTGAGCTTGACTATGTGATCGTCTCAAGTGGTGAGCGTCACTTTATCTTAGCCAAAGACTTGGTTGAAGCTTTCGCCGAAGCGATCGCATTGGATAATTATCACACTTCTGATACCATCAAAGGTGCACAGCTTGATGTCTTAAAAGCTCAACATCCTTTGATTGCCGAGCGTCAAGTCCCTATCATTTTGGGCGAGCATGTTACTGCCGATAGCGGTACAGGTCTTGTGCACACTGCCCCTGCGCACGGTGTTGATGACTATAACATCGGTCTAAAATATCACCTAAATGTCGACAATCCTGTGGCAGGCAACGGCGTCTACTTGCCTGAAGCCAAAGTATTTGTGGGCGAGCACATTTATAAAGCTCAGCCCAAAATCATCGACACGCTGGCACAGACAGGACACCTGCTTGCTCATAATAAAATTCGCCACAGCTATCCACACTGCTGGCGCCATAAGACACCGATCATCTTTCGGGCGACGCCGCAATGGTTTATCAGTATGCAGGCGCGTGGTTTGCGCGAGCAAGCACTCAATGACATTCCAAAAGTGACTTGGACACCAGCTTGGGGTCAAAATCGTATCGAATCCATGATGAATGGTCGCCCTGATTGGTGCATCAGTCGTCAGCGTACCTGGGGTGTGCCGATTCCATTTTTTATTCATAAAGATTCAGGTGAGCTACATCCACGCACCAGCGAGCTGATGGAGCAAGCCGCCAAGCTGATCGAAGAAGGCGGCGTTGAAGCGTGGTTCGATACCGACGCTGAAGTCTTCATCGGCGCAGATATTGATACTTATAATAAGTGTAATGACACCTTGGATGTGTGGTTTGACTCTGGGGCGACCAACTTTGCTGTCCTAGACCGCCGTGACGAGCTATCTAATCCTGCCGATTTGTATTTAGAAGGCTCTGATCAGCATCGCGGCTGGTTTCAGTCGTCTTTATTGGTTGGTGAGTCCATTTATGGGCGCCCACCTTATAAACAAGTACTGACGCATGGCTTCACGGTCGATGCCAAAGGGCATAAGCTTTCTAAGTCCAAAGGTAATACCAAAGGTTTTGAGCCATCGGACATTGCCAATAAAATGGGCGTGGATATCTTGCGTCTGTGGGTAGGCTCATCCGATTATCGTTATGAGATGGCGGTATCAAAAGAAGGTTTTGATCGCACCACTGATATGTATCGCCGCATTCGTAACACCATCCGATTCTTGCTTGCCAATACGGACGACTTTGATCCTGAAACTGATATGGTTTCAGCTGATGAGCTCATCAGTTTGGATAAATATATCTTGCATCGCACCAAGTCCATCCAAGATGAGATCGTCCGCTCATATACCAACATGGACTTTCACCAAGTCTGCCAAGCGGTGATGGGTTTTTGTTCTCAAGATTTGGGCGGGTTTTATCTTGATATCATCAAAGATCGTACTTACACCACCAAGGCAGATGGCTTGCCGCGTCGTTCGGCTCAGACAGCGCTGTATCACATTGCGCACGCTCTGCTTCGCTGGATTTCGCCAATTTTATCTTTCACCGCTCAAGAAGCTTGGCAAGTGCTCAAAGGCACACAAGGCTACATTTTTACCGCCGAATGGTACGAGCTGCCAAGCTTTAGCATGGATGACATCAGTAGCGAAGATTGGGATCAAGTTGCCTTAGTCAAAGATTTGGTCAATAAATCCATTGAAGATGCGCGCGGCGAGAAAATCGTCAGCAGTAACTTGACCGCCAAAGTCGCCATCACAGCACCACAAGACATCGCCGATATCCTAAATAAGTTTGGTGATGAGCTGCGCTTTGTATTCATCACTTCTGATGCGACGGTTGAGTCAGGCGACGCGCTATCTGCGACCATCACGCCTGCTGATGGCACCAAGTGCGTACGCTGCTGGCATGTGCGCACCGATGTCGGCACACATGCTGACCATCCAGAGATCTGCGGTCGCTGCGTACAGAATTTAGGCGAAGGGGAGGCGCGCTTATATGCCTAATCCACAACCGATTTTGGTTTCAAATGGTAGCAAGGCGATGGGATATTATCTCATCGCCATCGTGGTCTTGGTGATTGATCAGCTCACCAAATATTATTTTAAAACTGCCTTAAATCTTGGTGAGAGCATCGCTGTCATTCCACCTGTGCTTAACTGGACTTTGGCGTATAATTACGGCGCAGCTTTTAGCTTTTTGGCGGATCAAGCCGGTTGGCAAAAATGGTTTTTTGCGATTTTAGGCTTGGTGGTTTCAGGCTACATCATTGTCTATCTAAGAAAAGTCCCAAGAATCGCAAGCACGCTTAGCTTAGGCCTAGCGCTTGTGCTTGGCGGTGCAATTGGTAATGTGATTGACCGTATTTTGCGTGGTCATGTGATTGATTTTATTCATGTGCATTATGCCGATGTGTGGCATTATCCAATTTTTAATATCGCAGATATGGGCATCTGTATCGGCATGGCGATGGTGGTCTATGACATGTTATTTTTAGAAAATAAAAGACAAGTCAGCTAGCATCCGTATCTTTTTGTCTGATTGATCGCCCTGCCAAAGCCAAAAGTAGATTTTGGCTTTGGTGCTTTTAAAGGTGGTTTAAGGCAATTTAGATCATAACGCTTTTGGTATTGCCATAAACACAGATCCAGTTTTGCTCGTGCTTGTCAAACGATACTGTGCTAAAATATTTCAACCTTTGAATCAAAAATCCCAATAAAAACTTATGAATACACCCATTTTACCTAACGAAGAAATCCGCATCACCCAAGGCAGCCGCGTTTCTTTGCATTTTGAGGTCAGTTTGATGAGCGGCGAGGTGATTGACTCTACTTTTCATCGTGATGAACCCGTGATGCTCACCATTGGCGACGAAAGCCTACTTGCAGGATTTGAAAAAGTCTTGATGAACCTAAAAGCAGGCGACACCCGCACAGCAGCACTGCCAGCAGAAGATGCGTTTGGGCAGTGGAATCCTGAGAATGTTCAAACCTTTACGCGCGCACAATTTGCCCTATCCGAGCCCAATCCTGTCGTCGGCATGATGATGGAATTTGCTGACAAAGGTCAAAATTCTTTGGTTGGTGTCATCAGTTCAGTGACCGATGATGAGGTTTTGGTTGATTTTAACCATCCTTTGGCGGGTCAAGAAGTCCTCTTTAAAGTGCAAATTTTTAAGGTCACGCCCCAAGGTCAGACCGCCTTTGAATTAAAATAATGCCGTCAGCTTGATATGACACCTCCATCATGCTTCATCAGAGCCATTAATAAAGTTTAGGAAAATTTGTGCATCAAAACGACCAAATCGCACCACATCTTGATCCAAGCTCAGTCGGTATTGTTGAGCCGCAGACGCTGTTTTTTGACGAACCTTTGACTTTAGAATGCCAAAGAGTGTTGCCCGCCTTTGAGCTTGTGATCGAAACTTATGGCACGCTCAATGCCGATAAATCTAATGCCATTTTAATTTGTCATGCGCTTTCAGGCAGTCATCACGCGGCAGGCTATCATGCTGCTGATGATGCCAAACCAGGCTGGTGGGATAATTTGATCGGAAATGGCAAAGCGATTGATACCTCTAAGTTTTTTGTCGTCTGCTTAAATAATATCGGCTCATGCCATGGCTCAACAGGACCCACCACGATCAATCCCCAAACTGGCAAAATCTACGGCGCTGACTTCCCTTTGATCACCATCAAAGACTGGGTCAAAACCCAAGTCATGCTCTCTGATCGATTGGGTATCCAAAAATGGCACGCTGTCGTCGGCGGCTCTATGGGCGGCATGCAAGCCCTGCAGTGGTCAGTGGACTATCCTGATCGCTTAAGCCGCGCGGTGATCATCGCCAGTACGCCCAAATTATCCGCACAAAACATCGCCTTTAATGAGGTGGCGCGCCAGTCAATCTTATCGGATCCTGATTTTCATGATGGGTGGTATTTAGAGCACGGTACGTATCCGCGGCGCGGTCTGATTTTGGCTCGTATGGTTGGGCACATCACCTACATCACCGAAGATGCCATGAAAGCCAAATTTGGACGCGACTTAAAATCTGGCAAATTTATGTATGGCTATGATGTGGAGTTTCAAGTTGAGAGCTATTTACGCTATCAAGGTGAGCGCTTTAGCAAAAATTTTGATGCCAATACCTATTTATTGATGACTAAGGCGCTTGATTATTTTGATCCGACACGCGGCTATGCACCTGACGGCTTGTCTGATGAAGATGCCCTGAAACTGACCTTGGCGCGTACCCAGTGCCAATTTTTGGTGGTGTCTTTTACGACCGATTGGCGCTTTAGCCCCGAAAGGTCGATCGAATTGGTCGATGCCTTGATTGCCAATCAAAAGCCAGTCAGTTTTGTCAATGTGGACGCCCCGCACGGTCATGATTCTTTTTTATTTGATATTCCTCGCTATAGCGATGCACTCAAAGGCTTTTTATCTGCGCCCGTCATCGAAGCCAATCCTGTCTCAGAGCCCATGAGCCCCACACAAATCTCTAAATTAGCAAGGCAATAAACATGGCTGTATGTCATCTTATCGTCATTGCGCCATCATATAATAAGGATCATGCATGAATAATATTGATCATCAGCTGGCAGGAAAGTGGATTTTGCCCAAATCTCGTGTGCTAGACTTAGGCTGTGGTGATGGCACCTTGCTTGAACACCTCCAAAAAAATCTTGGCGTGACTGGTTATGGGCTTGAGATTGATGAATTTAAAATCAATCAAGCCATTGCCAAGGGCTTAAATATCATTGAGCAAGATCTCAATGAAGGCTTGGCGCGTTTTGCTGATAATAGCTTTGATACGGTCGTCATGGCGCGTGCGCTTCAAGCGGTCAAATCACCCGATCAGCTACTGATTGATATGCTGCGAGTTGCTAAAGAAGGCATTGTCACTTTTCCAAACTTTGCATATTGGCAAAACCGCGTTTATTTGGGCATCAAGGGCATCATGCCGATGAGCGAAACTTTGCCGCATGAGTGGTATAATACGCCCAATATACATTTGTGCACATTTAAGGATTTTGAGCGGCTGTGTGATGACAATAACATTCGCATTCTAGATGCGGTTGCCATCAGCGATAAACCCAATCCCAAGCTGCCTTCGGCGTTATTAAATCGCATGGTCAAGCGCGTGCCAAACTTGCTTGCTGATGTTGCTGTTTATCGCATTGCCAAGAACTAAAAACCTTAAAAAAGTTATTTAAGACTCACCCAATTTTTTAAAATAGTGGTAAAATGTCACTTACAGTTACCTTTTGTTTACTGATTGTTCGTTATAATCACGGTATAATAAATTGTTTAGCTGCGTGATAAGATGCGTGTGGCATATTATCACGCCATACTTTTTTATAGCCGCCTGCCTGCAACAGCCTTTGAGATACGATTGAGCTTTTGCAGGTCTACTTTTAACTCCTTTTTATTCTTTGCCATAGGACAGCGTCATGAAATTGTTTAAAATCGCCCTATTAGCCAGCGTACTAGGCACCACCACCTTAACGTATTCTCTGACCTCTTTGGCTAATAATCGCTTTGAAACAATCGATATCACAACCTTGACTAATCAAGCTGCCAGCGGTGATTATCATGCTCAGTTCTTTCTTGCCAAACGCCTACAAAAAGGCGAAGGTGTCGCCAAAGATGCTGCAAAAGCTGTCTATTGGTACACCCGTGCTGCCGAAAAAAACATCGCTCCAGCCCAGCTAAACCTTGGCATCATGTATCTGCGTGGTGAAGGCGTCAAGGCAGACATGGCAACGGGTCGAGCGTGGCTAGAAAGAGCCGCAAATTTGGGTGATAATCGCGCCAGCTATGCTCTAGCGATGATCGATGAGCAGCAGCAGCGCTTGGTTGATGCTTATAAATGGTATGATCTATCGACTCGTGAAGGGATGCTCGATGATAATGTACGCAATCGCGCCAAAGCCAAAGTCAGCCAACTTGCACTCAATTTATCTTCTAGCGAAATTGAGTCCGCCAAACGCAGTGCCAATGCTTGGTTCTTAAATCAATAATTCAAGCAAATAAAGCCAATCTTTTTGATTGGCTTTTTTATTATTCAAAAAAAGAACACTTAAGCCTAGGCTTAAGTGTTCTGGTGGAGAAATTAAACTTTAACTCAATTAGAAAGTATAATTCACGCCAACACGAAACTCACGACCAGTACCAGGATAAGGTGTAATAGCGGCACGCTGCGAATGTGGGAAATAAAACTTATCTGCAATATTGTTCACCGCAAAGTTTACATTCATCTTATCATTACCATAAGGCTTCCAGTTGGCAAAAGCATCGGTTACGCTATAACCAGGACGAGAGCTGATATCCGCACCTGCTACCACTGCATCATTAGAATCCTCAACAGTGCGATTGCGTACGCCAATTTCTAGATTTGGCTCAGCAAAACGATACGCCAAAGACGCTGTCCAAGTGCGCCCCACAGGAATAGCAAACTCTGGGGTTACTTCATTGGTTGAGCTCAAGAAATATTCAGGATTGCTTTCAGAGACGCCCACACGAGCAGTAAAACCACCTTGGCGATAAGAAGCACCCAATTCATAGCCATGGTTTTTAGAATAACCATCATTCACTGCTTCTTTTTGACCTGCAATACCATGTCTATCCTGCGGATTGACTACCACATCATCTACTTTTTGCCAAAAATACGTACCATCTAGCCCAAAATTACCGTTATTATAATTAAACCCAACCTCGGTATTGCGTGCTTGCTCTGCCTTAATATTTGGATTAATTGAGGTGCGACGAATGCCGACCATCAGAGCATCATACAGCCGAGGGCTGCGCGAGGCATAGTTATGATTAGCGCTTAAACTTAAATTTGGTGTTGCTCGATAAATTAAGCCCAAACTTGGATTTAGATTATCGCCTTTGGCTTTAACCCCATCATTAGCGGTAATATCAAAATGATCATAACGCACCCCACCTGTAATGGTCAGATTCCCCACATCGCTGATCGCCTCAATATAGACGCCTGTATCAGACTTTTCTGGAGTATGGGTCATGATAGATGCGTTCACATTACCAGGCTCAATTTCTTGATGACGGTAATTAACGCCGTATTTAACGACTGTATTATCGCCTACACCGACATCTAAATTTAAATTAGCGCCTTTGGTTTCAATGGTGGTTGAAGTTGGTACTGGGTTTGGATAAACAGCGGTAATATCATTCCAAGTTTTGGCATTTCCAACAGCATAGCCACAATAACCGCAGCCACGGTCATCAACCGAATAGCGCTCATTTTTCATCAAATAAGCATTGGCGGTTAATTTTTCTACAAAACCAAGATCGTTTGCTGTCCATTCAAGGTTGGTGTTGGTGAGCGAGGTTTCACGATAAGCAGGCGCTTGGCGAAGTAAAGTTAAACGACCGCGTGCTAGACTCTCATTAAATGCCGAGAATTCTTCTCGTACCGTACGCACCCCAGCTTGTTCATCCTTTAAATGACTGAGTACAAAGCGATGATTCCCAAAATTCGCTCCTAATTTTGCCAAATAGCTGGTGGTCTCTAGTGCACTATATGGTGCATAGTCACCGCCATCAAGACCATTCTTATAGTCTTTGCCAGGTTTAAAATCATCTTCATCTTTGACATTGTAAGATAACAAAGCATCAAAATTACCCATGCGCCCAAAGACAGTTGCGCCATAATTATGACTGTCATTGCTTGAGTAGCCTAAATTGATTTTTGCGCCGTAATCTTTATCGCCATCTTTAAGCAAATCACTTGCATCTACCGTCTTGGCTACAATGGATCCATTGGTCGCACCAATCCCTGCCGAGGCGCTGCCTGCCCCTTTTTGCACGCTAACAATCTTCACCAAACTTGGGTCTAAAATAAATCTACCTTGATGATATAAAATTTGACTGTCAGAATAAGCGTTATCCACCTTAAAATCTACCGAGTTTTGTCCCATGCCACGAATGGTCAAAAACTGCGAACTACCTGTACCGCCGCCGATATCAATGGCAGGCTCGTTGCTCAATAGCCCACGCATATCTGTCTCGGTACTTTCATCTTTTTCTTGAGTGGTGACCACATTGGTAACTACTTTTGTGCCTTGTCGGTCGCTCGTCACCACTTCTTCAGCCAAAACCACTGTTGGCTCAACGGCATACGCTGCACTTGTACAAGCAGCACTGACTGCCAATGCTAGCGGCAATAATTGAAACTTTTTCATAATAACTCCGATGATGAGATTTTCAGTTCGATTTACTCAATTAAGTTTAATCCCTTGCCAGTCCACTTACTAAAATCAACCAAAACACCGCTAAGAAAGACAAATAAGAAAAAACAGCAAGGTACGAGAAAGGATTTTAGCAAAAAAAATTTTCTTTGTAAATGATAATTATTATTATTTGTTAAAATTAATAGGAATTATTTTTATTTAATTTTATAGAATCAATATTATATGAGTTGTTTTATTCAATAAAAATCGCCCATCAACAGATGAGCGATTTCATATTAATCGAACCAATAAATCAGTTTTGGCGATAGTTTGGTGCTTCTTTGGTAATTTGTACATCATGCACATGAGACTCTTTCATACCTGCTGATGTCACCTTGACAAAGGTGGTATTCTTACGCATCTCTTCGATGGTGCGGCAGCCAGTGTATCCCATAGATGATTTTAGCCCGCCTGCCAACTGACCGATGATGCCAGTGACTGGACCTTTATAAGGCACGCGACCTTCGATACCTTCTGGCACCAGTTTTTCAACACCATCTTTGGCATCCTGAAAATAGCGATCTGATGAGCCATTTTGACCACTCATCGCACCTAAGCTACCCATGCCACGATAGGCTTTGTAGTAGCGACCTTGGAACAGCTCAACCTCACCAGGCGCTTCTTCGGTACCTGCCAATAAGCTACCCACCATGATGCACGACGCACCCGCTGCGATGGCTTTGGCAATATCACCTGAGAAACGAATGCCGCCATCAGCAATCAAAGGAATTTGATCTTTAAGGGCGGTTGCGACACTGTCAATGGCACTAACTTGCGGAACACCGATACCTGCAACGATTCGGGTTGTGCAGATAGAGCCTGGACCGATACCCACTTTGACAGCGTCTGCACCTGCATCTAGCAGCGCCAAGGCAGCATCGCCAGTGGCGATATTTCCGCCAATGACTTGGATGTTTGAGTAGTTTTTCTTAATCCATGCTACGCGGTCGATCACGCCTTTTGAATGACCATGCGCGGTATCTACGATGATCACATCGACTTGCGCATCAATCAAAGCCTCTACGCGAGCTTCGGTATCTGCGCCTGTGCCGACCGCCGCACCTACCAATAGACGACCTTTGCTATCTTTGGCAGCATTTGGGTTGTTTTCTGCTTTAGTAAAGTCATTGACAGTGATTAAGCCTTTGAGCTGATAATCATCATCAATCACCACCACTTTTTCGATACGATGGCGATGTAATAGCTCTTTGATGCGCTCTTGGGTTTCGCCTTCTTTGACAGTCACTAGCTTGTCTTTTGGCGTCATGACATTGGTCACAGGCTGTGACAAATTGGTCTCAAAGCGCAAATCTCGGTGCGTCACAATGCCAACGACTTTATTAGTGCCTGCCTCAACCACTGGTACGCCGCTGATTTTATGCTCGCGAGTCAAAGCAATCAAATCCCCCACCGTAGCATCGGCATTAACGGTGATTGGATCTGCAACCGTCCCAGCCTCAAACTTCTTAACATGACGAACACGGCGTGCCTGATGGGCGATGTCCATGTTCTTATGAATGATCCCCATACCGCCAAGCTGCGCCATAGCGATCGCCATCTTAGATTCGGTCACGGTATCCATCGCCGCAGAAATGATCGGCAAATTTAAATTAATATCTTTGGTTAAGCGAGTGGTTAGGTTGGTTTCTTTTGGAAGGACTTCAGAATAGGCAGGCAAAAGCAAGACATCGTCAAATGTCAAGGCGTCGTAGGCAATGCGTAGCATAGGTTATTTCCTGTATGAGCGCCTAATTGGGCTTTAAATCGAGTGATAAAACACCAAAGGCAGGTTTGAAATAACGCCGTATTGTATCAAATAATTATGACAATTTGCAAGCAGATTTGTAAAATTGTACAGCGTTTTATTTGCTAAAAATTGGAGTATTGAAATAAATTTCTTGGCGCTATCATAAAATTTTGGCATAATAGCAATTTTATCAATCAAAACACATCATGCGCCAATTACTGCCAATCATGCTTGCAAGCACAGTATTCATCAGTGCTTGCAGTACTGCCAATGATTCTGCCCAAAATCATACTAAGATCAATCAGCCTGCCGCCGCCCAAAGCAGTGACGAAGTCGTCAAAGCGCTTCAAGAGCATCTGACCAAGTCAGGGGCTAAAATCACCGCCGTGAGTGCCCTGCCAATAGCGATGCCCGACATTTATTGGGTCAGTTTTGAAGATGCGCCAGCGATGTTTACCAATAAGACGGGCGAGTATCTGATTCAAGGTCAAATTATCAAGCTTGGCGATGGTCAGCCTGTGGATATCACAGCAGAGATTCAGGCTAATCTAGCCAAGGAAAATTTGGCCAAAGTCAGTCTTGATGAGATGATTATTTATCCTGCCAAAGGTGAGCACAAAGCAGCCGTCTATGTCTTTAGCGATCCGACTTGCCACTATTGTCAGCTGTTACACAAAGATATTGACGACATTACCGCAGGCGGCGTAGAAGTACGTTATTTGGCATGGCCACGCGCCGAAAAAGACATTCCGCTGACGCAAGCCATTTGGTGCAGCCAAGATCGACACGCTGCTTTGAGCGCCGCTAAGCTTGGTAATATGATCACTGCCAATGATTGCGACAATCCTGTCCAAAAACACCTAGCGCTTGGGCGCAGTCTAGGCATTTCAGGAACGCCAGCGATTTTTACCGAATCTGGTGAGCATATCGGTGGCTATATACCCGCCAAAGAGCTGATTCAAGCTGCCATCGAGCGCCGATAAGCGCTTGTGTGACACCTTTAAGTTAAATCAGCTAAATTCATCTTCTTGGAATGAAATGGGCAGATTTTGGGCGATAAAATTCGCCCAATTTCGCCAAAAAAGCCTAGCACAAAGCCTCAACTTATGGTAACTTAGGCAACTTATTAAACACTTAAATTAGACGCTTAAATGGGTTGGTGATTTGACCTTCATTTGGCAAGATTGTCTTCTTTATCCAAATCAAACCAAGCAGCGCTTGGATTGATCATTTAACCATTTTTAATTTTTGAATTTTGGCTATGGATTGATTAGCCAAACACTTAAGCAAACATTCCGATCACGGAGCATCTTGTGAATAACACCATTAATCTTGCCGTACTGGGTCTAGGCACTGTCGGCACTGGCGTACTAAATCTCATCAAAGATAACATTAATGAGCTGACTCGTCGCAGCGGTCATCAGCTTGTCGTCACGCACGCGGGCACTCGCCGCCATCGTGATGACATTGATCCAAGCATCCATCAAACTGCAGATCTGATGGCGATTGCAGAAGCTGAAGATGTGGATATTGTCATCGAAGTGATTGGTGGCACAGATGTGGCTTATGAAGTCATCACCCACGCCATCCGCCACAAAAAACACGTGGTCACCGCCAATAAAGCCCTACTTGCCAAACATGGTAACGAAATCTTCAGACTTGCCGAAGAGCATGGCGTACAGGTGCGTTATGAAGCTGCGGTGGCAGGCGGCATTCCGATCATCAAGATCGTTCGTGAAGCATTGGCAGCCAATAAAATTGATTGGCTGACAGGCATCATCAATGGTACAGGCAACTTTATCATGACCGAGATGCAGCAAAAAAATCGGAAATTTGGTGAGGTACTTGCCGAAGCTCAAGCACTGGGCTATGCTGAAGCTGATCCGACTTTTGATGTTGAAGGTATTGATGCGGCACACAAATTATCTCTGCTTGCGTCGATTGCCTTTGGTATTCCTGTGCAGTTTGATAAGGTCTATTGTGAAGGGATTACCAAAATCAGCCTACAGGATGTGATTTATGCCAAAGAACTTGGCTATACCATCAAGCACTTAGGCTTTGCCATTCGCCGCGAGCATGGGATTGAGCTTCGCGTGCACCCTGCTTTGATTCCATCTCAAGCGCTATTAGCCAATGTCAATGGCGTCAAAAATGCGGTGATGATTGACGCCCATCCTTTGGGTCAGTCTTTATACTACGGCGATGGTGCTGGTGCTGGTGCGACAGCATCGGCAGTGGTGGCTGATGTGATGGACTTGATTTATGTGATTGATGCGGCTACCCCAAGCGATGTGCCGCACCTAGCATTCATCCCTGAAGAGCTGTCCGACATTGGTATTTTACCAAGTGATGAGATGACTTCTGGCTTTTACTTACGCCTGACCGTCAAAGATGAAGTGGGCGTTTTGGCGGATACGACGCGCATTTTGAGTGATAACGGCATTAATATTGATGCCATCTTGCAGCGCGACGCCCATAAGTCGGGACTGGTGCCGATCATCATTTTGACATTGCCCGTCCTTGAAAAGCAAATGAACACCGCCATCAGCCAGATTGAGGCGCTGGGTGCGGTGGTTGAACCTGTCGTGCGCATTCGCTTAGAAAGCTTAGAATGACTAAAAATAGTAAAACAAAAAAGGATGGTAAATACCGTCCTTTTTTGTTGCCAAAAAGATCAATCTACACTGATATAATCAATCAAACAAAAGCTGTCATATCGCTATTTTTGGTCTTTCATGATACACTTAGCTCATTATGTTTGATGATGAAACGATATGAATAGCCAAGAGATATTAAAACAAATTCACCAAACCAAATTCTTGCTTTCGGCGCCGACTTTTAAGCTGTGCCCTGAAGACATGGGCTTTGAAGTGGCGTTCGCTGGTCGCTCAAATGCTGGCAAATCCTCAGCCATCAATACCATTACTCATCAAAAACAGCTTGCCCGCTCATCAAAGACGCCCGGGCGCACTCAGATGATTAATTTTTTTACCGTCGGCGATGAGCAAGCGCGTATTGTGGATTTGCCAGGCTATGGCTATGCTGCTGTGCCCGAGAGCATGAAAATCAAATGGCAAAAAGAGCTTGAAGAATATTTGGTATCCCGCCAATCCTTAGTAGGACTGGTTTTGATGACCGACATTCGCCATCCGCTTAAATATTTTGATGAGCAAATGCTGCACTGGGCAAAAGATGGCGGACTGCCTGTGCATGTTCTACTGACAAAGGCAGATAAGCTCAAACGCGGCGCACAAAAGGCGGCGCTACTATCCACCAAAAAACAATTAGAGGCGCTGGAGCTGCCCTTTAGCATTCAGCTGTTTTCTGCGCTTAAAAAAGAAGGTGTCGATGATCTTGCCAAAGTGCTTGGTGAGTGGCTGCACTTGACCGATCAAAGTCAG
Organism: Moraxella canis; assembly: GCF_002014965.1. Taxonomy (GTDB): domain Bacteria; phylum Pseudomonadota; class Gammaproteobacteria; order Pseudomonadales; family Moraxellaceae; genus Moraxella; species Moraxella canis. The sequence goes on from NZ_MUXT01000001.1 coordinate 210,110, forward strand.
CAAGATCATGATGTTATCCTAAACACCCAAGATCAGAAGCAGCCCGAGGTCGGTTCATGATGGGCAAATTATACCTCGTCAGCACACCGATCGGTAATTTGTCAGACATGACAGAGCGTGCGATCACCACCCTAAAATCTGTGGATATCATCGCCTGTGAAGACACTCGCACCTCCGCCAAGCTGCTTAAACATTTTAATATCACCACGCCAACAAGCGCCTATCATGAGCATAATGCCGACGCCCAAACACAGCGGCTCATCGAGAAACTCAGCACCGGTCAATCCATCGCCCTGATCAGCGATGCAGGTACGCCGCTCATCTCCGATCCTGGATATCGCTTGGTCAAGGCAGCTCACGAACATGGCATCGATGTGATTCCCATTGTAGGCGCGTGTGCGGTGATCGCTGCCCTGTCGGCAGCAGGACTGCCTTCAGACCGATTTACTTTTGCAGGATTTTTGCCTGCCAAGTCACATGGTCGCCTAAAAGCACTGGAAGCTTGGCGCGATCGCACAGAGACATTGATATTTTATGAAGCGCCGCATCGCATCATCGAGAGCCTAAGCGACATGGTGTCAGTCTTTGGGGCAAGTCGTGAAGCGACACTTTGCCGCGAGCTGACCAAGACCTTTGAAACCATCAAAAAGCTCCCCCTTGACGAGCTGCTGCAATTTGTTCAAAATGACAGCAATCAACAAAAAGGTGAGATTGTTTTGGTGGTAGCAGGCTGTGATGATGCAGCACACCAAAGCACAGACTATGATCAGTGGCTACTTGCCATCGCCAAAGAATTGCCACCAAAAAAGGCTGCCGGCGTGGTCGCTGATGTGCTTAATCTCAAAAAATCAGATATTTATGACAGATTACTCACCCTTCAAAATCAACAAAAATCCATTTAAATGACCAAAAGGAGCACCAGATGAATTTAAAAGACTCTCTATCAGAAGCCATCAAATCCGCTATGAAAGCTCGTGAGATGGACGTGGTTAAAATCCTGCGCAATGTCCAAGCAGCGATCAAAAAAGTAGAAATTGACAGCCAAACAACTTTGGGTGATAAAGCAGTGCTTGAGCTATTACAAAAGCAAATCAAACAGCGCCAAGAATCGCTTGATATTTATGAAGCGAATGGTCGAGATGATTTGGCCGCCAAAGAAAAATTTGAGATTGAAGTGATTGGGCAATTTCTTCCAGCACAGCTTGATGAAGCGGCGCTGAATGATATCATCATTGCGACCATTACCGAGCTTGAAGCTGATAGCATGAAAGACATGGGACGCGTGATGAATGCGGTCAAAGAAAAGACCGTCGGTCAAGCTGATCCTGCGGTCATTTCAGGATTGGTTAAAAAGGCGTTGTCCGCCTAATCAAACACCCCAATCAAAAGCGCGCCAACAGGTGCGCTTACTTATTCCAAATCTTTTTATATTTTTGGATAAGTTCATCTTCTGATTCGATACGGTCAGGGTCTTTGATGATACAATCAATCGGACAGACCTTATCACAAGTAGGCTCGTCATAAAAGCCGACGCATTCGGTGCATAAATCAGGGTCGATGACATAGGTTTTTTGACCTTTTTGGTCATAGCTGATGGCATCATTGGGGCATTCAGGCTCACAAATGTCGCAATTGATACAGTCGGTGGTGATTTTTAGTGCCATAGTTTTAGGTATTAGCTGAATTTTTAGGCGATTTTTTATTTTTAATGATGTAATGACTGTCGTTTAGTTGAACTTCAAACAAATCAATGGCTTTCACCAAATCGCTCAATTGTTTATAGCCATAATTTTTACTATCGAACGAGGATTGATTTTTGATGATACTGCCCACTGCCGATAATGAAGCCCAGCCCTCTTCATTTTGGGCTTCTGAAATGGCGCGACGCAATAAATTCATCAGCTTGGCATCTTGTTTCAGATCATGACTTGACTTTTTGGACATGCCTGTATGATTTTGATTGGTATTTTCACCATCCAAATATAAAAATCTTGAACATGCCTGCACAAGTGATTTTGGCGTTTTTTGTTCACCAAACCCAATGACAACCTTACCCTCATGACGCAGTCGCATCACCAGTGGCGTAAAATCGCTATCTGACGATACAAGGCAAAACACATCAACTTTATTTTCGTGCAAGATATCCATGACGTCAATCGTCATCGCCATGTCGGTGGCATTTTTGGATTTGGTGTAGGCAAACTGTTGAACTGGCTTTAAAGCATTGTCTAACAAGACATCCTCCCAGCCTTGCAGACCGTGATTTTTCCAATCCCCATAAATTTTACGGATATTGATTGTGCCAAATTTTGCCAATTCACTTAAAATAAATTCAATCTTTTTGGCAGGGGCGTTGTCAGCATCGATAAACAAAGCCACGTTCTTATTTGCAAAATCCATAAATCCTCATCAAGTATAAATCGGTTCGCTCACGCTTTTCATCACTAGGGCAAATTTTAGCACGTCTTTATCCATATCCTTGAAGGGATTGGCAATTTGACACACCCAACCAGAGCCTAACGCCCCGTCTATCACTGCGCCTTTTTTGTCCCACATCTCCGTTAGTGTGTAGCTAACATTCCCCTGCGGAGTCATGATTTCAATGCTATCACCTACCATCAGTTTGTTTTTGACGGTCAAAGTCAAACGCTCATCGCTGATGTCCGCCACTTCAGCGACAAATTGCTGATTGTCGGTCTTAGATGAGCCGTAGTCATAATTTTGATAATCAGAATGCACATGACGACGTAAAAAACCTTCGGTATAGCCACGGTTGGCAAGCCCATCAAGCGCAGTGATGAGACTGGTATCAAACGGCTTGCCCGCCAAAGCATCATCAATGGCACGGCGATAAACCTGAGCGGTACGTGCCACATAATAATGCGACTTGGTACGCCCTTCAATCTTTAACGAATGCACGCCCATATTGACCAAATCAGGCACCAGCTCCACCGCACGCAAATCCTTGGAGTTCATGATATACGTGCCGTGCTCGTCTTCATACATCGCCATGAGCTCACCTGGACGGCCTTGTTCTTCTATCAAGACCACGTCATCGGACGGCTGCTCCACATAGTCATCGCCCATCACCACATCGCCGTTAAGGTTCACACTACCAATGGCATTGGCATCTTGGGCTTGATTTGGCACAAACACTTCGGGCGTGGCAGGCACGATGTCGCCAGTTTCGTTTTCTGTCGCTTTATAAGTGTTATACGACCAACGGCAGGCATTGGTACAAGTGCCTTGGTTGGCATCACGCTTGTTGATATAGCCAGACAAAAGACAACGCCCCGAATACGCCATGCACAACGCCCCATGCACAAACACTTCAATCTCCATGCCAGGGACTTTTGTGATGATTTGCTCAATCTCTTTTAAGGACAGCTCACGGCTGACAATCACCCGAGTCACGCCCATTTGTTGCCAAAATTTGACGGTCGCCCAGTTCACTGCATTGGCTTGTACCGACAGATGAATGTCCTGCTCAGGAAAGGCTTCACGCACCATCATAATCATGCCAGCGTCCGACATGATAAGCGCATCAGGTTTCATTTCAATAATGGGGCGAATATCTTCAATAAAGGTTTTAAGCTTGGCGTTATGGGCTTGGATATTGACCACCACATAAAACTTTTTGCCAAGTGAATGGGCGTATTCAATGCCCTTCGCCAAATTTTCTTCATCAAAATCGTTATTACGCACCCGCAATGAGTAACGTGCCTGCCCTGCGTACACCGCATCCGCCCCATAAGCAAAGGCGTATTGCATGTTTTTAAATGTTCCTGCTGGGCAAAGAAGTTCAGATTTTTTGGTGATTGGGGAATTCATAAAGCTGCTCTGTTTTTATAGTCAAAATTGCTCCATATTATAGCAAATTTTTCGGCATTGATGGTGATTATCCTGCCTTAAATGAGCGATGATACTGGTTTTAATGTTGCACAAAAATCACACCATCTTGTCAAAAGCCATTAAAAAATTCTCAATAATCTGCTATCATAAGGCAATTATTTTTTTGAAAATTTTGAGACCACTATGAACCCACATCACGCATTTTTACAGGCGCTATCAGACGCCCTGCCTGCTTTGAGCATCAAAACCGATACCGAATCCACGCAGCACTGGGGACGCGATTGGACAGTGCACTTTAGCACTGATTGCCAAGCGGTGCTATTTCCAAAGAGCACCGAAGAAGTGGCAACCATTGTCCGATTGGCTAATGAGCATGGCATGCCCCTAGTCCCTAGCGGTGGTCGCACAGGTCTGTCGGCTGCGGCGGTGGCGTCAAAAGGTGAAGTGGTGGTCAGCTTCGATAAGATGAATCACATTGGGCAGTTTTATGATGCCGATCGCATGGTAGAAGTCGAAGCAGGTGTCGTGACCAAGGCTTTGCAAGAGTTTGCCGAAAGTAAAGATCTGTACTATGCGGTGGATTTTGCGTCATCTGGCTCAAGTCAAATTGGCGGCAATATTGGCACCAATGCTGGCGGCATCAAAGTCATTCGCTATGGCATGACACGCAATCAAATTTTGGGCTTGACCGTCGTCACTGGCAAGGGTGATATTTTAGAATTAAACGGCGGTATGCTCAAAAACGCCACAGGCTATGATCTTCGCCATCTGTTTATCGGTGCTGAAGGGACGCTCGGCTTTGTCACCAAAGCTTTGATCAAGCTTGAAAAACAGCCAGTAAACTTGACCGCCATGGTGCTGGGCGTGCCTGAGTTTAATAGCGTTGTGGCGCTGCTGGATCGTTTTGGGAAGGCGCTGAACTTAACTGCTTTTGAATTTTTTGATCAAATTGCCGTTGATAAAGTCATCGCAGCAGGTCACACCAAAGCACCTTTTGACAGCCAAGCACCCTTTTATGTGTTGCTAGAATTTGAGGCGATGACAGAAGAAGTGCTGGATTTGGCGATGAGCGTATTTGAGCAATGTGCCGAAGATGGCTTGATCATTGATGGCGTGATGAGCCAAAGTGTCGGTCAGCTTCAGGAGCTTTGGAAATTGCGTGAAAGCATTTCTGAAACCATTTCAGTGTTCACCCCTTATAAAAATGATGTATCCGTACTGATCAGCCATTTGGCAAACTTCATCAGTGATATCGAACAGATCGTCAAAGATAATTATCCAGATTTTGAGATCTGCTGGTTTGGACACATTGGTGATGGGAATCTGCATTTAAATATCCTAAAGCCTGCCAATTTAAGCAAAGATGAGTTCTTTGAAAAATGTCAAACGGTCAATACCTATGTGTTTGATACCGTCAAAAAATACAAAGGTTCCATCTCAGCTGAGCATGGCGTGGGCATGACCAAAAAACCTTATCTGACCTACACACGCACCCAGACTGAGATTGACTATATGAAAGCCATCAAAGCCGTCTTTGACCCCAATGGGATCATCAATCCTGGGAAGATTTTTGATTGAGCTTGGATAAGTGGCGCATAAGCTTGTCGTACGCAAGGCTTATGCGTGCATTTGTACAATCTATTTAGGTGTTTTGTTAAAATCACTGAATTTGGGCGCAAATCTTAAGATCAGCACTCGAAAATCTTGGCAAGATCAGGTATGATGACGGTTCATTTCATGGATAAAATTGATTTATGTCTCGCAAAACTCATGTCTTAAAAGAATATTTTGATCCAGTTAAGCTGAGCGAACATCAGCTTGATGGTACGCTAATCGCAGGCGTCAGTTACCACTTTACCAGTCTTGAAAAACAAGGACTGGCTGCTTTACTTGCCAAATTGCCGCTGGCAGACGATGCGCCTGTTGCAATGGATCTTGACCTGTCATGTTTTGTTTATGATAAAGGATTTAATGTCATTGATGTGATTTGGTATGGCAACCTGCGTAACGCCGACGAATCCATCCGCCATCAAGGGGATGCTTTGGTGGGCGCCAAAAGTTTTGAAGACAGCTTGATCCAACAAGAGCAAATCCAAATCAAGCTTGATCAGCTGCCTGATACTGCCCATCATCTGATTTTTGTGTTAAGTAGCTACCACAATCAGCCGCTTCGCAAAGCCCAAAAAGGCATGATCTATTTTGGTGATAAAGAACTACCCAAGGCATATCACATCAGCTTTGACCAGATCGAGCCTGATTGCCAATCTTTGGCGATATGGCAGCTGTCTCGCTATCGTGGGGATTGGGAGCTGAGCTCACCGATGGCTGACATCAAGCTCACCAAGCTTTCTAATAAATCCCTTGATAAGATCACAGACGCGGTGACGACTCGCATTCAGGCTGTACAATCTAAGCGGTGGTAAACATCTAAAAATTAGGCGCCAATCAGTTGTGCGTCCTTTGGTGATGCGCCTACTTTCCTTGACTGTCAAATCTTAACAGGTCTTTTATAATGCGTAAATCTCTTACGGCGCTCATCGTTATTTTTTTGGTTCTTTTTGGCGGCTACTATGCCGCATCGCCTTATCTTAAATTACACCAATTCAAACAAGCGATTGATGCGCAAGATGTAGCACCAATCATTGAGTCGGTTGATTTTGTCAGGGTAAAGGCAAGTGTCAAAGAACAAATCAAAACCCAAATGATCGCTCAATCGCCAGAACTGAGTCAAATGCTGGCGATGCCCCACGAGCCAACCACTACCAATTTTGAAGATGGCTTTGCGATGATGGGGGCGATGTTTGCAGTTGCGATGGTCGATGGCTTGGTTGATACGCTGCTGACTCCAAGCATGATCGAGATGGTCATGCAAGGTCAAGAGCTGAATTTGGGCGAACAAGCTCAGCTATATGGCGCCAATCCAAATGAGCTCTCAGAATTATCAAGCAATTTTCGGGCTGATGCTTTTGAGTACGACACCGCCTACCGCGGTTTGGATGAATTTCATGTTACAATCACAAAACCCGATAATCAAAAAACCACCACTTTGGTGCTTGAGCGTGATGGATTATTTGACTGGAAAGTGGTTGATGTGATTTTACCGCTGAATTAACTTAATATACCTTGGCTTAAATAGTTAAGCCAAGGTATCATTTGGCTCATTCGATGCCATAATTGGCAAGCAGTGCCTTTAGGCTAGGCTCTCGACCTCGATAAGCCACATACAACGCCATTGGTGAGCGTGAGCCACCTTGAGCCAAAATGGTATCCTCCAATCGCTTGCCCACCACTGGGCTTAAGATACCCTCTTCTTCAAACTTAGCAAATCCATCATTGGCAAACAGCTCTGACCACAGATAGCTATAATAGCCTGCCGCATAGCCGCCTGAAAAGATATGGGAGAATGTGTTCGGTCGGCGGACAAAGTCAGGCAAATCGATGACGCCAATTTCTTTATTGACTTTTAAATACAGCTCTTGGGCATGCTGCATCGTATGAGCTGTGCTGTCGCTGTGCAAGCGCATGTCAAAAATACCAAATTCAAGCTGACGAATCAGGCTCATCGCACCTTGATAATGTTTGGCTTCAATGACTTTATCCAGCAAATCAGCAGGCAGCGGCTCACCGGTCTGATAGTGCGCCGAAATGAAAGGCAGCGTCGTACGGTTAAAGGTAAACCCTTCCATTAATTGGCTTGGCACTTCGACAGCATCCCAAGGCACACCTGAAAGACCTGATACCCCATACACATCCATTTGGGTGAGCATCAGATGGATGGCATGTCCAAACTCGTGGAAAAGCGTGGTTACTTCATCATGCAATAATAATGACGGCTGACCTTCTGCCGGACGGCGAAAATTCGTCACAATCACTGCCACAGGCAGCTGAACACTCTCATCGATACGGCGAATGCGATTGATCGCGCTGCTATCGCTGCTGCGTGTAGCTGGGCTTGCATCGATACGGCGAATGCGATTGATCGCTGTGGACATCCAAGCCCCACCACGCTTATTATCACGGGCATACATATCCAAATAAAACGAAGCTTTATGGCGGTTTTGGGGATCATAAACCTCATAAAATTTCACCGAGCTGTCCCAAACATCTGCCTGTGCACGGCGAATGGTAATCCCAAATAAGCGCTTGGCAATTTCAAATAAACCTGATAGTACTTTTTCTTCAGGGAAATATTCTCTGAGCAATTCTTTATCAAAAGCATAAAGTGCGCTTTTGTGTTTTTCGGTATAGTACGCCACATCCCACGCATTGATTTTATCCACGCCATAAGTCTGCTTGGCAAACTCGCTTAGCTCTGCAAACTGCGCCTGCGCCTTGGGTCGGCTGCGTACGCTTAGATTGGTCAAAAAATCCATCACTTGCTTTGGGCTGTCTGCCATCTTGGTCGCCAAAGAATATTCAGCAAAATTATCAAAACCAAGCAATTTTGCCTTTTGATGGCGCAGTGTCATGATCTCAGCGATGACTGGCGTATTATCCCAAGCAGTATTATCCGCCAGTGGTGATGCCTTGGTCGAAAATGCCTTATAAACGGTGCGGCGCAAATCGGCATCATCGGCATAAGTCATGACCGCCATATAGCTTGGAATATCAAGCCCGATGCGGTAGCCGCTCTCCCCTTTATCTTCGGCGGCTTGTTTTGCACTTGCCAGTGCCGCATCATTGAGTCCTTTGAGTGCATCCGCCGTTGGGAAAGTGCGATGCCAACCATTGGTGGCGTCCAAAGCATTATTCCCAAACTGCGTGCTAAGCTCGGATAATCGCTGATCGATCTTCGCCAATTGTTCCTGTTTATCTTTGGGTAAATCCACGCCAGACAGGCGAAACTCAAGCACAACATCATCAATCAGCTTTTGTTGGGCGGTGGTCAAAGTAGCGTATTCTGGTGAGTTTTTGAGCGCCAAAACCGCGTCAAATAATGGTCGATGCATGCCGCGCCAAGTATAAAATTCGCTCACCAAGCTGCGCGCTTCATTATAAGCTTTACGCAGTGCGTCATCATTGGCGACCGCGTGCAAATTAGAAACAGCCGACCATGCCCTGTCGATTTTGTCATCAATTGCAGCAAGCGGAAAGTAGAAATTTTGCCAAGTGATATCAGGCTCATTGGCGACGGTTTCGATGGTTTTTTTGGCTTCTTCAAATAAAAACATCATCGCAGGCTTGATATGCTCAGGCTTAATTTTTGAATATTTTGGCAAACCACTAAAATCAAGCAAAGGATTGTCCATCAGCTCTTTGGGGATTTGCAATGATACATTGGGCACCACACCCAAAGCAAAATTAGGCAGACCAAAAATACCCATCGCTGTCATGCCAAGACTACCAAACAAAAAACGACGTCGATTCATCATCCATCCTTATGACTGATTAAAATTAGGTTTTTCATTCTATCATAAGCCAAAAACAAAAGCACCCATGCTGATGGGTGCTTTTATAACCGAAAGAATCACTGAGCCGGATGTGCTGCTGGTATGGTAGCGGGCTCAGGCTGTGCGATGACCGGCGATGTGACAGGCGAAGCTAAAGGCGCAGCCATCATCTCATCACTGGCAAGTTCGGCGGTGCGCATGGCTTCACGCTGACGATTCAATTCTGTGATTTGCTCAGCGGTTAAGCTTGCACCGCCGCCCAAGGCTTGGTACAGCTGGATTTGACTGACCAGTTTGGCAAGCTCAAGCTGCAGGATATTCTGCTGATTGGCAAACAAAGACCGCTCAGCGTCCAGCACCGTCAGATAATTATCCAATCCAGAACGAAACCGCGCGTAGGCGATATCATAAGTCTGACGATAGTTATCTTGAAGGCGAAGCTGAGCATCAATGCGCAAGCCCAAAGTCGCGCGCTCAGCTAAGACATCTGACACTTCTTTGAAGGCAGTTTGAATGGCTTTTTCATAATCCACCAATGCTGACTGCTGAGCGACTTGCGCCATCTCGTGATTGGCGCGGCGACTGCCTGCATCAAAGATGGGTAAACTGATCGAAGGTCCAAAAGACCAACCCAACGCGCTTGATTCAAACAAGTTATTCAAACTATTACTGCTAAAACCCACATTCGATGACAAACGAATCGATGGAAAATAAGCCGCACGTGCTACATTGATATTTGCGCCTGCCGCTTTTAAGCGATGTTCAGCCTGCACGATGTCTGGGCGATAATATAAAAGCTCACTGGGCAGACCTGCACTAAACAGTGTCTGTGCGGTGATATTTCCCATGTGCATACTAGCGTCTATCACTGGCAGCAGCTCATTTGGGACAGGGCGACCGATGAGTAGCTGCAGCGCATTTTTAGCTTTCAAGATACTGGTATCTGCTGCATATACCGCCAAACGCGCTGATTCAAGCGAACTTGCCGCTTGCAGGCTTGGCGACTTAGAATCAATTCCTGCCTCAAACCGCTTTTGGGTAATCATCATCGCATGTTCGCGAGTTTTTAGCGTCTGGTCAGCCAGCTGTCTTTGAGCCAAAGCATGGGCTAAGCTCACATAGCCTTGAGCAACACTTGAGATGATCGAGATTTGAGCAGCATCTTTGGCAGCGTTAGTTGCCAGATACTGATGTAGCGCCTGCTCTTTTTGACTGGCGACTTTACCCCACAAATCCAGCTCATAGCTACTCATTGCAAGCCCAACATTATAATTGGTTGAGGCATTGGCATCGACGCGGTTATTGGCTTGGCGTGTTACGCTGGCATTTGAGCCGACTTGTGGCACGCTGTTGGCTTCGGTGATTTGATATTGGGCACGCGCTGACTGAACAGCCAAGACTGCCGATTGCAAGTCTTTGTTATTTTGCAAAGCAAGCTCAATCAAGGCTGCAAGCTTAGGGTCTGTATAAAATTCCTGCCAGCGCAGTGATGCCACACTTGGCGCCTGAGCGACACTGATGGTGTCAGCATCATAGACTTGATAGCCATCCTTCATAGGCACATTGGGCACCGCCAGAACGGGTGCCGATGTGTCAATTTTCTTTGGAATGCTACTACAAGCTGCCATGCTGATAGCCAGCGCTGAGAGCGTCAAGATACGCGCAGTTGTAGAGATTTTCATAATCCATCCTTAAACATGTTCATGAGGTTCAGCATCAGTCACAGGCTGAGCTTTTGGCTTGTAGGGAAAGAGCGTACGCACCCAGACGTAAAACATTGGGATAAAGAATATTCCCAAGAACGTCGATGTCAATACTCCGCCCAAAACCCCTGTACCGACAGCGTTTTGACTGCCTGAACCTGCGCCTGTGGCAATATATAGCGGCACAACACCCATACCAAAAGCAAGTGAGGTCATGATAATTGGGCGCAAACGCATACGCGCCGCCATCATGACCGACTCTTTGAGAGTTTTACCAGATTCTTGGATTTCTTTGGCAAATTCAATAATCAAGATGGCATTTTTTGCCGACAGACCCACTACGGTCAATAATGCTACTTGCAAGTACACATCATTGGCAAGACCATGGATTTTGGTGAGCAATAAAGCACCAATCACGCCCAAAGGAATGACCAAAATCACCGCAAAAGGCACAGACCAGCTTTCGTATAGTGCCGCTAAGCACAAGAAAACGACCAAAATCGATAAAGCATACAGCATCGGTGCTTGACCACCTGATTTTTGTTGTTCAAGCGACAATCCCGTCCACTCAAAATCAATACCAGCAGGCAGCTGTGATGCCATTTGTGCCATCGCCTCCATGGCATCGCCTGTGCTCAGACCTGGAGCAGCTGCGCCTGTCAGCGCCATCGAAGAGACGCCATTATAGCGCGCCAAGCTTGGGCTACCATATTCCCATTTGCTGCTAGAAAAAGCACCAAAGCTCACCATCTCGCCAGATTGATTACGCACATACCATCGATTGATGTCCTCAGGCACCACGCGGCTGTCCGCCTCACCTTGGATATAGACTTTTTTGATGCGTCCGCGGTCAATAAAGTCATTGACATAACTGCCGCCCCACGCCTGTGCGATGGTGTTATTGATCGTCGCCAGGGGTACGCCATAAGCTGCCGCTTGCGCTTGATTGATATCAACTTTTAGCTTAGGTGCGTCTTCTTGACCACCTGGACGAATCGAAGCGATCGCTGGATTTTGCATCGCCATACCCATCAGCTGATTACGCGCATCTAGCAAGGTTTCATGACCGACGCCGCCGACATCTTTTAATTGTAGATCAAAGCCGCTGGCATTACCAAAACCTTGGATTGGCGGTGGCGCCATCGGGAAAATCAAGCTTGCTTCTGGGATCATCATATTCATCGCCATCGCTCGGCGCGCGATACTCTGAGCGGTGTTCTCACCACCTTTTCGCTCATCCCAATCTTTGAGCTTGATAAATGCCATCCCAGCATTTTGACCACTGCCCATAAAGCTAAATCCAGAAATCGTAAACACCGACTCGATGTTATCCACTTCTTTATCATGATAATAATTGGCAAGCTTATCCATCACGCTATTGGTCTTATCTAGCGTTGAACCTGCTGGCAGCTGCACCAAAGTCATGACCGAGCCTTGATCTTCTTCAGGCACAAATGAGCTTGGCAGACGCATAAAGACAAATGCCATGACCGCCACAATGCCAGCATACACCGCCAAATATACCAATTTAGAGGCATAAGTTTTGCCAACAAAGTTTTCATAACGGCGACTGGTTTTATAAAAAAAGCGGTTAAACCAACCAAAAAATCCAGTTTGGGTGTCAATGTCTTTATGTGCTTGACGCTTTAAAATGGTCACACACAAAGCTGGCGTAAAGACAAGCGCAATGAATGCAGACAGTGTCATACTGGTAATCAAAGTCACCGCAAACTGTCGATAAATCACGCCTGATGACCCGCCAAAGAAAATCATCGGTACAAAGACCACCGATAAAATCAGCGCAATACCAATGACAACTTTACTAATTTCATTCATCGACTGAATGGTGGCATCCATCACCGAGATGGCAGGATTTTCTTCCAAAATCCGCTCAACGTTTTCAACCACAATGATCGCATCGTCCACCAATAGACCAATGGCAAGCACCATCGCAAACATGGTTAAGATATTAATACTATAACCAAGCACCGACAGCACAGCAAAAGTCCCCAAAATCACCACTGGCACTGCCAATGTCGGGATAATCGTCGCTCGCCAATTTTGTAAAAATAAGAACATCACCAAGAAAACCAGCACCACCGCTTCTAACAGCGTATGCACTACTTGTGTGATTGACAGCCTAACAAATGGCGTCGTGTCATAAGGCACGACCATTTTTAGCCCTGGCGGGAAGCCTTGTGACAGCTCATCTAAGCGCACGCCCACAGCTTCACGCACTTCAAGCGCATTAGCGCCCGGCGCAAGCATGACAGCCAAGCCAGATGCTGCTTGACCATTATACTGGGTTCTAAATTGATAATTTTCACTGCCAAGCTCAACCCGAGCCACATCTTTGATGCGTACTTGAGCGCCTGATGTATCTGTTTTTAATAAGATATCTTCAAACTGCTCCGGCGTTTGCATATAGCTTTGCACACTGACAGTGGCGTTAATCACCGCACGATCCGTATTGGTGGGCAAAGTACCTAACTGCCCTGCCGACACCTGGACGTTTTGGGATCGGATGGCAGATGAGATATCCGATGGCATCAAATGATAGGCATGCAATTTGGCAGGATCGAGCCAAATACGCATGGCATAAGACGAGCCAAACACATTGGTGCCGCCAACACCTTCCACACGGCTTAGGGGATCGACAATATTCGTTGCAACATAATCAGCAATGTCCGACTGATCCATACTGCCATCTTCAGACACAAAAGCTGCTACCATCAAAAAGTCACTGGCGGATTTTTCGACATTCACGCCCATACGCTGCACCGTCTCAGGCAGCGAGCTCATGGCGGACTGTAGCTTATTTTGGACTTGTACTTGAGCGGTGTCTGGATCGGTATCATTTTCAAATGTCAACGTCACAGAAGCAGACCCTGTGGCTGATGAATTTGATGACATATACATCAATCCATCAATCCCTTTCATCTGCTGCTCGATGACCTGAGTGACCGAGTTTTCGACCGTTTCAGCATCAGCACCTGGATAGATGGCGCGCACCGTCACTTGAGGCGGCGCAATTTTTGGATATTGTTCAATTGGTAAACCATTAATTGCCAAAACACCGACTAGCATGATGAGAATTGCAATCACCCAAGCAAAAATCGGTCTATGTATAAAAAAACGAGACATAATATACCTTTATTTACTGGGTTTCATCAGCAGCATTCATCGCTGCTTGTTCTTCGGCGGATGGCTCAGAGGCGGTCGCATCGCTTTGTGGTCTTGCCATCGGCACATTGGCGTTAGCAGCGCTTGGCTCAGAAGGCGGCGCACCGTTAGCATTTGCTTCACTGCTAGCAGCCGGCAGTTCTCGCACGTTGACCTCTTGGTCTGGCTTGACTTTGGCACCACCAATAATCACAACACGGTCACCAGAATTGATACCACCTGTCACAATCCAATTACCATGATAAGTGCCTGCTGTCGTTACCGTACGAATCTCGATCTTATTGTCTGCATTGACGATATAAACTTGGGTTTCGCCTTTTGGCGTGCGCGTGACAGCCGACTGGGGCAATAAGGCAGCTTGATGAACGACCGTTTGGATTAATCGAGCATTAACAAACATACCCGGCACAAGCTTGCCCTCAGGATTTGGGAACACAGCACGCAAAGTCATACTGCCTGTGGCTGCATCCACTTGTGCATTAGCAAGCAGTAACCGTCCTAGGATGGGATAAGTTTGACCATCTTCAAGCACCAGCTGAACCTCTGCACTGCCTTGACCTGCTTGACCAGATTCTATCTGCTCACGCAATCTTAGCATTTCGGTTGAAGATTGGCTAATGTCTACATACACTTCATCTAGGCGATTGATCGTCACCAGTGGCGTTGGCTGATTGGCAGACACGAGCGCACCTGCTGTCACCGCTGAGATGCCTGTTACGCCACTGATGGGCGCCTTCACGATGGTACGACCGGCATCCAACTGACTGGCGTTTAAATTGGCGCGCGCACTTTGCACGGACGCAGTGGCGCTTTGAATGTTGGCGTCTGCCTGTGCAACCGCGGCTCTGGCAGCCGACACATTGGCTTCAGCGGTGCGCATGGCAGTCACTGCTTGATCAAAAGATTGGCGAGAGATTGCCTCCACATCCAATAAGCTCTCAAGTCGCATCACATCTGCCCGCGCCTGCGCCAAATTGGCTTCTTGGGCGGCTAGATTGGCTTGGGCTGATGCTCGCGTGGCTTGTGCATTGCCGACAGCTGCCTCGGCGTTTTGGACGGCTGCTTCACCTGCCTGCACTTGGCTGGTATAGCTATCGACATTAATCCGATATAAAGGCTGTCCTGCCCGCACCATACTGCCTTCGCGGAACAATACTTCATCAACAATACCTGTCACCTGCGGACGAACTTCCGAGGTCTCAATGGCGGCAACACGCCCTGCAAAGCTTTGGATCACTGGCACAGTTTCAAGCGTGATGGTCTGCACATCTACCGTCGGATTTGGCATTTGTTGCTGCGCGCCGGCATCGTCCTGCTTACTGCACGCCGTCATCACGCCCACACTGGTCATCAGCCCAATGATCAGAGCTGCTCTTAGATTTAATTTCATGATAACCCACTTTAAAACTGAATGAATAATTTTATGGATTTGCTGACTTGGCATTTATCACTGCGATAACTGCAAAATTCCCTCAAACACAAAATCAAGCAAACCCTTAAAACCACCATGTCTTTGACTAGGATTTGCCTTGTATTTAAGCATAAATGCAAAAGGACTAAATTTCTTATTATAGCTGATTTTGACTTCAAAACATTGAGATTTTTTTGAGATATTTTTGGGTAAGTTGTCAAATTTGCGTCTTGCAATTTGTGCTTTTTTATGAGCAGCTATGCACACTTGGCAGATTTTTAAAAATTTTTGAAAATTTTGCTTGTAATTTTAAAATTTTTTGGTAAGATAGCAGGACTTAAATGGCTGGATGGCAGAGTGGTCATGCAGCGGACTGCAACTCCGTGTACGCCGGTTCGATTCCGACTCCAGCCTCCAAGTATTCTTGCCCGAGTGGTGAAATTGGTAGACACAAGGGATTTAAAATCCCTCGCTCTTACGAGTGTGCCGGTTCGAGTCCGGCCTCGGGCACCATCATTAGCTTTGGCATTGCCAAAGTCAGCAACTAACCGCTAAACCCAATCAGGTTTCAGCGGTTTTTTGTTATCTTGGTGAGTGATCTGTGCATGATAAATTTAAGACGCATCACGCTTAATCAAACGCACGCCTGCGATGATCAGCCTGCCTGTTTCATCCATCAAAAAATCGACATCTACGCCATCGTAGCGTAAAGCAAAAGATGTACCAACTTCCCCTTGGCGATAAGCAGGTCTTGGGTCTTGAGCGATGAGACTTTGAATGATTTGAACATCCGCCTCATCTAGCATCTCTTGTAGAATCAATCCATCAAATGCCTGCCTAGCCTTGGCATCTATGATAACTTCGCGCGTGGACGGTGTGTCTATGTGAGTGCTGATCGCATCATGGATACAGTCTGAAAAGGTCAGATACGGCTTGATATCCAAAATTGGCGTGCCATCCACCATATCCGCCCCAAGGAGGTGCAGCACGACCTTATGATCAATTCGCTCGATACGCTCAAGGCGCACCACCGACAGCCCCAAGGCAGATGGGCGATACATACTACGCGTGGCAAAGACACCCATCTTAGCATTCCCCCCAAATCGCGGCGGTCTGACCTGTGGTCGAAAATTAGCCTGAGCGCGGTTATGATGAAACTGCCAAATGACCCAAAGATGGCTGTAATTTTCCATACCCTCAAAAGCGGCGACCTGATCATAGGGTGGCACAAATTCAATCCGACTTGAGACATTCACCAGATTGGGCTGTCTGGGCGCGCCAAATTTTTGGGTCAGTGGAGAGCGATGGTAGCCAATGATGGGTAAATTTATCATAGTCATAGAGAATTTTTCTCGTTTATGCTAAAATGAACGGCACTTATTCCAAAATTACCCTAAAATCATGGGGTAAAACTCGTTATTATACGCAAAAAATAACTTCATTTGTCAGCAGTCGTCCGTCTGCCGACACGAAAATCAGAGAATGCTATGTCAAAGTTTATCACAGAAACCGTTACTTATGTGCATCACTGGAATGACAGCCTATTTACCATCAAAACCACGCGCGGTGACAGCTTGCGCTTTCGTAATGGTGAATTTGCCATGATTGGCATTATGGTTGATGGCAGACCCTTGGCGCGTGCTTACTCGATTGCCAGCCCAAATTGGGCAGAAGAGCTTGAGTTTTTCTCAATCAAAGTGCCCGATGGTCCACTAACCTCTCGCCTGCAGCACATCAAAGTCGGTGATGAACTACTGATCAGCAAAAAGCCAACGGGTACTTTGGTGCTTGATGACTTATTGCCAGGCAAACATCTGTACATGCTTGCCACAGGTACAGGGCTTGCGCCGTTTTTATCACTGTGCCGCGATCCTGAAGTGTATGAGCGTTTTGAGAAGGTCATTTTGGTACATGGTGTACGCCATGTTGATGATTTGGCTTATCGTGATTTCTTTGAAAACGAGCTGCCTAATGATGAAATTTTTGGCGAATGGGTTCGCGAAAAATTCATTTATTATCCGACTGTCACCCGCGATGAGTTTCACAACACTGGACGCGTGACTGATTTGATGAAATCAGGGAAGCTGTTTGAAGATATTGGCTTGCCACCGATGAACAAAGACGACGACCGCGTGATGATTTGTGGCAGCATGGCGATGAATGCCGATACTGCCGCCATTTTAGATGGCTTTGGCTTGACAGTCTCACCGCGCATGGGCGAGCCTGCTGATTATGTGGTTGAGCGTGCGTTTGTTGGTTAATCAGCCGTCATCCAAACAAAAGCCAAATCCGAGTGATTTGGCTTTTATTTTTTACTCATCAATCGCTTTGGAGAATTGTGCGGCTAATTGCGCCAGCTCATCTTGATCAGCAGATGTCGACTCATGCTTAGCAAAGGCGCTAAAATGCGCTGGCACAAGGTGCATGTGATAATGAAATACCGACTGCCCTGCTTTGGCGTGGTTGAGCTGCATCTGAGTGATGCCTTGTGTTTGTAGAACTTGCCGTTGGGCTTTGATGACTTTTTGGGCGGTGGCGATGACCGCTTGGGCGTACTCTAAGGGCAGATCAGACAGCTCTGTGGCAGGATATTTTGGAATCACTAACACATGCCCTTTGGCAACTGGCATGATGTCCATAAACGCCAATGTCCGATCATCTTCATATACCTTATGACAAGGGATGTCCCCTGCTAGAATCTTGGCAAAAATATTGGCGTCGTCATAATGCGTTGTCATCAGATACTCCTTATTTGTTGGTGTGATGGCTCATTTTAGCACAGCTTGGCTGATGAAATACTCGGATATTATTGTGAATTTATGCTATAGTATGGATTTTAAATTGATGCGCCCACATGGATACTGCCGATACACTCATCCTCCAAGAAGTTCTTTTTGATGCCAGCTACTCATTTCGTGTTCATAATGTTAAGCTTGGCACGTTAGAAGTCATCCATGATTTGCCGCAGATGTTTTTGGCACACTATGATCAATTAGATGATGATCTAAAAGCCAGCACGCCTTTAACGCCGCAGCTGCTAAAACATCTAAATACGCCCATGACCACTGACGAGGCCATCACTCTGCTTGGTCTGCCACCCAAGAGCATTGCTGCGCCTTGGCACATTAAGCTTGGTGGTACGGCGGTGATCGCTTGTGATGCGCTGTCTTTGGCAGTCCATGTGAATTTCACCAATACCGCAAAATCCCATCAAGCTGTCTATGGCGATAAACAGACGCTCATCAAGCAAGAAGCCGAACGCTGGCAGCTGGCGGGCAATGTCAATGTTTTGTTCAAAAATCCAGCCCACCATCTTGTCAGTGTCGATCTTGAGGACGACAGGCTGGTCATTGAGGCGCACGGCAGCTATGTCCGTTTACCAAATAGCCATGCGCTTGCCACGACTCATGCAATCAATACGCTGAAAAATACGGATCCAGATGCTTTGGATTATCTGCATCAAGCAATCATCGAAAAAGTAACAGCAAGCGCCATTTGACGGCTTATTCATCAGTCTTTTTGGGTTCTACCGCTTGAGCGATCCGACCTTGTTTTCTTTGGCGCAATAGCTGAAGTCGGCGTTTAAGCGACGGATTTTCTTCGATACTTTGCTTTTTTTGATAAGTTTCCCAATCTCCAAAAGGGTCAGCTCGCATCTGATCTTCATTTTGATCCAAGATACGCACCGCATAATCCCCCAAGGCAAATTTAATATAAACCACCTGCACCCATACGATCGCCATGACCATTAAAGGCGCCGCCAACGCAATGCCCAAAATGCCTGTAATAGATCCCATAATCACTTGCGATAATAGCAGCGCCACCGGCGGCAAATCAACCATGCGATTTTGGACAATTGGGGCGATCACATAGCTTTCTAGCTGCTGCACCACAACAATCATAACCCCCACCCACAACAGCATGTCAGGCGCAACAATCAAAGTTAGCAGCATAATGGGCACCGCCGACAGCCAAGGACCAAGCACCGGCACAAAATCCAGCAAAAACGCAATAAACCCAAGCGCCAACGCAAATGGAATACCCATCAGCCAAAGCGCCACACCTGTGGTTACGCCAACAAATGCCATCACGACCAATTGACCCAATAGCCACTGCTGCATTGAGCGATAACTGCGATCAAGCAAATATTCTGCTTTATCGCGACTATCTTTGGGCACCATCGCCACAAAACTGCGACGATAAATCGACGGCGAGATCGCCAAAAACAGCCCAATAATCATGATTACCACAAAAGTACCCATACCACTGACCATACCGCCCAAATAGCTTGGCAAATGCGCCATCGCACCATCACTGAATCTTGCTAAAAACAGCTGCGGATCATGTCTTAATTCGCGCGCCCAGTCTTGATTGGCGAGCCATTCATAAATGGCAGGGTAACTTTGTAAGTATTGGTGCATGTACTCAAATGCCTGCGGCACCAACTGCTTTAAATTTTCTAGCTGAAGCGCCAATTCATGCCCAAATAAAGCAATAAATCCTGCAAAGACCACCATCAGTCCCAAGATAACAACTGTCAATAAAATGCCATGTGGCAGTTTTTTAAGATGCTTACCCATCCAAGGCAGCTTAGTCAAATACTCAACCAAGCTCAGCAAAAAAACTGCCGTCAAAATCGACGCAAAAATAATCAGCCAAACATGCACCAGATAATAAAAGCTCAGCAGCAATAAGACGACTGCCACCACCATAAAAATAAACGACTTTTGCGCTTGTATATTCATATCTTTGCCATCAAACTCAAATCTTAACCAAAGTTTTTATCAATCTTTAAAATTGTGTTCATCATACCATCATTTATCGACATTAAAAAGACGGCGTGACACCTTCATCAAGCCGTCTGTATGGCGGTCAAGCTGGCTATGGCTGAGTAGATTCATCCGACTCAGGCAGTGGCAGCGGTCCTTTGAGCAGATGCTCATCGATCATCTCATTTTGAGAGTTATGCTCAGCTGACTCTTCGGTGATGTACCACTGACTATTACGGTACAGCGTCAAACGATCACGACCCAAGCCACGCCATAAACAATACATCATCACAAAGACCACAAAGGCAAATGGCAAGCCTGCCACGATCGCTGCCGCTTGTAGTGCACCAAGTCCACCAGCCGCCAACAAAATGGCGGCAATCATGCCTTCTGAAGTCACCCAAAACAGTCGCTGGATTTTTGGTGGGTCGGTCTCACCGCCAGCGGTTAGCGTATCCACCACCAAGCTTGCGCTGTCTGCCGATGTCACAAACCATAGCACAATCATTATCATGATCACAACGATCAAGCCTTTGGTGAATGGATAGTGCTCAATGAGTCTAAAAATGGCACTGCCATAATCAGCCTGAACTGCTTCAACAAACCCATATGACCCTGATAGCTCCATATGAATCGCCACGCCGCCAAAGGTTGTGAACCATAAAAACAACAGCAGCATCGGCACAAACAGCACCCCAAATAAAAACTCACGAATCGTCCGACCCCGAGAGATACGGGCAATAAAAATCCCCACAAATGGCGACCAACTCACCCACCACGCCCAATAAAAGATCGTCCAAGCCGATTGCCAATCTGTATCAACATAAGCTTCATTCCAAAGCCCAAGCGTGATCAGATTGCCTGTATAATTACCAATATTTTCAACAAAGCTATCAAAAATAAACTGTGTCGGACCTGCCAAGATCATAAAAGCAAGCATCACTAATGTTGCTAAAATGGTAATATCGCTTAATCGTTTTACGCCCTTATCAAGCCCTGCCATCACTGACAGCGCCGCACACACCGTAATCCCTGCGATCAGCCCAAGTTTTAGCGTAAGACTTGGTGTGATGCCCCATAGCTGCGCCAAACCTGTCTCAAGCTGCATCACGCCAAGACCCAAAGAAGTCACGACGCCAAACATCGTCCCAAATACCGCCAAAATATCGACCGTATGTCCCCAGCCGCCATAAATACGCTTACCAATCAGCGGAAACAGCACCGAGCGCACAGACAAGGGCAATCCACGGCGATAATGAAAATACGCCAAAGATAACGCCACCACTGCATATACCGCCCACGCATGCAACCCCCAATGCAAAAATGAAATTTGCATGGCTTCAACGGCTGCCTCTACCGTCTCAGGCTCAGCTCTAGGCGGAGCAGCAAAATGATATAAAGGCTCTGCGGTACCCCAATATAAAAGCCCAATCCCAATCCCTGCCGAAAACAGCATCCCAATCCATGAGCCAAAACTGTATTCAGGCACCTCGGTTTGATGCCCAAGCCGAATATCTCCATAACGACTCAATGCCAAATACACGCAAAACACCAAAGCAATATTCATCAAAATTACCAGCCCAAAGCCAAACTTTTGACCGATGAATTGTTGCATTTGCCCAAATACTTGCCCTGCTTGCTCACTGAATATCGTGCCGTATAACATAAACGCTATGACCAAAAAGGCAGAAACGGCAAAGACAGGCACGCTGACCTTCGGAAAAATACCAAATCGGCTGATCTTCACACCTTCATTCATGATTTGCGTGTCATTTTTATGACTCGTTTGATGAGAAGGTGGCTGTGATGCACTCATAAATCCCTCAATTTTCGTAAAATTTTAATGAAATCCATTCAATCGCTTGGTTTGATTTTTAGTTGATAAATGACAAGTCACACAAACACAAGTGGCATAATAAGCCTGCGTTATTTGAACACTTTTAAGCTTTTAAATCTGATCCAAACTTTTTTAAATGACAAAATACGATTAAATATCAATCCGTTGCAGGCATAAGCCTAACAAGAATGATGCTTTATTGCAAATCTGCAGAGACATCCTTGCCCAAGTTTTGAGCGATCTTTGCTCAATTATTACTCAAATAGGTGAATAAAATTTTGTTTTTATTACAGTTTTTTAAGTTTAGTGGGTGTGTTTGGCTTTTGTAATTTTATGATAAAATCTGATTAATCAGCCAAAATTAGCCATTTGATCAATGATCGATAACTAATATTTATGTGTATTACAAAAAATCAAACAGGTTTTTGGCTATAAAAAGTGCTAAAATAGCAACAATTAGCCAAACAAAAAGCTGCCTCGTGCAAGTCAAGCCTAACTCGGGCAAACTCTGTCACCAGGCAGCTCAAAGCCATCAGATAAGGAATTGTTATGCCAATTTATCGCTCAAAAACTTCTACCGCAGGTCGTAATATGGCAGGTGCGCGTGCGCTGTGGCGCGCCACAGGCATGACCGATGGCGATTTTGACAAGCCGATTATCGCCATCGCCAACTCATTTACGCAGTTTGTGCCAGGTCATGTGCATCTAAAAGACCTGGGGCAAATGGTCGCCCGTGAGATCGAAGCGGCAGGCGGTGTTGCCAAGGAATTTAATACCATCGCTGTTGATGATGGGATTGCGATGGGACATGGCGGCATGCTGTATTCGCTGCCAAGCCGTGATTTGATTGCTGATAGTGTTGAATATATGGTCAATGCCCATTGTGCGGACGCATTGGTCTGTATCTCAAACTGCGATAAAATTACCCCAGGCATGTTGATGGCAGCGATGCGTCTAAATATCCCCACCATCTTTGTGTCTGGCGGTCCGATGGAAGCTGGCAAGGTACTCGCTGGCGAAACCAAAGATGGTCACATGGCACACGAAACCATCACCAACGACTCTGGTCAAAAAGTACGCAAACTTGACTTGGTCGATGCGATGATCGATGCGGCAGATGATCTGATCAGCGATGAAGATGTGGCACATGTGGAGCGCTCTGCCTGCCCAACCTGTGGGTCGTGTTCGGGCATGTTTACTGCCAACTCAATGAACTGCCTAACCGAAGCGCTAGGCTTATCTTTGCCTGGTAACGGTTCGTTATTAGCGACGCACGCCAAGCGCAAGGACTTATTCTTAGAAGCAGGTCGAATGATCGTTGAGATCACCAAGCGCTATTATGATAACGATGACAGCTCAGTACTGCCAAGAAGCATCGCCACCAAAGCCGCCTTTGAAAACGCCATGAGCTTAGACATCGCGATGGGCGGCTCGACCAACACGATCTTACACCTTTTGGCAGCAGCCAGTGAAGCAGGCGTGGACTTTAAGATGGCGGACATTGACCGCCTGTCTCGATCAGTGCCCTGCCTATCAAAAGTCGCGCCTGCGACCCAAAAATACCACATGGAAGATGTGCACCGTGCAGGCGGCGTGATGGGCATTTTAGCAGAACTTGACAGAGCCAATCTTTTGGACACCTCTGTGCCAACTGTCCATGCCCCCACCATGGCAGCGGCACTGGCGCGCTGGGATGTAATGAATCCTGATAATACAGAAGCGCGCGAACGCTACATCGCTGCGCCTGGTGGTGTACGCACCACCGAAGCCTTTAGCCAAAATAAAGTTTGGGGCAATCTTGACCTAAACCGAGAATCAGGATGCATCCGCTCAAAAGAGCACGCCTATTCTCAGGACGGCGGTTTGGCGGTATTATTCGGTAATATCGCTGAACGCGGCTGCGTGGTCAAGACTGCAGGTGTTGATGAAAGCATTTTGACTTTCACTGGTCGCGCCAGAGTGTTTGAAAGCCAAGACTCGGCTGTCGAAGCCATCTTAGCCGATCAAATCGTCGCAGGGGATATTGTGATCATCCGCTATGAAGGTCCAAAAGGCGGACCTGGTATGCAAGAGATGCTCTACCCAACTTCTTATCTTAAATCAAAAGGTCTTGGCAAAGCCTGTGCGCTTTTGACCGACGGTCGATTCTCAGGCGGCACCTCAGGCTTATCCATCGGGCACGCCAGCCCTGAAGCCGCCGAAGGGGGCGCGATTGGCTTGGTCGAAGAGTTTGACACCATTCATATCGACATCCCAAATCGCCGCATTCACTTGGATGTCTCTGATGATGTGCTTGCCGAGCGCCGCAGCGCCATGATTGCCAAAGGTAAAAACGCATGGAAACCTGTGAATCGTGAGCGCTATGTCTCTCAAGCGCTGCGCGCCTATGCCGCGATGGCGACCAGTGCAGACACTGGTGCGGTGCGTGATGTCAGTCAAGTAGAATAAGCATTCAAGCATTTAATCACTACAGGAATGACTCAATAAAACCAAATCCTGACTGGATTTGGTTTTATTTTTAGGTGTGACCTTTTTTGTCGGCGTCTATCCGTGTTAAGATACGTTTCTTTAGATGAAGGATGATGATAAACATCAACTTTGCTTTGGCGCAAGGATTTTATCTTGGCTCGTATAAGTGCTCTGCAGCCGCCTAGCACGCTCCTTAAAAAAGCCTTTGCCTTGCTTATAAGCATCTTTAAGGTCTTGACGCAAAGAGTGTATCTCTGATGGCGTCAATGCCATATCTGTGAATTTGTTTTGCAAGGTATCTTGCTTCTGATTCGGTAAATTGTGAGAAATCATAGCCAAATTGCTCCTGCCACCATTGTTCAATTTCTTTGCCTGCTTGTTTGCGAAGCTGTCCAAGCGTGGCTTTGGTAATAGGCAGTTTAGCAGAATTGGGTTTACCATTCAAGGTGCTGGCTAAAATTACTTTGCCACCCTTGCTCTCAATAAAGCCACGCAAATCCGCCAATGTGCCACCTTGGGTAATCACATCATCAACAATCACATAATGATGGCCACTTAATACAACACCATCAAAACTGACACGTTTTAAGAGTCTGCCCACGCCATCAGATGATGTGCGATAAGCACGCTTAGCTTGTACAATATCTAAATCCATATCCACACCAAGCATTTCTGATAAAGCTAAGGCATAAGCCATAGGGATTTTGTTTCGTCCTAGCTGTTCTTCGGCATGAACAGGCACAATACGTACATTATCATAACCTTTAATTGTATGGTGTAATTTTAGTACAAAATCATCTGTTAAGTATTCATCAACCAAAAACAATGCTGAGCTTAATTCCCCAGATTTGGCTTTTTGATAATGTTTGTGCGTTGTGATGGTGTCTTTGGTGTGGGCAATCATCACATTGGGCAAATCCCCCCAATCAGCTCTTTTCACAGTAAGCACTCCATCTTTGATATTGTCTAATTTTATCACAGCACCAAATGCCTTATCAAAAGCTGTTGGCTCTAATACTGCCATCTCACCTAAGGTTAATGGCGTAAAATTACGATCAAGTTGTAGGGCACGAAATCGCTCGATACTTAATCCACCGTCACGAAATAGCCTTGCTCGGCTTCTGCCCAGCACCTCATCTTGATAATTGTTTGGCTGTGATTTGAGCCATTCATAATAGCTTTGATTTTCAACAACACCGTCCATGCTGGCGCGCTGCTTAGGCGCTTGATAGCTATCATAGACAATCTCAAAGCTTGTGCGACAATTAAAATGATAAGGCGGATATACAGCCGTATCTAGGGGCATGAAATTGTCTTCAGAATCTCAAGCCAAGATTTCAGAGACCACATGTGGCTGCGTCGCTGATAAAGCACCTGAAGCGGTCAGCCTGACTGAGCTTAGCACAGCTGCCATTGATCCAAATGCGCGCGCTGAAGTTGCCCAAAAATCGTGCTGCACTCGCTCAGACCCTGCATGCTAGAAACCGTCAATGCCCTGATCATGCCGACCACCACACGCTGATCAATAAAAAACCATCTTAAATTAAGATGGTTTTGGTTTTTAAATGCGCTTTTACTGATTTACAGCCCAATTTCACCGATAAATGGTAAGTGGCGGTATTTTTGATCATAATCCAGACCATAGCCCACAATAAAACGATCTTCAACCTCAAAGCCGCAGAAACTCACCGCCATCGGAATCTCGCGGCGCGATGGCTTACTTACCAAGGTGCAGATTTCAATAGAGTTCGGCTCGCGCGTTTGTAGGATCTCAACCACTTTTGATAAAGTGCGTCCTGAATCGATGATATCCTCAACGATCAGCACATCTTTACCCTTAATCTCGCTGTCCAAATCTTTGATAATCTTGACATCGCCGCTAGATACGGTGGTCTTATTGATATAGCTTGAAACGGTCATAAAGTCAATTTCGTGCAACTTATCAATCTCACGGCACAAATCCGCCATAAAAATTACCGAACCGCGCAACAGACCGACCAATACCAGCTCTTTGTCGCTACCTGCATAGCGCGCGTTGATCTGTGCGCCCAGCTCTCTGACCTTGGCGGCGATTTCTTCGCTTGAAATCATGACATTTAATTGACGTGGTTCGTTCATGACGACTCCTGATAACAATAATTAAAATAATTTAATAAAAGACTGCCGATTGTGTCAAGTCATCCAAAGACTACTGCAGGCTTTTTATTCATAGATTTGCCAAAGCCATCTCAGATAATGCAAATTGTCGCACATCATTGAGCATGGTAGTATCAAAATTATGGATAAACACAAATGCCAAACGGCGACTGGGATCACAAAAAGCAACCGAGCCATTATAGCCCATATGACCATAGCCCTCTGGAACATCCTGCAAGCTAAATACTCGATGAAATCCCATCCGCCAGCGCATATTTGCCGGCATGACCGCGTCATAGCCATCTGTCTGGATTGTGCGCATTTTGGATAATGTATCCGCTCCAATGATCGTGCGCCCTTGCCAGACGCCATCAGCTGCGTGCATGGCATAGATGCGCGCCAAAGCATTGGCAGTTGAGACGCCATTTGCGGCAGGCACGGTGGCTGTCAGCACATCACGGCGATGGTACTCTAGCCCATCTTTGGCATTTGGCATGAGTGCATTTTTATAATTAGCAAGGTTCATGTAAGCCGTATCAAAATATAAGCGATTGATATTGGCAGTGCTGATCGGCTTATCGCCCAATGCCTCACGCCATAAATGACTGGTTGGTAGGTTTGCCAAAGTGTTTAGGACTTGATCACTGTCAGGCTTCAGAACAGGCTTACGGCGAGGGGAGTTTTTGCTGGGCTGTTCATAAAAATAGCGCTCAGGTTTGGCAATTTGATGAACCAAAGCATCATCCACACCAAAATACAGCTCGCCAACCACGCCTAAGGGCTGAGCCAAATACTCATTCAGCGCTTCATTGAGTGTCATGCCGGTGACGCGTTCGATTAGCCCACCAAGCACCCAGCCTGAGACCAGCGCACTATAAGCACTAACATACTGGTGCTCCTCTTGCGACTTAGGAACTTTCGTAGGCATGGCTGCGATGCGCTCTAGCATCCCATCCCAATCAAGCAGTACATCAGCATCCGTCGTCACTGAGCTGATATCAAATAACCCTGCGGTATGCGATAAAATTTGCTTAAGGCGAATATCCTTCTTACCATTTTGGGCAAACTCTTGCCAATAATCGCTCACAGGGGTTTCATAATTCAACAGACCTTGATGGACAAGCGCGGCAACCAAAGTTGCCAGCACCCCTTTACCGATCGAGAAATTCACCGATAAAGTTTGCGATGACCATGGCAACTCTGGCAATGCAAGCCCCGTGGCAGTATTAACCACCTCTTGATCATCTTTATAAATGACCAATGCCCCACCAGCAGGCGCATCATCAAACTGTAGTGCCTTTAGTACCTGTGTAAAGTCTTGTTCAAGCATAGCTGTGATAGATATCAATTTTTATGAACCAAAGCGCTTAAATGAATATAAATCAAGCGCTTAGATGAATCACTCATCATAAATAGGCAAGCGTGCCCACCAAGTGCACTTTTTCGCTGTCTTTGGCATATAGCCCAAATTCGATGCCAAGCTCATCAGGCGTATCGGTCATCAGCTCAATTTTTGATGGCAAAAATACAGGCAATTTAAATGACACATCCACGCGATATGCTGCAGGCAGCTCAAAATGGCGACTCATGGCGGCCAGTGAGCGCGCCTTAGTCCACATACCATGAGCGATCGCCTTGGGGAAGCCAAAAGCACGCGCCGACAGAGGGTGTAAGTGAATCAAGTTAAAATCACCAGAGACAAAGGCGTATCTACGACCGATATCCTCTTCAACATTGATCGCCAAAAACAGCCCCTCATCCGATTTGGCAGGCTTTGAAAAAACAGGCTTAGCAGTCTCTGGCTTGGCAGCTTGTCTTTGCTCTTTGGATTTTTTTTGACGAGATAGGTAAGTGGATACGCCTTCCCAAACCATTTCTTCATCCACCCAGACAGTCGTCACAAAATCAAACTGCTGCCCTTTATCATGCGCACGCAAATTATCCAAGCGCACTGACAGACGCACCGTTTCTGTATCAAAAATCACACGATGCTGAGTGACGCTGTTTTCGACATGCACCAGTCCAAGCATGGCAAAAGGAAAATCTGGCTTTGCCATCATGTTCATTTGCAACGTTTGTGACAGCACTGCAAAATAAGTCGCTGGCACACGCCCATCATCCAAAAAGCCACAAATCTTACGATAGTCGCGCAAGTTATTTTGATCAATGGCAAGCTTATCCACTGTATAGACTGAGCTTGGCAGATCTTTTGCCTTGGTGTCCGAAGACGGCAGTAAGCTTTTGATGACATTGGCGTAGGTCGTGTGCATTTTTGGCAATTCGCTAAAATGTTTGTCCGACATAATTTTTTCCTTCATGACCTATAATGGCTGAATAAATGATAAATTAGCAAGGCATTGGATGGTCAACACCCTCCAATACCAAGCTCGTAAGGCAGGTTAGGCGCCAAGTACGCTTTGACCACAGACACGCACCACATTGCCATTAAGACCGCCAGCCTTAGGTGACAATAGCCAAGCGATGGTTTCTGCCACATCCACAGGCTCACCGCCTTGGCTCATGGAGTTCATGCGGCGACCTGCTTCACGGATGGCAAATGGGATTTGACCTGTCATTTTGGTCTCAATAAAGCCAGGCGCCACCGCATTGATGGTGCGTGCTGAGTCTTCAAATACCTTGGCAGTCGCCTCAACCAGACCAATAACGCCTGCTTTACTCATGGCATAATTTGACTGACCCAAGTTGCCGGCGATGCCTGAAATGGACGATACGCACACGATACGTGCAGCGTCACTCAGCCCATTGTGATTAATCAAATAATCATTCACGCGGTGAATGGCGCCTAAGTTGATGTTCATGACCAAATTCCATTTATCTTCGGTCATCTTAGCCAACGTTTTATCACGAGTAACACCGGCATTATGCACCACGCCATCAAGCACACCGCAAGCACGCACGATCTGCTCACCGGCATCTTCAGCTGTGATGTCCAGCGGCAGCGCATGACCACCAATCTGACCTGCGACTTTTTGTAGATTGGCGAGACTGGCAGGCACATCTAGGCAGTACACCTTGGCGCCATCACGAGCCAGCACCTCTGCGATCGCCTGACCGATGCCACGGCTTGCGCCTGTGACTAGGATTTTTTTGCCTTGAAGAGACTCCCCAGTCTTGGCTACAGCTTTAGTCAAATAAATCGGCTGACCTGAGACATAGGCAGATTTGGCTGACATAAAAAATTCAAGCGTATGGGCAAGCTCGCTTTCAGCGCCCTTTTGCACATAAATCACTTGTGCAGTGATACCACGCTTAAATTCTTTGGCGATAGATTTGACAAAGCCAAGCACCGCACGCTGCGCCAAGCTAAAGCCAATGTCATCACCTGTGCAGCAGTCAGGACGCGCAATCACAAGGACTCTGCCCGACGCCTTGATACGGCGAGCGATCGGATGAAAAAAATCATACACTTGCTTAAGCTCATCAGTGCTTTTGATGTTGGTTGCATCAAAGATCGCCACCTTAAAACGAGCATTGTCATCTTTTAGGCGATCGCTGAGCGAAGTGGTTTTTAGGTTGGTGAAAGTGGCATCGGTATTGACTTTGGCTTCATAACCACCCAAAATCTCAGCCAATGCACTCTGCACAGCCGTATCTTCACCGCTTGCGACACCCAAGGCAACTTCGCCGCGCACCACAGGCTGACCTGATTCATAACGGTCAAGCTTCATCGGCATCGGCAAGCCTAAATTTTTGGCAACTTTTTTACCTAAAGGTGATTGAACCAATTCTCCATAACGATCGCTCATCAGCAGACTCCTAATTTTAATGTTTAATGAATGATTTCATCGCTTAGTCACGGTGGCACATTGTGCTCACAGCGTAACGAAACGATGAAATATGACAATTTATTGTACCATAAAATCATGAATTTGAAGAAATCGGTACAAACTTAATACTCAAAAACTGCCATTTATTTATATTTGGTTATACAAAATATTTTTTGTATAATAATTTGTAATTAAAACCCGAAAATTTCCCACAGGGCGCGCTAATAATGCTAAGCTAAGCCATGAATTGCTCAAGCTTCGATATGATTCGGCTTTTCATTTTTATTAACGATATTAAGGATATTTTATGAGCTTAAATAAAGTTGCCGTTTTGGGCGGTAATCGCATTCCTTTTGCACGCAGTAATGGCGTATATGCTGATGCCAGTAACACAGACATGCTGACCGCTGCTTTAGATGGTTTGGTCGCGCGTTTTGATTTGGCAGGTAAAGAAATTGGTGAAGTCGTGGCAGGTACTGTGCTTAAGCACAGCCGAGACCTAAACCTCACTCGTGAAGCGGTACTTAATACCGATCTGCCTGCGACGACGCCTGCCTACGATCTGTCTCAGGCGTGTGGCACTGGACTACAAGCAGCGTTTGCGGTGGCGAATAAAATCGCGCTTGGTCTGATCGACAGCGGCATTGCAGGGGGTACCGATACCACATCTGATGCACCGATTGAGCTGGGTGATGGTCTGCGTAAGCCGCTACTTCGCTTAGGTAATGCCAAAACTGCCAAACAACGCTTATCTGCAATCAGCACAATCAATCCAAAAGATTTATTAGCTTTTCCTCAAAATGGTGAGCCGCGCACTCGTTTATCGATGGGTGAGCATCAAGCCATCACCGCCCTTGAGTGGAACATTAGCCGCGCTGATCAAGATGAACTTGCCTATAAAAGCCATCAAAACTTGGCGCGCGCATACGAATCAGGCTTTTTTGATGATTTGATCACACCATACAAAGGCTTGACCAAAGATAACAATCTGCGTCCTGATACCACACTTGAAAAATTAGCAACCCTAAAACCTGCCTTCGGCAAGAAAAACGCCAACCCAACCATGACCGCGGGCAACTCTACGCCACTGACCGATGGCGCCTCTGCGGTACTGCTATCAAATGAAGCATGGGCAAAAGAACATGGCTATGAGCCGCTTGCTTATATCACTCATCAGCAAACAGCGGCAGTGGACTTTATCGGTAAAGAAGGTTTGACCGAAGGTCTATTGATGGCACCTGCTTATGCAGTGCCTAAGATGTTGGCACGTGCAGGTTTGACTTTGCAAGATTTTGATTTTTATGAAATCCATGAAGCCTTTGCCTCTCAAGTGCTGTCAACTCTAGCCGCTTGGGAAGATGAGACTTTCTGTAAAACTCGCTTAGGCTTAGATGCGCCACTGGGCAGCATCGATCGCAGCAAGCTCAATGTCAATGGCTCAAGCTTAGCGGCAGGTCATCCATTTGCAGCGACAGGTGGACGCATCTTAGTAACTGCCGCCAAACTACTGGCTCAAAAAGGCTCAGGCAGAGCGCTGATCTCTATCTGTGCTGCTGGCGGTCAAGGCGTCGTGTGTATCTTAGAAAGATGATTGATTAATATTCAGATAAACCCCCATTATCTTACTGGATAATGGGGGTTTATTGATAAAAAATTGATCTAATAAACCATGATTTCATAGCGATTTTAAACAATCTTACTCAAGCACATCCATCTGCGCCACCTTGTCTGAGATAATCCGCCCTTTACTGGTGCGCTGGATATAGCCTTGCTGCAACAAATATGGCTCAATCACATCCTCAAGCGTTCCGCGATCCTCAGCCATCGCCGCCGCCAGAGCCTCCACGCCTGCAGGACCGCCATGAAATCTTTGGGACAGCACCGCCAAATAACGGCGATCCAGCTGATCTAGCCCTTGCTTATCCACAGCCAACATATCCAGTGCCGCAGAAGCAATATCTGCCGTCGCCACACCATTACCCTTGATCTCAGCATAGTCGCGCACGCGTCTTAGCAAGCGATTGGCAATGCGCGGCGTCCCCCGACTGCGATGCGCCACTTCTAACGCCCCACCGTCATCCATCAAAACCCCCAACAGTCTGGCTGAACGCTTGACGATCGTGGTCAAATCCTCAACATTATAAAATTCAAGTCTTTGGACAATTCCAAAGCGGTCAAATAAAGGTGCCGACAAAAGCCCTGCGCGTGTGGTGGCAGCCACCAAAGTAAAGGGCGGCAAATCCAGCTTAATCGATCGAGCAGCAGGACCCTCACCGATCATAATATCCAGCTGATAATCCTCCATCGCAGGGTATAATATCTCCTCAATCACAGGGCTGAGCCGATGAATCTCATCAATAAACAGTACATCGCCCGCCTCAAGATTGGTTAAGATCGCCGCCAAATCCCCTGCTCGCTCAAGCACAGGTCCTGAAGTTGAGCGCAAATTACCACCCATCTCGCGCGCGATGATATTTGCCAAAGTGGTCTTACCCAAGCCTGGCGGACCAAAAATCAGCGTATGATCCAGCGCCTCTCCGCGCGCTCTGGCAGCAGGAATAAAGACCTGCATCTGCTCACGCACTTTGGGCTGTCCGATGTATTCATCCAAGCTGCCAGGACGAATGGCTCGGTCGGCGGCGTCGTCTTTTTTGGCATTTGGGTCAATTAAGCGATTTTCTAACATAATTTTTATTTTAAATGAGAATATAAAAGCCTATTTTAGCACAAATCCTTATCCAAAACCGATCCACCAAAATGTCAAAAATCAGGCATTTTTATCAAAAAATTGAAAAATAAGCGCATCAAGCGAAAGAAATCTCCCCAACTTTTGCCAATGTGTTACCAGATCGGGCGATATGCTACAATACACATACATATTGTGTGGGATTTTTTTACTAAAAAAACTTATCATAGGCACTTATCATAAGCCAGCCCAAAATTGATTGATTTGATAATGAAAGTGCTTTTTAAAGCCCCTCTTATGACGATAACGCCTCGGCTTGAGGTCGCAGCGCTACGAGATAACGATCGTTTGTTTTTGAGCTGCGTTCAAAGTAGTGCTCATAGACTTGGGATGATGCTCTTTGTGATGCTAAGTTTGGGTGTGTGCGCTGCTGCGTCGGCAAATAATACCACGCCTCGCTATCAGCGCATCTCAAGTCCTCAAGCCGTCAGCACTCAAGAGATTTATCTGACAGCGACACAGTATGAGTTGGCATTGATTCAAGTTCTCTCCGAGATTTGCCCACCTGTGCTCAATGCTCGCCAAAAAGCCAATTTTAATCGTGCCTATGACAGACAGCTGCGCATTTTTATGCCGCGGTCAGCCGATCCTTACCAAAGCTTAAGACAGCTGAGCACTCAGCGTGAGTATCGCATGGTTTTGCATAATGTGCGTGCCTGGACAGCCAGTTTTCCCGCCAGTGAAAATCGAGCGCTTTGTTATGAGTTCGCTGCGTCTGCTTAAGAAGTCGCCCCACTGTTCTTAATTTGATATAATCACCAAAACACGCTAAGATTTGAGGGCTTTTATGTATACTTTTAATCGTCAATTTCCCCATACTCGCCTGCGCCGACTACGCGTCTCTGATGGCATTCGTGAGATGGTGCGTGAGACGCATCTGGCGCCTTGTCATCTGATAGCGCCTGTCTTTGTCATCGAAGGCATGAGCCAAAAGCAGCCCATTGGCAGTATGCCCAATGTCTATCGCTACTCGATTGATTTGTTGATTGATTATGTGCGTGATTTGTATGCTGCTGGCGTGCGCATGATTGATATTTTTCCTGTCATTGACCCTAAGCTAAAAACTGTCGATGGTCAAGATGCCTATCACGCTGACACTCTCGCTGTGCGTGCGGTGCGCGCCATCAAAGACGCGGTGCCACAGATGATCGTGATGACGGATGTTGCGCTTGATCCTTATACCACACATGGTCAAGACGGCATCATCGATGAGTCAGGCTATGTCATTAATGATATCACCACCGAAGCGTTGGTTAAGCAGACCTTAGCACACGCACAGGCCGGCGCCGACATCATCTCTCCCAGTGATATGATGGATGGACGCATCAAAGCGATGAGACGGGCGCTAGAAGATGGCGGCTATGTCAATACTGCCATCATGGCGTACTCTGCCAAATATGCTTCGGCATATTATGGACCATTTCGTGATGCCGTCGGTTCATCAGGGAATTTAAAAGGTCATAAAAAACAATACCAGATGGATCCTGCCAATCGTGCAGAAGCCCTACACGAAGTCGCGCTAGACATCCAAGAAGGCGCGGACATGGTGATGGTCAAACCAGGACAGCCGTATTTGGATGTCGTCCGCGAAGTCAAAGATACCTTTGGTGTACCGACTTATGCCTATCAAGTCTCAGGTGAGTACGCCATGCATATGGCAGCCATCCAAAATGGCTGGCTTACCGATGCGGTCATCTTAGAAAGTCTGATAGGCTTTCGCCGTGCTGGCTGCGACGGCATTTTGACATATTTTGCGCTCGATGCCGCCCGTATGCTAACTGACTGATCTCACCCAATATGATCTTAAAATCGCTTCAGCGCCACTGAAGCGATTTTTATTTATATGCAATTTATTCATAATCAGTATGCAAAAGATAAGTTTGATATCACCTGAAAATTTTTCATGTAATCGGCTGGGTTTCGCCTACCGCAAGTCCAAAAATCATGCTAGAATAACTAAAATTTACCAAGCAATCGTGATATTTGGCGGCGAGAATGGCAACTGCTAACGCCAATCAAATCCGCCAAATTGACCCAATTATGA
This sequence comes from Moraxella canis, assembly GCF_002014965.1. Lineage (GTDB taxonomy): Bacteria > Pseudomonadota > Gammaproteobacteria > Pseudomonadales > Moraxellaceae > Moraxella > Moraxella canis. Next base: position 245,438 of record NZ_MUXT01000001.1, read on the forward strand.
TGGATATATTATGACTTCAGCAACCCGAGATCAAAAAGTGGATGACACCGCTTTTAGCACCAATGCCGACCTACAAAAACAACAATTTGAGCAAGCGGCGCTACATTATCATGAGCATCCACGCCCAGGTAAAATCTCCGTCACTCCCACCAAAAAAATCGCCAACCAGCGCGACCTTGCTTTGGCTTATTCGCCTGGTGTTGCTGTGCCTTGTATCGAAATCGAAAAAGACCCGAAACTTGCCGCCAAATACACCGCGCGCAATAACTTAGTGGGCGTCATCACCAACGGTACGGCGGTACTGGGCTTGGGTAATATCGGTGCGCTCGCCTCAAAGCCTGTGATGGAAGGCAAAGGAGTCTTGTTCAAAAAATTTGCTGGCATCGATGTTTTTGATATTGAAATCAATCAAAACGATCCTGATAAGTTCATCGAAGCTGTAGCAAGCCTTGAGCCTACTTTTGGCGGTATCAACCTAGAAGATATCAAAGCACCTGAGTGCTTTAAGATCGAGCGCGAGTTACGTGAGCGCATGAATATTCCTGTGTTTCATGATGATCAACACGGCACCGCGATCATCGCCGCCGCTGCTTTATTAAATGCCCTAAAATTGGTGAATAAAGACATCGCCAACATCAAAGTGGTCTGCTCAGGTGCAGGTGCAGCAGCGATCAGCTGTCTTGAGCTGATCATTGCGCTGGGCGTCAGCCGCTCAAATATCTATGTGCTTGATTCGCGCGGCGTCATTACCACGCGCCGTGATAATCTAGATGCCTCAAAGCAGCTCTTTGCCCAAGATACTGATGCCACCACTTTGGATCAAGTGATTGATGATGCTGACTTTTTCTTAGGTCTGTCAGGTCCAGGTATTTTAACCCAAGACATGGTTAAGCGCATGGCGACAGACCCGATCATCTTTGCGCTAGCAAACCCAACGCCTGAGATCATGCCAGAGCTGGCTCACGCTGCCCGCCCTGATGTCATCATGGCGACAGGTCGCTCAGATTATCCCAACCAGGTCAATAATGCTCTGTGCTTCCCGTACATCTTCCGCGGCGCGCTAGATGTAGGTGCCACCATCGTAAACGAAGAAATGAAGATCGCGTGTGTGCATGCCATCGCTGCTATGGCTCACACTGAAGTGTCACTCTCCGAAACCGATAAGGGCACTGAAAACAAGCAGTTTGGCCGTGAGTATCTGATCCCTGGTCCACTTGAACCGAATTTAATTCTTAACATCGCTCCTGCTGTCGCAAAAGCTGCCATGGATTCTGGCGTGGCAACCCTGCCCATCGAAGACTTTGATGCGTATCGCCAAACGCTGTCTGAGTTTGTCTATAATTCAGCCTTGGCGATGAAGCCTGTCTTTACCCAAGCCAAGCAATCACCAAAACGCATCGTCTATGCCGAAGGCGAAGATGCTAATGTTTTACGTGCAGTGCAGGTTGTTGTCGATGAAAATATGGCAAAACCGATCGTCATCGGTCGCCCTGATGTTATCGCAGCCAAAATCAAAGAGCTGGGTTTACGCTTGACTTTGGGTGAAAATGTTGAAGTGGTTGATATCAACAACAATCCAAAATATGAGCAATACTGGCAACACTACCACCAAGCTAACCATCGCTTGGGTGTGTCTGCTGAACTCGCTCGCCGTGATATGCGCCGCAAAAGCTCGCTACTAGGCGCGATGATGGTTGAGCAAGGCGATGCCGACGGTCTATTGTGCGGTACGTTTGGTTATTATGACCTACACTTAAACTATGTCCGCCGCGTGATCGGTAAGCGCGAAGGCGTAAGCGACTACTACGCCATGAGCGGTGTCATTCTCCAAGATCGTACGCTGTTCATTGCAGATCCTTATATTCACGAAGATCCAACGGCAGAGCAGATCGCCGAGATGACTGTGTTAGCAGCCCAAAGCGTGCGCCGATTTGGTGTTGAGCCACGTGTTGCGCTGCTGTCGCACTCTGATTTTGGTACTTCTCAGCGCACCTCAGCAGTCAAGATGCGTGAAGCTTATCAGATCCTGCGTGGCATGAATGTAGATTTTGAGTTTGATGGTGAGATGCATGGTGACGCTGCTTTAGATGTACGCGTCCGCGAACAAAGCCATCCGTTTAGCACCCTGCAAGGCTCAGCCAACCTATTGATCATGCCGACACTGGATGCAGCACACATCACCTTTAACTTGCTTAAGTCAAGCAGTGGCGGCTCAGCCATCGGTCCGATCCTGCTAGGTGCCGATAAGCCTGTGCATATCCTGGTACCTGCATCGACAGCGCGCCGTATCGTCAATATGACCGCCGTCGTCGTCACAGACGCCCAAAAAGCAGATGCCTAAACTGCCTCACACCAAAATGCCAGCTGATTTGCTGGCATTTTTATTGGATTTTTGGAAAATTATTGCTATATTTAATTTTTTCGTCTTTATAAGGATTATCCATGCAAGTATATTTGGTTGGTGGTGCTGTGCGTGATGGCGTGCTTGGATTACCCGTCAAGGATAAAGATTTTATGGTTGTGGGTGCCACGCCTCAGATGCTACTTGATCTGGGTTTTATACAAGTTGGGGCGGATTTTCCTGTATTTTTACATCCAAAGACGCAGGCAGAGTACGCTTTAGCCCGCATTGAAAGAAAGTCAGGTACAGGGCACACAGCTTTTAAGGTGCATGCTGACCCAAGCGTCAGTCTTGAGGAGGACTTGATTCGACGGGATTTGACCATCAATGCACTGGCGATAGAGGTCAAAGACCTGTTCGATGATACACCCATGACAGGTGAAGTGCTTGATTTTTATGGCGGGCTAAAAGATGTCCAAGATCGCACCCTTCGGCATGTCTCACCTGCCTTTAGTGAAGATCCGCTCAGAGTTTTGCGTGTGGCAAGATTCTTTGCCCGCTTTGCACCACTTGGCTTTAGTATTCATGATAGCACCGCCGCCCTCATGCAGACGATCGCAAGCTCAGGCGAGATGAGCAGCTTGAGCCGTGAGCGGCTGTACTCTGAATTTGCCAGAGCACTGATGGAAAATCAAGGCGACCAGTTCATTCGCTGCCTGCATGACCTTGATATTTTATCATCCGTGCTACCTGCACTCTCTCAGCATTTTATCAATTTCGATAATTATCAAGCCGCTATGACGCGCCTGACAAAAGCATGCCAGCTTAATTTGCCACTTGCTTCACGGCTGGCGGTACTTTTAAATGATTTGCCAGCAACAGATGTGGCAGATTGTCTGACACGGCTTAATGCGCCAAAGCACATCTGCCAATTTGTAACAGCTTTTCAAAACCTGCATGATACGCTCATCGCTCTGCCAGCGATTGACAGTAAAGCGCTGCTGACTTTGATCGAACGCACGCAAGCGCACAAAGACAGCGCCCAGCTCATACAGCTTTATGATACTTGCCATGCATATCAAGGTAGTCCTTTGACCCATCCCAAGCAGTGGCTATTTGACGCCATCGCGCGCTATCAAAGCGTGACGATTGCTGACATTGATCCTGCCTTGACAGGCAAAGCCATCGGCGATGAGCTATCACGCCTGCGTGCCCAAGCCTTGCATGGGCTTTTGGGGAATTTTCAAATGGCATCTGCACTGACCGATTTTTAAATATGACAATCATCAAGGAATCGACATGACCAAAATTGCTCTGATCACAGGCGGTGCAAAACGTATTGGTGCTGCCATCACGCGCCTTTTGCACCAAGAAGGATTTAATGTCATCATTCATTATCACCAAAGCCAAGCCCAAGCAGCTGCATTAAATGATGAGCTAAACCGCTTGCGCCCTGATTCAGCCGCCATCATTTGTGCTGATTTGAATATCGTTAATCATCCCAACGATTTATCACACTTTGCCGAGCAATGCGCTAGGCGGTTTGGACGGATTGATGCACTCATCCATAATGCGTCCAGTTTTTATCCCAATGATTTGGGTGATACACATGACGCTTTGCTTGCAGCGTGGGAAGATTTGTTATTAACGAACGCCAAAGCACCGCTTTTTTTGACTCATGCGCTACTACCTAAGCTCAAAGCCGCCCAAGGCTGCATTGTAAGCTTGCTTGATATTCATGCCGACGCCAAGCCTTTTGTTGGATATCCAATCTATAATATGGCAAAATCTGCGCATCAAATGATGGTGCAGAGCTTAGCGCTTGAGCTTGCCCCAGGCATTCGGATTAATGGGGTCGCACCTGGGGCGAATATTTTCCCCGACAGCCACAATCCCCAATTAAACCACCAAACCAAAGCCGCCATCAGTGCATCCATCCCGCTTGAACGGATCGGCACGCCAGATGATATCGCACAAGCTGTGTTATTTTTGATTCAAAGCAGCTATATCACTGGTCAAATTCTTGCTGTGGATGGCGGTCGCAGCCTGACCTTAAAGGGCGGCTGATGTCTAGCCTTGGGATATTTGCCTTAAAGTTAAGATAAGATTTTTAACAATTCACTGCCAAAATAACGCAAAAAATTGCTGACAAATTAAAGATTTTAGGCTAAAATTCACACGTTCTTACATGGTTATCAGTTTGCCGTTACATTTGGTCAAATTGGTAGCCTCTTTATTTTGTTTAACCCTTAAATTTTCGGAGCAGATAGCCTAATCGAACAGTCGCCAAATCCTTTGGCACGATGAAGCTTAGTTCCCTTTTGTGTTCGCTGCATTTATGCACACTTAAAAGGAATACCATCGTTGAATACTTCTCCCACTTCAAATGTCGCTCGTCTACAGCGAAACCTTGGTTTATGGCATGTAATCATTATCGGTCTTGCCTACATTCAGCCCATGACCTTGCTTGATACCTTTGGTATGGTATCTCGTGATAGCGGCGGTCATGTGCCTATGTCGTATATTTTTGCTTTGATTGCGATTTTGTTGACTTCGGTGAGTTACGGTCATATGATTCGTGCTTATCCTTCATCAGGTTCTGCTTATACTTATACCCAAAAATCTATTAACCCATCAATGGGCTTTATGGTGGGTTGGTCAAGTTGGCTTGACTATTTGCTATCGCCACTGGTGAATATCATTTTGGCGGTGATTTATTTAGAAGCGCTTTTCCCTGCAGTTAATCACTGGGTATGGGTCATCGGCTTGACAGCGATCATGACTGGCGTCAATTTATTTGGCTCAAAGGTTGTGGCGTATTTTAACAGCTGGATCGTCTTTGTGCAGTTAGCGGTGATTGCCGTTTTTGTATTCTTGACTTATGATGCGCTATCAGCAGGACAAAATGCCGATGGCATCATCAGCCCTGAAAACGCCTATCATCTGTGGAGCATGGCACCATTTTGGGACAGCATGACTTCGGTGGGCGCGCTGATCACTGGTGCGACGATCTTGTGTTTTTCTTTCACAGGGTTTGATGCGCTCTCAACACTTGCTGAAGAAACCAAAGATGCCAAACGCGTTTTGCCAAAAGCGATGATTTTGACCACCTTAATCGCTGGTATCGTGTTCATCATCAGCACCTATTTCATGCAGCTGTACTTCCCAAATCATCCAGAAACCTATTTTAAATTGGTGGATGAAACGCAGCCTGAAATCCTAGAAGCTGTCGGCGGCGCGGTCTTTAAGGCGGTTGTGCTTGGCTTTGCAATCGTGACGGTTATGGCTTCGGGCATCTCGGCTCATGCAGGCGTCTCTCGCTTGATGTACGTGATGGGTCGTGATGGCGTGATTAGTAAAGACATTTTTGGTAAAATTCACCCTACATTATTTACGCCTGTCAATAACATTTTGATCGCAGGTGCTGTTGCCTTGACTGCTGGATTTGTGACACTTGAGTCGGTGGTGAACCTGATCAGCTTCGGTGCCTTGACTGCATTTAGCTTTGTGAATATTTCTGTGCTATTCCATTATGTCTTTAGAAATAAACACGTGCATAATGCACAAGATGTCTTAAGCTATATCATCGTACCAACCGCTGGCTTTATCAGTGTGTTCTTGATGTGGCTAGAAGTTGACGCGCTGACCTTTAAAGTAGGTCTGTTCTGGGCGGCAATGGGCTTTATTTGGCTTGGTATCAAGACGCGCGGCTTTAAAGCACCTGTACCACAGTTCAGAGAAGAAGACGTTTAATACTTTGAACATAAAAATATCCCAAAGACTTTTGGGATATTTTTTTATCTTTGTATGAGCCAAATCATCATCTTTTGGTCTTCATCAGGTGGTGATTTGGCTGCCTTTAGATAAGGGCTTAAGGCGTGATGGTCTGCCCGATCGCCTCTGCCAGCTCAAGAATCTCTTCTTCGCTCATATCTTGGCTGGCTGCCAATAGCCTTTGGGAAATCTCATCTGCTGGCTTATCATCAGCCTTAGGATACAGCTTTGGCAAATCCAGCATCTGACGCACCAAAGCACTCTTTAGGGTGTCACGCCGACCCAAATAGCGCTGATAAAAGCTTGAATTTAGTAGGCTTGCGCCGCCTTGCCCAACCGCATATAGTGTGGCCATATAGTCACGAATATTCATATCGCTGTTTTGTTCGGTCAGATAAACCTGAACGATCTTAGACATGCGCACCATGCGCTCTCGTCGCACGCGGTACAATTCAGCAAACATCTTGTTCAGTCCAGAAGTCGTCGATGACAGGCGCTCTTCAATATGATTGAACAAAATCGCGCGATGCGGCAAATTGACCAACTGAAGCACCAGTCGAGCCACGCCAGCCCCAGCACCATCTTCAACGATAATCATATCAAGTTTACGTTTTTCATAATCAATCAAAATTCGCAAAAGCAGCTCATCTTTACTGGCAAAATGCTTATAAAGCGTCCCTTTTGCCAAATCCAATGTCAAAGCAAGGCTATCTAGTGTCAAATCCCCCTCGCCAGACTCAAGCAATAACTGCTCAGCCGTCTGCAAAATGCGCATCTCCCGCAGCTCGAATTGCTGCTTGCGATTGGTCATGATGTATCCTTTTTTAATGATGAAAATAAATATTAAAGATTATAACAAAACACAATAAAAATTGGTGAGACTTTTTTAAACTTACCACATTGTTAAACCATTCTTGCTGATGACTGAATGATGCAGGAGGCGCGAAACATGAGGCAGGGTTTGGGTCATGGTTGTTACAATTTCATCCCAAAAATATGTGAATAATTGTTCACATTTAGCTGGTTTTGTGTTAGCATATTTTATTATGGAAATTCTTCTGAATGCATTGAAACTACTTGTTTTGCGAAATTGGTTTATCATAAATTTTGCATAAAGATTTGGAATGAATTTGCCGTTATTTGCAAACTTTTTCTAAACTGTGTCAGTTTGCCACCTTTACTATAGGATCCATACCATTTATGAGTATCGAACGCAATCCTGAAGCTTTTGACAAAGCGCCCATCAACTGGGTGCCTGCTGTCGTGCTTTTATCTACTTTATTTTTGGCGATTGCCATTGTGCCTTGGTATCTGTGGACGCACAGTGTCGGCATGGGCGTGTGGGTCGCTTTTGCCATTTTGATGGCGTGGACAGGGCTTTCTATCACTGCAGGCTATCATCGCTTGTGGGCACATAAGTCTTATGATGCCCACCCTATCGTTAAGTATGTGCTGCTGCTTGGTGCGACTTTGGCGGTTGAAAGCTCAGCATTTGATTGGTGTTCAGGACATCGCATTCACCACCGACATGTCGATGATGAATATGATGACCCATATTCAGCCCGCCGCGGGTTTTGGTTTAGCCATATCGGTTGGATGCTTCGCAAGTACCCCAGCGGTCAATACGATTACAAGAACATCCCTGACCTAAAAAAAGATAAGCTACTTACCCTTCAGCATAAATATTATGGGTTTTGGGTCGTTGCCACGAATGTCGTTGTTTTAGCGATCATCGGTCTGATCACAGGGGATATGCTCGGGACATTTGTGATTGCAGGTCTGCTTCGCTTGGTCTTGACGCATCATTTTACTTTCTTTATTAATTCACTGTGCCATATGTTTGGTACACGCCCTTATACTGATGAGAATACGGCGCGTGATAATGGCATACTTGCGTTATTGACCTGGGGTGAAGGTTATCATAATTATCATCACTATTTTCAATATGACTACCGCAATGGTATCAAATGGTGGCAATATGATCCAACCAAGTGGATTATCGGTCTGCTTGCCAAAGCAGGCTTAGCCAGTAACCTAAAGCGCGTGGATGATCTGACCATCAAACATGCCGAAGTCACCATGCAGTTTAAGCGCGCCCAAGAGCGTATCGCCAAAGGCGAGCTAAGCCTCGATGAGCGCTTGACCGCATTCAAAGAGCGCATCAGTGCAGAATATGATGACTTTACCAAGACTGTGGAAGAATGGCATGCCCTGAAAGCCAAAGCCATAGAGCTTAAGCGAGCAGAATTTGCCGATCGCCTCAATGAAGCAGACGAAAAGCTCAAGGCTCAGTTTGCTCAAGTAGAAGCGAAAATCCTCGAACACAGCCGCCGCATTGAGCAAGCTTATCTACACCTTAAAGGCAAAGCTGTTTAATATCCAAGCCTTGTTTTCTCCGCCCTTTATCTGTATAGTTGGATAAAGGGTTTTCTTTTTTATAATAATAAATAACGGATCACTTATGAAATTTGTGCATGACTATCTCAAACATGACGAGCGGCTATACCGCCACATCTCACCCACGCCACTGGATAATCCAAAACTCATCGCGCTCAACCATCGGCTCATTGATCAGCTGGGATTAACAGCGCTTAGTGACGATGATTGGCTGTCGGTGATTTCGGGTCATTTGGCACCACTCAGCGACATCGCACCTCATGCGCTACAGCCGATCGCCATGGCGTATGCAGGGCATCAATTTGGTCAATGGGCAGGTCAATTGGGCGACGGCCGCGGTTTATTGATCGCTCAATTACAAGACGAAAAAACGGGTCAATTGATTGATTTACATCTTAAAGGTGCAGGACTTACACCCTATTCACGGCGCGGAGATGGGCGTGCGATGATGGCAAGCTCTATCCGTGAGTATTTGGGTGGTCATGCGCTCAATGGTCTAGACATCCCCGCTTCAGATGCCATCGGTGTCATCGTGTCTGACACCCGCATTCAGCGCCAATATATCGAACATGCCGCCGCCCTGCTTCGTGTCAGCGACTGCCATGTGCGCCTTGGTCATTTTGAGTGGGTATCGATGTATGCATCTGATTATTTTGAAGAATTTGTCATTAAAATTATCCAAAGTTATTACCCGCACTTGTATGATAAAGCGAAAAATACTGCTAATATCGCTGAATTTTTAACTGAAATTGCCGCCAATACCGCACACATGATTGCCAAATGGCAGCTGGTTGGCTTTTGTCATGGCGTCATGAATACTGATAATCTTAATATCACGGGCTCTACGCTGGATTTTGGACCCTTTGCCTTTATGGAAGGTTTTGATCCAACTTGGATCAATAACCACTCAGACCATACAGGTCGTTATGTTTATCAAAATCAGCCCATGATCGGACGCTGGAATCTATCAACGGTCTATCGCACTTTTGGTCTGCTTACCACCCAAAATGAGATCGATCATGCCTTGACCACCTATGAAACAGTCTTTACCGACACTTATCATAAGGGTCTTTGTCAAAAGCTTGGTCTTAAGATGTCTGAGCCTGCCATACAGCTTGGCTATCGCTTGCTCACTTTGATGCAGGCGCACCGTTTGGATTACACCAACAGCTTTCGTGCGCTGATTGCTTTGCTGGATCAAGATGATCATAGCAAGCAATTTGAGCATGAGTATGGGCTAATGACCAATCTGATGCACAGCCTACCTCATGCTGCACACAGCCAGTGGCATGAGTGGGTACATGATTATTTAAATTATGTTCAGAAAACTACCACCAAAGCTGATGCCATTTCGCTCATGCAGTCGTTCAATCCGATCTATGTTCTTAGAAATCACATGGCAGAGCGCGCCATTGCGTCTGCGCATCGTGATGATTTTTCTGAAGTGACACGCTTATTTAGACTGCTGAGCGATCCTTATCACATTCAGGACATCGCCACTTCTGATGACACTCGCATGGCGTTGGCAGAAGAAGCGGTGGCGGTCAGCTGCATGTCTTAATTAAAGCCAGCACCAAGCTTCATCCAAAAAATCACAAAGTCTGCCTTTATGGGCAAATTTTTGGTAGAATATACCCAATTTTTTAACCAAGGCTAGCCATGCTCAGTATTTATCTACTAATCCCCCTAAGCCTCATGCTGTTTGTGGTGGCGATTTGGGCGATTTATTATGCGGTGAAGTCCAATCAATTCGAAGATTTGGACAATGCCCCCGAGCAGATCATTCTAGATGACCGACAAGCTCGCCGAAAGAATATTTCTAAGGATCATCAATGACTGCTGCGCTGATTTTTGCTGCTTTTAGCATGGGCTTGCTTGGGTCACCACATTGCCTGGGCATGTGTGGTGGGATCGTGGCAGCTTTTGGATTATCAATGAAAGATGCGGCGCCTGCCAAGCGCACCTTATTGATGCTTGGCTATCATACTGGGCGCTTGGGCAGTTATGTTATCTTGGGGCTTTTGGTGGCGACATTTGGCAAGCACATCTTAGCGCCTTTGATGGCAAATGGTGCGCTGCCTAAATATCTGCTCGGCGGCGCACTCATTTTTGCCGCTTTATTGATGCTAGGCTTACCAGTACTTAATCGCATTGAAAGAGTTGGCTTAAAATTTTGGAACACCCTTGCACCTTTGCGCGCCAAAGTTCTGCCCATGGACAGCTTGCCAAAAGCGCTTGCCGCAGGGCTGCTTTGGGGATTTTTACCATGTGGATTGGTTTATGGGGCGCTTGGGGTTGCACTGGGGCTTGCTGCCGATGGTCAAGCAGGGTTGACCGCGACGGCATTCATGGTGTTTTTCTGGCTTGGCACCCTACCGATGCTGCTGGCGACAGGTACAGTGGTCGCATGGCTCAAGTCTAAGATTGCCGCCTTCAATCTGCGTAAGTTTAGCGGCGTGGTGATGCTCATCTCAGGCTTTGCGATCGCCTTTAGTATGCCGATCATGCAAGCCATGCACGGTGGGCATGGTCACGACCATCACGGCGAACCATCTACCCATCATGCTCACGATCATTCAGCGCATGAAGGACACGGACAAGCAGATACTCATTCAGGTCACAGCCATTCGGAACACTGTTCCATTTTATGTGAGCATTTGTGAGTCAAGGTGAGTTTTTACCTTGACTCTAATACTTTGGTCAAGCAGAACACTGTCATAAGAGGTATCAAGATGTTTGATAGCCTCATATAATTGCAAGAGCTTGACTTTTACTTTCTGCTTTGGCGTATGGTTGTTAATCCCAAGCAAAGCATCGACGCACATATATCGATTTAATAGGTTTACTGCGGCTGCATAATCTGATTGACTGGCTTGTGCGCCATCTTTCGGAGGTATGACCTGACAACTAGCAGTAGGCTGTGGTACATGACCACAAGCTACACAACAAAACACATCCCCATTTCGTGAACGACTGTCCACAAAACCACAAGCGGGGCATGTTTGAGAGCTGTACGCTGGATTAATCGCAACAGCAGTAAACCTAGGATGATAAAGTTTGGTTTTATCGCTCACTTGCTCGATGAAATCATGTAGTGTCATCAAGTTTAATGAGCGTTTAAAATGACGGCTACGGGTTCTTACAGGACCGTCTTGTTTCATTAAATTCGTATCGGCATTTTCATACACCAGTACATCCGCTTGGTTATCAATCAAGTAATCCGCCAAGTCTTTGGCTTGGGATAGCTGATGCTGTTGGATTTGCCGAGTGAGTTTCTTAAAGTCTTGATTGGATTTTGCTTTGATAGCCAAATAGTTGCTTGGATTGGTGTTGGCAACCAATTGATAAATCCCGTACTCAATAGGACGCTTATTCTCACGGCGTTTTAATTCAAGGCTGCTTAGCACTCGCTGAAGTTCAAGCTGTTTATCAGCGCATTTCTTGTAAAACACACCGTTATTTGGATAGAACACATCGCCATTTGAGAAAGTAAATAGCTCTGTTGTTCCCCAGTCAGCGGCTAGGATGTTTGGTTTACGAGTGGTATTCTTGGTTTCTTGTTGATCTGACTTGGCGTTAACCTTATTCGGCTTAACATCAAATCCTAAATGCAAATAAAACACAGGCTTGCATAAGCCATCTTTGATGTCATAATCAAAACTCATGATCAGGCTTTTACTGTATCCCATCTTGCTAAAATTGGCGATATGGTGATAGCCTGATAGCGTGATACCTGTAAACCGCTTGCACCCATCAAGATTGACCAAGGTGAGGTGATGCTGGTATCGCTTACTAGCTTCATCAAAGACGCTTTTGATGGTATAGCAGTTTTCATCTAATCGAATGGTTGGTTGATATACCGCTGCTAGGTTATTAACATTGGTTTGTTTGATATGCTTTTTACACAGTGAATTGACCTTATTGGCATAGGTGCTGATATTAAGCTTGGTTGGGAACTTAGCTTTCTTTACATGTTGGGAAATAAACTGTTTAAAGCCCTCAATGATGCCATGTTCACGCCATAGCTGTTCAAGCTTTAAGTACTTACCTGTCTTAGCTATCACAAAGTTAATCAGCATCAGAGGGTGGCGTTCATCATCGCTGAGTGTCTGAAACAAGCTTGATTGTACACATAGGCATTAAGACGGTCTTTAACACGCAATAAACCACCCGCAAAGGTGCGTTCTTGAAGTAGATAGGCTTCTTCCAGTGCATTCTTCCACATTCTTGCGGTCAGCGGTGTGTCCCACTCAAGGCGACCATGCTTCATGAAGTGGTTACGCACATCGATGTACGAATAACCGTTTTTTAAAATTGATGCCATCATTAAAACTGGCATCATTTAATGAACGAGAGAAGTATAATCTTGCTGTCTGATAGGCGTAGAAATAATCCACCATTGCCATTGCAGTGGCGTCATCAGCAACCACTCAGCGGTGCTTGGTGGTGCGTATGGCTGTGTTGGTGGATTTATTCATTTCAAATTTACTCTTCGCTCTGTGTATCTACAGACTCATCCAGCTTTAAATCACGGCTTAGCTGAGCGGTGTTCTTCTTGTACTTGCGAAGTCCATACAGTCTACTTGAAAAGCAATGTACGATTGAGATTAAATCTTGGGTAAACTCCTCTTCCGGTGAACAAGATTCCAAGTTAATCACGGTTAATTTAGTGTTGTGCTTTTGGCATAAGCGCTCAAAATACTCAAAGCCAAAACGAACCAAGCGGTCTTTATGAGCAACGATGAGTTCAGAGACTTCATCATTCTCAACCATATCCATCAGCTTTAAGAAGTTCTTACGGTTGTAGTTTAAGCCTGAGCTGACATCGGATAGGTGTAAATCCACAGCAATGCCACGACTGACCACAAAAGTTTCAATAAAGGCTTGTTGGCTTTGTAAATCAACCTTTTGTTCCGAGGATGATACCCGAGTATAGGTCACTACCTTACGGGGCTTATCTCGCAGTTCCGCAAACGCTGGATTGAACTGTTGTAAGAACAACAACACATCTTCTTCAGTGTAATAACGACGACCAGCACTGTTCTTTTTAGCGGGAAAGCGACCATCTCTATCAAAGATTTGAATCGTCTTAGGATGATAACCAACCCGCTTGGCAAATTCACTGAGTTTTAAAATACGCATAGGGGAAAATAGTAATTTAGGTTACTTAGTATACTAATAAATAACCATAAATAAAGCAAGTGATATTACTAATATTCATTGGATATTACTGTTATTTGTTGATAGGTGAAACTCTCATCATTGATAGGGGTTTGTGATATCAAGCCAATGATCATAATGAGTCTGATCTTGCTTGGGCATCAGAATCATTCAGATACTTTGCATGAAATTTAATATGCGCCTCAATAAAACTTGCAACAAAAAAGTAGCTGTGGTCATAGCCATCATGCAAGTGTAAATCTACCTCAACGCCATTTGCTTGGGCGGCGGCAACAAACCGCTCAGGCTGCAGCTGATTTGGATAAAAATCATCTGCCAAACCTTGATCGATACGAATGGGCAAAGATTTTGGCACTTTTGCGACCAGATAAGTACTGTCGTACTCCTGCCAATCGGATTTTTGTTCCCCCAAATAAGCAGTGAATGCTTTTTGACCCCAAGGTGTCATGGATGGATTGACAATCGGCGCAAAGGCAGAAATACTCGTATAAGCGTCAGGATTTTTTAGCCCGATTTGCAAGGCGCCATGACCGCCCATGCTATGTCCACAGATCGCTTTTGAGCTAACCTTAAAGTTCGCCTCAATCAGCATTGGCAGCTCATGGACAACATAATCATACATGTGGTAATGAGCCGACCAAGGGCTGACTGTCGCATTGACATAAAATCCAGCACCTTGACCCAAATCATAAGCCTCATCATCAGGCACGCTCTCGCCGCGCGGTGATGTGTCAGGCATCACCAAAATTATCCCGTGCTTGGCAGCATGCTGCTGAGCGCCCGCCTTAGTTGAAAAATTTTCATCATTACACGTCAAACCTGACAAATAATACAATACAGGTAAGCGCGCCCCTTCAAGCGCCTGCTTCGGCAAGTAGATTGCAAAGATCATATTACCTTGAGCAGCTTTAGAAAAATGGCGATAACGGCGATGCTCGCCATCAAACATCTTATGACAACTGATCAACTCCATAAATCACCCAAATCAAAAATGAATCACACTGCGAATCGACTTACCTTCATGCATCAGATCAAAGGCAGTATTGATTTGCTCAAGCGGCATGGTATGGGTAATAAAATCACTCAGCGCAAAATCACCTTGCATATATTGACGCACAATACCAGGCAGTTCGCTACGACCTTTGACACCACCAAACGCAGATCCGCGCCACACACGCCCAGTTACCAGCTGAAATGGGCGCGTAGAAATCTCAGCACCTGCTGGCGCCACACCAATAATAACGCTCTCACCCCAGCCTTTGTGGCAGCACTCAAGCGCCGCTCGCATGACATCGACATTACCGATACACTCAAACGAAAAATCCACACCGCCATCGGTCATCTCGATGATGACCTGCTGAATCGGTTTGTCAAACTCATTAGGATTGATGCATTCTGTCGCCCCAAGCTCTAGCGCTTTGGCAAATTTATCTTCATTAATATCAATGCCGATGATGCGACCAGCGCCTGCCATGCGAGCACCGATCACCGCAGCAAGTCCGATGCCGCCCAGACCAAAAATCGCCACCGTATCACCTGGTTTAACCTTGGCTGTTTTTAGGACTGCGCCCATGCCAGTGGTTACACCACAGCCAAGCAAACATACTTCTTCTAAAGGGGCATCTTTTTGAATCTTTGCCAATGAATACTGAGACACCACGGTATATTCTGAAAAAGTCGATGTGCCCATATAATGATAAATCGGCTCACCTTCTTTGAAAAACCGAACAGTGCCGTCAGGCATCAAACCCTTGCCTTGTGTTTCTCGTACTGCCGAACATAAGTTGGTTTTTTGAGATAAGCACATTTTACATTTGCCACACTCAGCTGTATATAGCGGGATTACATGATCACCGACCTCAAAATCGGTCACACCCTCACCGACAGCCTCAACGATGCCCGCACCTTCATGACCAAGCACACAAGGAAAAACACCTTCAGAATCTGCGCCTGATAAAGTATAAGCGTCTGTGTGACACACGCCTGTTGCCACGATGCGCACGAGCACTTCTCCAGCTTGTGGTGGCATTAAGTCCAGCTCTTCGATCACCAGCGGTTCATTAGGCGCCCAAGCAACAGCAGCGCGCGTTTTGATAAATTCCATCATTGACTCCTTTGGTTGGCACATCTATCACACCAAAAATATTCATTGGCGACGTGCTTTTATTGTACTAGATAAAATTCAAAAGAAAAACCGTCAGTTACATTCATCCAAAATAAAAACAGCCTGAATTGACACAGGCTGTTTTTACAAAATTCATTATAAATGATCAATCACAAGATACCATAAGCCACCAAAGCATTGGCTACTTGGATAAAGCCTGCCACATTAGCGCCCGTCATGTAGTCAACTGTGCCTTCGGTTGAGCCGTATTTTTGACCTGCTGCCAGTGAGTTGTCATGGATATTTCTCATGATATTTTGAAGCTTATCATCAAGCTCTGAGAAGCTTTTATATTGGCGCACAGAGTTCTGGCTCATCTCAAGACCCGAAACTGCCACACCGCCAGCGTTAGCTGCCTTACCTGGTGCGTATGTGATGCCATTATCACGCACCACATCAATCGCTTCGGCAGTCAGCGGCATGTTTGCCCCTTCTGCGACATATTTTACGCCGCCCTTGACCAGCTGCTCGGCTTCTTCTTTATTAACTTCATTTTGGGTGGCACATGGTAAAGCCACATCAGCGTCAAACTGCCAAGGTTTGGCACCAGGCAGCCATTCGCCGCCAAATTTTTCGACATAGTCGTATAGTGGCTTACGCGCATCTTTTTGAGCTTTTACCCAGTCAATTTTTTCTTGGGTGAAACCTTGAGCATCATGTAGCGTGCCTTGAGAATCAGAAAATGTGATCACTTTGCCGCCAAGATGTAGTGCTTTTTCGGCAGCGTACTGTGCCACATTGCCCGCACCTGATACTAGGACAGTTTTGCCGACCAAGGTGTCATTGTTGGCTTTGAGCATATTATCCAAGAAATACACCAAGCCGTAACCTGTCGCTTCGGTACGAATCAAGCTGCCGCCAAAGCCCACGCCTTTACCAGTCAGCACGCCTTCATATTCACGTGTCAAGTTTTTGTACATCGCAAACATATAGTTCACTTCACGACCACCAACGCCGATATCCCCTGCTGGGACGTCCATGTCTTTGCCAATGTTTTTGTGTAATTCGCGCATAAACGCATAGCAAAAACGGCGAATTTCAGCATCTGATTTGCCTTTAGGATCGAAATCCGAACCGCCTTTACCACCACCCATCGGTAAACCGGTCAGCGCATTTTTGAAAATCTGCTCAAATCCCAAGAATTTTAGTACACCTTCATTGACCGTCGGGTGGAAACGCAAGCCGCCCTTATATGGACCGATGGCATTACTAAACTGTACGCGCCATCCACGGTTTACTTCCACTTCGCCCTTGTCATTTTCCCAATTCACGCGGAAGCTGATGATGCGATCTGGCTCGCAAAGACGCTCAAATACTTTAAATTCTGCAAACTTAGGATTGTCTGCATACACTTTTTCGATTGTCATGGCGACTTCTTGAACCGCTTGGATAAATTCTGGTTGGTGGGCGTAGTTTTTTTGAACTTGTTCAACAGCAGATTGGATACTCATGTGATACATCCCTTAAATTGGTGGAAGCAGGGTTTGCCTAATGTGATTTGGCGAACAGTTTTTTCAGCTTTTATTGATAAATATAGAACTATTTATCAGTGATAAATCATAAAAAATTGTGATATTATAAGCAAAGGTAATATACCGAAATTTCGGGCAAATTACAAGCGGTTTTTGGGGGAATACTCGCCATTTTAAACAAAAATAGTTGGTCAAATGCTCCGCTAATACCGCCTTTGAATGACAAAAAACCGCTGCTTGCTTTAGCATAACAGCGGTAGTTTAAGACATGATGAAAACAGCCAATTAATTTGGGGCAGGCTCAGTATCAGGCGCTTTATTGATCAGTCCATAAGGAATGCTGATGCTTGGATTGTCTTGATGATGAAATAAAGCTTTTTGAAGCTCAGGCAAGGCAAGCTGCATGGCTTCACCAATAACCATCTGCGGCTCAGAAGGCTCAAAACCCATCAAAATTTCACGCTCTTTGATCATTGGGGCAGCATCATAAAATGCCTCCATCACCCCCTCTGAGTGTGGCAAGCTTTCATTAAAAAACGCTCGACCAAAATAGGTCATGTCAGCATCATCGGTACAGCCAAAAGAAGCCTTGTCAGATTTGGATGCGGTGATGACCATGGTATAGGGATCTTTAAGCGCATTAATAAATGTGCCTGAATAACACGCCGAAACCACAATCACACGCCAGCGAATGCCTGATCTGTCCAAAGCGGCTTTTAGCCAAAAAGGATCAATTTGGCGCAAATTCATGGGCGGATTTGTCACCGCCAATTCACCAATCGGCTCGCCATGCCTATCCACCGATCCGTGTGAGCTTAAC
This sequence comes from Moraxella canis, assembly GCF_002014965.1. Classification (GTDB taxonomy): domain Bacteria; phylum Pseudomonadota; class Gammaproteobacteria; order Pseudomonadales; family Moraxellaceae; genus Moraxella; species Moraxella canis. The sequence continues at coordinate 263,587 of NZ_MUXT01000001.1, forward strand.
ACCAAAAATAAAGCATCTTCATCAGGGTTCATCAGCCCGCCGATGTGCTCAAGGCTTCGCTCAATGCTGGAGCGTGTGGCAATGGGATACTCTCCCCAAGTGTTTGGATTATTAATCAACGCAATCGAACGCCCTGCCGTATCAAATCTAGCATCAAATAATTGGCGAGCTTGGATAATCTCGCTGGCAAAGACATTTTGCTCACTAAAGCTTGCTGCCCCCAAAAAATACCACTCATGCCGACCCTTACGACCTGCAGTCATGGCTTGCAGCTGATCAGGCAGGAGTGCTGCTTGCTCATAAAATGCCAATTCATCAAGCTCAACCACCACCTCATCCATTTTAAAGATGGGCTGATTGATGGTATTTTTTTGCCATACCACCAATAAGATGATACTGGCAATGAGCATGAGCGCTGCTTCATACCAAGGACAATCAAAACGCTTAGCAAAAATCAGCAAAAGTGCCGCCGTCTGCCACACAAATAGCAGCAAAAATAAAGTAGGCAAAATACTGTGCAGCCAAAACGGCAATAGACTTTCATTCTCAAGAAACTGAATACCACTTTGAAATAGCACAAGCAGCGTATCCGCCGCCAACCATAAAATTGCCGGCACAAACAACAATGAGTAATTCAGTGAACGCTGAGCAATGATGATGCCTGCAGCGACAATGATGGTTGGCCAAACCAAGTAACTGATCAGACCTTGTTCATTAAAATAGCTGTCACTTGGTGCGGCAAGCCAAGCAAATAAAATATTTGCCGATAACGCCACCACCATAAAAGCAGCCGCTTGCGCAAATGTTGGCTTGACAAGCTTAAACGCTCGCTCGCTGCCCACCAGCATCCATAAAGACGCACCCAGATTTGAGAAAAAATTTGAGAAAAAACCCATTGAACTCTCGAAAGTCAGTTTCAAAAAGTCTGACCATTGTAGCATATTGCAAAATTACACTGGGCAGAAATTTTGTATCTTATCCGACATGTTTTTGGCTTAGCATTTGTTGATTTAATAACCAAATACGCACTAAAAAAACTGCCATGGTATTCCACAGCAGTTTGGCAAATCAACTCTAATTAGCCCATCAAAAGCTTATTAACACGCTTTAGATAGCCTGCAGGATCTTCAAGCTGACCGCCATCAGCCAACAACGCCTGATCAAAGATGACTTGTGCCAAGTCGTCAAAATCGCCACTGGTTTCAAGTTTATTGATCAGTGGATGATTCGGATTAATCTCAAGTACAGGCTTGACATCAGGCACGCTTTGACCCATGGCTTTGAGCATTTGAGCCATCTGTGGCGTAAGCTCACCATCACCCACGACCAAGCACGCTGGGCTATCCACCAGTCGGCTTGACACTCTGACATCTTTGGTGCGATCACCTAGCGTAGTTTTAAGTTTTTCAACCACAGGCTGCATTTTTTCTTCAGCTTGTTTGGCTTCTTGCTTTTCATTTTCGTCTGTTAAGTCGCCTAGATCAACCGCACCTTTGGCGATATTTTGAAGTGGCGTGCCGTCAAACTCATGCAAAAAGTTCATCGCCCACTCATCGACGCGCGCAGTCATCAAAATCACTTCGATGCCTTTTTTATTAAACAGCTCAAGCTGTGGACTGTTTTTGGCAGCAGCCAAATTATCAGCGGTCAGATAATAGATGGCTTTTTGACCATCTTTCATGCGGGCTTTATAATCAGCAAAACCTGTCGCGACCGTTTCATCGGTGCTGGTGGCATAGCGTAAAAGCTTAGCAATGCGTGCTTGGTTGGCTTGATCTTCACCCAAACCTTCTTTGAGCACATCACCAAATTCTTGATAAAAATCGGCAAACTTTTGCTGCTTATCGGCATCTTCAGAATTGGCAAGGCTTGATAATAGTGTCAGCACTCGGCGAGCATTACCATCACGGATGGCTTTGACATCGCGAGATTCTTGAAGGATTTCGCGGCTGACATTCAGCGGCAGATCAGCGGTATCAATCACACCTTTAACAAAACGCAGATACATCGGCAACAGCTGCTCAGCATCTTCCATGATGAAGACGCGCTTAACATATAGCTTCAAACCATGCTGCTGCTCGCGAGCGTACAGATCCATCGGTGCTTTGCTTGGAATGAATAACAGCTGCGTGTACTGAACACGACCTTCGACGCGATTGTGCGTATATGCCAATGGATCAGCGTAATCATAGCTAAGATTTTTGTAAAACTCGTGATACTCATCATCACTGATCTCGCTTGGACTTTTTGTCCACAGTGCATTGGCTTGGTTTACCGTCTCGTATTCATCGGTGGTGATGTATTCGCCTTTGCCCGTTGGCTCGCCATCATCACCCAGCTCGTCTTGCCAAATTTCTTTAGGCATTTGGATTGGCAAGCTGATGTGATCAGAGTATTTATTGACCAGTGTTTTGATCGTGTGACGATTAAGATAGTTGGTATTTTCCTCGCTATCGCCTGCGTATTCATCTTTTAGGTGCAGCGTAATCGATGTGCCGCGATTTGGCTTGGTGATGGTTTCGGTGGTGAATTTACCTGTGCCATCAGATACCCAGCGCACGCCTTGTTCAGCAGGCTCGCCTGCTTTACGGCTTTCAACGACGATCTTATCTGCAACAATAAATCCTGAATAAAAGCCCACGCCGAATTGACCGATCAAATGGCCGTCTTTTTTATCGCTTTCTGATAATTTTTCCAAAAAGGCTTTGGTGCCTGATTTGGCAATCGTGCCCAAATGCTCAATCGCATCATCTTCATTCATGCCGATGCCATTATCGCTGAATGTGATGGTCTTGGCGGCTTTATCAATATCAATACGAATCGCAAGCTCGCCATCATTTTCATATAAGCCATCCTCTGTGGTCGCCAAAAATCTCAGCTTATCACAAGCATCTGATGCGTTGGACACCAGTTCACGCACAAAAATATCAGCATTTGAGTATAAAGAATGCGTCACCAAATGCAAAAGCTGCGCAACTTCAGCTTCAAAGTGATGGGCGGTCGGATTAGTCATAGTTGTCTCCCTATCAAAGTTTCATCTTTCAAGATAGGGATGGTGCCTATTTTTTCAAGCACTGATTGTACAAAGTTATTTGAATGGGTGACTTAATTACAATCAGTGATCAAATTTTTAAGTCCCTCTTGATACACTGTATCGTCAATCACATTGCCCTGCTTGCGATACCACTGCGGTTTGGCGGCGATTTTTTCAAGTAGTCGCTCAATGGAGAGCGTCAAATCCGCTTTGGTAGGTGTATAATCTTGATAAAAGCTTGGATCAATGCTTTGGCGAAATCCCACGATGCTGTCTTTGGGCGTGAATTGATACTCGCGCGCGATCAGCTCCTCTTTGAGCGCAAAATAACGCTTTTCAATAAAATTAAGCTTATCATAAAAAAATAGCACATGACCTGTGCCCAACCGATAGCTTGAAGGAATCTTTTTGAGCGTGTCGCTGATCCCATGCTTGGCGACAGCGGATTGTACAAGCGTAAAAATCCGCGTAATTTCTCGAAATTCGGCAAACAAATGCTGATCCGTCAAATCCTTTGGGTCGATCAAATTAATACGAGTCATAGGGTGTCTGCACATCTCAAGCATTGATAAATTGGCTTTAGCATAACACAAAATCGTAAAAATTTATCCAACACACACATAATCATCTCTACACGAAATTACCAATAAAAACTAGCTATTCTATCTACAACCTAGTAAAATAAGAGATTAGGTCTATAGCAAGCAAAGAATTTATGTCTAAAAACACTTTTTCTGCGTCACTACTCGCCATACTATCTAAAGTGATCTTAAGCGTTTTGGCGCTATTTGGGATTTTGGTTTTGGCGTTTCCAATCGGGTTTTATGGGATGGCGATGTATCTTGAGCCAACCTTACCTGACGTCAAAAATCTGGACAACTCCCGTTTTGAGATGCCGCTGCAGATTTATACTGCCGATAATAAGCTAATCGGACAATATGGCAATCGCTATTCTTTGCCTGTAACCTTTGATCAAATTCCTGAGCGTATGATTCAGGCGTTTTTGGCGGCAGAAGACGATACTTTTTTTGAGCACAGTGGTATCAGCGTTAAAGGGATGGGACGCGCGCTGACCGAAGTTGTCAGTGATAACGATACTCAAACTGGTGGCTCGACCATTACCATGCAGGTGGCGAAGAACTATTTTTTAAGCCCTGAGCGCACCATCAATCGCAAACTGACCGAGCTTTTCATTGCCCGCAAAATTGAAAATGAGCTCACAAAAAACGAAATCTTAACGTTATATGTCAATAAAATTTATCTGGGCGAAGGCACTTATGGCATTCAAGCTGCTGCGCGCCGTTACTATTCTAAAAGCTTAGAGAATCTGACGATTGCCCAAATGGCGATGATTGCAGGCTTGCCCAAAGCCCCTTCGGCCTATAATCCTGTGGTCAATCCCGAGCGCGCCATGGAGCGACGCAACTGGATTATCGGGCGCATGCATCAAGAAGGCTTCATCACTGCATCTGAGCGAGACACCGCCATTGCTGAACCCATGGGACTAAACATCTATCAAGAAAAACTTGACTTAAACATGCCCTATGTTGCCGAGATGGCTCGCACCGCTTTGGTGGAGCGTTATGGCGAGGCGGTGATGGATTCAGGGTGGCGTGTTCAGACTACCATTGATAGCGGCTCTCAGTTGGCTGCTGATGCTGCTTTGGTGGGTGGACTGCGCAATTATGATCGTCGTCATGGTTGGCGCGGTGTCGAAGCAGAAGAAGGAACGCTTGAAGGTCGTAGAAATTTTGACAATATTTATCCTGCCAAAGTCACCAAGGTCAATAACCAAAGCTTTGAAGCCAAGCTTCAATCTGGAGAAACTGTCACCATCGGCTGGTCAGGCATGAATTGGGCGCGTCGCTACTATGATGCTAACCGTGTCGGCGGTGGTTACAGTAATGCTCATCAAATGGTCAAGGTCGGTAATATCGTCCGCATCTCTCCGCTCAATGAATCAAAAACCGCTTGGCGTATGGAATCCATTCCCGAAGTTCAAGGTGCGCTGATCTCTTTGGATCCTGAAAATGGCGCCTTGCGTGCTGTTGTTGGAGGTTTTCATTTTAATCACAGCAAATTTAATCGCGCCATCCAAGGATATCGCCAACCAGGGTCAATCATTAAGCCTTTTGTTTTTGCTGCAGCTCTTGAATCAGGCAAACACACACCAGACAGTTTGGTCTCTGATGCAGCGATTCGTGTTGGCAGTTGGCAGCCAAAAAATGCCGATGGGCGATACACAGGCGATATGACGCTGCGCCGTGCACTGGCTTTATCGCGCAATACGCCTTCTATTCGCCTACTGCGCTCGGCGGGCATCGATGAGACTCGCCACCTGATGAATGCGATGGGCGGACTTGAGATGGAGCGCATGCCATCCACCTTGGCATTGGCACTGGGGGCTGCCGACGCCACACCGCTACAAATGGCAACGGGTTTTGCCACCATCATCAATGGTGGTCACCGTATTCAGCCTTATTTTATCGAAAGAATCTATGATTTTGGCAATGACATCATTTATCAAGCCAATCCACAGCAAGCCTGCGCACTTTGCTTTAATGAAAATCTTTCAGCAACCAATGCCAAGCTCATTGAATCATTTGAAGCCAATAGATCACAAGAGCCAGCAGGCGAGCTTGGCACACCAGCTGGCGATAGACTACACCCAAGAAGCGCGCCACAATATGTGGCTGCCACCCAAGCGCCTCGTGTACTTTCTCACCAAACAGCTTACAATATCTCTAATATGATGCGTGAAGTCATCACCAGCGGTACAGGTCGTAGAGCTCGTGCTTTGGGTCGTAGTGATGTTGGCGGTAAGACTGGTACCACCAACCTTGCCAAAGACGCTTGGTTTGCAGGGTTTCATCCGACCAATGTGGCTGTAGTTTGGGTGGGCTTTGATACGCCGTCGACTTTGGGAAATAGTGAGTACGGTGGCGTCGCTGCACTGCCAATTTGGGTGAACTTTATGAGCCATGAGCTTCGCGGCACTCCTTCCCAATGGATCAGCCAAGAAGATCGGTCAAAAGCCGTTAAGGCAGCCCAGCAGGTCATTGATTTAAAAGATTAATCAAAAAGCCCCGATGGTCATCATTGGGGCTGTTTATTGATGGATTAAGCTGTCAGTACACGCTGATGTAAGTCTTTGAGACCTTGTTGCATCACTGCTTGCAAAACTTCGGTCAATTCGCGCTGATCTCGACCCTCAGGATAAATGGGCTCAAGCGGCAACACATACGCAGTAATCCCTCGGGCATCTGCCACCGACTTTAAGCTTTGTACCATGGTTCGCTCACCGTAATAAGCGGCTTTATCAGACAGTTTACCCTCTTTATCCACATAAGCAATCACCATCGGGCAGATTGGCAAGTCGGTGTCGATCGCAGCTTTTAACAATTTACCATATATTTTCTTAATCTGCTTGCCATCTGTGGTTGTCGCTTCAGGAAAGAAAACGACCGATGACCCCTCACTCAAAAACTCTGCAATTTGATCACTCACTGAGCCCACATCCCCTGAGCCACGCTGAATAAACAGTGTACCGCCTGCTTTTGCCAAGCGTCCAAAAATTGGCCATTCGCCAATTTCAGCCTTAGATAAGAAAAAAACAGGCGCAACGCTGCCGACCACAGGAATATCTAGCCAAGAGACATGATTGCTAACCCAAAGTCCGTGCCTTTGCGGAACTGGCTCAACTTGAACGACGTTTACGCCAAATGAATTCGCCATCTTTCGACAAAATTTTTGCACATAAGGCGTCAATCGATTGCGTGGTACATCGGAACGATATGCCTTTGCTTCATAAACCATCTGAAAACCATTTAATAAAGTATTTGTCAATCCAACTGCTGCTTTAGTACGATGATATTGATTGCTAATGAAATTTGACATAAATAAACTCAGCGTATTTCTTTGCCATACAGACTAAACCCAAATGCAAAAAAAATCAAGTGCTTTGGTGAACATTTATAAACCAAGCTCCAAATAAACAATTTAAAAAAAATCTCCAAAGCGTACACCTTGGAGATTTTTTATGATTTAATCAAGCATGCTTGATACAGTCGCTAATCACACTGGCAATGGCGGCGGCAACGCATCGTCATCAGCAGGCTCTTCGGCTACCACAGGCGTCTGCACGATGTGCTGATAATTCTTAGGCTCACGCGGCGCCTCACCTGCCATGATTTGTAAGAGCTGCTCACGATCAATGGTTTCCCATTTCATCAGCGCCTCAACCATGGCATGCATCTTGTCATGATTTTCATCAATGAGCTTATAAGCAACATCATACTGAGCTTCTAAAATATGACGAATCTCATCATCGACTTTTTGCTGTGTTGCTTCTGAGATGGTGCGAGTACTACCACCAAAATAGCCACCATGCTCTTCGGCTTCATAGACCATAACCCCCAATTCATCCGACATACCATAGCGAGTTACCATGGCACGAGCCAATTTGGTAGCACGCTCAAAGTCGTTGGATGCGCCAGTCGATTTACGATTTACAAAGATTTCTTCGGCGATACGCCCACCAAACAAAATAGAAATTTCATTGAGCATTTTGTCTTTATAATTGCTGATCGCATCTTGCTCAGGCAGCTGCCAAGTCACACCCAAAGCCCAACCACGTGGCATGATGGTGACTTTATGCACAGGATCCGTACCTGGCAGCAGCTCTGCCACCAACGCATGTCCTGCTTCATGATATGCCGTCGCACGGCGTTCTTCTTCACGAAGTACCATTGATTTACGTTCAGGACCCATAAACAGCTTATCTTTGGCATCTTCAAAGTCATTCATATCAACGCTGTCTTTATTTCGACGAGCCGCAAACAAAGCTGCTTCATTGACTAAGTTAGCAAGCTGAGCGCCACTAAATCCAGGCGTACCTCGTGCCAAAGCATTGATATCCACACCGATGGTCGCAGGGAGTTTTTTGAGATGTACCATCAAGATTTGCTCACGACCCTTGATATCAGGTAAGCCAACAGATACTTGACGGTCAAAACGACCTGGACGCAGCAGCGCCTTATCAAGCACATCCACACGGTTAGTGGCAGCGATAACAATCACACCATCATTGCCCTCAAAGCCATCCATCTCAACCAACAGCTGGTTTAAGGTCTGTTCGCGCTCATCATGACCGCCGCCCATACCACTACCACGGTGGCGGCCTACAGCGTCAATTTCGTCGATGAAGATGATACAAGGCGCATTTTTTTTGGCTTGATCAAACATATCACGCACACGAGATGCACCCACACCCACGAACATTTCAACAAAATCTGAACCAGAGATGCTAAAGAAAGGAACTTTGGCTTCACCTGCGATTGCCTTAGCAAGTAAAGTTTTACCTGTGCCTGGCGGACCAACCATCAAAACACCGCGAGGAATGGTCGCGCCAAGTTTGGTAAATTTACTTGGATCTCTTAAGAAATCAACAATCTCAGCAACTTCCTGCTTTGATTCTTCCACCCCAGCCACATCAGCAAAAGTGACCTTAACCTGATCTTCTGACAGCATTTTGGCTTTGGATTTACCAAAACTCATTGGGTTGCGACCGCCCATACCGCCGCCGCCAGCACCGCCGCCGCTCATGCCGCGCATGATCAGCCAAAACAAACCGACAATTAATAAAATTGGGAATGCCGCCATCAGAAGCTGCATGCCAACGCCTTGACGCTCAGGTGGGATACCTTGAACTTCAACATTATTCTCACGCAGTAGCGGCATCAATTCGTTATCAGTAATTTCAGGGCGCACTGTCTCAAATTGAGAGCCATTGACCTTAGTACCAGTAATCTCTTCGCCACTGATTTTTACATCTTTAATTTCGCCTTGTGACACTGCGGTCACAAATGCCGAATAATTCATCGTATAGGCATCAGCTCTACCGCTATCAAGATTGCTAAAAATCACAACCACGATACCGATGATCGCCAGCCACAATAAGGTATTCTTCACCATGTCGCTCAAACTTTTCTCATCCTTAGCTTATGGATATTGGGAGTAATCCGCCCAATGCTGATTAACTATATATAATATATTGATGAATTTAGCTATTTCAAGTAAACTCTATGATTGATTTATTTAATCGCTACCCAAAACATCTCTTTTGAGCGCGGTCGGGATGCGGCAGGTTTGATACTTTTGATTTTGCTAAATTGCTTTTGCATCTGAGCGCGCAGCTCTTGAGAGCCTTCACCCTGAAACACCTTCATGATCAACGCACCGCCTTCTGGGAGCACTTTGAGCGCAAAATCCACCGCAAGCTCACACAAATACATCATGCGCGGCTGATCGACAGCAGCCATCCCAGAAGTATTTGGCGCCATATCTGACAATACCACATCCACACGGCGCCCGCCAACTTCGCTCATAATTTGGTTAAATACTGCCTCTTCTCGAAAATCACCTTGAATAAAGGTCACATTTTCTAGTGTATCCATGAGTAGAATGTCCGAAGCAATCAATGTGCCTGAATCACCCACAAGCTGACCTGCCACTTGCGACCAACTGCCCGGCGCAGAGCCTAAGTCCACGACCGTCATGCCTTTTTTGATCAGCCCTGTTTTTTCATTGATTTCAAGAAGCTTATAGGCAGCTCGCGCACGATAGCCTTCTTTTTGAGCTTTTTGAACATAAAAGTCATCAATGTGCTCTTTCATCCAAGCACGGCTTGACTTCGACAATTTTTTGTTTTTAATTCGGGTTGCCATGAATTTTAAATTACTAAAAAGATATTAAATATAGCTCGGTAGTTTAACATAAAATATAATTAACTACCTATTTTGTTGCTTTCTAATGTGTTAAATTTTATGTTATGGCATTAAAAATGCTTGTGTATCTCAAAGTATGCTTGTATGTCTTCGGTATCAAAGGCAAAATGATTACTATCCACACGCTCATAATTGACATTTAGACTGGGGATATAGCCACGGTATTGAAAGCGTTCGTGCCAAAGTCGGTGCCAAGTTTCATATCGCCAATCTCGCCTAGTGATATTAAAAATATCTGCCGCATCGTAATGTCGGTAACTAGCACTAAATCGGTGAGTTAAATGCACGGGCTGCCATGAATGCAAAAATCCAAATGACACGCCATAATCTTGATAACTTTCGCTATCTTCTTGAGCATGCTGCTGATGATGATTAATATTCATCCACTGATTTGACCCATACACACCGATAGAGGTATTAAAATAATGCCCATCCAAAAACTTACGTTCCTGATGTTCTATTTGCCCTGCTGCACCTGACAAACCAATAGAAGCTTTGGGGCTAGATTTCTTTTGATACCAAAGCCGCGCACCAAGGGTATCTGAATAAGGCTTATTACCGTACCATCTTTTTTGATAAAACGGCATGACACCTGCGCTCGAATCATTATCTTGATAAGCAATACCTGTTCCAACCAAAGCATGGATATCGTTAAATTGATGTTTATTATAGTATTTAACATCAAACCCAAACTGGGTTTGCAAAGAAAAGTTTTGATAAAAATTCGTGTTTTTTTGGGCAGCTGCAGAAATGTTGATCCCTGAAGCTGTCACAGGCGGACTAAGCTGCCAACCTTGATAACTTTTTATTTTTGGCGAGTTATTAATATTAGTATCGTGTAACATTCCGCCGCCCAAAGATGTCTGCCACGCTTGCCGATCTTTGAGCCACTTTTGATCTTGAACCAATCGCTGCTTCATCTCATTATTAACCCTTGGATCTTCTAATAAAGAAACTAAGATGTCATCAGCACGGGCATATTGCTTATCAAAAGCTAATGCTTGCATGAGCAATAGTGAAATTTGGTTAAAATCCTGATTTATTTTCAAAATATGCTCAAAATGACGAATTGCCTGCTTGTAATGACCATCTTGCATCGCAAGATAACCCAAACCATAGTGGTAGACAAAAGGATCTATCGTATTTTGATCAATTAAAGTGCGAAGCAAGCGAAGATCTTCTGTACGATGTTGGTCAATCGCTTGCAAAATAAAACTTTCAAGCAATCTTGGATCTTTTATCAAATCAGATTCATCAAGCATCACTGGATTTATGATCTCTTGATCAAATACATGATAATTATCCGCCTGACTTGACAGACTTAGGCAAAGACCAATCAGCAATAAAATCTTATTTGAAATTTTTGTCATCATCCACCCCAATAATAAAATCCCCAAGCATACACTTAGGGATTTTAAGTATCATCTAATTACTTTTTTGCACCATAGGCACCACTGACAGTACCCGCTGTATTTTTATAAGTCCCGCCAAGTTCTTTGGCGCCATCACCGTAAAAATAACCATTGGTGCTAAAACCATTTTTTGTGCCACTAAACTGATTGCCTGAGATCGTACCTGCAAGCGAGACATGATTACCGATAGTGCCTGCAACGGTTTTATTACCATAATCAACGGTAAATTTCGCATTAGGGGTGGTTACTTGACCATTAGCAACATGGGCAGCAAAACCTGTATAAGTTGCCTTACCAGTGGTTGGCATATTGTTTGTCACGGTACCCTGAGAAAATAAAGCAGGTGTGCCATTAACTCCTTCTTTGATGTAACCGAAACGAGAACTTTCAAGATACCCGTTTCCAGAGCCAACGCGTGCCATATTTGATGCTGAGATATTAACTACCTTACCAACATTAAATCCCGATAAATCAAAACTCACTGCCTTGCCATCAATAGTCACTACAGCGACATCACTGGTGTTGGCGGTTGCTTGATTGGCGCCGGCAATCTTATTGGCGTTAAAATTGATTTGATTACCTTTGATAGCAGGACTGGTAGGCTTACTCGGCGTTGTAGGCTTAGTATTGTTTGAGCCAGTTGATGGAGTATTAATAGTTGGCGTTGTAGGGCTTGGCGCAGGGCTTGGAGAAGAGCTACTGCTACAAGCAGCAAGGGCTGCAGCTGAAATACTCACCGCAAAAATTTTAAACGCAGAAATCGACATACTTTCTCCCTGAAAGAGCTTGAATAAAATAAATGAGCACTTGCCCAACCAATTCCATCGCAGATACGATCAAGCAATATTATTGTGCACAATCATAATAAATATCCTTAAATTTTTTGTCAAGTTTAAAAATATATTAATTTTATATTTATATGAAAAACTTAGCCCAATTTGATATAATGAGGTTTTTATAGCCAACTTTGAGTTTTTATGAATAAAAAAGCAAAACTACAAGACATCAAAGCCCTGCGTGGCATTGGTCATCAGCTGAGCCCGATTGTGACGATCGGTGGTCATGGCATCACACCAAATCTGGTCGAGGAAGTGTCGCGTGCGCTTCATGACCATGAATTGATTAAGATCAAAATCCCTGCTGGCACAGCCGATGAACGCAAAGATTGTGCGGCTGCCATCGCGGAGGCGACCGAGTCTGAGGTCATCCACCACATTGGGCGTATGGTACTACTTCTGCGCGCCAATTCTGAGCCAAATCCTAAGCTGTCCAATTTGGCGCGATTCGGATTTTAATCGATTTGATGAGCTGCAACACATTACATCAGGCTATGGAGGCTGTCGTGCAGCTTTCGCCTGATGATTTTTTTGTGTATGAATTACTGCCTGTCACTGATAGCAGCATCTGTGATCATGATGCCATTTATTCAAGCAAAGCCTTCACTTCGCCCAAGATATACGCTCACATTGCTCAGGATCGCGATGGTATTAAAATCAGTTTTTTTATTGAGAAAACCACGCACACCCAAGAGATTTTTGATAAACACATCAAAAGTACTTCAATGCAGCGAGCTGATTATTTGTGGTTGTCTGATTGTTTTGAGTGTTTCTTAGCAAACAAAGAGTCTGCAGAATATATCGAAATCAATTTTGCTCCCGATGGGCGTTATAACATCTACCGATTTGACAGCTACCGTACGCCCGATCAGATGCCTCCTATCTTAGACACTGGGCACGCTCTATTCATGCGCCAAATAACTGCACTGGATGATGGTTATGTTTTGGCATTTCATATTCATCATCACACTCAGGCGCTTAGATTGAGTCAATATCAATTTAATTTAACTGCCATTTTATATCCAACCATCCACTCAACGCCCTTGGCTATTTATTATGCCGTTAAGCACGCGAGCCCGCCTGATTTTCATGACCGAACATATTGGTTGTAAACGCATCCCTCTTAGCTATTATTACCCATATTTAATGATTGCTATTTTAAGCTTTACCTGCCTATCCATAAAATCATTTTAAAATAAAAAATATATGCTATGATAAGCATATCTTAGCGATCATTTAGGATGAATTATGAAAAAGGTACTTAAAAAGACAGCTTTTTTGTTGGCTCTCGCGCCACTTGCCATCACATACAGCCATGCTAATCCATCAGACAACCAAAGCAAAATCGCCATCGCCAAAAAAGTCGTCAGTAATTTAGAGCAGCGAATTCCAACCATCTTAAGTCACGCCGATAACGATTTTTCCACCATCGCCAACTACGCCGAATTCGTTGCCGAAAGGGATAACTATATTTCATGCGCGCCTTGGGATTGGATCGGCGGTCAAGATTATGTCCAAAGCCGCATTAATCGTTCGGCAAATTACACCCTGCTAAAAAACGGTCAGGTAAGAGCACGGTTTAATGTGGGTATACAGGGCGGTAAACCAGTAGAAATTGTTGATTTTGCATTTATCAAACTAAATGGTCGTTATGTCATTTCCGATATCATTGTGGATGACACATCATTCATTCAAGCAACGATCGAGTGCTTACAAGAGTCTGATTATATTTAATTCACTCAGACGATTTAAACTCTTTTAAACAAAAAAAAACTAAGCCCAGTTTAACTTAACTGGGCTTTTATCATGTCCAAACGTACAGTTTACTGTTCGTTCAAAGCAAGCATAATACCTGTATTTGCAGACGCATCATTATAACGAGCATCACGCCATACGCTGTAGCCATTGTGTTGGCTATATGGGCTAAATTTTGGCTGACGGAAATCTGATACCCACTGGCTGCCGTCATAAATTTGGATATGACCATGCGGATTTTTTGAAGTGCGGTTGAAAACAGCAATATCACCAACTTGTGGGACATAATTGTCATTGCTGATTTTCACAAAGCCTGCGCTTGCCAATGTACCGTTTGCATATTGATAAGCAGATGGCTGCGGTGTGAATTCATAACCTGCTGACTGAAGCGCACGGCGCACATAGAGTGCACAGCGACCAATCGAACGACCCAGTGCAGCACGCGATGCCGCCGCTGCAGCGACACTTGGAGCGCTGCTGGCTGTCAAGCGATCAACCGCCGAAACTGGCGACTGAAAATTGGCGCTAAAGTTTTGGATAGTGGTTGTACTGGTGGGCTGATGATAAGTACGAACTTGAGCGTTTTGACTGCTTGCTATCAAGCCATTAATGACGCTGTCAATATCGTCTGGAATACTAGCCACATAAGGGGTTTGGGTAGAGCTATTTGAATACGCACTTTGTGCTGCACTTGATTGTGCAACGGTCAGACCGACGGCTGACAGCAGCCAAAATACTCGTTTCATTTAGATTCCTCACACCTCAAAAGCTTGCTTTGGCATTGCTATCACAGACAGCGCTCATCCTATGGGTTGGTTGGTGGATGATTAGCCCCATTGCATCACTTCATCGGCGTACATTTGATTGGTTTTGATTAAAGCTTGTGGCACACAGCGCACATCCTTGGTGCACTAGAAAAATGGTAATCTCGATAAGGCTGAAATTACCATTTTCTCAAAAGGCGTGATACACTTGCTCTGCGGACACCATGTCCATAGATCTTTTTATCATTTTAGGTGAGCCATGTCTGATCATACAAAAACCACGCCAATCAATGATTTGGTCGCCAAAGTTCGCAAACCCAATCATCTTGCAAGCCGTGTCGAAAAACAAGCGGCTGCCGGCGCTGCTATTCCAAAACATTTGTTGTATCGATATCATCATCTACAACACCACACACAGCTCGTTCGTCAAGCATGGGCAGGTGTATTGCCCAACGACATACTTTTGACCTGTCAAGTGGTTAATGTCTCGCCGGTGGAGATAACTCTAGCAATGAGCTCGCCAACCGCTGCCAATCACGCACGATATATGATGGAAAATTGTGTTCAAGCTTTACGTGCTTATGATCAGCGTTTTTGCCAGTTACAATCAATCAAGCTGATCATCTCATCAAAGACAACTTCGCCAAAATCGGTGCAATCAGACGCTCGCCCAGATGATTCAAAAAAGATCCTAAGCGAAAACACAAGGCAAATGATAACACAGACAGCACAATTTGTCACACAAAATGAACGGCTAAATCAAGCTTTAACGCAGCTTGCAAGCTCAAATAAAGATCAAAAAAAATAATTTTATTAATTAAATTTAAACAGTTTATCTGAGTAAATTGTGTATGAACTCAGGGCGTGATTCGTAATGAAACACTTATTTTTGTAATTTTTTGTAATTTTAAATGAAGCACTTTAGTCGGATGGCAGGTTTTAAGCGATATAATTTTGGTGACGCATGATAATTTAGACTGATATTGATTCGCCACTATTATCAATCCCATCATAAGCTTTATTTTCCCACCCCAAAAAAAATGCACCCAATCAGTCGTTTTTGATTGGGTACAATGACAAGAATAAAATCGACACTATGCAAAAACTAAAATATGTCTGTCACCTTACAAATACTTTGCCAAAAAATTAAATGCTTTAGTTTTTGCTCATTAACTTACACTTTAGCTAAACAGCCTCGACATAATCAATCGGGCAAGATTCTTTGTCATAAAATGTTACAATTTTATAGCAACTTTTATCTGCTAGTACCGCTCGGATGAGCGCATTGTTGAGTGCGTGCCCCGATTTATAAGCAGAAAACTTGGCAAGCAAAGGATGCCCGATCACAAACAAATCACCCACAGCATCTAGCATTTTATGGCGCACAAACTCATTGGGATAACGCAAGCCATCTTGATTGACCACAGAATCTTCATCAAGTACGACAGCATTATCTAAGCTGCCGCCCAGTGCCAAATTATTTTTTTGAAGATATTCGATGTCCTTTAAAAATCCAAAAGTACGTGCCTGCCCCACTTCTAGTGCAAAATTTGCGGTATTAAAATCAAGCTGTGTCGTCTGCTCGGTAGCAGCAATGGCAGCATGATTAAAATCAATCTCAAAATCCATCAAAAAGCCGTCATCATAAGGCTCAAGGCGCGCCCATTTGTCGCCATCAGTCACTTCAATCGGTGAGATGATTTTAATGAATTTTTTTAGCTGATCTTGCTCGACGATGCCTGCTTGATCAATCAAATACAAAAAAGGCGCCGCTGAACCATCCATGATCGGAATCTCTGGCGCATCCACTTGAATGATTAAATTATCCAGCCCATAAGCTGCAATGGCTGACAACAAATGCTCAACTGTACCAATTCTGGCATCGCCCAAAACCAGATTAGATGACATCATGGTATCTTGTACAAGCTCAGCTGCCATCGGAACCGATGCGCCCAAATCGGTGCGCTCAAAGACAATGCCTGTATCAGGCTCGGCTGGCGCCAAAGTGAGCGTCACTTTTTTGCCGCTGTGTAGTCCGATGCCAGTTGCTGTGATCGCTTTGGCTACCGTTCTTTGGTAGAGTTTTGTCATAATTATTCTCGTTATAAATTTTCAGTCAAAACTGACAAAAAGTATTTCAAAATGTGTCATGGTAGTTTAACATTATGCACGTTTTTTGTCATCTGTTGTCATGAGTGGATTCTCAATCATTCTGTTTAATTTATCTGATGATTTGTAAGCTGTGTCAAATTTTAGTGATGACAGATAAAACAAAAGTAGCAAAGATTCAAACTTAAAACCATTCAAATAAAAAAGCAGTGCTCAAAAGAACACTGCTTATCATAGGGCGATCTATCAGGCGGTGACACGCGTTTGATATTCACCCGTGCGCGTATCTACACGCACCACTTCATTTTGTTGTACAAACAAAGGTACACGCACCGTCGCCCCTGTTTCAAGGCGTGCTGGCTTGCCGCCGCCGCCTGAAGTATCGCCGCGAACGCCTGGATCGGTTTCAACGATTTCAAGCTCAACAAAGTTTGGTGGTGTAACCGACAGTGGCGCACCATTAAACAGCGTCAAAGTGCACAAAGCATTTGAATTTTCTTTAAGCCACTGTGCAGCATCGCCCATTGCAGTTTTGTCTGCTTGTAGCTGATCAAAAGTCTCAGGATGCATAAAATGCCAAAATTCGCCATCGTTATACAGATAGTTCATTTCCACATCCATCACATCAGCACCTTCAAGCGAATCGCCTGATTTAAAGGTCTGCTCAAGCACTTTGCCTGTGCGTAGGTTGCGCAGCTTAACGCGGTTGAAAGCTTGACCTTTACCTGGTTTTACATATTCATTTTCAAGGATGGAACATGGGTTACCATCCAACATCACCTTCAAACCTGCTTTAAAGTCGTTTGTAGAAAAACTTGCCATTATTTACCTGCCAGTTGTCAATCGGAGCATCGCTCAGTTAAAATTCAAATCGTTATTTAAAAAATGCGCTATAATGCGGCGCAACACTTCATTATATAAAGTTTTAGTAATTTTTGTCAAAACAAAACCATGATTTCTACAAAAAAAATTTATCACTCCGCATTATCTGATGACTTTCAAGATTGGCAAGCTGAGCTATCAGGCGCGGTCAGCGATCTAGACACTTTATTTGCCTTGCTTGATTTGCCAAAACAAGCTCAGGTACACACCCCCAAGCAATTTGGCTTACGAGTGCCACACGCCTTTATCAAAAAAATGAAAAAAGGCGATATCAATGACCCGCTACTTCGCCAAGTCCTACCCGATACCAAAGAAACGTGGACGATCGGTGGCTACAGCACCGACCCTTTGGATGAAAATAATCATAATCCCATCAAGGGCTTATTGCATAAATATCAATCTCGTGTGCTGCTGACCGTCACCGGTGCGTGTGCGGTGCACTGCCGCTATTGTTTTCGTCAGCATTTTGATTATCATGCCAATCAGCCAAGCACGCACGAGATGGATGCGGTCATGGATTACATCACCAAGCATACAGAAGTTGATGAAGTGATTTTAAGTGGTGGCGATCCGCTGAGCCTAAGCAACAAGCGACTTAAGCTTTGGCTAGATAAGATTGCCGATATCGCTCACATTCGCACGGTGCGACTTCACACTCGCCTGCCGGTGGTGCTGCCCAATCGTGTGGATGATGAGCTGATTACGCTGATCCGCCACTATCAAAAAAATATCGTGATCGTGCTCCACATCAATCATCCCAATGAAATTGACGATTATCTGATCGCCAAAACAAAACAGCTCAAAGATGCCGGCGCAACTTTATTAAATCAAAGCGTGCTACTTGCCGACATCAATGATGACATTCATACTTTGAGTAAGCTTAGCCAAGATCTGTTTGGTGCCGGGATTTTGCCCTATTACCTGCACATCCTTGATAAGGTGCAAGGTGCGGCACACTTTGACATCGCTATTAGTGACGCCATTCGGCTATATTGGCAGCTGCTTGAAGTCTTGCCGGGTTATTTGGTGCCTAAATTGGTTCAGGAGCTGCCAAACCGCCCATTTAAGACACCGATTGATATTTATCAGCATTCAAATGAGAAAAATTAAATTAATGATAAAAAATGCTTGCAATCTACAAAAAATTTGGTAAAATAGCGTCCTATTACACAGGCGTATAGCTCAGTTGGTTAGAGCACCACCTTGACATGGTGGGGGTCGATGGTTCGAGTCCGTTTACGCCTACCAAACATGAGTTTAAGGGTGTCCATTTCAGTGCGACACCCTTTTATTTTCAATGCTTTAAGCCTTTTTTCTTGTCCTATATGGTATCATTCAATCCCTTTAAATCCAATTAATTTGTTGGTATCATAAAAACCGATACCAACAAGGGGTAAAAAAATGCTCACCGATACCCAAATCAAAATAAAAACCTAAAAAATGGGGAAAGTAGGGGAAAGTTAGCCCAGCACCTTTTAAAATCCGCTACACCGCTACATTTTGACAGGCTGATTTGTGGACTAGATCGCTTTTATATCGACAAAATCTAATTAGACAACAACAATCTAACGCCATCTAATGCTTGGGCAGATCCAGCCACTTTGATAAACCTTGTTATGCTTGATAAAAGCCCTTATAATGTAACTACAAATAATCATTACTTAGGGGATCATCATGCCAACCATACACACCAAGCCGATCATGGCGGGTAATTCTCAAGCGGTAAGATTGCCCAAAGAGTTTGCCTATCCTGCCAACACCCCATTAATTCTTAGCAAAGAAAATGGCGTAATCACTATTAGACCCGTCACCACCTTAGATGAAGTGCCACAGATTTTTAAAGCCTTGGGCGATAAGATGAGTGATGAATTTGAGCGCATGGAGTTAGATGATGTGGGGCGTGACTGGTGAAATATCTGCTTGATACCAATATTTGTATTTATCTTTTAAAACACCAGCCAAAAAGCGTGCTAGATCGTTTTGCCAGTTGTCATGTGGGCGAAGTTGGTATGAGTGCGATCACATGGGCAGAATTATTAAGGGGCTTGGATAAATACGAGCCTAAAGCAGAGTTTGAGCGTTTGCGTGGCTTACTTCAGGTGTTGCCGTTTGATGAAAAATCTGCCGTATGTTTTGGTGAATATATGAAAACCGCCAACCATAAAGCCAGTTTTGATACGCTGATTGCTTGCCATGCCAAAGCTCACCAATTAACCCTAGTCACCAACAATACCAAAGATTTTGAGCGGTATGGGGTGAGATTGGAGAATTGGGCGCAGGCGTGATTAAGACTTAATGTTAAAAAAATCCAATTTTCTTAACATTCAATCGGTGCAATGTTAAATGATTTAACATAGGTATGGTATAATGTTAAAAAAATCCAATTTTCTTAACATGGGCTAGAACAATGACCTTTGACGCAGAAAAACCATTTAATGATCTGCCACGCCTGCCACCTGCCAAAGATATAGAAACACGCACCATCTTAAAAATGTGCGTCGAAGCACGGGCAAGCCTAGCAGGACTAAAACAAGCAGGTGAACTAATCCCAAACCAAACCATGCTAATCAATGCCATTCCCATGCTAGAAGCCAAAGGCAGTAGTGAAATAGAAAACATTGTTACTACCACGGATAAGCTATTTCAGCACGCATTTGATGACGATCATGCAGATAATGCCACCAAAGAAGCGTTAAGATACCGAACAGCGCTTTATGATGGCATACAAGCAATTAAGGATAGACCCTTGTCAAGTCAAACCGCCTTACAAATCTGCCAAACAATTAAAGGCGTATCGCTTGGCGTAAGAAAAACCACAGGCACAAAGCTACAAAATAGCCTAGGACAAACCATTTACACGCCACCAGATGATCCCATAGCCATTAATGAACTTTTAGCGAATTGGGATAATTTCTTACACACTGATGATGATTTAGATCCATTGGTTAAAATGGCAATCGCTCATTATCAATTTGAAGCCATTCATCCATTTTTTGATGGAAATGGACGCACAGGGCGGATTATCAATATTTTATATTTGATAGATAAAGGGTTATTAGATCTTCCGATATTGTATCTTAGTCGCTATATCATTAACCATAAAGCGGGCTATTATGATGCGCTTTTAACTGTCACTACAAAAGGCGATTGGGAAACATGGCTAGTATATATGCTAAATGCCATCAAAGATACCAGCGATTGGACAACCGCCAAGATATTAAGCATTAAGCAACTACACCAAGATACAGGCGAAACCATCAAGGCGGAAGCGCCAAAGATTTATAGCCGTGATTTATTGGATGCTATCTTTGAAATGCCGTATTGCCGTATTGCTAATTTGGTTCAAAAAGGACTTGGCGCACGCCAAACGGTGAGTAATTATTTAAAAAAGTTATGTGATATTGGTGTGCTTGAGATGGTGACGGTTGGTAATGAAAAGATTTTTATCAATCCTAAATTAATGGATCTATTAAAAACATAAAACAGTTTTAGCAGGCTAGGAAGTCATGAGCCGAACAGCGGTTATTTTTGCACCTTAGACCGCCACGCCTGCTATCTTTTATTTGGCAGGGCATGAATAAGGTATGAGAGATGGGACTTTTGGATAAAATCAAAAAGCCATTAGATGATTATATTACAGTCGGACACTTTATTAAAAAATTGTCAGAAACAAATAATTTTCCAGTTTATGATGTTATCTCCTACCTTAATCATTATGATTTTGTGGGGAAAATAAGTACAAGCAGAGTGTATCTTTAGTGATTTTGTTTGGACTTCACCAACACTAACTGAGCCTAGGCATTATTTGACTGCCACGCCGTACGCCAACACCTCAACGCCCCCTTCCACCTCGGTCATCTCAAATCTTAAACCGTATAATGCCCGGCAGCCGGCATCATCCGCCTGACGCTTAGCACGCACCACTGCTTCTCGGCGAGCACGATCAAGCAGCGTCTCATAGACGGTTAAATTTTTGCCAAATAAGCTTAAAATCGACGCCGCGACGCTTTTGAACTGATCTTGAGCGATTACCACACTACCAACCACTAAGGCTGACTCATTGACGCCTTCGGGCTCATAAAACCGCTCACTAGAGACTTGAATGTGCTGATATTTGTGTTCATCTGCCGTTAGGCTTTCTAGATGGCGACGCTCGGCACGCGTGCCAAAATACCAACCAACCGCAATCAAAACAAGTCCAATAATCCAATCAAGGCGCTGCATCAAAAACTCTTCAAGGCTCATAAGCACTCACCCTGCCGGCAACTCATCTGAGCTTTGCCCAAAAGGATTAAACTTCTTTTGTACCTTGACCGCCGTACCATAAACAAAAAGCTCTGATGCACCCGCTGCGATATTTGATGTCGAAAAACGAATACCAACGATCGCATCAGCGCCCAACGCTTGGGCTTTGGCAATCATACGACTCATCGCTTCTTGGCGCGCCTCTTCAAGAAGCTCTGTGTAAGCGGTCAATTCTCCGCCAACGATGTTTTTTAGTCCCGCCAAAAAATCCTTACCCACATGCTTACTGCGCACGGTACTGCCATAAACCACATCAAGCCTTTCGGTGATGATGTAGTTGGGCAAGTGTTCTAAATTTGATAATTGCATGACCATTCTCTTTTTGGTTTAGTGTCATTATAGTAATTTAATCATCCTAAGATAAAACAGGGCGAAGACACTCGCCTCCACCCCGCCTAACTTTTTAATCACACTCAATCATCGGTGTGAAAAAGTAAAAACAGCTCAGTGATATTATCTTCAAGCGTATTTGCCATCTGCGCCAAGGTTTCATCATCGCGCATCTCATCCATCTCTTCATCAATGCCTGATAATAGCACCATCGGCAAAGTTAGCATTGCCACATCTTCTTCGGTGTTTTCATCATCAAACCAATCCACATTTTCATCTGAATACATGGCATCAACAAAACCGATTGCCCATGCTGCTAAGTCGCCATCTTCGCTAAAATCTTCGGCTTCTTCGCTAGCATCAAAAGGCAATTCGATGGGCTGCTCTGCTTTTAGGGTGTCGATCAGCTCTTGCTGCCAAGCCTTTAAAGCATCTTTCACCTCAGCGGGGACTTGGGCATCGGCACCCTCAAAAAACGCCGATATCCAATTAGGCAGTGGCTTACCCACCACAGTCGCTGTCAAAAATCCATGGGCGGCAATTGGATCTAAGCCCATTTCGTTGGCAGGAGATTCTAAATACTCAAACAATTCTTGTTTATTCATAACAGACTCATTACTTTTGTGGGTCAAATGTTAGCTATGCCCAAAGATCACCATGACAGCTTAATTCAATATCCAAAAGCGATCTTCAGACTTTAAAAATCATCATCCAGATCATCAAACTCATCATCCAGATCATCAAATTCAGCAAAATCATCGCCATCTTCTAAGGCGCGCTTTAGCTTATTTAAACGCTGCTCTTCAAGCAAAGCATCGATTTTTAGGCGTTTTTCAAGGGGTTTTGCCTTGCCTTCATCGACAAGGATGGCATCAGCATCTTCGTCAAAATTATCATCATCAAAATCATCATTAATATTACTCATAATGACTCCTTGTGCGTTGAAATTTGCAGTTGACCTGACTTTTTGCTAAAAATCAGGTCTTTACTGTAGCCTTATAAAGCCAATTGAATATTTTGTCAAGCATTATCATCACCAAGAAGCGCTTTATCTCGTGCAATTTTCAATCGATCAGCGGTGGCACTAGTCATACCAACGACTTCGCGACCATCTCGTTCATGCACCGTGCTTGGATGCGTGATGGCAGCCAAAGTCATATACATGGCGGCTTGATTGCGACCAGCTTCCCCAAAGATGATCAGTGATTTTTCTTTTCGCATGGTCAAGATGGATTTGGCAACATCTGACAGCTCTGAATCACTGGTGACGGTCTTGATAGGCAAGGCAAAGCGTTTTAGCTCACGATGCTTTTGATACACCACTTCATTGACCATTAATAGTAGCTGAGAAAGTAGCGCTGCCGCTGCCGCTGTTTTGGCATGATCATCGATGGCATAGAGCGTAACCGATGCCCCTTGATCGGTAAATGAGTTTTGATCGGTCATTGCCACGCCTGCAAATAAAGGCAGCTCAAGCAGCGCATGACACGCTCTTTCAAACAACTGATCACACAAAGCAAAGTAAGCCTCTTTGGACTCAATGCTAACCGCCGTCAATAAATTGTGCGGATCTTGGAACTTAACTTGAACCGTATAAGCAGCAGCAAGCTCAAGCTCAGTATGATCTGAGTCATGATGATTTTCGGTTGATGCCTGCACCTCTTCATCAGGCGCTGCCTCGCTATCTTCGGCTGCTTGGGTGTGTGCAGCAGGCGCGGTGGTGACTTGCTCGGTCAAAATCCCTTTAGATAATAGCTCGGTGCGCACATCTTTAGCAATTTGAGCTTTAAGGTCCTCAGTTGGGCGCGCCACATAGCCATAAATCAGCCACAATATGATATGTAGCCCAATCACGCTCAATAAAAACACCCAATTGCCTGATAAAATCTCTGCACGGCTCACCGTCTTGGCTTGTACGACCACTTTACCAAGCACCTGATCTCCTGATGTCACCACTTCTTCGGCGCGATAGCCTTCCGCCGACTCTCCAAGCGGTACCAACACTCCGCCTTGACTGTCATAAATCCCCACATAAGCGATCATGGGCTCATCAACATAAGGCTCTGCAATGACACTCATACTCACACGATCATAAGCCGCCAGCGGTGCTGCGATTTCTTGACTTAGCAACATGACACTGCGCTCAACCGCCTGTTGATTTTGTGCGCTGATCCCTCGCTCGGCACTGATTACAAAAAATAATAAATGCAAAACCAAGCTCGCCAAAACGATTGCCGCAAAAATACCCTGTCTGGGTGCTAAGTATGTCATGAGAATTGCCAAATCATAAAAATTAAATCTTATTATTATAGCATTAATTATTTCAATAGCTATGGGCTAGACAGGATTTTATCCGCTTAACAGTAAAAATTTGGGCGACATGATCCAGACTGCCTGAGTATTTTTTAAAACTAAGTATTTTTTGAAAATTTAAATGAGTTTGATTGATCAAACCCCTCTTACACCGACAAAATCCGCTTTAAGTCTTTTAAAATGCTTGATTAACTGCTAATATGGTAAAATTCCATTCAATAATAACAATCGCCTCAAAGGTTTGATATGTCTTTTACCTATGCTCTACCCAAAAATAGCCAAGCATGGCAAACTGCCCTAAATACCGTTGCTCATCATTTGCCAAGCGAAGTGGTGGGTGAGGATTTTACCGCTAATGATATCGCCGCCAAGCTATCAAAGCTGCCTTTATTTGCCATCATCGTCATCACGCCGGCAGATCAAAATGCTGATATTGATACATTGATGCAAGCTTGGGTGGATACTCAAGCCAATTGGCAACTGGCAGTGGTTCAAGATGATGAAATCGCCAAAGCTCACGCACACCTGATCACTACCGACACCCCATTAACCAAAGTCGATATCCATCGCTATCTGCTGACGCCCAAGCATGATATGGGTCAGATCAGTAAAACAGCGGCGGCGCATATCATCGATGACCAAATCACCAGCCATTTATCAAGCGCGATTACTGCCGATGTTCATATCTTGTCAGCAGATAAGATGCTCACGCGCCATCGCTTGGCGTGTTTTGATATGGATTCAACGCTGATCGAAGAAGAAGTCATTGTTGAATTGGCAAAGTTTTGCGGTGTCGAAGAGCAGGTTTCTGCCATTACCGAGCAAGCCATGCGCGGTGAAATTGATTTTGCCACAAGCTTTGCGCGCCGTGTATCTTTGCTAGAAGATGCACCAATCAGCATTATCGATGAGATCATAGCCAAGCACATCCGCATCCAACCAGGCGCCCAAGCCACCATCCGCGCGCTCAAAGCCATCGGCTATCACACAGTGCTCGTTTCGGGGGGATTTGAGCCATTTGCTCGATATGTCAGCCAGACTTTGGGCATGGATGAATACTATGCCAATCCCTTACTTGATGATGGCAGCCGCTTGACAGGCATGGTTGATGATAATATTTTAGATGGCAACCAAAAAGCTGCCATCGCTCAAAAAGTAGCTGAACGCTTGGGCTTGCCGATGCAGCAAGTCATCTGTATCGGCGATGGCGCCAATGATTTGCCCATGATGGCGTTAAGCGATCTTGGCATTGCCTATCATGCCAAGCCCATCGTACAAGCCAAGGCATCAGCTGCCGTCAATATCACAGGACTTGAGGGTGTGATTTATGCCCTAGGTCACCGTTTGGATCTTAACGCTTAATTTACCCCACTCAGTTCAAGGATACGCCATGTTTACCCTTCCGATTATCAATGTCAAGACAGATCCATTAGACGCACTTTTGGCAGCGATCGGTCTGCGCTTACAAAATCTTGCCAAAACTCGTGATAACGATTCTTTTAATCATCTTGTCAAAGACAAATCCGTTTGCATTCAATTCACCGCGCCAGATGTTGAGCGTTATTATCGTTTTGAGAACGGTCATTTTGGGCAAACCATGGGTAAAGCACAGCATCCTGATTTGACGATTGATTTTAAAGATTCTATGACTGGCGCTAAGCTTTTGACCAAAGGCGATGTTGCCGCTTTGATGACCGCCATTCAAGATGGCGATGTCAAAGTCACTGGCGATTATAAATTGGTGCTTTGGTTTGCAGGTATCGCCAAACAAGCCGCCACCATTCCTGAAGAATATCGCGGCTATATTGAGCAGGCCAAGCCCTATGCCAAGACCGCCAAAGACTTTATCGGCAGTATCAAACAAAAAATCTCCAAATAATCTGCCTTGACAGATGCGGTTGCCATTTGGCAAATTTTTGGGTACAATCGTTTACTAAATTCAAGCGAGACTCACAACAATGATGACACATATTTCAAAGGAAGAAATTACACGCTTATTTGATCTGCCTTTGATGGATCTGCTGATGCAGGCGCAAACGGTGCACCGCGAGCATTTCAATGCCAACGAAGTGCAAATCAGTACGCTATTATCCATCAAAACAGGCAATTGTCCCGAAGACTGCGGCTACTGCTCTCAATCAGGTCATTATCGAGACAAAACAGGTCTGAGTGCCGAAAAACGCTTGGAAATTCAAAAAGTACTGGCTGCTGCTCGCCGAGCCAAATCGCAAGGGTCATCGCGCTTTTGTATGGGGGCTGCTTGGAAGCATCCTAGCGACAAAGACATGCCTTATTTGGTCGACTTGATCAGCGAAGTCAAGGCAATGGGTCTTGAAACTTGTATGACTTTGGGCATGCTAAAGCCTGAGCAAGCCAAGACTTTGGCGGATGCTGGGCTTGACTATTATAATCATAATCTTGACACCTCGCGCAGCTATTATGACACGGTGACCAGTACGCGCACTTATGATGAGCGATTACAGACCATCGCCCATGTGCGCGACGCTGGGATCAATGTCTGTTCAGGCAGCATCGTCGGCATGGGCGAGAGCCGCAAAGATCGCATCGACTGGGTGTATGAGCTGACCCAAATGCCCATTCCGCCGCAGTCCATTCCGGTTAATTTGCTTGTACCGATTGCTGGCACGCCGCTTGGTGATAAAGTGATTGCTGAAGGTCGCTTATCGGTGATTGAGTGGATTCGCACTATCGCAGTGACACGCATTTGTTGCCCAACAAGCTATGTCAGACTATCAGCTGGACGCGAAAGCTTGAGTGACGCAGAGCAGGCTTTGGCATTCATGGCAGGCGCCAACTCTTTCTTTTATGGTGATAAGCTTTTGACCACTGGCAATCAATCAACCTCACATGACGACCGACTGATGGCTGAACTTGGTCTTACGCCTGCCAAGCCCACACCAAAGCCCAAAATCATCGATGCCATGAGCGGCGCGGCGGTTAATACTGATTTGCCAGCAGAGTGTCCGCTATCAGCATAAGCGATATACAGAATGTAGGCAATATGGCAGGATGCCAGTGATGTTTGACTGATTGGACTGACAAGATCAGTCAAATCATCACATAAAGTTTCATTTTAATCACACAAGGACGTTATATGACCAAGCATTTTTATACTCCCAAATGTCGCTCTGTCGCTACCAAGCTTCGCCCCTTATCTGTCGCACTTGCTCTGCTAGGGATTAGCACGATCGCATGGGCGCAAGAGTTTAGCCAAACCCTGTTTTTTGGCGACAGCCTGACCGATTCAGGCAGATTGGCACAAATTGGCAAAAACAGCTTGGCAGCGCCCCTGTTTCAAGATGCCCAAGCTGCTTTCACCACCAATCCTGATCCCACTTGGGCAGCAGTGCTCGCCGATGCCTATGGACACAAAGCCGATCCCAATGATGGCAAGACGCTTACAGGTACCAATTATGCTGTCGGCGGTGCCAGAACGGCGACAGAAGTTGATCGGCTGGTTTTTAAGATTCCCTCTACCCAAACTCAAATTAAGAACTACTTAGCGCTTACCAATAACCAAGCCGATCCTAGCGCGCTTTATACTGTGTGGACAGGGGCAAATGATCTGTTTGCAGCGACAGAAGCACTCAACCCAGAACAAGCCCTTGGCATCATCACCACTGCTGCTGCCCATCAAGCCGCCTTGGTTAAGCAGCTTGGGCAAGCAGGCGCAAAGTATGTCTTGGTGCCTAATATTCCTGATGTTGGTCTAACACCTGGATTTGTCAACGATCCTGCCAAATCCAGTAGCGCTACTTTGGCTGCTAACATATACAACCAGACTCTATATCAAGCATTGAATGATCAATCGGTTAATGTCATTGCGGCGAATACCTTTGGGCTGCTTCAAGAAGCCACCCAAAACCCTACGGCTTTTGGATTTAAGAATGTAACCGAGCCTGCCTGCCAAAACCTAAATTCCAACCTGTCCTCGTTAGGCTGTAAAGTAAGCGATTGGCAAGCCACTGCCGCCGACGCCAATGAAACCTATGCCTTTGCTGATGGTATCCATCCGTCAGGTCGCACCCATCGTATTTTGGCTCAGTATTATCGCTCTTTGATTGATAGTCCAGTCCAAATGGGACAATTGCTTAAGCTCATCATCCAACAAGGCAACCAAAACACCCAGCAGCTGTCACGCCGCTTAAATGGCTTAAGCAGTGACCAGTCATCTGTATGGATTGACGGCGCTATCAGCAATCATCAGCTTGATGAGCAAAATAAATCGGATCAGCCCAATGTCATGCTTGGCTTTGATATCGCCAATCAACAGCGGCATTCAGGGGCATATTTGACTTATCAAAAGCAAGATCATACGATTAGCGATACTATCAATACCGATGTCAAACAAGTGGGTGTTGGTCTGTACCACCGTCATGACTTGGATCGTCTGCGCATTACTGGCAATGTCGGACTTGATCGCTTAATTGTAGACAGTGATCGGCGCATCGCTTGGGATGGCGAAAGCCGCAATCATCAAGCTCAAACCACAGGTAAGCGGATTTATGCAGGACTACAAGGCAGCTATGATTTTATCCAAGGCAATGTCACCTATCGCCCTTATCTTGGCATCCGTGCCCAAGAAGTTAAGCTCAATACGCTGATTGAAAATCAGCCTACGCTGTCAACTGCCCTAAGCTATGAGCTACCCAAGCAGCAATCCTTCCAAGGCGACATCGGTATCACGGTGGACTATGCGATGAATGACAAGGTCAGCGTTTTGGCGGGATTGGGCTATCAGCACGAATTCAAGGATGGTGATAAAACTGTACATTCAACCATCTTATCCAATCAAAGTTATCATCAGAGCTATGCCATGCCTGTGTCATTTGATCAACAAAATAGCACACACGCCCATCTGGGTGCGACGGTCAAACTTGGCAAAACCAACTTAACTGCTGGCATCAATGCCACGCATCAAGATAGCGATACCAATGTCGGTGGCTTCGTGGGTGCACAGATGGCATTTTAAGCTTCATATTTTCACAAAAAGACGATATTTCATATGTCGTCTTTTTTTATCATGGGAGGTTTGGTGGTAAAATAAGCTCATCAAACATCTAACAAGGTAGCACCATGTTTTTATACATCAAAGCTTTTCATATCATTTCGATGGTCTGCTGGTTTGCAGGGATTTTTTATTTGCCAAGGCTGTTTGTGTATCATGCCATGAGTACCGATACCCCAAGCCTTGAGCGATTTGCCATCATGGAACGTAAGCTGTATCGCGGCATCATGACGCCTTCGATGATCGCCACATGGTGCTTTGGGCTTTGGATGATTAGCCTTGCGCCCAGCGTGTATTTGTCCCAAGGCTGGCTACACGCCAAGCTGTTATTGGTGGTTTTATTAAGCATTTATCATCTGATATGTGGCAAATTTCGCCTAAAACTGATCGAAAATCCACACTATAAAAGCCATGTGTATTGGCGCTGGTTTAATGAAATTCCTGTGATTATTTTACTGATCGTGGTGATTTTGGCGGTCGTCAAGCCCTTTTGATGTGCACCTTTAAAGTAAAATCACTCTGTCAAATCAAGCTCATCCCAACCAAATGCGCTCATCACTTGACCAAACGCATCATCCAATGGCGCTGTCACGCAGATCGATTCGCCTGTCAAGGGATGCCGAAAGGTTAATTGATGCGCGTGTAACAGCAGTCTTTTGGTGCCGATGTGTGCCGTAAACGCTCGGTTTTGCACCTTATCGCCATAGGTCGTATCCCCGATGATCGGATGAAAAACATGTTTCATATGCCGGCGCAGCTGATGCATCCGTCCTGTGATGGGAGTGAGCCGAACCAAAGAATAACGAGATGTCTCAAACCGCCGACAAGAGACAAAGGGCTGCTCGGTGGTCGCAAGATTTTGATAATCAGTGATGGCAGACTCAAGCACTTTGTCAGGGCTGGTGAATTTATCGGCGATCTTATCAAGTCGTGGCTTATACGCATAATCAATCCGTCCGCTGCCGATGATACCGCGCACAACCGCTAAATAGACTTTTTGGACATGATGATGCTCAAACTGCTCTGTCAATGATCGCGCCATTTCACTATCTAGCGCAAAAACCAAAACGCCTGAGGTCGGTCTGTCAAGCCGATGTACAGGATACACATGCTGATTGATCTGATCGCGCAAGGTTTGCATCACAAATGTGGTTTCATGCTTATCCAGCCAAGAGCGATGCACCAGCATACCAGCAGGCTTATTAATGACAATGATGCGCTCATCTTGATAAAGAATCGGTAGGGTCACAGGTCAAATCCTGGATAAAATTTTGGCAAATATACCAACTTGACCAAAAAAAGTCTAGCAATCTTGGTCAAGATTTTATAAGACGGCTCAGTCGTTTTTAGTGGATCACAGCTTGGCTAAGCTTTACCCATTTTTTGTCAAATATGCTATAGTAATTGGCATTAAGGGGCTATTAACTGTTTCTTGAAATCTAACTAAATCTATCTTATAATATCCAAATGAATAGATTAATTAGTATCAACGAAGCTTCCAAACAACTTGGCGTGTCCATCTCAACATTACGCAGATGGGACGAAAGTGGTGTACTTGTTGCTGAAAGAACACCTAAAGGACACAGACGTTACGATATTAGTAAAATCAACCCAAACCTACTGCATGGCATAGGCAACAAAGACCGAAAAACCATTGCCTATGCACGAGTATCAAGCCATGACCAAAAGGACGATTTAGAGCGTCAAATCCAAGTTTTAGAAATCTACTGTACCAAACAAGGCTGGACTTATGAGATCATCAATGATTTAGGTTCTGGCATGAACTACCATAAAAAAGGACTTAAACAACTGCTTGACGGCATATTAAACAATGAAATCGGCAGATTGGTTTTAACCCATAAAGACCGCCTATTACGCTTTGGTGCAGAACTTGTCTTTGCTATCTGTGAAGCAAGAAACGTTGAAGTTATCATCATCAACCAAGGCGAAAACCTATCCTTTGAAGAAGAGCTTGCTCAAGATGTGCTAGAAATCATTACGGTATTTTCAGCAAGACTATATGGCTCACGAAGTCAAAAGAATAAAAAACTGCTTGAAGCCGTTAAGGTAGCATTGGAATGACGGTTATTCGTGGACACATCATTCGACTTGACCCAACCAATAAACAAGCCACACATTTTAGCAAAGCCTGCGGTGTCGCACGTCTCGCCTATAATTGGGCGTTGGCAGAATGGAAAAACCAATACGAACAAGACAAAAACTACCGTGATGACTGTCAAGCAAAAGGCATAACCCTTGACGAAAACCGACTTAACAAACCATCACAAGGCAAACTAAGAAAACAGCTTAACGCCATAAAACGTGAAAAATACCCATTCATGCTAGAAGTAACCAAGTGCAGTCCACAACTTGCTATTATGCAACTAGGCGATGCCTTTAAACGCTTTTTTAAAGGGGAAAGCAAATATCCCCAATTTCGCAAAAAAGGCGTCAATGACCGTTTTAGCCTATCCAATGACCAATTTAAACTCAAAACCATCAATAACAAACCACACATTCAAATCCCAAATTTAGGTTTGATAAGAATGCGTGAAAACTTGCGCCATCAAGGGAAAATTTTATCCGCCAAAGTCTTTAAACAAGGCGAAAACTGGTTTGTATCAGTTGCCGTTGAACTTGATGAAATTAACAAACCATTAAACAAAACAGGCGAACACGTTGGCATAGACTTAGGCATAAGTGATTTAGCCGTATTATCAGACGGCACAAAAGCACAAGCTCCTAAGCCATTAAAAACCAAACTCAAACAATTAAAACGACTAAGCAAACAGCTCAGCCGAAAACAAAAAGGCTCTAAAAATCGTGAAAAAGCGAAAACCAAGCTATCACGATTGCATTACAAAATCAGTTGTATCAGAAAAGACTTTACTCATAAGCTCACAACCCAACTTGTCAAAAGTTATGACGTGATTTGCATTGAAAACCTTAACGTTAAAGGTATGGTTAAAAACCGTCAATTAAGCCGAGCCATTAGCGATTTAGGGTTTTATGAGTTTAAGCGACAGCTGATTTATAAAGCCAACCAATGGGGCAAGACCATCAAAGCATTGAACAGATTTTATCCAAGCTCTAAAACTTGTTCAAATTGCGGTTTTATGATGGCAAAAGAAAACTTGACACTTGCGGTTAGACATTGGATTTGTCCTAGTTGTCATGCCAATCATGACCGTGATATTAATGCAAGTATCAATATTTTAAATCAGGCAGATAAGGTTTTAACTTTATCTTAATATTAATCTTTGGTGGGTAAGTTCTATCCCCAATTAAAAACGCCTATGGAGTTGATATAAGTCCAAGTTCAAACGAATAAGGCAAGCAACGTTGAAGTAGGAATTAAACGCTAAATTTGCCTTTGGGTAGATTTAGGTAAGTTTTAAGGAACGGAATGCTATGATTTATGATATTATTGGGGACATACACGGACAAGCAGACAAGCTGATTGGGCTGCTTGAGCAGCTTGGCTATCGGCATGATGGGCAATGCTATCAGCCGCCGAGCGATCATCAAGCGATTTTTATTGGTGATTATATTGATCGCGGCGCTCGTCAGCTAGACACCTTGCAAATCATCTTTGATATGCTAGATCACGGTGCTGCACTCGCTGTGATGGGCAATCATGAATATAACGCCATCGGCTATGCCACACCGCATCCTGACGGCGGTTATTGTCGCCCTCACACCAACCGAAATACCAAGCAGCATCAAGCATTTTTGGATGAAGCGCCGATCGGTTCTGACAGCTATTATTATTGGCTGTCTCGCCTTTATGAGCTGCCGTTGTGGCTTGAGCTGCCTGATCTGAACATCGTACACGCCTGCTGGGACGCCAAGGCACAAGCAGCACTTGCATCCTATCTCACCCCAGATCATCGCATCACCCAGCGCGGTATCATCGCAACCTCCATCGGTGACTCCACCGAATTTTACGCGCTTGAAAGACTCCTAAAAGGCATCGAAAGCCCCTTACCTGCAGGCGTGGTGCTCGTGGATGGGCATGACATCGTGCGCAAGCGTACTCGTGTCAAATGGTGGCAAAAAGATTGGCAAAATCGCCCACTGTCTGAGATCGCGCAGCTTGGCACCAGAGCGACGATGAATTTGCCCAGCGACTCAGACATCAAGCCTTTGCCGATGGATTTTGAGCTGACCACCCATAAGCCGATTTTTATTGGTCATTATTGGCTCAATGGCACGCCAAGCATCTTATCACAGCAAGTGGTTTGTACTGATTATTCCGCAGGCATGAATGGCTATCTGACCGCTTATCAGTTTGACACCCAAAACCCCAAGCTGTCGGATGAGCATTTTGTGCAGTATATTCACACCAAAGATACGCCCAAAGAATAAACCCAAAAATTGCCATTTTTTAGCAAATGTGCTAATTTATTCGTTTACTCTTTTTAAGGAAAAATTATGTCTCACCCAACTCAGCCTGCGCCCATCACTTCACCTGCTGGCACCCCAAAAGTCGGTATCATCATGGGCTCTCAATCAGACTGGGCAACGATGTCTGAAGCGGCGCAGATTTTGGCAGATTTTGGCGTGGCGTTTGAGTGTGAAGTGGTGTCAGCGCACCGCACGCCTGATAAGCTATTTGATTATGCCAAAGCCGCCAAAGACAAAGGCTTGCAAATCATCATCGCAGGCGCTGGCGGCGCAGCACACTTGCCAGGGATGTGCGCCAGCCAAACCCCACTGCCTGTACTTGGCGTGCCTGTCAAATCCAGCACATTGAGCGGCTGGGACAGTTTATTATCCATCGTGCAGATGCCAAAAGGCGTGGCGGTTGGCACGCTTGCGATCGGCACCGCTGGCGCATTTAATGCTGGCTTACTTGCCCTGCAGATTTTGGCGCTGCACGACAGCCGCTTGGCACAGCTGCTTGATGAATTTCGCACCAAGCAAACCGATACCGTGCTTGCCAGTCCTACGCCTGGAATCATCAATCCCTGATGGATCGGTATTTGGCAAATTAACGCCCATTTTTTTATTAAAATATGCGATAATATCCGAAATTTTTTTTGTAGATTTTTCGGATATTTTTTATGAGTGATTCCATCAAAACCATCGGTATTCTTGGCGGCGGTCAGCTTGGGATGATGCTTGCTCAAGCTGCCCTAAAGCTCGGCTATCGCTGCGTCTTTTTAGAAGATGCTGACAATGCGCCAGCTGCTTTATATGGGCAAGTGTTTAAATACGATGAGCTTGATGATTTTATTGCTGTCAGCGATGTCTTTACTTTAGAATTTGAAAATACGCCTGTCAAGACAGCCAAATCACTGGCAAACCTTGAGCATAAAGGCGGCTTATTCCCGCCCACCAATGCTTTGGAAGTCGCCCAAAACCGATTGGCAGAAAAAGCCTTATTTAATGAGTTAAACATCAACACCGTACCATTTATGGCGGTAAAAAGCTTGGATGAGTTACACACTGCCGCCAAAACCCTTGGACTGCCTTTGGTCTTAAAGACCAGCCGTGGCGGCTATGACGGCAAAGGACAATTTGTCATAAAAACTATCGATGAAATCGGCGCAGCTTGGGATGAGCTTGGCGGCGCGGTCACTGGCGATGGCGGTCTGACTGATACACCTGCACCACTGATTGCCGAAGGATTTATTAACTTTAGCCGCGAAGTCTCGATCATCGCCGTACGCGCTCAAGATGGCGACATCAGCTATTATCCACTGGTTGAAAATCATCACACCAATGGCATCTTATCAAAAACCATCGCGCCTGCTGCCGATGTCGATCATCTGACCGAGCAAGCCCAATCCAACATCGGTAAAATTCTAAGCCATCTTGATTATGTGGGTGTGCTGACGCTTGAGCTATTTGTGACTGACTCAGGCTTAATCGCCAATGAGATTGCGCCGCGCGTGCATAACTCTGGTCACTGGAGCATTGAAGGCGCTCATTGCAGTCAATTTGAAAACCACATTCGCGCCGTCGTTGGCTTGCCGCTGGGCGACACCCAAGTGATCAAGCCATCGGTCATGCTAAATATCATTGGCACTTATCCAGATGCTCATTTGGTGCTGGCGCACTCTGGGGTGCATTTGCATCATTATCATAAAGATGAGCGCGCAGGACGCAAAATCGGGCACATCACGGTGATGACCGATGCACTTGATCAAACCGTCGCAAACATCGAGCAGCTGCTTTCATAGCACCCGCTTGTCTGTCATCCACTGCCGCACTGATTTACCATGAAAATACTCATTGATGCCGACGCCATTCCCAACATTGCCAAAGCGCTGATTGTCAAGACCGCCAATCGCACTCAGACGATGGCGGTATTTGTGGCAAATCGGATGACCAAACTGCCGCCGTCGCCGTTTTTATCGTCTGTGGTGGTCGGCACAGGGTTTGATGTGGCAGATGAGTATATCGTACAGGCGGCAGAGACTGGAGACTTGGTGATTACAAGCGATATTCCGCTTGCCAATGATGTCTTAAATAAAGGCGCCAAAGTCCTCACAGCGCGCGGAGAAGAATACACCCTTCAAAACATCAAGCCCAAATTAAATGCGCGTGATTTTATGGACACGCTGCGTGGAACGGGCGTGCTCGATCCTGCCCAAATGGGCGGTCAAAAGCCCTATGGCGATAAGGATAAAATCGCCTTTGCCAACGCCTTAAATCGCTTGGTCAAATAAGCAACTGCCGCCATGACCGCTCATTTAAGATGATTGAACCCAAACTTGCGCCTGCGATCTTGATCAGCACAACTACAGCAAGAAAAATCTTTAAAAATCATCCAAATCCGACGAGATATTTTATTAATTTTGGTGCATAATAAGACTATTTATGACAGCCAAAACTAATAAAGCATCCAAACCATTTCACACTTGGCTGTATGATATGTCATCAAACAACAACTAAAAATCGTTTTATGGGGATTGGCAGCGCGTCATGATCGAACAGTGGACCAAAGAGCTTGTCGTACAGCGTTTACTTGCGTTTATCTTATTAACGATACTTATCATACTGTGTCTACAGGTGGTGAAATTCTTTATCTCGCCTGCCATTTGGGCAGCGATCTTGGCATATGTCACCTTTCCTTTGTATCGATTTTTTCATCAAAAAGTCCGCCTAAGTCCCACCATCAGTGCCTTAATCATGACCGCTGTCATCTCTTTGATCATCGGTATTCCTTTGGTGGTTGGGGTGTTTTTTTTGCAGCAAGAAGTCATCAGCTTTTATAGCATCGCGGTCAGACGACTGCAAGCAGGCTATGTGGATTTGCCTGAGAGCATCAAAGATCTGCCTGTGATCGGTGAGCAAATCAAGAACATCCTATGGGAGATTAATAAAGACCCCGAAAGCTCCATGGCAGCGGTACGCCAGTGGGTGCAGTCGCATCTGTATTATGGCAAAATCGCTTTCGATGCCGCCCTAAAAAATCTCGCCAAGCTCGGTATGGCGCTGATGACGGTATTTTTCTTTTATCGTGATGGCTTAAGCCTGATCAGACAGATCCGCCAAGCGATGCGTAATATCATCGGTGATCGCATCGACGACTATATCAATGCGGTCGCCAGCACCACCCAAGCGGTCGTCTATGGCATCGGCTTGACGGCGCTGGCGCAAGCCCTGCTGGCTGGGATCGGCTATGCGGTGGCAGGTGCGCCAAACCCCATTTTACTGACCTTGATTACCTTTATCATTGCCATGATTCCCTTTGGCACGCCCTTTGCTTGGGGGGCGGTGGCGCTTTGGCTGATCTCTCAAGGGCAGATGACCGAAGGCATTGGGCTTGGACTTTGGGGGATGTTGGTGATCAGCTGGGTGGATAATTTGATTCGCCCCATCGTGATCAGCGGCGCCACAAAGATTCCTTTTATTATCATTTTTATTGGCGTGCTCGGCGGCTTGACCGCATTTGGCTTTGTCGGTCTGTTTATTGGTCCTGTGGTGTTGGCGATTGGATTGGCTGTGTGGCGAGAATGGATCAGTCAGCACAAAAATGAAATTTTTGCCAGTCGTCGCAGCGGCTTTGCGGTTGCCGATGGCAGAGCATTATTAGCCGATACCGACCCCGCCCCTGTACTCAATCACGACGCCATCATGGGTACAGACGATCATTGTACTAAGGTGAAATAATGCTGACTGTACTTGCTGATGAAAACATTGCCAATCTTGATGACTATTTGGCTCTTCATCCCATCAAGGTCATCAAAATGGCAGGACGCGCCATTAACCGTCAAAGCCTTGCCGATCATCGACCAGATGCGCTGTTTATCCGATCGGTCACTCAAGTAACTGCAGAAAATCTTGGTGACTTAAGAGACACCCCGCTTAAGTTTGTTGGCTCTGCCACCATCGGCACCGATCATGTGGATAGCACATATTTGGCTGAGCATCAAATCAGTTTTGCCAACGCCGCAGGATGTAGTAAGCATTCGGTTACCCAATATGTGGTCACCGCCATTTTAAATACCTACCTACAATTCAACCAAAAACCGATCAAGCTGGGCATCATCGGACTTGGGAATATCGGCAGCACATTGGCGCGCTATGCTGATCAGCTCGGCTGGCAAATCGTTGGATTTGATCCTTTTTTAAGGGCGTCAAAGATCAATAACGCAAGCTTTGAAGAAGTGCTGACCGCTGATGTCATCAGCATTCACACCCCCTTGACGCACTCAGGCGCACATCCAACATATCGGATGTTTAACGCGCAAACCTTTGAAAAATTACGCCCAAACACCCTGCTGATCAACAGCGCTCGCGGCGAGATTATCGAAGAAGAGGCATTGATCGACGCGATCAATCATAAAAATTTGCAAGTGGTTTTGGATGTCTTTCCTGATGAGCCGACGATCAGCGCGCCTTTGTTTAACGCCCTAAGCATCGCCACACCGCACATCGCAGGCTATACGCTTGAGGGTAAAATTCGTGGCACTGATATGATTTATCAAGCCTTTTGTCGTAAGTTTAATTTGCCGATCATCCAAAGATTTGACGCTTTATTGCCGCCCAATCCGTATCATCTCTCCAAACTTTTGAGTGATCAAACCTTAGAGAATCTGAGACAGTTTTATGACATTAATGCTGATTATCACGACCTAAGAGCAGTCAATCAAGCAGGCGTGTCAGGCGCTGATTTTGATGCTTTGCGTAAGCATTATCGCCTGCGCCGAGAGTGGATTTTTGACTGTGAATAATGTCTAGATATGCTGAGTGATGATACCATGAGCAGTGACTTTACCCCTACCTTAACGCTGGCGGACGCCAAAAAAAGAGCTAAGCTGTTACAAAAGATTCGTGCGTTTTTTGATGAGCGGGGCGTGATGGAGGTGACCACGCCGATTCTGTCGCACGCTGGCAATACCGATGTATATATCGAGTCGGTTCAGGCGCACTTTCACGCTCAAGGCGGAAAGGTCACAGGCTATCTGCACACTTCCCCTGAGTTTGCCATGAAACGGCTTCTGGCAAGCTATCAGGTGCCTATCTATCAGCTATGCCAAGTGTTTCGTGATCATGAAAAAGGCGCTCGGCATAACATCGAATTTACCATGCTTGAGTGGTATCGCCCGCATTTTAGCTTAGATGAGCTGGCGCAAGAGCTGGCAGCTTTATTGAGCACGGTTTATGACAGAGCCATTGAGCTTATTCATATGAGCTATGCTGAGGCATTTATAAAGCACGCAGGCGTGCATCCTTTTAGAAGCAGCATAGATGGGCTGCGCGCTTGTGCTTTGGCGCATGGGATTCACCTTGATATGGCAGACGATCAGCAAGGTTGGCTGGATTTATTATTCAGTCATTTGGTTGAGCCGCATCTGGGA
Source organism: Moraxella canis (assembly GCF_002014965.1). Taxonomy (GTDB): domain Bacteria; phylum Pseudomonadota; class Gammaproteobacteria; order Pseudomonadales; family Moraxellaceae; genus Moraxella; species Moraxella canis. The sequence goes on from NZ_MUXT01000001.1 coordinate 302,956, forward strand.
CTTGATGCGCCCACGCTGATTATAAATTATCCACCTGCCACAGCCGCCCTTGCCAAGATGACCACCGACGCTGATGGGCATCCGGTAGCCAGACGCTTTGAGCTGTATATTGATGGCATCGAGATCGCCAATGCCTATGATGAGCTTGCCAACAGCCAAGAGCTGCTAAAGCGTTTTAAAGCGGATAATGATGAGCGCAAGCGTTTGGGGCTGCCCATCATACCCATAGACACTCGCCTGCTTGATGCCTGTGATGCGCTGCCTGAGTGCTCTGGTATCGCACTTGGGGTAGATCGGTTATTTATGGTGCTCAGCGGTCATCACAGCATCAGCCAAGCCATCGCCATCACCACAGACCAAGCCTAATTTATCAAAGTTAGTTTTTGGCGGTTTTAAGTAAACGATTTGCCCAATGAATCAGCGGCAGATCCACCATTTTACCATCAATGGCAAAGACCGTATCACCTGTTTCTTGATGTTTTTGATAAATCGCTTGGGCAAATGCGAGCTCATCTTCGTCCATCTTAAGCACTTGGCGTACGGTCGTGATTTGTTTGGGGTGTATCAAAAGCTGCCCCCCAAAGCCAAAGTCGCTCCAATGACGCACGCACGCCCTTAAGCCTGCCTCATTATCAAACTCAGCAAAAATCGTCTCAATGGGCGAATTCAAGCCGTTTGCCACAGAATGGATCAATAAATCAGCGCGAATTTTATCAAAAATCAGCTCCGATGCTTGCGAGTCTAGTCGCACGCCCAGCTCATGCATCAGATCCAGCCTACCAAAGCTCATCGCCCACAAGCCTTTAGATGTAGCGATATTGGCGATATTGGCTACCCCCACTGCTGTCTCGATCATGGCGATCACAGGCGTGTTGATTTGATGATGCAGGCTTTCGACCTGCAGAGCGTTTTGGCATTTGGGTAGTAGCACGCCTGCCAAATTGTTTAGCTGTTTGATGCAGGCGATATCCAAGTGATACTCTGCAGTATGACTGGCATTGATCCGTAGCCAATAGCTGTGCTGAGCGGTAGCATCAAACGCCATCAAAGCGGTGCGCACATCCTGCTTTTGGTCATCAGCCACCGCATCTTCTAGATCGATGATGATCTTATCTGCCCCAGAATCGCGCGCCTTTGGCACTCTGTCAAGTCGTGTTGCAGGCACAAATAAAAACAGTGTTTTTTGCATCGTTTACCATCCTTAGTTTTTTTCACTATAGCACCAATTTTCTGTCCGCTCAAGACAAAAAAAGACCTGCAAAACAGGTCTTGATTTTAAGATCTAAACTTAGCCCTCAAAAAACACACGCTCAACCTTACCGACCAGCGTCTCACCCATAAACGGTGTATTTTTGCCTGCTGATAGCATGGTGTCCTTGGTCACCGTCCAAGTCGCTTTTGGATCGATAAGCACCGCACCGCCGATGGCTTGATAGTCCTTGATGCCGGCGATTTTGGCAGGATTTAGGCATATTTTTTCAACCAATTCTTCTGGCGTCAAAACACCGTCCGCCACCAGTTTCACCCCAAGCGACACAAAGGTATCAAAATTACTAATCCCTGGCGCACTCTCGGCAAATGGCGCCTGCTTAGCGCTCGATGACAGTGGCTCATGATGGCTACAGATGGCATCGATGGTGCCATCTTTTAGACCTGCGATGAGTGCTTTTTGGTCGGTGTTAGAGCGTAAAGGTGGTAGCACATAGACATTGGCATCATAGCCTTCGATATCATCATCGGTCAGATGCAGCTGATGCATCGCCACATCACAGGTGACTGGCAAGCCTTTTTGCTTGGCATGGCGAATCAGCTCTACCGAAGTGCGGCAAGTGATCTGGCTAAAATGCACGCTGATGCCTGTCTCTTCAGCCATCAAAATCTGCTTAGACAGCGCAATGGTCTCAGCCAGCCAAGGAATACCCTGCAAGCCATGAAAGGACGCAATGTAGCCTTCATGCGCCACGCCGCCTTTTGATAGGCTTGGCTCGTCAGGATAAAAAAACACTTTTAGCCCAAAGGTCGCCGCATACTCCAAGCAGCGCAGCAGCACCAAATCATTCTCAAAGCCTGCGCCTGCATTCGTCACTGCGATCGCATTACCCTGCTTAAGTCCTGCCAAGTTCGCAGGCTGCTTACCTTCCAGACCCTGAGTCAATGCCCCCAATACATGCAAATGAATACCGCCATCCGCCCACGCCTTCTCACGCAGACCCTTTAAGAGCGAGCCGTTTTCGAGCACAGGATCGGTGTCTGGTGGCAGCACGACATGCAGGATACCATTTTGGCGCGCCGCTCGCCCTTCGCTTGCTAGCGTACCATGTGACTGATGCCCAGGCTCCCTTAGGCGCGCGCACAGATCCACGATGGGCGGTATCAGCCATTTATCCGCAGTGTCCGCCTCTGAGATGTGGGGCTGCTGCCAGTCTTGGGGAAGTAGGTTTTTCATAACAGTCTCTTTCTTTGCTTGATTTAGGATAAACTGGGTACGCATCAGTGCCTAATACACCTGCTGATGAAGTATTCGATAACCATCACAGCCTTGCTGCAGCCCATTATCACATGCGCGACCAAAGTAAATTTTAGCGGTTGCTTTATTTTGGCGCACGCCTTGACCTTGAGCATACATCACACCCAGATTAAATTGAGCCTGTGCAACCCCTTGATTGGCGGCTTTGGTGTACCATTCAACCGCTTTATGATCATCTTGGCGCACGCCTTGACCTTGAGCATACATCACACCCAGATTAAATTGAGCCTGTGCAACCCCTTGATTGGCGGCTTTGGTGAACCATTCAACCGCTTTATGATCGTCTTGGCGGACCCCTTGACCTTGGGCATACATCAGCCCCAGATTAGTTTGAGCCCCTGAGTGACCTTGATTGGCGGCTTTGGTGTACCACTCAACCGCTTTATGATAGTCTTGGCGCACGCCTCGACCTTGGGCATACATCCAACCCAAACTAGTTTGAGCATCTGCATACCCTTGATTGGCGGCTTTGGTATACCAATTAAACGCTTGATAATAATCTTGGCGGACACCTCGACCGTTCTCATACATTAGACCCAGATTATATTGAGCCTCTACAAGTCCTTGATTGGCGGCTTTGGTGTACCACTCAACCGCTTTTTGATCATCTTGGCGGACGCCTTGACCTTGGACATACATCACACCCAAATTATACTGAGCCTGAGCATACCCTTGATTGGCGGCTTTGGTGTACCATTCAACCGCTTTATGATCGTCTTGGCGGACGCCTTGACCTTCAGCATACAGCACACCCAGATTAGTTTGAGCATCTGCATGACCTTGATTGGCAGCTTTGGTGTACCACTCAATCGCTTTGTGATAATCTTGGCGCACGCCTTGACCTTCAGCATACAGCGCGCCTAGAACAGTTTGAGCCCATGCATACCCTTGATTGGCAGCTTTGGTGTACCATTCAGCGGCTTTTTGATAATCTTGCATATCATAATAATACTTTGCAAGCATCATCTGGGCTGCGACATCGCCTTGTGCGGCTTTTGACAGCTGTGCTGGATCTGCCGCCAGGGCACCGAGTGATAAAGCCGAGGCGGCTATCAAGAGGGTCAGTTTTTTTAGCATGATTATTTCTCCAATAGTGTATTAAATTTGATCAAATGACGGCTTAGCAGGCGTTATCGAGCTTGTCCTGCCATCGCCATCGCCATCACCGCCATACGCACCGCGATGCCGTTATTGACCTGCTTTAGGATGACCGACTGCTCACCATCTGCCACACTTGAGGCGATCTCCACACCGCGGTTCATCGGACCTGGGTGCATGACCAGAGCATTGGGCTTGGCAAGCTTAACACGAGCATCCGTAATGCCATACATCTTAAAATATTCACTGGTGGACGGTAGAAGTGGCGAGCCGATGCGCTCATTTTGGATACGCAGACCGATGATCACATCAGCATCCGCCAGACCCGCCTCCATCTGCTCGTAGACACTGACGCCATAGCGCTCGATCCCTTTGGGCAATAAGGTCTTGGGCGCGATCACACGAATGTCCTTGACCCCCAGCGTCTGCAGCGCCGAGATGTCCGAGCGCGCGACGCGGCTGTGCTTGATATCACCGATGATCGCCACCGACAGATCATCAAAGGATTTTTGCTGCTTTAGGCACGCCTCTTTATGAATGGTAAGCATATCAAGCATCGCCTGCGTGGGATGTGCATGCCAGCCATCGCCGGCATTGATGATGGCGACATTGGGCGTGACTTGAGTCGCCATAAAGTGTGCAGCGCCTGATGCACTGTGGCGCACCACAAACATATCCGCGCTCATCGCCTCCAGATTCCACAGCGTATCGCGCAGCGTTTCGCCTTTATTGGTGCTTGAACGAGCGATGTCGAGATTTAGCACATTGGCGCCCAAGCGTTTTTGGGCTGCCTCAAATGTGGTGCGTGTGCGCGTTGAATTTTCAAAAAACAAATTCATCACCGTCTTACCAGACAGCTCTGTGGTGTTAATCAGCCTGCCATCTTCATCAAAATATCCCATCGCCTTATCGATGATGCTCTCAAGCTGCCGTCTGCTCAGCCCCTCCACCCCAATAAAATGACGGATACCGCCATCATCAGCGAGCTGAGGCTGTGCGAGCTGAGCATTTAGGCGAGCTTGAATGGTGATCATGGCGGTTTTCCTTATCAATTATCTAAAAAGTTTCATTTAAAATTTGATACCCAGTGGCGAGGCAGAACCCCTGATATACACTTGATCAAATAAAAAAAATAAATTAAGCCATTTTAGCAAATTTCTAGGCTTGAAAACAACGATATTTTTCTTTGATCAATCCATTGAATCAATTTTTGATCGTTGGGCTATTTGTTAATTTTACTAACAATAAAATTATTTATTTTTATCACGCATCGCCTGACACAGCCCCCAAAAATCATGTTAAAATAGCACAAAATCACAGCGCGCTCTTAGCCTTTTGCTAAGCCATGCCGTCACTCAAGGATACATTTATGATAACTTTGACTCAATATTTACAATCACAGGCAAGCAGCGAACTTGCCAGTACTATCGATACCTTGGCAAAGAGCAGTATCGCCATCAGCGCACTGCTCGATAAAGGGGCACTGGCAGGCATTCATGGCGAAGCTGGCAATGAAAATGTGCAAGGCGAAGCCCAAAAAAAGCTCGATGTCATCTCTAATGATCTGCTGCTTGATGCACTCACCAAAAACCCGCACTGTGCAGGCGTCGCCTCCGAAGAGCTGGATGAGATCAGCCCTGCCAATGATCAAGGCACGCTGCTTGTCACTTTTGACCCTCTAGATGGCTCTAGTAATATTGATATCAATATGACTGTGGGCACGATTTTTTCTATTTTGCCACATCCGCGCGTGGGCAGCCAAGCCACCGAAGCTGATTTTTTACAACCAGGCGTTCAACAAGTAGCGGCAGGCTATTTTATTTATGGCACCAGCACCATGCTTGCGATGACGCTGGGTCAAGGCGTCGTGATGTTCAGCTTTGATCCAACCAGTCAAGAGTATTTACTGATTAATGATCAAGTCACCATCAGCCAGACGGCTGCCGAATATGCCATCAATGCGTCGAATTATCGCTACTGGCTTGATCCGATCAAAGAATACATTGATGGCTTGGTCGCAGGTGATCTGGGCGTGCGTAATAAAGATTATAATATGCGCTGGGTGGCGGCGATGATTGCTGATGTGCATCGGATTTTGATTCGTGGCGGCGTATTTATGTACCCATTTGACACCAAAATCGCAGGTAAGGCAGGTAAGCTGCGCTTGATGTATGAAGCCAATCCGATGAGCTTTATCATTGAGCAAGCTGGCGGCGCCAGTACAGATGGCGTTGAGCGTATCATGGAGATTAAGCCTAGCCATATCCATCAGCGCATCCCTGTGGTGCTTGGCGCCAAAGAAGAAGTCGACTATGTCAAAGATCTGCACGCCAAGGCAGGCATTTTGGCGAATGGCGATCCAGCATAACCCATCCAAAAAGTCGCCATCATGGCGGCTTTTTATTCACTGAAGGCTGTCGCTGCTTTGATGTTATTAATGTTGGCGTTTTATGGTGCCATGACGCCCCTAACTTTTGAGTCAAATTTATCATACCATGATCATCACCTCCCCCACTAATCCCACTGTCCGCCACGCCCAAGCCTTACTCACGCAGCACCGCGCCCGCAAAAAAAGCGGGCAGACGGTCATCGAAGGCGTGCATTTGCTAGATGCTTATGTTAAGCAAGGGCTCACGGTTAGTAAGCTTTTGGTTAGCCAAAGTGCCGCAAGCCACCACGAAGTCTTGCCTTTACTGAATCATGCCGAGCATAAGGACATTATTGTCATTGCCGATACTCTCTACAAACAAATTCGCACCCTAGGCGATGGCATCGATATGATGGCGATTGTTGATATTCCTGATCGTGATTTGGTCAATATTCAGGCAGATTGCTTGATTTTGGATGGGCTACAAGATACTGGTAATATCGGTACGCTGCTGCGCACCGCTTCTGCTGTCGGCATCCAATCGGTAATCACCACGCCACACACCGCCCACCTTTGGTCGCCCAAGGTGCTGCGGGCAGGCATGGGCGCTCATTTTTCTTTATCGATTTATGAGCACATCACTGCCGATGAAATCTTACAAAAAGTGCAAACGCCCTTTTATGCCACCAGCTCTCACACCGACACGGTCATTTATGATCATGATTTGACTCAGCCCATCGCCTGGGTACTTGGGCACGAAGGTCAGGGCGTGAGCGATGACTTTTTAAAACAGGCAACGCCGATCGCCCTGCCACAGCCCGGCGGACAAGAAAGCCTAAATGTCAGTATCGCAGGATCCGTATGCTTTTATGAAATGCTGCGCCAGCGGAGATACTCAAGATGAGTGTTGTCAAGCAGTGGCAGTTTTGGGTTCTTATTCTCTTTATGATTGGGGTTTTTGTGATTGCCAGCAGTACCAAAATTTTGGTGCAAAAATACACTTGGCAAGGTGCGCCCAGCTCGGCGACTAAGACTTTATCCGCTGCGATCATCACTGATTTGCACAGCTGTTTTTATGGTGATCATCAGCGTGAGATCATGGATATCTTAAGAGCACAAAAGCCTGATATCATTCTTTTGGGCGGGGATATTTATGACGATGATTTGGCGAACACCCACGCCGACATCCTACTGTCACAGCTTGGATCGGTCAGTCGCCATATTTATTATGTCAATGGCAATCATGAGCTGTATATGCCAAGCTTGGAGTACCAAACCGTCCTCGATAAAATCCAAAGCTATGGCATTCAAATTCTCCACGGAACAGGCGTTCAGCGATTAAACGATTCGCCAATCTCGGTCTGGGGTGTGGCTGATCCAGTCAGTGGCGAGTTTGACACTCAGCTAAACACTGTCGGCACGCTTGCCAATCCAGATCATATTAATATTTTGCTCAGTCATCGCCCTGAGCGTGTGAGCGACTATGTCCAATATCCCTTTGACATCGTGGTCAGCGGTCATGCCCATGGCGGTCAATGGCGATTGCCACCTTTGATGAATGGGCTGTTTGCGCCCAATCAAGGGTTATTTCCAGCCTATGCTGGCGGTCAATATCAACTTGATAATACAGACCCCAATAGATCAAGTGAGCTCATTGTCAGTCGTGGCTTAGCAAAAGAATCAACCCGATTTGTCCCACGCATTTTTAATCGTCCAGAAATTGTATTTTTGGACATTCATTATTGATATTTTATACCCTTGAATCGCCAAACCAATTACAACACCTTTTGATAATAAACCTCATAAGGTGTTCGCCAGTTTAAACATTTTCTTGGTCGTAGATTAAGCCTAGCGACCTTTGTTTGTGTGTATTGATTATCCCATTGTTCAATGCCTTGTTACTTTGGAAAATATCCCCGAAGCAAACCACTGGTGTTTTCGTTACTTCTTCTTTGCCAAGGCTGGCTTGGTGGTGGAAAGTAAAAGTTTGCTTTTAGACTATACCGATCACCTATTTTCAAACACCCCCCTAAGAGGGCTTTATTAAAAAACTGTCGTTCTTTTTGGCAGGGCTTAGATAGTTATTAAAGCTGTGGGGTCTGATTTGACTGTAATAGCCAAGGAGATAACGTGCCAAATCTGTGTTTGCTTCATGAATGTTCTCATAGCCAAGTTTTGGCACCCATTCGGTTTTAAAACTTCGAAACAATCGTTCTGTTGGTGCGTTATCCCAGTAGTTGCCTTTTGTACTCATACTGTGTGTCATATTGCATTTAACAATAGCATCGGCAAATGCAGGACTGGTGTAGAAATCTTTGATCTGAATCAAATAACACACCTGTTGGCTTAAGGCATACGGTATACGCCACGGTTAATACTAAAGTCGTTCAAGCTCTCGTTATTCTGGTGTTAGGGCATGACCTGTGGGTAGTGGCTTGCCTTGAAGTTTAAGACGATAACGCTTAAGCCAGTTTTCTAAAGTAGATTGACCGATATCATATTGCTTAGCAACATTAACAACACGCTGATTTTGTTCTTCAATGAGTTTTACCATTTCTAATTTAAATTCGCTACTGTACTGCTTACGCTGTTTTGTCATGAGAGATTACTCCTAATTTGGGATAGTATAACCTCTTATGGGGTGTCTGAGATGTTGTATTGGTGCATTACTGGCGATGTCAATATAGGCTTGAGATGTCCTTTTAGACGATATTTTGCGGTATCTGATACAATCAAATCAAAATAAATTGCAAACATTATGTGTGTTAGTTCAGTCCAAACCCAATCTAACAACTCTTATTTTAAAAAATTCATCCATATAGGATAAAGGTGTCTAAACTCAACTTAGATGCACTCTGTCGCTATCAGAAATGGCAAGCCAAGGTGGCTTGTTGATGCGTTGATCAACCAATCAAAATGAGTACACAATCTTAAAAATCGAGTAGCTGAAGCAACCAAAGGTGCTGTCATCAAATATGCCATGAATCATCCAGTGTATAGACAAGTCAGAGCGCCCAATGAACTATGCAAATTCGGTGTATTCTTGAGAAACCAAAGTCGTAACGGGTGGCATTATTCTCACAGAATCACAAGTCATTGCCCCTAAAAGCAAAAAGAAGATGATATTGCCTGCGGTGACATTGAAACGGCTCATCTTAGCCATCTTGACTCCCAAGATGCCTTTTATGTAGGTAATGTAAAAGGCGTAAGACGTATTTACCAATAGATTTTTGTGGATGCTTATAGCAAAGCAGCTCTTGCAAGTGATACACCACCAAAACGCCGATTACAAGTTATCTCTTGCGATTAATGATATTGAGCATACAAAGACAAAGCTTGCTCACCTCAAACTCATGGTATCTATGAGCGGTTTTATAAAATAATATTGCAGGAGCTTTATCAAGTGAGATATAGGAAAAATCTGTATAGTTTGCTTGACCAGTTGCAGTTTGATCTAGATATTTGGTTAATCTTCCACAATAATGAGCGGACTCACCTACCTTTTTTATAGGTAACCAGATGAAGTCTGGATTGGTACAAAATCAGCAAGATTAAATACTCTGGACAGTCGAAAATGAGTGCCATTCATGCCATTTTTATGTACATATTTTGAAAAAACAGGTAAAATTTTAATGGCACTCATTAAAGCAGTCGCTGCTTTTGGTGCTTGTTACGTTGGCTAAAGCAAAAAGGTTGGTTATGCGATTTGACTTATTACGGCGAGATCGTACCTTACGGCGACTGCTCATCACGTCATTTGTGATGTCAATTTTGGTATTTGTCGCCAAAGCTTATGAGGATCGGACGGATCCTGTACCTACTGGATATTTGTACGACTTGTCGAGTCGATATTATCATCCTGATAGTGATCCGACAGTGCTGCAAAAGCATCCAGAATTAAAACGCGCGCTCGAGGCGGCTTATGCCGATGGATTACTCACCAAGCCTGAGCTTAAGCGCATTGAACAGCTTGAGCGTGACGTAGATTGAGCATCTTAAGCTGGCATTATCAGATATCATCAAACAAGGAAAAATTATGAAACGGAGACTCTTAGCCCCTTTGGCCATCAGTGCGGCATTACTTGGCTGTGTTAGCACGACCACAGGCACCGACATCAATCCTGAGCGCAAGCAGCTGCTTATTTATTCCAATGCCGAAATGCAGCGAATGGCAGACAACTATTATCGCCAAACCTTAGCAGAATCACGCAGCCGAGGTGTGCTAGACAGCAATACTGCCCAGGTTAATCGTGTGCGTACTGTAGCCTCTCGATTGATTCCCCATGTGTCGTTGTTACGACAAGATGCCGCAGGCTGGGATTGGCGGGTTCATGTCATCACAGACGATACTGTCAATGCCTATGTCATGCCTAATGCTAAAATTGTCTTTTACTCGGGCATTATTGAGCGACTAAATTTGAGGGATGCTGAAATTGCTGCCATCATGGGTCATGAAATGGCGCATGCCTTGCGTGAACACTCACGTGAAAAAATCAGCCGGCGCGTTGCGACCAACGCCACCTTTGGCTTGGCAACCTCTTTATTTGGCTTGGGTGGCAGCGGTGTTCAGGCTTTAGGCTTGGCAGGCAACCTAGGATTAACCTTGCCTCACTCACGCTTTCAAGAAACTGAGGCGGATAAAATTGGGCTTGAGCTGATGGCACGCGCAGGCTATAACCCACAAGCTGCTGTCACTTTGTGGCAAAAAATGGAAGCCATGCAAGCAAATAGCGATGTGATCCGTGTTGGCTTTTTAAGCACGCACCCAACCTCAACCAATCGTGTCAAGGAGCTGCAAGCCATGCAAGGGGCGGTTAAACCTTTGTATGAAGCGGCTCGTCAAGGTCGTTAAACTCATTCAAAAAGGCAGATTCACGCAACATTATGTGGACGCAAATCAGCCTGGGGTAGATAATGGTAACTAAACGAATTGTAAACAAATAGGGGCTTAATGATGAAAGAATCAACAACAGCACTCGCATTGTTCGTAATGCCTTTAGCAGCGGCTGCAACCATACCTGCTTATGCCAATGCTGGCGAAGTACAAGGTTACATGGTTGACATCTGCAAGCCTGCGGAAGCTGAGGGTGTAGAGTTTGCCGACGAGACGCTCAACAGAGATTTTTGTAGCGCTCAAGCGGCCAAAGCGTATAAAAAATTTGGCACTAAGGACATTAATTTTGCAAATAAATTCGTTTTGACAAGAATGTATGGCACAAGTTATGTCGCTATTGACCCTGCTAAAAAACAAGTCTATGTGATGCCCTTTGCCATTGAAAATTCGCGAAATAGTGGAAAACCGGGCAAAATCACGTTCAAAAAAAAATAGCCATAGAGTGTGTACTTACGGTGATGACACCTCTTTGCCTGCCTATAATGTTTTTTCTACCGGTGGCGACTCAAGCCATCCTGAGTACAACTTGTGTATAGAGTTTTACCCCACCGAGGGTTTTAGTCAGTATTACAATCCTGTGCATATCAAAACAGGTCGTATCGCTTCAAGACTATAAAAACCACCCTACCATCAGCATGTAAGCAATGTGATGTAATCCTCTCCCTAAAGTGAGGGGAGTAAGTCAATGATATATTTGTTAATGAGATTGAAACACAACATGCGGATATAGACTTTAACTTGCGGCGAAGCTAGGCTAAGGTGCGGACTTAACGGCTTGTTTAGGTTGGGTTTGTCTACGCTGGATCATATCGCGTCGGCGATTGACCTTTTTTGCACCCCAAAGGTGTGCTAAACTGTCAGTAAGTTTGCATATTTTAAGGATTTTTATGAAAAAATTTATTTTGGCAGCGTCATCACTCCTTTTATTGACCGCCTACGCTTCTGAACAGCCTGCGGCGGCTACCAATCCACAAGCAACTCATGAGCCAACCGAAATGCTATACCCGGTTGTTACGGATTCAGGCATACTGTATTCTCATGATAACAGCACTGAAGAAGAAATAGAGGCTGAAATCAACCGTGTGCCGCCTGGCACAGTAAGGTGTGGCAGTGCCTTTTACCCTTTATTTGATATCTTGCAGCAGGAAGAAAAAAGAATCCTGTATAACTTTACAACCGGCCCTGAATGGATTGAATGTACTGATGAGCCGATTTTTATGGATTAATTGAACTGATCTTGTCATCTCTATTTTTGTAGATCACTGCCCGCATTATGCGGGCTTTTATTTTCCAAAAATTCACGGCAAGGCGTGGTGGTTTAAGGGTATGTTTAAAATCTACGTGCCTGCTGGGCTTGGGCGATAATATGGTTTGACAGGTAGTTAACCCACCACATACACAGAGGTATTTTATACAAGCCAAGACCAAAAAAACTGTGAATTAAAAAAAACACCCTTTTTAAAGGGTGTTTCGTTTCTTGCTAGATATTAATAGCAGTCTATCTCATCGTTAGTGCCTGCACTAATTTCGGCATAGACCTGATTTTCCGCCTTATGTGAGCCAACATTTAACTCAAGACCATCCTCCAAAGTATCCAAAACAATCATCGCACATTGATCATTGTGATAATCTGCTTTGATGACCTTGCCTGAAATTTGCAACGTATTCATCTTTGACTCCATCCAGCATTATCACTAATCAATTTGATATTTTTAGAAATCAAGCTGGTTCGTTTTTAGCCGTTTTCATCAATATATAAAGCAGTAAAATAATTATCGTATGGGTATTTTTGAATATCGACATACGCACGATACTTGACAACAAAGTTACCGCGCTTATCTATAATCGCATATTGATCAGGGCGGTGGGCTGCACCTTCCTCACGATAAATTTGTGCATCAGCAGCATGATTAATCACCGCCGCATAGCCATGAAAAAATGCACGACTGGATAAATGATCTTTGTTGGTATGACCAAAATTAAAAGGGATGGCGACCGCGCCGTTTGGATATAAGTAGCCAGCTTTGTAAGAGTTGGTCGCACGATCTTTGATAACCGCATAAATCAAACCGTCCGTTTCTTCACCCAAGTATTCATACTTGCGCACATCAAATTGATAACGCGATTGATCCGCAAGCGTGATCTTTTTATTATCAACAGCGACATACGGTTTTCTTGGATCGTCAATATAACGGCGTGCCGCATCTGTGCCAATTAACCACTCAAGCTTCTTAAAATTACTCACCTTTTTTTCATACGCTTGCTCTGGTGATAAATTAGGATCAATGGTTGCACATGCTGAAAGGGCAAGTGATGCGCCGACAACCAATGGTAAATATTTTTTCATAACAGCTCCTTTTGGTGTGTGAAAGTAATGAATTAACAATTACTGCCTTGCCTTGTATCCAAAAACCGTAGCCAGCATTGCAAAATTTTGTTTTAGTGTTTTGATATCATCTAAGTAGCGCTGTTTTGCTTTTTGTTTTGACTCAATAATTTCGATTAAATTGCTGATCAATGAGCTTATAAGAGGCGTTATCCAGCCCCATGATATCCGGATACTCCTCGTGTCTGTCTTTCAAAGGCAATAAAAACCCCTAAAGATGGCGAACTTTAGGGGGCGAAGCGTTAAGACCAGGCGGACCAATACGGTCCTTTTTTATCTTCTTTTAGCCAGTAACAGGTGTGATTTTCAATATCATACTCTTTTGACATGACATCAAACCCAAACTCAGAATCCCAAATTTGTAAACCAGAAGCGGTGTTAATGCACAATCGGTTACTGTTTTTACCGTAAGAAAGTTTAGGCGGGTTCGCTGAGCTTGCCGATTGCCCAATAACGGGTAGTACAGACACTTTTTTTGATGACTTATGGATTGCAAACCAGACTGTTTCAGTCCTGTTAGCATTGGGGTAAGTGTGTTGGTACAGGACGTAATTTGTATTAAAATTAGCAGGTTTGGCAAAAGCTTGGTTTAATAATTTGCCAGTACTTTTGGTATTGCAAAATTTAACACTGCGTGGATCTTTGGCAAGTCCACTGGCTTCAATGGCATGCTCTTCGGCGGCATAGCAACGATCCACCCAAAAATTGCCAACTTTCTTAAAATCCGGGCGCATAAAATCATCTTCAACAGCAGCAATGGCTTCATAAGCAGGGTCAAACTCGTCCTCATAATCCGCCAGTGCATTGTTTGAAACTACCAAGCCTGCCACTAGGGATAGAATCAAGACCTTTTTCATTAATAAGCTCCCTAAATTATCGTTAAATCAAGGTTATTGTAGCAAACCCAAATCAAAATAAGCAAGAATTAATGACAACTTGAGTTTGCCAGCACGCGCGGCATCTTCCATCATTTTCTCAAAGATGGCACCATCCGCATTGTATTGGCATATTTTACCCCCCTCCCGAAGCGTTTGTATTACTTAAAGATGTAGAATTTGACCCTTGTGCCGCCGACAAATCACGATAAATGGTAAAGTTTGTGCGCTGGCTGGCATAAATTCAATCCCTGTACGCATCAATGGAATGACAATGGAAAATCATATTCGGTTCGCCATGAGGAGCTATTATTTTTGCATTTTAAGGGCTCTACATCAATGAATAGACAGCTAATCTTTAAAACAGTACCTATTTTCCATTTACCAATAAAGTCATGAATGATTTTTTGGGTGCTGGCAGAAATACCTCGGTTTTTCAGAAATATAATCTTGTTGAACCAGATGGTAGTGTTAGTAAATTGAGAACTCATATTCCAAGGCATAATATTAATACCTTTTTGGCGATTGCTGGGGTTGAAGATCATTTGCAAGCTATGCTAATGGGTCGGCTCGATATCAGACAAAACCATCATTATCAACACCTAACAGAGAACCTTTTAGCAAAAACTGTTAATGTATCTGCAGTTTCAACTGATGATGTAAAACTTGGTGAGATTGACTACATTACACCGCAAGAAATTGTGGAAAAAACAGGCTGCATTGCTTATAATCCAAATCTTGATTTGGATACAAACCTGAAGGTTGGCTTAGGTACTTTTGATGGTAGCAAAGATTTTGTCTCGTTTTTGCGAAGTGGTGCTGATGTTCTTTCTGATACTTTAGTGGGCTGTCAGGCTGCATTGGATGAACTGGATGAAGATATGGAGTTGGAAGAAGTGTCTCAGAAGAACTCCCAAGCCCTCCCCCTTTCGATTGGATTTTATGTAAAGCAAATGGTGAATTGGGGATGCGTTTATCGTTTAAAGTGTCAGTCTGGTGAGTTTTGCCCGCATTTTACATTAACAGGTCGCATGGATGAATATGCAAAGCTGCCCGCAAAACGGGGTCAGCTAGAAGACCAAATAAAAGTTTTAGAAGATTTACAAGAAACCACATCTGGTTATGATAAAGCATTGGTACGCATGAATCATTCAAAAGAAAATTTAACTCATCTTCAGGTATATCTGTCTCAATATTTAACGTCATTGAATGTTGTGAAAATTGAACAGATTCTTGATTCGACAACTTCATTCAAAGCATTAGCACAACTGTTTGCTCTGGAGCAACATAAAATTAACGAGGTATCATAATGAGAGGCAAAGCATTTGATATAGAAATTGAAAAAGAATTGCAATTAATGCTGATGGAAGGAATTGAGCAATCCCCTATTAGCGCTTCAAGCTTATATACGCGATTAAAAGCGAAGGGATTAATTAAAAGTAGCGGCTTAAGCATCCTGAGTACACATCGGAGCAAAGAGCTAATCGAGCGATATAAATACAAGCAGTTTATGGAGTTTGAGCCAAGTCCCAGTTCTCTTGAATCAGATGCTGGACGCAACTCTAAAGCTGCGCTAGTTAAGAGAAATAAAGAGCTTGGAGCTAGAAGTGCTGAGCTAGAAGATAGACTTGCTCGTAATTCAGCCACAATTATTGAGATTGCTAAATACATTCAGATAAACATCAACTATTCGGTGGCGTCTTTACTTGAGGGGTATCTAGTTAGGGAGATAAGACAACAATGAGTGTTGCTTCGAATTTGGGCTTTATCAAGCCACTGTTATTGTAAATATTGCTCGATATAGAGGTGATGAGCTTTGGATGGCTTATGGTATCTGCCAAGGTATTACCTTGTTTTGATTCAATAGTTTTTGATCTATCACCAATGGATGAGGATCAATCGCTTTTAATAAGCGTTTTAATTTATCTTTCAAATCTGATAAATTATAAATTTGCTTTTTGCCATTGGGTTGTTCAATATGTAAAACCACACGAATTTGTTCACATGCTAAAGCATTGCATGCGAAGGAGCGTTCTTTTTCATCATTCGCACAAAATTTAGCAGATACCAACCCTGCCAAAGAATCACGAACTTTTTGTGCAATTTCTTGTTCCAATGGCGGTTTATCTGGGTTTCTGGTACCTATGCGAAAATCTTTGATTTCGCATAACCACACCATATCTTTTGATTTGCGATATGCAATAATATCCACTGCTTTATTATCAGCACTACATTTGTTTTGAAATTGGTTTCTGTAGTGGCTCCAATCATCGTATTTACTTGCAACAATATCGCTTTCAAAATGAAAACTTAAAGAATCTTCAGTAATAATCATATTTATCTCAACTCATAACTGTAAATAACGTTCTGATTGTGCTAAATTTTCATCCAATGCAACAATGGTATCTAAATCATCTAAACACTTACCTTGCTGTATTTGTATCAAGCCATCATCATCTTTTATTAGTGAAAAATAATGTGCTTGAGATTGGTTGTTTTGCAAAATTTCCAATTCTCGCAATAAAAATAATGAATGTGTTGCAATAAATACTTGAATATTTTGCTGAGATAATTCAAAAATAATTTTAGCAGCTACTTTAATTAATTTTGGATTTAAATTAGATTCAGGCTCATCCCAAAATAAATAACCTTTACCCAATAATGAACCGGTTGCAACCAAATGTGCAATCATCATGAATTTTCTCATGCCTTCGGCTACCAGTGGTGCTTCCACACTGCCTAAATAAAATCGACCACTATAGTTATCCATAATAACTTTGTCACCCATGGCTTCTTCCAATGACGTGAGCAGCTTTTTAGCTGTTTTTGCCCTAGGACCTTTGAGCACTGGGAAACGTAATAATTTACAAGTATCCACCCAGTTTTCCTCAAATGGTGTGGCGACATCATCATAAGCATCAGGTAGCCAGTGAGATAAGGTGATTAGCTCCCTGGTAGGAATAAAAGCAGGTATGTCATTATATTCATCAGGAATCTTTTTAATATTCACTTGGGTGCTAGCATGATTAGAAAAATCAAGATGGGTTGTGGATTCCGACCCTATGGTTAAAACTAGCTCCGCACGACTACTTTTATTTTGTCGTTTGACTAGTCTTCCTAGGGAATCGGGTCGAAAAACCGCCAATAATTTATCTGCAAATATTTTTTGCAAATCCGTTTTGTACAATCTGTTTTTCTGTTTTTTATCGGATGTGACCTCTAATAATACATAGAGTATTTTTAATAAATGACTTTTACCTGCAGCATTTTCTGCCACAATGACATTTAAATTAGGTGAAAAATATAATGTTTCGTTAGGTAAAATGGTAAAGTTTTCAATTTTGAGCGACTTAATATGGTTCATTTTAATACTCAATACAATAAATTGGTATTTTATTATAACATGGTTATTAGATCCAGTGGTCACGTGAAGAGTGGAATGGGTGATCATTTGGAGTGCAATATGCACATATGCTTTAATGCTTCATTTTGTGTGGTAACTTAATAATACATTAAATTGATGAATACTTCTTTTTTATTTGGTGTTGCGACTGGGTTGTAAATTCAAGCTCAATAAAAAATACATCCAATCAAAGACTGGATGTATTTTGGCTATGAAAAATATGTTGAATTATAATTTTTCAGTCAGCTCAGGAACGATATTGTACAAATCGCCTTCCAAGAAGTAGTCAGCAACTGACGCGATTGGCGACTCTGGATCGTTGTTGATTGCCACGATGGTTTTTGAGTCTTTCATACCCGCCAAGTGCTGGATCGCACCAGAGATACCGATTGCGATGTATAGATTTGGGGCAACGATTTTACCCGTCTGACCAACTTGCATATCATTAGGTACAAAGCCTGCGTCAACCGCAGCACGGCTCGCGCCCACCGCTGCACCAAGCTTATCAGCCAAAGGCTCGATGTATTTGGTGAAGTTTTCACCACTGGCAAGCGCACGACCGCCTGAAACGACGATATTAGCTGAGGTTAGCTCTGGGCGATCAGACTTAGCCAACTCTTCTTTCACAAAGCTTGACTTACCAGCATCTTCGGCGATGTCCACTGCTTCAACAGAAGCACTGCCTGTCAATTCTGCCGGCTCAAATGCGGTACCACGCACCGATACCACCAATACATTTTCGCTTGATTTCACGGTAGCAATCGCGTTACCTGCATAAATTGGGCGCTCAAAAGTATTGGCATCTACCACAGCGGTAATGTCTGAGACCATGCTCACATCCAAAAGCGCTGCCACGCGTGGCAAAAAGTTCTTGCCAGTAGTCGTCGCAGGTGCCACGATATGGCTATAATCACCTGCCAAATCTTTGACTAGCAAAGCAACATTTTCTGCCAACTGATTGGCATAGGCAGCGTTATCCGCGACCAATACCTTGCTTACGCCTGCCACTTTGGCAGCTTCTTCTGCCACAGCTTGGCAATCAGCACCTGCTATTAGCACATGGATATCACCGCCCATCTTCGCTGCAGCGGTTACGGTCGACAAGGTCGCTGACTTTAGTTCTTTATTATCATGCTCTGCATATACTAAAATTGTCATAATTTTTTATCCTTAAACTTTGTAATGGGTATTAAATAACGCGCGCTTCATTTTTTAGCTTGTCGATCAACTCATCAACCGATGACACCTTAACGCCTGCTGAACGCTCTTTTGGTGCAGATACTTTGATGGTTTCAAGCTTAGAAGTCATTTCCACCCCAAAGTCTGCAGGTGATTTGGTATCAAGTGGCTTTTTCTTAGCTGCCATGATATTTGGCAGTTTAGGGAAGCGTGGTTCATTCAGACGCAAGTCAGTAGTGATCACTGCAGGTAGTGATAGCGCCACCGTCTGAAGACCGCCGTCGATTTCGCGCGTGACATTCACTTTATCACCTTCAACCACAACTTCAGAAGCAAAGGTGCCTTGACCCACGCCCATCAGCGCTGCAAGCATTTGACCTGTTTGGTTATTATCGTCGTCAATCGCCTGCTTACCTAGTAGTACAATCTGTGCACCTTCAGCTTCTGCCACACCTTTTAGGATTTTGGCGACTTGTAGTGGCTGTGCTTTGGCGTCAGTTTCAACCAAAATACCGCGGTCAGCGCCCAATGCCAATGCTGAGCGGATTTGCTCTGAAGACTGGCTGGTGCCGATAGAGACAGCGATGACTTCGCTTGCGACGCCTTTTTCTTTTAGGCGTACCGCTTCTTCGATAGCAATTTCACAAAATGGGTTAACGCTCATCTTAGCATTAGCAAGCTCTACACCTGACTCATCAGCTTTTACACGCACTTTTACATTGTGGTCAACGACACGTTTTACCGCGACTAATATTTTCATAGAATCCTCTTCTTTTGTTACATTAAATAAAAACACAGACCCTAATACAATACACATTCCGCGCGGTTTTGTAAACTACAGAACGTAAATTTTCGTTCAAAAAATGATAACTTTGACCAATGGGTCATTTTTGTAACAATATTTTGCCTCTTTGCAGTTCAGGCTTAAATATTTTTTGATGATTCATCGCTAGGGTTTGTAGATATCGCATGATACAATAGCGTTTTTGCCGTCTGCGCGGTGGTTTATGACTGTATTTCGCTCTTTATCTGATGAACAACAAGGCTATTTATTTACCTTTATCACCATGTGCATTTGGGGTGCGTTTGGGCTGATGGCTCGAATGAATGCCTATTGGCAGATTCAGATTTGGGATGTATTACTTCTTCGATTTGGTATCGCCGCCGCTGTGCTTTTACCCATTTTATGGTGGAAAAAAGACTATCGCTTTCTTTTTGATTTTAAAATGGTCGTACTGGCTTTGACCGGTAGTATTGGCTATTGCGTGTTTGTTTATAGCGGATTTTTTTATGCCCCTGTGGCGCATGGCGTGGTGTTTTTGAATGGTACATTTCCGCTATTTGCCGCGCTCATCGGCTATCTGATGCTAAGACAGCCGATCGACAGACAGACCGGCATAGGTTTATCCATCATCGTGATAACTTTGCTATTTATGACCGTCAGCATGATCATTGGCGATGGACACTTTGGGCGCGGCGATTTGATGTTTATTGCCAGTGGGCTATGCTGGGGGCTGTTTTCGGTACTGCTTCGCAAATGGAGCTTTTCTGCCTGGCACATCATGTGCGGCGTCGCCATTTGGTCAGCGATCATTTATACGCTGATCTATGTCTGCTTTGTCACGCCTGCCTTCGATCAAGTCAAGCCTTTACACTTGGCATTTCAAGGGATATTTCACGGCATTTTTGTGGTCATCATCGCAACCTTAACCTATGCCAAAGCGGTGGCACAAATCGGCATCTTTAAAGCAGGCAGTATCGCCAATTTAGCACCCTTTATTGCCAGTATCATTGCGGTGCCACTGCTTGGAGAGCTGCTAAATACCACTCTAGTCATCGGCTTGATAGGCATGGCATTGGGCGCTTTGCAGCCTTGGCGCTGGTTTATTGGGCGCTAAGATTATAAGCCTTGCCACCCACCAAAAGCGTTTGTAGGGTATTTTGACCAATCAAATAACTCAAATCTGCAGGGCGGCTGATATCCCAAAAGGCAATGTCTGCATCAAACCCCACTTTGAGCTGACCTTTATGATGCTCAAGCCCCAATGCTTTGGCGGCGTGGCGTGTCGTCCCTGCCAGTGCTTCTTCTGGCGTGAGCTGAAATAAAGTACACGCCATGTTCATCGCAAGCAGTAAAGAGGTGGACGGTGATGTGCCAGGATTGCAGTCGGTGGAGACCGCCATAGGGACGCCCTGCTTACGCATACGATCTATCGGTGGCAGCTTGGTCTCACGCAGGACATAAAATGCTGTCGGCAAAAGCACCCCCACCACGCCCTTATCCGCCATTTTTTCAATATTAGTGCCATTAAGATATTCAATGTGATCAGCGGACAGCCCCTCATAAGCTGACACAAGACCTGCACCGCCCATATCTGATAGCTGCTCGGCGTGTAGTTTGACAGGCAGACCCAAAGACTGCGCCACATCGAACACTTTTGATACCTGCTCTGGGCTAAACGCGATATTTTCACAAAATGCATCCACCGCATCCACCAAGCCTTCTTCATATAAAATTGGCAGCCACTGGCAGACTTGATCGATATACTCATCAGGCTGATCTTTATACTCTGGTGGCAGCGCATGGGCAGCCAGATAGGTTTTTTTGACTGTGATACCGTAGTTTTTACCCAGTGCTTGGGCGACTAAGAGCATTTTTCTTTCATTTTCCAAATCCAGACCATAGCCAGATTTGATTTCAATGGTTGTCACACCTTGGTTGATCAAAGCTTGCAAGCGCTTTTCGCTGGCTTGATACAGCTCATCAAAACTCGACTGACGCACTGACTTGACCGTCGAGACGATGCCGCCGCCTTGGTTAGCGATGGTCTGATAATCCACACCATTTAAGCGCATCTCAAATTCATTACTGCGATTACCTGCATAGACCAAATGTGTGTGGCAATCAATCAACGCGGGGGTGAGCCACTGATGATTGGCGTCTATCACCTGATCAGCCGTCAGCCCTGTAGCCGAATGGGCGATATGCTGAATCTTACCTTCGCTGATTCCGATTGCGCCATCTAGGATCTGCCCATAAGGCACCTGCCCACCAAAACCAAACTCATCATTCATGGTCGCCAAATTTGCATGAATGATCAACGTATCAAAATGAGTCATCATCTCCCCTTTATTACTATCTTTTTAGATTTAAAATTTGTAAAATAACTGACCGATCACGCATCAGACCATTGAGCTTAATTTATTTATCCATACCAAATAAATCAAGCATCAGATTATGGGATCATGTTCTGTCAGCAATAGCTGTTCTACACATACAGCCAATAGACGAGCAGCCACTTTTGCGCCTCGATCGTCAATGTCATAAGCAGGATTAAATTCTGCAAAATCAAGCACCTTAACTTTATGTGTGTCAATGATCTTAGTAAGTAAAAACTCAAGCAAATCCAAATCAATGCCCTTTGGATTAACAGCGCTGACCGCTGGCATCACACCCGCTGGCAAGCAGTCCAAATCGACGGTCACATACAGCACATCCACAGCCTCGATAAACTCCGCCAAGCGTTGCCAAATCTCATCATACGACAGACGATGGCACTCATCATCACTAACGATGCCAACGCCAAGCTGATTGGCTTTATCAAACAAGCTTGCGGTATTACCAAAACGGCTGATACCTACACAAAAATACGCAAAATCCCGACCCAGCATCTCGCTGATTTGTAAAAATGGCGTACCTGAAGTGGCATACTCATCAGTGCGTAAGTCAAAATGCGCATCAAAATTAATAATACCAATCTTTTGGGAAGTATTTTTGAGTTTCAAAAATTGATATAAGCCCAAAAAACTACCAAAAGCAATCTCATGCCCACCACCCAAGCCAATGGCGACCGAGTTTTGAGCCAAAATTTCGGTCACTTTGTCAGCATGCAGTGCTTGGGCGGACTCAAGACTATGCGGCATGATTTCTACAAAATCTTCACAAACGACCTCGCCTACATCCCCGACCAAGTGATTTAATTGACCATACGCATCTTGGATAGCTGGCGTTATGGGAAGCTTCGCGAAAAATTGGCGGATTTTGGCAGGTCCAGAGTTTGCCCCAATGCGTCCAAGATTGCGCTTCACACCTTCATGACTGGCAAAACCAATCAATCCAATGCGCTGATAATCAAAACCTTGCACCATCTGATGCCAGTATAACGACCTGTCCGACTCTAAAGGATCGCTGCGTCCAGTATAGCCACTGGCAACAAAAGAAACAAAATCCGCCATGATAAATTTTTCCAAATTAAATTACAAAATGATCACAATCATCAAATCATGCATTCACATACCAATCCGATCTTAGCTCCGACCAGCTCTCTAACAGCTCGCCTGATAACACCATTTGCTTGGCATGTTCGATATCACTGGCAAAGTAGCGATCTTTATCATAAAAATCAACCACAGCACGCAGCTGACTGTGCACCTGAGAGATTTTTTGTGATGTTGATAAGCCATTTTGGATATGAAAATCCACACCTTGAGCAGCGGCAAGCAGCTCAATCCCCACCACTGTGGCGGTGTTGTGTGCCATCTCATACAGACGGCGAGCAGCAAAAGTCGCCATAGACACATGGTCTTCTTGGTTGGCACTGGTGGGTATGCTGTCCACGGAGGCAGGATGCGTCAAAGATTTATTTTCAATGACCAAAGCCGCTGCCGTGACATGAGCGATCATAAAGCCTGAGTTTAAGCCTGCATTTTTTACCAAAAATGCAGGCAGCCCGCCTGACAATGTCTGATCAATCAATAAAGAAACACGGCGCTCACTCATCGATCCAATCTCACTGAGCGCCAGCGCCAGCATATCAGCAGCAAAAGCCACTGGCTCAGCATGAAAATTACCCCCAGAGATCGCCACAGGCTCATCATCATGGAAAATCAGTGGATTATCAGTGACGGCATTGGCTTCAGTGAGTAAGGTTTTGCCTGCTTGGTTGATGATATCAAGACATGCACCCATGACCTGAGGCTGGCATCTTAAGCAATACGGATCTTGCACACGCTCATCATCTTGAGCATGGGATTCTCGGATGGCGCTACCCTCAATCAGCCCTCGATGAGTTTTGGCGATTTGAATTTGTCCGTAGTGCCCACGAACTTCGTGTATGCGCGCATCAAAAGGCGCATCTGAACCACGCGCAGCATCGATAGACATACTGCCCACAACCGTCGTCGCCGCCAACAGATCTTGCGCCATAAAATAACCGCGTATCGCCAAAGCTGTCGAGACTTGCGTTCCATTAATCAGCGCAAGCCCTTCTTTGGCTGCCAGTTTGACTGGTGTTAAGCCGGCTTGAGCCAGTGCCTCTTTGGCAGATATGGTTTGACCATCCACCACCACCTGCCCTTCACCCAAAATTGCCAATGTCATGTGCGATAAAGGCGCCAGATCACCACTTGCCCCCACCGAGCCTTTGGCTGGGATGATTGGCATGATGTCATGATTAATCAAGCCCATCAAAGCATCAATCACCTCGCGGCGCACGCCAGAGCAGCCTTGGGCTAGGCTTGATAATTTCATCACAATGATCAAGCGGACGACATTGTCAGGCAGACGCTCGCCTGTGCCCACGCAGTGACTTAAAATCAAGTTTCTTTGTAAGAGTTCAAGCTCATCATCGGCGATGCGTGTTTTGGCAAGCAGACCAAAGCCTGTGTTAATGCCGTAAGCGGCTTTGTCTTTTTTGATAATTGCCTGAACCGCTTCATGCGATCGATCAATTTGAGCATAATTGTCAGGATCAAGCGTGATAGTCACTGGATTATTATAAATTTTGCGAAGCTGATCAAAGGTCAGCCGACCTGCTGAGAGAAACACGGTGTTTTTCATAAGACTATCCTTAATCAATTAATAGATCCAGCCCAAATGTATCGCCAAATGACCAAACGCACAAGCAAATAAAATACTCAATGCAACGCGTATGAACCAGATTAAGACCATTTTAGCGACAGACAAAGGGATTTTGGTTGCCAATACACAAGGCACCATGCCCGAAAAAAAGACCACCGAGGAGACCGACACTACTGCGGTCACATAACGGGTCAAGACATCGCTTTGAGCCAATAAAAGCGCAGGTAAAAACATCTCTGCCAGACCAGAAGACAAGCCTTTGGCAGCGCCCATAGGATCGGACAATCCCCCCAGCCAAGTAAACGGCACCAACGCTAAGCCAAGAATGTCAAAAACGGGCGTGTACTTTTCTAATAATAATCCAAATAAGCCAATGGCAATGATGGCAGGCACGACCGCTGCAGACATTTGGATGCCATCCCAAAGATTTTGTCCCAAAACTCGATACAGCGGCGGCGCACTTTTGGCGGTTTGGACACCTGTTTGCCATGCGTGACTTAGGCGTGAATGATTAAACTCAATTTCATCAGCCATGGTTTTTTGATCATCCATATTTCTAATGGGCGGCAGGCGAGCTGTGATCGCTGTCACCAAAAAAGTAATGACCAGACACGACCAAAAATATACATTCCAAAACGGCATCAACTCCAAAGTCTTAGCGACAATCACCACAAATGCTGTCGAAACCGTCGAAAATCCAGTGGCGATGATCGCCGCTTCTTTGGCAGAGTACGCCCCTTTGAGATACACACGATCCGTAATCAAAAGACCGACAGAATAGCTGCCCACAAATGACGCCACAGCGTCTATCGCCGACGAGCCAGGAGTCCGCCAAATCGGTCTCATCACAGGCTGCATAATCACGCCCATCATCTCAAGCAAGCCAAAAGCAATCAAAAAGGACAGCATGAGTGCGCCAATGGGAATGATCATACCAACTGGCAACGCTAATTTTTCAAACAAAAATGGCAGCATGTCTTTGGTCATCAGTATGTCAGGCGCAGTGCCTGTCACATACATGACCGCTAAGATCAAACCCAATACTTTAAACGCACTTAAAATCATATTGGTCGCATTTGAGCGCCATGTCCCAGAAACAAACGGCTTGGCAACGCCATAGATCATGAGTAAAAATAACAAAATGACAGCCAAGGTGCGCTGCTGGTTCACCAAGTAGCCAGCCATATGATCAAAAGCAATGGTGCGCTTGCCACCGATGGTGATCGGCACAAAAAACAGCGCGATGCCCAATAAGCTAAATCCAGTCATTTGTATGACGGCTAAGGTGTTTGACTTAAGAGGCTGATTAAACATCCTAGACCTAAATTTAAATTAGAAAATGAGAGATTAACATAGCTAATGGTATAGATACTAACATAGATAGCGCTGTACGAATAAACCAAATGAGTGTCAAGGCATAAAATGACAGTGGTATTTGTGTCGCCATAATACACGGGATCGATGCAGCGACAAACAAAATTGAGGAAATGGCAACAATTCCTGAAACCAAACGGGACACTATATCAGATTCCGCCATAATTAAGGCAGGCAAAAACATTTCTGAATAGCTTGTAGAAACGGCGGCGGATAATTCCAGCCCATTGTCTATGCCAAATATTAAAGTAATCGGATAAAAAGCATAACCAACCCAATCAAACACAGGTGTATATTTTTCTATCAGTAGGCTTAGCGTTCCAATAGATAAGATGGTTGGTAGGATAGTCATGGTCATGACCAGGCCGTCTTGCAATGTTTCTTTGATAAGTTCTCTGGGTCTTTTGGGCTGGTTGGCTACTCTAATCGCTTCATTTATTGCTGTTTTTAATCTTTCGCCCTTTTTTGCAATTATTTCAGAGTTAATTGCAGTTTCGCTCATCCTTGAAATAGGAGGTAATCGTGCACTAATGGCGGTAACAATAATCGTTGTGATCAATGTTGCGATAAAGAATACTGACCAGATATCCATTAAATCCAATGTTCTAGCAACAATCACCATAAATGCTACAGATACCGTAGAAAAACCTGTAGCGATAATTGCCGCTTCCTTGGCAGAATACTCACCATTTAAGTAAGCTTTATTGGTAATTAATAAACCAACTGCAAAGCTCGTTACGAAAGACGCCACTGCATCAATCGCAGACCTACCAGGGATATGAAAAAGTCGGCGCATAAATGGCTGTGATAATCCACCTGCCAGCTCCACTAGACCATAGTTGACAAGTAAAGGCATAAATAATGCACCTATCGGCACAAGGATAGCGACAGGGATAACTAATGCCTTCCATAAAAATTCAAGCATAAAAGGTTCATAAAGTACAACAGGCCCGGATTTTGTCATTACCATAGCCGCCATAATAATGCCAGCAAATTTAAATAGCGCGAATATAATTGAACCAATACCCTTTTGCCAGAATTTATTTTTTACAGAATGAACACATCCACCAATAATTAAAAACAGGGCATACCACCCAGCATAATCACCTAATAGCTTTTCAGCCCATATCACGAAATGATCCAATAAAATTGTATTTTTATCACCTATACTAACTGGAACAAAAAATATGGCTACGCCAAAAGTGCTAGGTATAAGCAATTGAAACCACTGTTTTACTGTATGCTGTTTTCCCATAGTCTACTCCCTTAAACTTTAAATTGATTAAGCAGCAACATAGGAATCGCACCTGCATTACTGCTTTTAAAACAATAATATTACCAGGAACGGCCTTCCAAACCCGCACTTTCCAAATCAGAGGCTTCAGGTATTCTCATTTCAAAGGTATCCTCAATTACAGCATAATCATAATAACCCATTCTAGCAATTGGTCTGATTTTTTTAATATCAAGTTTGCCATCAGGTGTAATAAATTCATCTTTGATATGAATTTTCATAACTTGTGCGTAGACAATATCAATTGTACCAACTTCTGAACTGCCAGGAATATGATGTGTTGCAATATATTTACACTCAAAGTGACATGGGCTTTCTGCAATCATAGGAACATCACTTAAGTCTGCCTTAATAGTTGTTAAACCTGCTCGCTCAATTTCACTTTCACCATAAGGGAGAGCCATTGATGAGATATTCATTGCTTCACGCAAATCCCAAGTTGCCATATTCCATACAAACCAACCTGTTTTTTCAGCATTAATCACTGTATCTTTTTTTCTACCATCAGGATATTGATTGGCAGCAAACATGACCATTGGAGGATCAAAAGTTAAATTTTGCCATTGGCTGTAGGGAGCCAAATTCTCAACACCTTCCGGGCTAATTGATGATAGCCAACCTATAGGACGTGGTACTGTACAGCTTTTGAAGGGAGAGAATGGCAACGGGCATTTCTCTATATCAGGCATATATTTCATAACAAACTCCATATTGTTCAGTGCAATTTACATACAGGGACAGGCACCCTTACTACTAAATCATTGCACAATAAATCTAGCAGCATTCTTAATAATTATTCAAACATCGGCAACTTTAATCCATAATTTTTGGCAGTTTCAATGGCAAGCTCATAGCCAGCATCGGCATGGCGCATCACACCACTGCCACAGTCATTCACGAGCACATTGGCTAAGCGCGCGGCGGCTTCATCCGTACCGTCAGCGACAATCACCATGCCAGAATGCTGAGAGTAACCCATGCCGACACCCCCGCCATGGTGCAAAGACACCCAAGTGGCGCCACCTGCCACATTCAGCATACCATTTAACAAAGCCCAGTCAGACACCGCATCCGTGCCGTCTTTCATCGATTCGGTTTCTCGGTTGGGGCTTGCCACAGAACCCGTATCTAGGTGATCTCGACCAATGACGATCGGACCTTTTAGTTCGCCGTTTTTCACCATTTCATTAAACGCCAAGCCTGCTTTGTCTCGCTCGCCAAGACCAAGCCAGCAGATACGCGCCGGCAAGCCCTGAAAATGAATGCGATCTTTTGCCATATCCAGCCAGTTATGCACATGCTGATTATCAGGGAACAGCTCTTTGATCTTTTGGTCAGTCTTGTAAATGTCTTCTGGATCGCCAGACAATGCAACCCAGCGAAATGGACCTTTACCTTGACAAAATAACGGACGGATATAAGCAGGGACAAAGCCAGGGAAATCAAAGGCATTTTTCACCCCTTCATCAAAGGCGACTTGACGAATATTATTACCATAGTCAGTGGCAGGCACGCCCATGGCTTGCAGATCGAGCATGGCTTGTACATGCACCGCACACGACTTGGCAGCTGCTTGGGTCAATTTTTCGTGTTGGCTTGGATCGGCTTGTGCCGCCTTCCACTCATCGACCGTCCAGCCGATTGGCAAATAGCCATTGATCAAATCGTGGGCAGATGTTTGGTCGGTGACAAAGTCAGGCTTAAAGTGTTTGTTGTCACCAGCGTTTTTGGCGCGCTCAACAATTTGTGGCAAAATTTCGGCGGCATTACCAAGTAAGGCAATCGATACCGCTTCGCCTTTGTCGGTATGCTCTTTGATGAGCTCATAAGCGTGGTCAAGGTCACGAGCTTGCTTATCCACATAGCCTGTGCGCAAGCGAAAATCAATGCTGGATTGCTGGCATTCGATATTCAGTGACACAGCCCCTGCAAAGGTCGCCGCCAGCGGCTGAGCGCCGCCCATACCACCAAGCCCTGCGGTCAAAATCCAGCGACCCTTCCAATTATCAGTGCTTTTATCTTGACCATGACCAAAATGCTGTCGTCCTGCTTCAGCAAAGGTCTCATAAGTGCCCTGCACAATCCCTTGTGTGCCAATATAAATCCAGCTGCCTGCGGTCATCTGCCCATACATAAACAAATCTTTGCGGTCAAGCTCATTAAAATGCTCCCACGTCGCCCAGCGTGGCACAAGGTTTGAGTTGGCGATCAGTACACGCGGCGCATTCGCATGCGTATTAAACACGCCCACAGGTTTGCCAGATTGGATCAGCAAGGTTTGGTTATCTTCAAGTTCGGTGAGTGTCTCCAAGATTTTGTCATAACACTCCCAGTTGCGTGCAGCACGCCCAATGCCACCGTACACCACAAGGCTTTGGGGATTTTCGGCAACATCAGGATGTAGGTTATTTTGGATCATGCGATATGGCGCTTCGGTCAGCCAGCTTTTGCAAGTCAAGCTTGTGCCTGTGGGCGCTTGGATGACACGGCTGGTGTCAGTGCGAGTGAATTTGGTCATAATAATATCCTTTTTACTAGAATTTAACTTGATAAAAATGGCGTTAAGTTGTATATACTAATAATAGCAAATAATAATTGTCTATGCAAATTATTTTTTAAATTTTAAACGCAAAAAAAATACCGTCATCATCAGATAACGGTATTTTGGATGGTTATGATATCTTAGCTAAGCTGAGCGACGTCGATTTTGTCAGCTTTACCAGTATAGTCAGCCATCTGATCAAAGTTCAGATAGTTATATACCTCTGCTTGCATATTATCAAGCTTGCCTGCATATTTTTGATATTCTTCAACTGTTGGCAGCTTACCGATAACCGCTGCTACAGACGCAAGCTCTGCAGACGCCAAGTAAACATTAGCGCCTTGACCTAAGCGGTTCGGGAAGTTACGTGTCGAAGTTGAAACCGCTGTTGAGTTTGGAGCGATACGCGCTTGGTTACCCATACAAAGCGAGCAGCCTGGCATTTCTGTACGTGCACCGGCTTGAGCGTAAGTATTATAGTAGCCTTCATCCATCAACTGGCGCTCATCCATCTTAGTTGGTGGCGCAATCCACATACGAGTCGTCAAGCTACCTGCTGGTACTTCTGATAGAAGCTTACCTGCAGCACGGAAGTGACCGATGTT
Source organism: Moraxella canis (assembly GCF_002014965.1). Taxonomy (GTDB): domain Bacteria; phylum Pseudomonadota; class Gammaproteobacteria; order Pseudomonadales; family Moraxellaceae; genus Moraxella; species Moraxella canis. The sequence continues at coordinate 333,361 of NZ_MUXT01000001.1, forward strand.
AGTCATACATGAGCCGATGAATACTTCATCAACCTTATCGCCTGCCACTTCAGACAATAGCTTAGCATCATCTGGGTCATTTGGGCAGCACAAGATCGGCTCTTTGATTTCAGATAGATCGATCTCGTAAACTTTAGCGTATTCAGCATCTGGATCAGCTTTCATCAGGCTTGGGTTATCAAGCCATTTTTGCATGTTTTCAGCGCGGCGAGACAAGGTACGCGCATCACCGTAGCCTTCAGCGATCATCCACTTAAGCATGACAATGTTTGAGCGCAAGTATTCAGCGACTTTTTCTTCTGATACCGTGATGGCACAGCCTGCAGCTGAGCGTTCAGCTGAGGCATCAGACAGCTCAAATGCTTGCTCAACAGTCAGGTCATTTTCCATTTCGGTCAGATCAATCTCAAGGATACGACCTGAGAAAATGTTTTTCTTACCTTTTTTCTCAACCGTTAGATCGCCTTCTTGGATGGCATAGTAAGGAATGGCATGAACCAGATCACGCAAGGTGATGCCAGGCTGCATTTTACCTTTGAACTTAACCAACACAGACTCTGGCATATCCAATGGCATCACACCTGTCGCTGCCGCAAAGGCAACCAAGCCTGAACCCGCTGGGAATGAGATACCGATCGGGAAACGAGTATGAGAGTCACCGCCAGTACCCACAGTATCAGGCAGTAGCATACGGTTTAGCCATGAGTGGATGACGCCGTCACCTGGACGCAAGCTCACACCACCACGATTCATGATAAAGTCAGGCAAGGTATGATGCGTGACAACATCAATCGGCTTAGGATAAGCGGCGGTATGACAGAAAGACTGCATCACTAGGTCAGATGAAAAGCCCAAGCAAGCCAAATCTTTCAGCTCATCACGAGTCATTGGACCTGTGGTATCTTGCGAGCCAACTGTTGTCATCTTAGGTTCGCAATAGGTGCCTGGGCGGATACCTTGACCTTCTGGCAAACCGCAAGCGCGACCGACCATTTTTTGTGCCAAAGTAAAGCCCTTACCTGTATCAGCAGGTTGATCTGGGGTGCGGAACAAGGTAGAAGGCTCTAGACCCAATGATTCACGAGCTTTGGTCGTCAAGCTGCGACCGATAATTAGGTTAATACGACCACCAGCACGCACTTCGTCTAACAGCACAGGCGTTTTAAGTGGTGATTCAGCGATTTGCTGACCCTCTTTAAAAGCAGTCACTACAGCGGTTTCGTGATTGATTTTCAGGGTAACTTCATCACCCATGTTCATCTCGGTAACATCAATCTCAACAGGCAGTGCACCTGCATCTTCCATGGTATTAAAGAAAATTGGAGCAATTTTTCCGCCTAAGCACACGCCGCCATCTTTTTTATTTGGAATGTGAGGGATTTCATCACCAAAGAACCATAGCACTGAGTTGGTTGCAGATTTACGGCTTGAGCCTGTACCCACAACATCACCTACATACGCCACAGGATTGCCTTTAGCAATCAAGTCTTTGATCTGGGTAAGCGGACCTACAACACCTGGCTGCTCAGGCTCAATGCCATCACGCTCATTTTTTAGCATGGCGTTGGCGTGCAATGGAATGTCAGGACGGCTCCAAGCATCTTGTGCAGGTGATAGATCGTCAGTGTTGGTTTCGCCAGTCACTTTAAATACAGTGATGGTGATTTCTTCTGGTACTTCAGGACGGCTAGTGAACCACTCAGCCTCTGCCCATGATTCTAGCACGGCTTTGGCGTTGGCATTACCTGCTTTGGCTTTTTCTTCGACATCATGGAAAGCATCAAAAACCAACAAGGTTTTTTTGAGTGCTTCAGCTGCCAAGCCGCCCAACTCTTCATTATCAAGCAATTCTACCAGTGGCGCAACATTATAACCGCCCAGCATAGTGCCCAATAGATACACGGCACGCTCTTTTGAGATCAGAGGAGAGGTGGTCTCACCTTTTGCAATGGCAGATAAAAACGCAGCTTTGACATAAGCGGCTTGGTCAACGCCTGCTGGAACGCGATTTTCAAGCAAGTCCACCAAATAGTCTTCTTCGCCTGCTGGTGGATTTTTTAGCAGCTCAACCAAATCGGCAGTTTGTACATCAGTCAATGGCTGTGGTGGCACGCCTAATGCTGCACGCTCTTCAACATGAGCTCTATATTGTTCTAACATAGCATATCCTCTTTTAAACTAAACAATCTTAATCGGTGCTTGTAAGTCGATGACTGATCATTATACTTACAAGTGCCTAAAGATAACCTTACTTGTTTTTGAACATAAACAAGTGTTACTTTTCCACTTATAATAATAGCCCAAAACCGCGATAATTACAAAATATATCCCAAGATAATCGACATTTATTTAAAAAATATCCCATTAAATTAATAAATATGTCTAAACATCTGATACAGTACTGTAGATTTGATGGATGATGTATCTTTAAGGCGACACCTTATTACTATTAAACTGGTGATGCGGCTTGCAATATCATATTGATGACCAAGCAATTCATTTTTAATAAATTTTTATTGTATATTGATAAATGGTGTGGCAAAATGAGCACTTTTAATTTTTTGGATAAGTTTATGAAGGCACAGCAAGGTTTTACCCTGATAGAGCTGATGATTGTCGTATTGATTATTGGCGTTTTGGCGATGTTTGCCATACCTCAATATCAAAAGCATACCATTACCGCTCAAGTTAATCGTGTGATGATGGAAACCAGTCAGCTGCGCGCTGCTGTTGAGATGTGCTTGCTTCAAGGTCTCAACGCTGAAAATTGTAAGGCAGATACAATAAATAGTGACTTGATGCAAGACAACAAGCCAACTGTTACTTTACCAAATGAAGGCAATACTGAAAGCACCATTAAAGCTGTTTTTAGTGGTAACGCCGCCAGCGCCCTACATAATAAACAGCTAATCTGGAAGCATTCATCTGAAAAAGGTTGGATATGCGAAACCGATGTAGATGATGATTTTAGACCAAAAGGCTGTGAACTAAGCACTACGACATCTCAAGCAACTCCAGGACTTAATTAAGCAAATAAAAATCCCCAAGCCTGAACTTGGGGATTTTTGGATATGGTAGAGAGCAGATTATTCTGCGTCTTTACGCGCACCCAATTTTTCTTTGATACGCGCAGATTTACCTGAACGCTCACGCAAGTAGTACAATTTGGCACGGCGAACATCACCACGACGCTTCACTTCGATGCTAGCGATCAATGGTGAATGTAGTTGGAATGCACGCTCAACACCAACACCGCTTGAGATTTTGCGAACGGTGAATGCAGAGTTTAGACCGCGATTACGCTTAGCGATGACAACGCCTTCAAAAGCCTGTAAACGCTCACGATCGCCTTCACGAACCTTCACTTGAACAACAACAGTGTCGCCTGGTGCGAAAGCTGGGTGGTCTTTTAGTTGTGCATTTTCAACAACTTGTACTAAAGGATGTTTGTTACTCACAAGATTTCTCCTGATAATCATGGCAGAGGCTAAAACTTTTTTGCTAATGCAATGGTTAAAAAGTCGCATACCATCGTTAATAAAGCGGCATCACGCGCGCTGTCTCTGAACCATACAGATTTAATTAATCTTCCAAGTCTTTTAGCCACTTGGCTTGCTGTTTATTGGGTGTAAAGTTTTTCCAAAGCTCTGGGCGACGTGCCTTAGTACGCTTAACTTGTTCTAAAAACCGCCATTTGGCAATATTGGCATGATGCCCAGAAAGTAAGACAGATGGCACCGCTTCGCCATGAAACTCAAGTGGCTTAGTATAATGAGGGCAATCCAAAAGCCCATCCACAAAAGAGTCTTGCTCAGCCGACAGATCATCACCCATGACCTTAGGTAGTCGACGAATCACGCTGTCCATCAAGACCATGGCAGGCAGCTCACCGCCCGTTAGCACATAGTCGCCAATGGAGATTTCTTTGTCCACATAGCGCGCAATGAGCCGCTCATCAATCCCCTCATACCGACCGCATAACAATATCATGCCATCCAAGCTTGGCATGCTAGCCACCAAAGGCTCGCTCAAAGTCTCTCCTTGAGGTGAGAGATATACCACAGGGCATTGACCATTGTGGATGTCACAGCCTGCCTGCTTAGCCAAATCTTGAGCATGTATGATCGCTTTTTCAAGTGGCTCTGCCATCATGACCATACCAGGACCACCGCCAAATGGGCGTTCATCAATCCGACGGTAATTATCGGTGGTAAAATCCCTTGGATTAATCACATGGATAACCACTTGTTCATTTTTGACCGCGCGACCTACCACGCCAAAGTCTTTGATGGCGCTAAACATCTCTGGCAGAATACTGATCACCGCAAAAAACACAGCAGCCACCCCAAATGCTGATCAGTTTCAATCCCCAAAAAGGATTAAAACGACAAATAATTAATAATCAGATCCCCAAGCGACAAGCATGGTTTTATTAGGTAGATCAACCAAGAGCACCACATCACTATGCCAAGGAATCAAGCGTGCCTCATCATCAATGCTTTGAGGGGTTGGCTTTAGCGAGATAATTTCGTGCGCACCCGTCTCAAACATCTCTTTGATGATGCCAAGATTTTCACCTTGTTCATTAATGACGGTAAGCCCGATCAAATCCGACCAGTAATACTCATCTTCCTCAAGCTTAGGAAAGCTGTCTTTAGAAACCCAAATGGTTGCACCATTCATGGTTTCAGCGACATTACGATCAGTAATCTCATGAAAACAAGCCACCAACCCCTGACCTTGCACACGCCAATCTTTCACGGTGATCGGCTTAAAGCCTGTGGCAGTTTTCATCCACCAAGGCTGCATCTCAAAGATACTGTCTCTTTGATCCGTCTCACTAAAAACCCAAAGCCAACCTTTGATACCGTAAGGCTTTTTTAAAGTGGCAATCTTAACCAGTTCTGAAGCCTCAGGGGCGACGGTTTTAGAAGAGTTTGCTTTTATAGTCAAGGTGGTGATCGCTTACTGTAAAATTGTGATAATAAATAACACAAAACGGTTTACGCTCCCATGAACGCAAACCGTAAAATCAAAGCGCGATTAAGCTGCTTTGTTCAATGCTTTAACAATTGAAGCAACACGCTCAGTTGGCTGTGCACCTTTAGCAATCCACGCATTGTAAGCTTCTAGATCAATGCGAGTTTCAACTTCTTGACCACGTGCCATTGGGTTGAAAAAACCAATCTTTTCGATAAAACGACCATCGCGTGAAGCGCGCTTATCGGCAACAACAACTTGATAGAATGGACGCTTTTTTGAACCGCCACGAGCTAGACGAATAACTACCATGATAACTCTCTTTTGTAAAATAAAAATCTAAAAATCATTTGCAAGAATTAGAGCATGATACAGATTCGATAAAGATGAGGATGAGCCGTTCGAACCTGAACCACTAAAAGCGTAATTATAGCAAGAAATTACTCAAGTTAAAAGCAAAAAATGAATTTTTACAAAAATTTGCTCAAAAAGCTCAGCTCAAGCTGTGCTAAAATAACTTTGGGAAAATCACAGGCTGCTCACCATGAATAAAACTTTTCGACTTTTTTTATCCAAATTGCATTATAAGCTGTATTCTAACACCTTGCAAACCTTGATTATGGTGTGTTTTATTGTGTTTGTCAGTGTGACGCTATCCATATGGTTGTTTTGGCGCAGCCTATATTTGCCTGAGCTAAAAAACCATGCCAGTTATTTATCAACAGAGATCAAATTATTAACTTCCATTGAAGATGATTGGCAAAATAACCCTGAGTTTATGCACTGGCTAAAAAGCAATACGCACATTGAGATTGTTAATACCCCAAGTGATTTTCCTGATATCAATGATAAACCCGTCGTGACTCGCCTGACTGACATCATGGCAGAAGAAATATCAAGGTCGCTTGGTCGAGAAGTTAAGGTGTATTTTAAGTTCAAACCCACGCCAAAGCTTTGGATTCATGATAGCGCCCATCCTGATATCTGGATTCGAGAGCCGATGATGCACTACTCTCAGTACAGTACCGGCGTTATTTTTGGATTTTTGTTTGGCATTCCTTTGCTGACAATTTTTACCATTTGGGTATTGGTGCGGGGGCTCAATCGTCCGCTCAAAAAACTTGAGCGAGCGGCTAATGACTATATCACCCATGGGCACGCGACCACCCTACCTACCCAAAAAGGACCCAACGAAATTCGCAAAGCCAATACGGCATTTAATCGGCTGTTTACCACACTCAATCAAGCTCAAAAAGAACGTACAATTATGCTTGCAGGGATCAGTCATGATCTGCGCACGCCTTTAACTCGTATGCGATTGACTGCTGAGATGCTGCCAGATGAGTTTTTTCGTGAAGGACTGGTTTATGATATTGAAGATATGGACGCCATTTTAGAGCAATTCATATCTTTTATGAAAGATGGCTCAGATGAGCCTGTCAAGCCAACCAATTTGGATGCCATATTCAAAGAAATCATGGTGCAGTTTGATGGCGTGTCGTTCTTATATGAATCTACAGTGACTCAATCGGTTCCTGTCAGACCCCTGTCAATCAAGCGCCTCATTGTCAATTTGGTCAATAACGCCATTCGCTATGGGGAGCCGCCGATACATCTGATGGCCACTATCACACCGCCACCTCAAGACCCTCAAAACGAGAGCATCTTTGATCTCTATCCGACGCTGATTTTATGCGTCAAAGATGAAGGCGAGGGTGTGGCAGAAGATCAGCTTGAGCGGATCATGCAGCCTTTTGAGCGCGGTGAGTCTGCTCGCACCACACAAGGTAGCGGTCTGGGATTAGCGATTGTCAGCCGTATTGCTCATCTTCATCAAGGCGTGGTTGAGGCCATCAATCACCCCAATGGCGGATTGCAAGTTTGTGTCAAAATCCCTTTGATGACTCAAATTAATGATGCATCAAGCGAGGATATTGACGCTGCGCCAGTCAATCCAGCGTAGTGCCTTTTTGATGGATGGTTTTTTCTACTCTGTCTTGGGTTAGCTCATCGGCTGCGACCACGACGCCCACTTGTTTAACAGGCCATGTCATGATAAATCTTGCGCCATGTAAAGTTGGGCTTTCGTCTACCGATAGATTTGCATTGAACCAAAAAGCAATTCGGCTAACGATGGACAAGCCCAAGCCATATCCGCCCGATGCCCGAGTTCTGCTATCGTCCAATCTGGCAAATGGGATAAAGACTTTTTCACGATTTTCTTCTGCGATGCCATGCCCATCATCTTCAACGCTGATAAACGCTTCACCCTTGATAACGCCAGCGCTTAGCATGACAGTTGATTGCGCGTAGCGAAGCGCGTTACCCACCAAATTTTGAACCACGCGATGCAGATATCTACGATCAGCCATGGCAACCGCTTTAGCAGGTGGTAATTTACAAACAAGCTTGATAGGCTTACCCAAGGCATTGGTTTCACGCTCAATCTGCCCAATCAGATCGCGTAAATTTACCATTTCCCAATCAAGTTTCGGAGAACCTTCCTCAAGCTTAGCATAAGTCAAAATTTCATCAATCAGTTCATTCAATGACTCGATATCTTCATCAATAAACTTCTTTTGAAGCTGCCGAGAGTCTTCGTCGTCTGTATCAGCAAGCATATCGACAGCGAAGCGGATGCGTGCAACTGGTGTGCGTAATTCATGCGAAACGGCACGAGTCAATTCCCTTTGTGCCTCAATCAAACGCTTAATATGCGCAGTCATGGCATTAAATGTCATTGATAGTCTGGCAATGTCATCCTGCCCCACCACTTGAACTTTGGTATCAAGATTGCCTTGGGTTACCCGATTTACACCAAGCTGTAGCAGCTGAAGTCGTCTTTCTAAAGGGAAAATCAGCGCATACACACCAAGCGCGATCAACAGAACACAGATTAGCGCGACGCTTGCCAAAAGATTCAGCGGAAACCAATTAAATAAAGCCAAAGGACCGACCACGATCACCTCATCTTCAACTTCTGAAGCGACAATGAATGAGATGGTCGAATCTTGACCTCGAATCCCGTCTTGGTAAGAAATGACCAACTCATCCCGTTTTAATCTGGCAATTTGATCATGATCAAGACGCAAATTATTGATGGACTGCTGATATATCGGGTAGCTGAATTTTTCGCTCAGATATTCAAGGCGAGCTTTTTTTTGCTCATAGCCATGAAAATGAGACAGATCATCTAACAAAAAAATCGTCATTGCGCGCACTTGGCGCTCACCAACCTGAGACAATTTGACTGTTAAAACCTCGTCAGTACCCTCAAGATGATGGTAAAATGTCGATTGATTGGTGTGGGGATCATACCGTACGACAATTTTCGCCTCTTCAATGCGGCGCATTTCTCTGGCTTTAAATTCAACAGAATTCATGGGAATAATTTCAAAATTACTCCCAAACAAAGCACTGATGTCATTTAGCCAATAATTTTTTTGAGCTTCAGTTTCCTGGTGGATGGCGCCTTGACCAATCAAATAAAAAACGCCCGTTGCCACTGTTTCTCGGTAGGATTGGGCTCGCTCTTGGTTGATGGTATCTACCAATAGATACGCAAAAAAAGCAATAGATAAGCAGACAAGCAAAAGCCCTGCATAAATTCTAAAAAAGATACTTCTTTCTGTAAAACTAACCAAAGTCATATCAAACAGCGCCTGATAAAATGAAAGCCAGCAATAGCTGGCTTCACACGAATCACTCCGTCGAAACAAAATGCCATGAATTAATTGCCTTCTTTGACAAACAAATAGCCCTTGCTACGAACAGTTTTGATCCGCTTAGGATTTTCAGGATCATCGCCAATTTTCGGACGAATTCGAGAAATTCTAACATCAATAGAGCGATCTTGGCCATCGTATTCAATACCACGCAGACGCTCAAAGATATCTTCACGCGATAAAATTCGACCTGCATTAGATGCCAGCAACCATAATAGATCGTACTCAGCACTGGTAAAATCAACCAAATCATCATTCAAAGTGACAGAGCGGCCACCGTTATCAATTACCAGATCACCAAATTCTAAGCGCTGCGGAGAGGTCTCAGATGGTACAGTATCAGAACGGCGCAATAAAGCACGAATACGCGCTAATAGCACACGTGGCTGAGCTGGTTTTGCAACATAATCGTCCGCACCCATCTCAAGTCCTAATACTTGGTCCATGTCATCAGTTCGTGCAGTCAGCATCAAGATAGGCTGCTGATAGTGCGCGCGCACTTCACGGCAAACTGTTAGGCCATCACTTCCAGGCAGCATGACATCTAACACAACCAAATCAGGCTGCTCACTGATAATGCGACGAATGGCGCGAGTGCCATCTGTCTCAATGGCTACATCAAGCCCATTTTTTCGCAAATAATCTTGCGTAAGTATCGCCAATCTTTCATCGTCTTCGACGATTAAGATTCGGGGCATATCTTCTTTTTCAGGGGTAGCAGTCATAATTATCCTAAAGTGATGTCGTCACCACAATAACCTAAACAACCTAAACTGATTTTATTTTATCACAATTTAATCATATAAATCGCGCATTAAGCACGATTTTTATATTTTTGAATGGTTTGTAGCTGAGCTACCGATTCTGCCAATGCAGCCAATGCAGCATTTGTTTGCAGGGTATCTGTTTGATTAACAAGCATCTGCTCAGCAGCACGACGAGCCTCAGCGATTTTAGCTTCATCTAAATCATGTGCGCGTTCTGCAGAGTCAGCCAACACTGTAACTAAATGAGGCTGCACTTCAAGCACGCCACCCGACACATAAACCACTTCTTCGCTTGATCCGTCGGCAGATTTCATACGCATAGGACCTGGTTTTAGCAAAGTAATGAATGGTGTATGGCCTGCCAAAATGCCAATCTCGCCAGAGTGACCATTTGCAATCAACATGCTAATGTCACCAACATATAACTCTTCTCTAGCACTCACAACTCGGCACTTAAAAGTTGCCATATCATTCTCCCAATAGATCAGCAGTCGTTAGATCATGCCACAGCCAGATCCCTATCTGACTGTGGCTGCAAAAGTTTATGCTTTAAGCTTTTCAGCTTTTGCAACAACTTCATCAATACCGCCAACCATGTAGAATGCTTGCTCTGGCAGATCATCATACTCACCTTCAATGATCGCTTTAAAGCCAGCAATAGTATCACGAAGTGCCACATATTTACCTGGCGCGCCAGTAAAGACTTCAGCAACATGGAATGGCTGAGACAAGAAGCGCTGGATCTTACGAGCGCGATAAACCACAAGCTTATCTTCTTCTGACAACTCATCCATACCCAAAATTGCGATGATATCTTTTAGCTCTTTATAACGCTGTAAAACTTCCTGTACGCCACGAGCGACTGCATAGTGCTCTTCGCCAATGACCTGTGGATCTAGCTGACGTGAAGTAGAATCAAGTGGGTCTACGGCAGGATAGATACCTTGTGATGCGATGTCACGGCTTAGTACAACAGTTGCGTCTAAGTGAGCAAATGTCGTTGCTGGTGATGGGTCAGTCAAGTCATCCGCTGGTACATAAACCGCTTGAACAGAAGTGATCGAACCTGATTGGGTAGATGTAATACGCTCTTGTAGCAAACCCATTTCTTCTGCAAGGGTTGGCTGATAACCTACAGCTGACGGCATACGACCCAATAGTGCTGATACTTCGGTACCCGCCAAGGTATAACGATAAATATTATCTACGAAAAGTAGAACGTCACGACCTTTACCAGTTGCTTCGTCTTTTTCATCACGGAAATATTCAGCCATTGTCAGACCAGTCAAAGCAACGCGCAAACGGTTTCCTGGCGGCTCATTCATCTGACCATAAACCATGGCTACTTTAGACTTTGTAAAGTCATCAGTATTAACAACGCCCGCTTCTTGCATCTCGTGGTAGAAGTCATTACCTTCGCGAGTACGCTCACCCACACCAGCAAATACTGACAAGCCCGAGTGTTTAAGAGCGATGTTGTTGATTAGCTCCATCATGTTAACGGTCTTACCAACACCCGCACCGCCGAACAAACCAACTTTACCACCTTTAGCAAATGGGCAAAGCAAATCAATCACCTTGATACCTGTTTCTAACAGTTCGGTTGAGTTTGATTGTTCATCATAGCTTGGTGCTTCACGGTGAATAGACCATTTTTCAGCAGCGTTTACTGGACCGGCTTCATCGATTGGGCGACCCAAAACATCCATAATACGACCAAGCGTAGCTTGACCTACTGGCACCGAAATTGGCGCACCTGAGTTAGAAACCGACAAGCCGCGCTTCAAGCCTTCAGTTGAACCCATAGCAATGGTACGAACCACGCCATCACCCAATTGTTGTTGCACTTCAAGTGTAGTTTCTGTACCATCGACACTCAATGCGTCATAAATTTGTGGTACTTGACCACGGTCAAATTCAACGTCAATAACCGCGCCAATAATCTGTACAATACGACCGCTCATTGCGTTCTCCTATTATCTAAAATTAGTCAATTAAGAAACAGCGGCAGCACCGCCAACGATTTCCGAGATTTCTCGTGTAATCGCCGCTTGACGCAGCTTGTTATAAACCAACTGTAATTCTTTAATTAAGTTACCAGCATTATCTGTCGCCGCCTTCATTGCTACCATACGAGCCGACTGTTCGGAGGCAACGTTTTCACGAACGGACTGGTAGACCACAGATTCAATATAGCGTAGGAGCAAGCTATCAATGAGCGTTTTAGTATCCGGCTCATAAATATAATCCCAACTGTGCGCCTGAAGCTCACTGTCATTAAACTCGCCCTCTGCCAATGGTACAATTTGATCAACTACTGGTTTTTGCGCCATGGCGTTGATAAACTGGTTATACACCAAGTAAATGCGATCTAATTTTCCATTCAAGTAGTCATCAAGCATGGCTTGAACTGGCGTGTTGATTTGCTCAAGTGAGGGATTGTCACCATAATCAGTTACAGCTGAGGTTACTCTACCACCAAAGTTCTTAAAAAAGCCTACGCCTTTTGCGCCTATCACTGCAAATTCAATTTCAACTGACTGCTCTTGATAGCTTTTGACTGTTTTTAACAAGTTTTTGAATAGGTTGATGTTCAAACCACCTGCCAGACCACGGTCAGAAGTTACAACCACAAAACCAACACGATTGACCGGACGGTTAACCATATAGGGATGCTTATAATCTGATTGCGCTTGCACTAAATGTGAAATGACACGGCGCATACCGTCCGAATACGGACGACCCGATTCCATTCGCTCTTGGGCACGGCGCATCTTACTGGCAGCCACCATCTGCATTGCACGCGTAATTTTTTGCGTACTTTTAATGCTGGTTACTTTAGCACGAATTTCTTTTAAGCTTGCCATAATTATTCCAATACTGGACTTATTATAAAAAGGGTTATGGTGCGTTAAAACAAACCCTTAACACACCATATTTCTTTGCTACAATCAGTAGCTTGCTGATGCCTTGAATGACTCAACCGCAGCTTTTAGACGACCTTCGATGTCATCGTTATAGTTGGCAGTTTCATCAATTTCATTCATCAATGCAGCGTGTTCTGTGCGAAGATAGCGCAAGAAAGCTTCTTCAAACGCACCAATCTTCTCTACAGGCACATCAGACAGATAGCCTTCGTTTGATGCATAAATAACTGCTGCTTGATCAGCAATAGACATAGGTGCATATTGCTTTTGCTTCATCAGCTCAGTAACACGTACACCATGCTCTAGCTGCTGCTTAGTAGCATCATCTAGATCCGAGGCAAACTGAGCAAACGCAGCAAGTTCACGATATTGAGCAAGTGCTGTACGAATACCGCCTGATAGCTTTTTGATAATCTTCGTTTGAGCTGCACCACCAACACGAGATACTGAAATACCTGCGTTGACCGCTGGGCGAATACCTGAGTTAAACAAGTTTGACTCAAGGAAAATCTGACCATCAGTAATAGAAATAACGTTCGTTGGTACGAATGCTGATACGTCACCAGCTTGAGTTTCAATGATTGGCAATGCTGTCAAAGATCCAGTTTTACCTTTTACTTCACCATTAGTAAATGCTTCGACATAATCTGCATTAACTCTTGACGCACGCTCTAGAAGGCGTGAGTGTAGATAAAATACGTCGCCTGGATAAGCTTCACGTCCAGGTGGACGGCGTAGCAGCAAGGAAATCTGACGATAAGCTACAGCTTGTTTTGATAGATCATCATAAACAATCAGTGCATCTTCACCACGATCACGGAAGTACTCACCCATCGTACAACCTGAGTAAGGTGCGATATACTGAAGCGCTGCTGGCTCAGATGCAGAAGCAACCACAACGGTTGTATAAGCCAATGCGCCTGTTTCTTCCAGCTTACGTACGACGTTAGCAATGGTAGAACGTTTTTGGCCAACCGCAACATACACACACTTAATGCCTGAGTTTTTCTGAGCGATGATCGCATCGATTGCCAAGGCAGTTTTACCAGTTTGACGGTCGCCAATGATCAGCTCACGCTGACCACGACCGATAGGAATCATGGTATCTACTGCTTTATAGCCAGTCATTACAGGCTCATCAACAGATTGACGAGCAATAACACCTGGTGCAATTTTTTCGACTTTATCAGTCAATTTTGCATTAATTGGACCTTTACCATCGATTGGGTTGCCCAGCGCATCGACGACACGACCTAATAGTTCAGGACCTACTGGTACTTCCAAAATACGACCTGTGCAATATGCTTTTTGACCTTCTTGCAAGCTAAGATATTCACCCAGTACAACTGCACCGACTGAATCTTGTTCAAGGTTAAGTGCCATACCGTACACACCACCTTCAAACTCGATCATCTCGCCATACATAGCTTCTTCTAGGCCATGGATTTGCACAATACCATCAGAGACACTGACGATAACGCCTTCAGTTTTTGCAGTTGCGCTTACGTCAAGGTCTTGAATACGCTGCTTAATCAGATTGCTGATTTCGGCTGGATTCAATTGTTGCATTGCCTTGTTTCCTTTGATTTAGACAGCTCACTACTTACGCAGTTAGCTGAGTCTTTAATTGTTTTAACTTGCCACGCACTGAGCCATCAGTAAACTTGTCACCCACCTTGATCGTAGCTCCACCCAACAAGCTTGGGTCTACAGATTCATGCAAAATAACGATAGAACCTGTTGAGAGCGCTAATCGCTCTTGAAGCTGCTTACTTTGAGCTTCGGTTAGTGGAAAGGCTGAAGTTACGTAAGCATCAACCTGTTTAAGCTCTTGTGATTTTAGCTTGGTGTAATGAGCATTGATCTCAGGCATCAGTGCCAATCTGTCATGCTCTGCCAACTGTTTTGTAAAGTTGGCCAACGCTTGAGATGCTTGCTCTGCTGTTAATTTGCCATAGGCATCCATCAGAATATCTGCTTTTTGTTGTGCAGAAATGGCTGGATTGTTAAGCAGTGAAGCAAAATCTTCATTGCGTACAACATCGCTTGCAATCGACAAAAAGGCTTCCCAATTGCTGATTGCATTATGCTCTTTAGCGTAATCAAATGCTGCTTTGGCATATGGTCTAGCTAAGGTAGTAAGTTCAGCCATGATATCCTCTAATTACAGCTTAGCCGCCAACTGTTCAAGCATGCTGGCGTGTTCTTGTTCATTGATTTTGTCTTGCAAAATCTTTTCAGCACCGAGTACAGCAAGACTAGCCACTTGTGAGCGTAGTTGTTCACGAGTCTGGGCAGCTTCTTGCTCTACAGCTGCATGAGCTGCAGCGATGATGCGCTCGCCTTCAAGACGGGCTTGTTCTTTGGCATCTTCAATCATTTGGTTGGCGGTTTTATTCGCACGCTCAATGATAGATGCAGCTTCAGTCTTAGCAGCTGCAAATTCCGCTTCTACTTGCTTTTCAGCAGAAACCAAATCCGCTTTTGCTTTTTCTGCGGCATTTAAGCCTTCTTCGATTTTACGTTGACGCTCATTAATCGCGCCGATCAGTGGTGGCCATACAAACTTCATGCAAAATAGCACAAAGATTGCAAAAGCAATCAGCTGACCGAAAATGGTTAAATTGATCATCCAATCACCTCGTTGTTAGTGAAAGTCAGGTGATGCCCACCTTTGTTTCTAAGACCCAAAGGTGGTCGTTAAACTGACGGTTTCAGCTTATGCGAATGGGTTGGCGAACAATAGAAGCATTGCGATACCAACACCGATCATTGGTACGGCGTCAAGCAGACCTGCAACGATGAACATTTTGGTCTGTAGTTGTGAACCAAGCTCTGGTTGACGAGCAGTGCTTTCTAGGAATTTGCCGCCTAGGATAGCAAAACCGATACCTGTTGCTAGTGCGCCTGCACCGATTAGTAGAGCGACTGCAAGTAGTGTGATCTGTGCGATTGCTGGATCCATGATGTCTCCTTATGACCTAAAATCAAGGGTTATTAAAAAAGGTTGAAATTAATGTTCGGATTCTGCTGAGATTAACGATAAGTATACAATCGTCAACATCATAAACACGAACGCCTGAAGAGTAATAACTAGAATATGGAAGATTGCCCAAGGCACACTCAGCGCCCACTGAATCCAGAATGGCATCAGTGCAATCAAGATGAAAATTAGCTCACCTGCGTACATATTACCGAATAGACGCAGACCCAATGAAATAGGTTTTGCTAATAAGGTAACAATTTCAAGTACTAGGTTAATCGGGATTAAGATAGCTTGCAAAATTGGATTTTTTGCACTAAACGGATGCAAGGTAAATTCTGCAATAAAGCCACCAACGCCTTTATATTTCAAACCAAAGCCAATGATTAGGAAAAATACGCCAATCGCCATACCCAAAGTGATATTCGGATCTGTGGTTGGTACAATTTTGAAATATACATGATGTGGATCATGACCCATTAATGAACCGATCCATTGAGCTGTGGTTGGAATCCAGTCAATAGGCACCAAGTCCATCAAGTTCATCAAAAAAATCCACACAAAAATCGTCAATGACAGCGGTGCTATCAGCTTTGATGGACCATTGTAAGATTCGCGAACACTGTTGTCTACGAAATCAACAATCATCTCAATAAAAGCTTGTAGCTTAGTTGGAACGCCTGAAGTCGCTTTACGACCAACCGCCCAAAAAAGCGCCAAAAAGAAAATACCCAAACCAATAGACCAAAGCATGGAATCCACGTGGATCGCCATAAATCCCATCTGCTGAGCTTCAGCGGCGTCATAAGCCACTTTCCAGCCTAATTCAGGGTGGCGTCCAAATGTCCAGTTGGTCAAATGGTGAGCAATATATTCTGTAGATGTCTGTTCGGCTGCCATAATAAGCTTCTTATTTTTAACTCAAAAAAGAAAAATTGGTGATAAACGCCAAATCAAAAAACGAAGTTACCATTTAACTCTTTTCAATCCATTGTTAGCAGCTTGGTTGATCAATAGTTCATCAACCGTACTTCCCTTGTCCATTACTTCCGACAAAATCCATACTTTTGCATTGATTTAAAAAATCAATGAATTTCATAACTGCTTATGAAATCCATAACAATAAATTGCACTTGTAACTAACAGAGTATCTTACTTTAGTGTTGGCAATATGTAAAGAGCAAATCGCCATTTTATTGCCGAAATTTTGCAAATTTATGGGAAAATTGCATAATTTTATGATTTTCTTAAGCATAAATAATTTGTTATCAAACTATTTTCAAGAGTTTTATCAATGATAGCTAATATTACTACTATATTAAAATAATCTAATGTTTCACAAAAGCTACAGATAAATTACTCAATTGCCATCTTGGGCGCCATGACTCATCTAGGATGATTGATTGATAATTCTGATACAAATGATGCAAGTAGGGATTTGATGGAGAATCATTTCATCTTTATGAGTGCCAAATTTTGGCTGAGAATCAAGATGATATACCCCACAATCACTGACGCTGCGCTGATTGGCTGAATCTTTAAAAATACAAAGGCAAATAAAACCAAGGTGACCGCCCATTTGATGGCAAAGCCCAAATAAGTATTAAGCATGATTTGGCGTGAGTGCTTAGCACCTACGGTATGATAAGCGATTCGAGTAAAAATCGATTGACCAATAAAAGCAATCAAAGCGCCGATCGACAGACCTTTGGCGATCAGCCTATCGGCATCTGCCATCACATAGCTTAGCACCAAGCCAAAGATCATGACGCCCAAAACTGCCCAAATTTGGCGCATTTGGGCTTTATAGATGGCAGATTTTTTATTACGTTGGGCAGGACGGCTCATAATCTTAAAGATGTTGGTTGAAAGGCTTGATTATAAAGAGCCGCCTTCTGCTAAGCAAGAATTATTTAATGCCAGCACATTTTTGGAGCGCATCCACCTGTGCTAGCCACGCACTGACAAAATCCTCGCCCATCCCACTCATGTCTTCTTGGATGACAGCCACGCTCACATTGCCAAGCTTATTTTTAATGCCATCTGAGACCACCCCTTGAGACGCAAGGCACATGGACGGCTGCGGTCTTGTTTCATTCAGTCGCTTAAATTGACTGGCTTTTGGATTGAGATGATGGTCAGGCGTCAGCGCCCCTGCAAATTTCAGCCCTGCCGCCTGTTCGATGTACTGAAACGCATCATGATACGCCCAATAAGGTGTCATGCCATTCACCTGCACGCTTTGAGCAGCCTCATCCATGCGCCGTTCAAAATCTGCCGCATTTTGGGCATATTTGGCTTTATATTCTGGGTTGGCATGACCGTGCACTACAGCCAATGCACGCACGATGGCTTTGGCATTTTCTGGATCAAGCCAAATATGCGCATCTTCTGAATCTGGTTTTTGGCTGCCGTCAATATTTCTTAAGGGCAGACGATGAAAGGCATTAAATTGCAGCAATGAAATTGCATTAGGCGCATCTGCCAGTGTTTTCACCAAATTTTGCTCAAGCGATTCCCCAAACCAAATGACATAATCACTGTCTTCAACCAGTTTGACTTTACTGGGTGACAGCGAGCCATGATGCCCCACATCTCCAGCGCTCAGCAGCACTTCGGCATCGTGCTGACCTTGGGTCACTTCATGACTTAAGAGCGCAAGCGGATAATTGCTGACACTGACCACGCCAGCCATCGCAGAGACTGAAAAAATCGCAGTAATAGGCAAGGCAATCACCGCTTTTAAAGATCGATATAGCATAGAGTTTTTAAACAGCGTTAGTGTTTTGAATGTCATCATTAATAAGCATCCCAAATTCTAAAAACGATTCAATTATAGCACAGCTGATATCAAAATGTTATTTTATAACATGAAATCTGCCATTAAAAGTGTTAGATAACATCTTGGTTTTATTTGAAATATGACCTGAAATGATGGTCTTCATTGACAATTACTGCTATAATATAACTGATAAAGTTAAAGTCAATCAACAGTCAAATTGATAAATTTATGGACGAAATCAATTTGCTGGGGTGGTTGGCTTATTTTATACCTATTGATCGGATATGATTTACGATTATTGACTTTACGCCTAATTTTAAAAGGTTATTATGCATTCAGCTCATCATCATTGCCATAGCCATCATCATAGCGGCTATCATCAAAATCCCGAGCAGCGCTTGGCTGATGCTAAAGCCTACTGCGCCAAACGCGGAGCTAGATTTACACCGCTGCGCGAAGAAGTGTTTAGGCTGATTTTGCAGGCAGACAAACCGATGGGGGCATATGACCTGATCAGCGCACTTCAGCAAAGCCGCTTGTCTGATGTCAATGCAAAAAAAACCAATATTGCACCGCCGACCGTATATCGCTCATTGGAGTTTTTGATTGAAGAAGGTTTGATTCATCAGCTTAGCTCCATGAATGCGTATGTGCCTTGCTGTCATCCCAGAGATCAACATGCAGCAGCGTTTTTGATCTGCCAACAGTGTCAAAAAGTGGAAGAATGCAGCAATCTTCCTGTTGATAGCATGATGAATTTTGCTGCTAAAGATGCAGGGTTTTTGGTTGAGCGCAGCATCATAGAACTCAAAGGCATCTGCCGTGACTGCCGCAGCAAGTTATAACACCCCCCTTATCTTACAGTTAGACCAAGTCAGCTATCGTGTGAGTGATGGCGATTTGGTCAGTGGTGTCAGCATGAGTATTCATGCAGGCGAGATGATCAGCTTGATCGGTCCAAATGGTGCAGGCAAGTCCACTTTGGTTAAGCTTATTTTAGGTTTATTGACGCCTACTAAAGGTAAAATTACCAAAAAAGTGCATCATATCAGCTATGTGCCGCAGCGCTTTAATGTACCAACCATCCTGCCCTTACGCGTCATCGATTTACTTAGACAAGCCAATCCAAAGCGATTAACTCAAGCTCAAAAAGATGACATTTTTGACAAGCTGTCCATTACATCTTTATTACCCAAACAGATGCATCATTTATCAGGTGGTGAGACACAGCGCGTACTACTTGCCCGTGCTTTATTGGATAAGCCTGAACTCTTAATCCTTGATGAGCCCATGCAAGGGCTGGATCCCGAAAGCGAAAGCTGGCTGTATCAGTTTTTGGATCAGCTGCCTGACTTTTTACAGT
Source organism: Moraxella canis (assembly GCF_002014965.1). Taxonomy (GTDB): domain Bacteria; phylum Pseudomonadota; class Gammaproteobacteria; order Pseudomonadales; family Moraxellaceae; genus Moraxella; species Moraxella canis. The sequence continues at coordinate 352,888 of NZ_MUXT01000001.1, forward strand.
GTGCGATGCTTGTGGTGTCACACGATTTACACTGGGTCATGAAAGGCTCTCGCCGCGTCATCTGCTTAAATAAGCACATCTGCTGTCAAGGCGTACCAAGTCAAATTGCGATCGCGCCTGAATTTGTGCAGCTTTTTGGTTATCAAGCACCTTATATACATCAACACACCCACTGCGATCACCATCTGGATCATGAGCATCTTGAGAGCGGTCATAAACATCGAGATACCGCATGAGTGACTGGCTACCAATTATCGCACCTGCTTGGATCGCTGGTGTATTGATTGCATTATTATCCGCGCCCTTAGGCTGCTTGGTCTTATGGCGGCGTATGGCTTTTTTTTCGGACACCTTGGCGCATGGTGCACTGCTTGGCGTGGCGCTCGCCGTATGGCTAAAACTGCCTGCCGATTTGGGCATTGGTATGATTAGCATTGCCGTCATCATCGCCTTAACGCTGCTCAAAGATAAAAGACTGCCCAATGACGCCACTTTGGCAGTACTGGCGTCCACACTGCTTTGTTTGGGACTGCTGACGCTCACTCAGCTGACTCAGCAGCAAGCCAATGTGCTTGGATTTTTGTTTGGTAGCTTGCTTGATATTGATTGGTCGGATTTACCAAGGCTTGGCGCGCTGATTGCAATCGGTTTGATCATTTTAAAACTCATCTGGCAGTCTCAAGTCAAACTGGCAACTTCTGAAGCACTGGCTCAAATTCAGGGCATCAATCCTATGCATCAGCACCTATTTTTTATGGGGCTTTTGGCGGGCTTTTGTGCTGTAGCGCTGCAGGCAGTTGGCAGCTTATTAATCAGCGGACTGTTGATCTTACCCGCCTTGATCGCCCGTCTGTTTGCACGATCACCAACGATGATGGTATTTTTATCGATCGTATTTGCTCAAATTGCTGTTACCGCAGGGGTATGGGGAAGTGTGTGGCTTGATATTCAAACAGGCTTATCAATCGTACTGATGCTTGCCATTGGCTTTTTTGCCACCTTTGCCTGCAAAAAAATATTGAGCAAATATGCCTAACATCACCGACAATCACAGTTTTAAGATCATTCAATTATCCGATCTTCATCTGACAGGTAGAATTGGTCAAGCGCCCAGTTATCAGCGTTTTTTGGAAGTTTTTGGGGCAGTAAAGCACCTAAACCCAGATTTATGGCTTTTGACAGGCGATTTGGTGAATGACGGCAATAGCAATGCCTATGACTGGCTGTTTGATCAGCTGCAAGCAACCAAAGCACCCTATTTGGCTGTCGCTGGCAATCATGATGTGACCCACGAAATTGGCATTCATTTGGCGCACCACGAGCGGATACATGTTCCGATTTTGCCCGATCAGCGCCTAAAAAACTGCTATCGATATACTTTTCAAGCAGGGCATCATTGGCAGCTTTTATTACTCAACTCCAGCGTGCCAGGTGAAATATTTGGCGCGTTAGATGATCAAACTTTGTTATGGCTTGATCAAACATTAGCCACTCACCCTGAACACACCCTCATCGCCCTACACCACCATCCCACAAAGGTTGGTTCAGCTTGGATAGACGACTATCTACTCCAAAATCATCAAGATTTTTGGCGTGTGATTAAAAAGCACGCTCATGTTCACACGATTTTGTGTGGGCATGTGCACCAAGTCCACACTCTAAAGCCACTACTTGCGCACCAAGTTCAGCTTCTTAGCTGCCCCTCGACAGACCGTCAATTCATGCCTTTTGTCGATGATTTTCAAATTGCTAACACGCCTGCCGGCTGCCGCGTGATACAGATTGATAACACAGATACGATATCAAGTTACATCCAAATGGTGCAAAATACGCGCTAATTTGTCTTAATGATTGCAAATTAATATTAGCTATTTTAATCATCTTTTGATATAGTAATTGCAATTTTTTTTGCCGTAAGGCAGTTTAATGACCCGCAAGCTTTAATTCATCACGAACGCTTGCCACCCATAAGGATGAAACGGGATGACAAACGAAGCCACCTTTACCCCTTATCAGCCCACTGATGGCGAAGACTACATGTCTGATGCACAGTTGGCGCATTTTCGCACCATCTTAAAAAACTGGCGCGAAGAGTTAGTAACGGAAGCTGAGCGCACAAAGGCTTATATCCACGAAGAAACCAATACCATGCCAGACATCAACGACCGAGCCACTCAAGAAGAGGAGTTCGCACTGGCACTACGTACGCGTGACCGTGAGCGCAAGCTAATCCGAAAAATTGACAAATCTTTGGTTGAAATTGAAACTGGAGATTACGGCTTTTGTGAAACTTGCGGCACAGAAATTGGTCTGCGTCGCCTAGAAGCTCGTCCAACTGCGACACAGTGCATCGACTGTAAGACACTCTCTGAAATCAAAGAAAAACAAAATCACGGTCAATAACCCATTGATACCAAAACCAATTGGACGATTTGCCCCCTCACCGACACATCATCTTCATTTGGGCTCGCTGACGACAGCGGTGGCGAGCTTTTGTCATATCAAATCATTGGGCGGTGAGTGGCTGTTACGCATCGAAGATGTGGATTTTGAACGCTGTCGACCTGAGTACACAGACAGCATTTTACATGATTTGAATAAACTTGGACTGCATTGGGATGGGGAAGTTGTGTACCAATCCGAACGCACAGACATTTATAATGATTTTTTATCCGATAAACTGTCTGACCTCACCTATGCCTGCCAATGTTCAAGAAAACAGCTCGATGCCCACCGAAATCACATCGCCGAACCCCACGCACTCAATCAGCCCATCCTATATCCACGCTTTTGTCTGCATAAAAATTTGAATAAATCTCATCCCAAAAGTAAACTTCGCTTACAGCTACCCAATGTTGTGACAGCTTTTATCGATGGGCTACAAGGCGTGATTTGGGATAATCCAGCTTTGAGCCTGGGTGATGTTGTGGTCAAGCGCCAAAACCAAATGATTAATTACATTTTAGCTTGCGCGATTGATGACGGCTTACAAAACATCACGCACATCATGCGCGGACTAGATATCATGCCCATGACAGTGGCTCAAATTGATATTCTGCACAAATGCCGCTTACCGACACCGAGCTATTTCTATCATTTGCCTTTATTGATGAATTCAGATGGTCAAAAGCTGTCCAAACAAAATCTTGCGACGCCAATAGATACAAAACAGCCCAGTGAAACACTGATATATGCACTAAAGCTCTTAGGTCAGCGCACCGATGAGGAGATGCGTGGTGCCAAACCTCATGAAATTCTTAATCATGCCGTTGAATATTGGGATAATAGCCCTTTAAAGCAGCGTCATACTTTGGCTGTCATCTGACCAAGCCTCAGTTTGGCATGTTCATCTCCAATAATTTTTAACTAGTAAATAGCCATAAAAAAAGACCCTTATTCAAGGATCTTTTTTTATTTATTCAATTGGCAATTAGAAAGCCAAATGAGCACCTAGACCAAACATATCAGCATCTTTTGACAAGTAGTTGTAGCTTGCTTCGATACCAAAGTTAGCTGCTGGTTTGAAACCAACACCCACACCGCCTGCTAGACTTGTCTTATCACTGTTATCAGTGTAAGGGATGGCATCACGGCTGGTCACATCGACTTCAGTCTTAGCAACGCCCAGTTTGCCTTTGGCATAAAATGGGGTGTTGACAAAATTGTAGCGATATGTACCATAAGCGCCATAAGATTTCACATCACCTTCAACTGGACGAGTACCAACATTGAAGTCTTTTGTGTCAGAACCGACATACTCGATTTCAGCACCGAAGTTTTGGTCAAAGTTATAACCTGCATACACGCCATAAGCAGTGTTTTTGCCGTCAATTTGATCAGCATCAATTTGACCGATCTTCACACCCACATAAGGCTGTGCTTCTGCTGATGTGCCGTAGCTGATCGCTGCATTAGCGCTGACAGCCAATAGTGACGAGGCAGAAAGAGCAAGTAAAGTTTTTGTTAGAGTTTTCATCGTTTTTCTCCTTAGTAGTTAATCAATTTTTAGACTTTGGATGGGTTTTTCCGCTGTCTAAGAAGATGGTTCTATAGTAACAAAATATTTCATTTTGACTGTGCGTGTTTTATAGGCGCTGTGTAAAGTTTTGCAAAAAATTCCCTGTTTTGGCAAAATTCAGCCAAATATTGCAATGAAATGTTGCCATGATTGCTCACGTGGGCGAATTTTTACAGGCATTTGACAAATATGAGGAAATCTTTGCGCCGCTGACCACGCCATTATGACAACAATTTGTCAGTTTTAGCCTAAAGTCGCTATGATCCGTGCATAAAGATCCAAAAAGCAACTTTATTTTTATCATTATAAAAACTTTAAATCAAAAATCGTCATTTATGGTAATCAAAAACAACTCATTTGACCATGATTGACGCCAATTATTGCTATGGATATCAAAATTCTCCAAAGTTTATGCGCTGTGTTACAATTCATTGATGATGCTTTGATTGCTCCGCACTATTGATTAGCCCCGATGAGACATATGATGACAAATTCTGCACCACACACTAAAAGCCTGATTATATTTGATTTGGACGGTACACTGATCGACAGCGCCCCTGACTTGGCGGCGGCTGTCAATCGTATGTATGCTCAGCTTGAGTTGCCCGTCATGCCAATTGACACCATCAAAAGCTGGGTCGGTAATGGATCGCTTAAGCTTGTTGAGCGTGCGTTGGCTGCACATAAGATTGATGATGCTAAGGCGCTACATTTGGCGCATGACATATTTTTGGTGGAATATGCTCGCCAAACGATTGATAAAACCAAAAGCTATATAGGGGTTACCCAAGGGCTTGAGCGCTTAAAGCAGGCAGGGTTTGTGCTTGCCATCTGCACCAATAAGCCATCTCGCTACCTGCCTGAGATTTTGGCGCACTTTGGATGGGTAGATGTGTTTGAGTTGGTCATCGGTGGTGATGCGCTGAGTGTCAAAAAACCCGATCCTGCCCCTTTGCTGCACATCTGTGAGACGCTAGGCATCACGCCGGCGGCAGCGATCATGGTCGGTGACTCAAAAAACGATATTTTGGCAGGTCAAGCTGCCGATATGATCACGCTTGCGCTGCGTTATGGTTATAATTATGGCGAACCCATTGATCTTGTGAACCCTGATGCGGCTTTTGATGATTTTGATACTTTGACAGATTATATTTTAAATCATCAATAACAATGACTCACACTCAAGGCAATCTGTTGGATCGTGGTTAATTTTTCGGGGTGATGACGACAGCTTTGGTGATGGTCGCCACGACTTTTTGATGAGCATCGACGATGTCAATGTCGTATTCTCGGATAAGTTCACCAGTTTTGGTCAGCTCAATGATTTCAACGATTTCGCTGGTGTCTACTCGAATGCGTGCTGTCACTGCCGAATCTGCTTGCGCAAAAAATTCAATGTGAGCAGATTTGTCTGTGATGGTATAATCCTTACCCAAGCGATGCGCCAAGATCACCTTGATAAATGGTTCAGTCATCATCATCAGACTGCCGGTAAACTGCTTATCATCAAAATAGCGATTCAGGCGAGTCAGTGGCATCACGATGACACAAAGCCCATTATCCAAATCCATCGTCTGCACACGAATGCCCGCCCCAACAAACGGCGCAAAGGCATTCATACGCTTTTTGATGAGATAAGGCAGTAGCTGTGGATAGGTGCTTTTTTTGCCTTGTTTGATAAGTTTATCCAATTTTGATTTGGTATGAGCAAACATAAACACACTCCACGACTTGAAAAAGCCATTTTGCCACAGATATATTTGAAAAGAAAGTCAAATACATGATACTACACGAGCAATTCATCCAAGAATGACCATAACCATCTTAGAAAACGAAACACCCGCACAAAGACGCCAACGGCTCAAAACCTTGGTACAAACCCTGCCCAATCGACCAGGCGTCTATAAAATGCTCAACAAATCAGGCGAGATTTTGTATGTGGGTAAAGCAAAATCGCTCAAAAATCGCGTGAATAGCTATTTTGCCAAGACGATCGAGCACCCCAGAACTCAAGCCTTGGTGCAGCGTATCCACGATGTCGAAATCATCATCACACGCGGTGAAACTGAGGCGCTTTTGCTTGAGCAAAATCTCATCAAAAATCATCGACCGCCTTATAATGTCCTGCTCAGAGATGACAAATCCTACCTGTATATCTATGTTAGTACAGATAAATTTCCTAGGCTGTCGATTGGGCGGGGTAAGGGCAAGCATGTCCAAGGGCGGTTTTTTGGTCCTTATCCATCGGCGCGTAGTGCCAAAGAGTCACTACAGCTGATGCAAAGACTTTTCATGCTCAGAAGCTGCACGAACAGTTTTTTTAAGCTTAGAAAACGCCCTTGCCTAGAATACCAAATCAAACGGTGCAAAGCGCCCTGCGTCGGCATGGTCTCCGCTGAAGAGTATCAGTCCGATGTGCGCGCTGCTTTGGCGTTTTTGCAAGGCTATTCTAATGAAGTGCAAGCCATTTTGGTCGAAAAAATGGAGACAGCGGCGGCTGAGCTCAACTTTGAGCAGGCGGCATTTTATCGCGATAGACTTACCATGATCAGTGAGCTACAAGCCAGACAAGCAGTGTTTCGCCTAAAAGGCGAGGCGGATGTCTTTGCCATCGCGGTACGCTCTGGCGTGGTGGCGGTGTGTGTCCTGACAGTGCGTGGCGGTCAAGTCTTGGGCGGTAAAAATTATTTTCCTGATGACATCGAGCCTGATATCAAGACTGATGCTGAGCGTCTTAAAGAATTTTTATTGTCATTTTATTTTCAGGTGAGCGATGATCTGCCTGATGAGATCATCACATCTGTCGCTATCGAGGATGCGCCTGTATTGGCAGATATTTTACAAGCACAGTTTGATAAGCGCACGACGATCAAGCACAGAGTGACTACGCACCGTGATGACTGGCTTTCCATCGCCAATTTAAATGCTAATAACGCTCTGACCACCAAACTCAAAGATGGGCAAGAGCTTGGCTCGCGCTTTGATCAGCTTAAAGAGATTTTAAAGCCCATTACCGAGGATACCATCGATCGCATCGAGTGTTTTGACATCAGTCACACCATGGGCGAGGCAGCCATCGGCTCTTGTGTTGTCTTTGATCAAGGCGGACCTAGAAAGCGCGACTATCGCCAATACGCCATCCATGACATCGCCGCAGGCGATGACTATGCTGCCATGCGCCAAGTTCTAACGCGCCGATATTCTAAGCATCCTTTGCCTGATTTATTATTGATCGACGGCGGCAAAGGGCAGCTGAACATCGCCATAGAAGTACTGACCGAGCTTGGCAAATTAAATGACACCTTGCTTGTCAGTGTCGCCAAAGGTGAGGGACGAAAAGCAGGTTTGGAAGTGCTGCACTTTGTAAATCACGAACCATTGGATTTGCCCGCTGATAGTAAAGCGCTGCATCTTATTATGCAAATCCGCGACGAGGCGCACCGATTTGCCATCACCGCTCACCGTAAAAAAAGGGACAAAAAGCGCTCAGGCTCGGTGCTTGAGGTCATCCCTGGTCTTGGGCAGGTACGCAGACGAGATTTATTGAATCATTTTGGGGGCATACAGCAGCTACTTGGCGCATCCCAAGATGAAATCGCCCAAGTCAAAGGCATCGGTACGGTGCTTGCTGGCACGATTTATAAGGCGCTGCATGAATAATAATATAAATAATAAAAAGCCGCTGAGTCATCAAAGCGGCTTTTTATTAAGTCAAAAGCATTCAAATATCAATCAATCGGCGGTGTGTAAGTGCCATTTTTGATGTCATCACCGATTCTGTCCGCTTCAGCGAGCACTTGACCCAATAACGCTTTGACATTATCTAGCGTGGCAATGGGGCTTAATGTGGTCATCTTTAATGACTGAACATTTTGCTTACTGTCAATGACGCGGGTTACGCCGATATTAGCTTCTCCGCGGGCAAACAGCTCATCAGCGACGTTTTGATTTAGGCTGTCGATAAACTCATCAGGATAATCTTTTGGCACAACACGAAACAGCACAGACGCAAACTGTGGCTCAACCAATAACTCCAAGCCATCGGTGGCACGAATATACTCCGCCACTTCACGAGTGAGTTTGACACCGTGGTCAATCATGGAGCCGTAGAGCTCTTCACCCAATGCCTCAACCGTAAACCACAGCTTTAAGGCATCAAAACGGCGAGTGGTCTGTAAAGATTTAGACACCAAATTTGGCACGCCATGCTCTTCATCATAGGCAGAATTTAGGTATTCGGCTTCATAGTGCATAAAGCGATAATTGGTCTCATCTTTTAATAAAAACGCCCCACATGAGATGCTTTGAAAATAATGCTTATGAAAATCAAGCGTGACCGAGTCGGTCAGCTCAATGCCATCAAGCATATCCCGATAGTCGTTAGACAGCAGTAAGGCACCGCCCCACGCCGCATCCACGTGTAGCCACGCCCCAAATCTATCACACAGCTTGCGAATGGCTTTGATGTCATCGATCGCCCCTGCATCTGTCGTGCCTGCGGTTGCCACCACGCACGCCACAAGATTGCCCTGATTTTGTAGATCGGTCATGATGTTTTCAAGTGCGGCGGTATCCATTTGGGCATGGTCATTGACAGGGACAGTAACCACGGATTGAAAGCCCATCCCCATCATTGCCATGTTTTTTTGGACGCTAAAATGGGCATTTTCTGAGCAGATGACCTTGACCTTTTGCATGGCATCGCTAGGAATGCCATCACGCTGCACTGACCACGGCTTGCCCTCTTTGTCTGTATAATGCTTGGCAATGCACCAATCACGAGCCAGTAGCACACCCATCAGATTGGACTGTGTGCCCCCTGAAGTAAACACGCCTGCCGTGCCACTGCCATAGCCGACCTTTTGACGCAGCCAATCAATGAGCTGAACTTCCATCAGTGAGCCTGCTGGCGACTGATCCCATGAGTCCATGGATTGGTTGGTGGCGTTAATCAGCACTTCAGCGATTTGACTGGTTACCATGGTTGGGCAATGCAGATGAGCCAGCGAATGCGGATGATGGACTTTTAGGCTTTTGTTTAAAAATAGCTCAACCAATCGCTCCAATGCCTTATCCACGCCCAAGCCATCTTTGGCAGGGGTAAAGGCAATCTGAGAGCGCAGCTCGCTGATACTGCCGCCGGTGTACATTTTATCGTTTTGTAGCCATGCTTTGACGGCTTGCACGGCATCGGTCATCGCACGCTCATAGTCGGCGATGGATGCAGGGTCATTACAAAGGAGTGCTTGTCTGTGTTGGTCAAAAGTTGGCATAATGCAGGATTTCCTAGTTGGTGGAGATGTCATTATTGTAGCACAATTTTGGCAGTGCTTAGACTGTTAAAACGACAACAAAACTTCCCGATAATACTCGTACTGCTTTTGACGCAGTTCAATCTCACGCGGTAAGCCGTCACTGATGGACTGGGTCAGCGTGTCAAATTTATCCAACATGGCAACGATTTTGGCTTGGGTGTCAAGGGGCGGGATTGGGATTTTTTTATTAGAAAAATTACTAATCCATTGACGCTTATGGTCTGTATTATCAAATTTTGGTAAGGTATTTAACCAATAATAAATATACTTTAATATAAATTGATTCTCATCAGCTGATGTGATGATTTTCATTGCTGATGATTTAACTTTAAAGTCAAAATCCACCCATTTATTTGCCGTTGTAAAATCATCAAAAATAATAACAGGATTTATTGCAGCTGAACAAATGCCGCTTGTTTCATCGGTATAACCCAATATAAAAGTCTTACCTGCTGTTAAAACTGGTATTTCATATTCATCGCAATATTCAGTTGATTGAACAATATACTTAGTTGGTTGTTCATACTTCGTAACCTCGCCCAAAGTCCTCCATACCAAATTTTCGCCAAAGAAAGGATTATTCTCCCCCCCCCTGCTATTTACATCATCAAAGTTTAAGAGCAACTCTCGATAGTATTCATATTGTTTTTGTCTCATATCAAGCTCGGCGGTCAACTCGGCGTTCAGTTCGGTAAATGCGTCTAAAATCTGCACAATTTGATTTTGGACGGATAGGGGTGGGATGGGGATTAAGAATTTGTCTGTATCTGGTGTTGCAATTTGCGGCATTTGCATTTTTGAGCCAATTTTCTGAAAATAAAGTTCATTTTGTTTCAGAAAATAATAAACAAACTTAATTTCTATATTTTCATTTTGTGAATGATAAGACCACATTTCATTTTTATGAGAAAAGGGTTTGTCATAAAACTCAAACTCAATGATTCCTCTTGATTTCACGATAATTGATGGCTCATTATTAATATCTTTTTGGGGAATATCATCAAAATCTACCAAAGCAAATGTCTTACCACCTGCAAATATTTTAATGGGTGCATTTTCTTTATGCAGCTCTTTCATTTGACCTGCGGTGATTTTTGTTCCTTTGGTTCTGACCAAAATCTCCCCCAATGGCTTCCACTCAACCGCCTGCCCATTGAGTAAGTTTTCCAAAAATGAATGCTGTGCCATCAGTCACTTTCCTTATTAAATAACCCTGCCAAATTACCAATGCCCTTAAACTTCTCCACAAAATGAGCGATCTTTTGAAAAACGCTTTGTTTTTTGGTGAGATAGTGTGGATTGAGCGGACTCATTTTTGGCAGAATATCGTTAAGCTCTGTGCCGTTTTCGCTGGCATATTCACGCTTTAGCGATGTGGCGATATAGCGCAAGGCAGCGTCTTTATTGAGATTTTCGTCAATGATTAGCGCATCGGCTTCTTTTTTTTGTTCGCTCTGAGCGTATCGATAAAACGCTTCTATCACGCCTGCTTTATCAGGCAGATTGTCAAGATCGGTTTGATTGATAAAATCCACAATCAAGCTTTCTTTGGCACGATGATCCAAGCTTGAGCGGATCAGACGACGAATTTCATCAACGATGATGGTCTTATCCTTGGTTTTTTTGTTGTGTTCAAAAATCAGCTCTAAGATGTAATCCAAATTAATCTCTTGGGATTTTAATAAATCCACCTCAAAGACGACATCATCCCAACTGATGGTAGATTTGGCTTGCTCTTCGGCATTTTTTTCACGGCGACTCCAGTCACGAATATCGTTATAAGTAGAACGGTAATCCTGTATCATACGCTCGCTTGGCATAGGAATGGCTTGTAGCTTACTTAGGGTTTCGTCATCAAGCTGATATTTATTTTGGATGTCTTGGATGCTTTGGCTGATTTGAGCTGCTGTGGCTTCTTCCATCTCATCAGTGATCTGTGGCAGGCGCTTGAGCTCTGCCATCGCTTGATATTCATCAAAGTTTTGTAGCGCGTTTTCGGCGCGCAGATACTCGCCGAACAGTTTGGCAAACTCTTTTTTGTCTTTTTCGGTGATGATATGATCAGGCTCGCCAAAGCGTTCGTTCAGCTCATTGACGATATCCACAAAGCCACGATGGGCACGCCCTGACAGCACATCAGTATAGCCATCCAGATAGCTATCTAGTGGCTGCTCTAGCACCACTTGGCGAGTACTGCGATTACCAAATAAGGTAATGGCTTCAATGGTTGGCTTCTCTAGGTTGCGAAAGGTGACGATATTGCCAAAGGTCTTGGTAGCATTATAAATGCGGTTGGTACGGCTATAGGCTTGGATCAGCCCATGATAGCGTAGATTCTTATCCACAAACAAGGTGTTCAATGCTGGGGCGTCAAAGCCCGTCAAAAACATACCGACGACGATCAGTAAATCAATCTCTTGGTCTTTGACCCGTTTTGCTAAATCTCGGTAGTAGTTCTGAAATTCCTTACTATCCACACTAAAATTGGTTGTAAACTTAGCATTATAATCATCAATCACCTTTGCCAAAAACTCTTTGGCACTGGCATTCATCGCCGTCACCTCAAAGCCCTCATCTTCAATCTCACCGATGGCGTCTTGTTCTTCGTTGGCGGCATAAGAAAAAATCGTGGCGATGTTTAACTGCTTGGCACGGTCTTTTTGGAGATCATTGAGTGTTTCATAATACAGTTTGGCAGCGTCCACACTACTGACCGCAAACATGGCATTAAAGCCCTTGCCTGTGGCGTTGTTACGGTGAGTTTTTTGATGAAATCTGTCCAAAATATAGCTACTGACTTCACGAATTCGCTCAGGATGCATCAGCGCCTTGCGGTTCTCGGCGGCGGATAATTTGGTTAAATCCTGCTCGTTTTCATCGGTTTTAAACTTTGGTAAGACATTGTGATAATCCACCTTAAACTTAAGCACCTTTTCATCACGGATGGCATCGGTGATGACATAAGAGTGCAGCTGTTCGCCAAAAACGCTGGCGGTCGTCTCAGCACCGATGGCATTGGCGGGGAAAATAGGCGTACCTGTAAAACCAAATTGACAAAATTTCTTAAACCGCTTGGTCAGATTTTTTTGAGCTTCGCCAAATTGCGAGCGATGACATTCATCAAAAATAAACACCACAGGCTCGCTATAAATAGCCAAGCCCTGCTCCGACTTCATGAGATTATTGAGCTTTTGAATGGTGGTGACGATGATTTTATTGTCGTCTTTTTCAAGATTTGCCTTAAGTCCCTTGGTGCTCTCCGAGCCATTGACACTATCAGGGCTAAACCGCTGATACTCTTTCATGGTCTGATAGTCCAAATCCTTTCTATCCACCACAAAAAATACTTTTTTGATGAATGGCAGCTGTGTCGCAAGACGCGCTGTCTTAAAGCTCGTCAAGGTCTTGCCTGAGCCTGTTGTATGCCAAATATAACCGCCACTGCTAGGGTCGCTGTAGTTTTTGGTGTTGTGCGAACTGTTGATTTTCCATAAGATCCGCTCCGCCGCCGCGATCTGGTAGGGGCGCAAAATCAGCAAGGTATTACCGCTATCAAAAACACAGTATTTGATCAAAATATTCAGCAAGGTATTTCTGGTAAAAAAGGTCGCCGTAAAATCTTTTAGATCCTTAATTGGGACATTGTCCGCCCTTGCCCAGTTCATCGTAAATTCAAAGCTGCCCTTTTCTCGCTTAGTAGTATTAGCAAAATAGCGGGTATTGGTGCCATTACTGATAATAAAAATCTGCAGATATTTAAACAGTGAGTTTTCTTTATTAAAGCTTTCTTTAGAATACCGATGAATTTGGTTGAAGGCTTCTCGGATAGCTACGCCCCGTTTTTTTAATTCAATCTGCACCAAAGGCAAGCCATTGACCAATATGGTGACATCGTAACGATTCTTATGACTGCCCGTCTGCTCAAACTGATGAATGACTTGCAGCGTATTATTGCCCAGATTCGTCTTATCCAGCAGATGAATATTTTGGATACGCCCATTATCAAACACAAAATCATAAGCACTGTCATCATGCAGCTTACGAGTTTTTTCTATCATATGCTCACTGGGCTTATCCAAATATTCAGCCACGAAGCGATGCCATTCTGAATCAGTGAATGTTGTATTATTCAGCTTCTGTAACTGCACGCGGACATTGGCAAGTAATTTATCATGCGTCTTTAGATCGGTGCGATATTCGTAGCCTTGATCCGTAAGGTCGGTGATGAGCTCCTTTTCCATTTCACTCTCGGTCTGATAGCTACCGACCTGATCCATTTTGTCGTATTTATCCAGTACGATAAAATGATTGGTTTCAGTGATGGGGGTGGTTTGGGTTGTCATGGTTTTTTCCTTAAATACATTTGTAAATATCATGCATCACACTCGCACTAAATTCATTAATCGCTCAAAGCTGTAGCGCGTCGATGTTCTACCGCTTGCCTCTTCACTAATCATCAAAATACCTTGCTCATGCAGTGCCTTGGTGTATCTATTGGCTGTGGTTGGGGCGATATTTAGCTTTTGTGATAGGCTACTGTTACGAAATACAGGATTGGTAAAGACATAATCAAGCACAGAAATGGCATGTTTGCTTGAGATAATATCACTAAACACCGCTTTCATCTCTTCATACAGCTCTACGATACTTTCGGCAATGTGTAAATTTTTGGCAGATTGATGAGCGATCGCCTCCAAAAAAAATATCACCCACTCATTCCAATCGCCCGTCTGTGATACTTGACGCATCAAATCCACATAGCGATTTTTATGCTCTTCAAAATAACCACTAATATAAAAATGCGGTGCCGAAATCACTCCAGCCGACCACAACATCAGCGTGATGAGCATACGCCCAATGCGCCCGTTACCATCTTGAAATGGGTGCAATGCCTCAAATTCCAAATGACTGACTGCCGTTTTTAGCAAAATCGGATTGCTGTCGTGATTGATGTATTCAAACAGACGCTCCAACCCATCAGGCAGCTGCTCAGGCGAGATAGGCACAAATAAAATATGGCGAGAAATCGTATCCGCCAGATAATTTTGCTCTTTTTTAAATTCGCCTGGGGATTTATTCGCACCACGACCGTAGGATAATAGCTGTTCATGCATGGTTTTTAGTAGCGATATACTCAGTGGGTAGCCTGCCATCATCGCTTGTTGTGCATTTTTTAGCGTCCGCTGATACAAGAGTGTTTCAATAATATCCGAACGCACTTGGGGAGAATATTCATCATCAGCAAAATCCGCTTCATACTGCAAAATCTCATCCATGGTACTAATCGTACCCTCCATGCGTGATGAAATCACTGCCTCTTGGTTGCGTAGTGGTGCAAGTAGAATTTCATTATTATGCAAATTTTTGAGCATTTGGTCATAACGAGAAATCGCATCGGTGGCAGAGAGCAGTGCAGGCAAGATTTTTTGCAAATCAATAGACTGTGGCGGAAATTTACCATCATGATAATAAATAGCATGTTCAAAATTGAGTAATTTTTTCATTTTGTGAACCATTTTTAATGATTTTTGGTTGATAAATCGCATTGTCGCACATTCATGGTTCACAAACAAGTTTATCAACCAATTTTACCATTTTTTGGTTTACAAATAAGTTTGTCCACCATTTTTGGTCAGCAAAATGGCTTATCAACCATTTTATGCAAATTTTTGGTTTACATACCAAACCCCAAAAGCAGCTCCCGATAATACTCGTATTGCTTGCGTCTTAGCTCAATTTCCTTTGGTAAGCCGTCCGTGATGGAACTCGTCAAATGGTCAAATTTATCCAAAATGGCAACGATTTTGGCTTGGGTGTCAAGGGGCGGGATTGGGATTTTAATATTTTCAATAGAATTTCTTCCTAATCGTGGCACACTTGCTTTCCTAACCTGTCCCACAATTTTTTGTTTTTGATTCATTAAAGCATGATAAACAAACCTATCATTTAACTTGTCTTTCGGACACTGTAAATAATAACAATCGTCAGCAGCCCAAAAATCAGTGTAGCTATAACCAATTTCGCCTGCGGCGCCAGCTGTAATTATAAATGTTGAATTTGATGGGCAATTTGCTTGATGATAATATCCTAAAGGTTGTAAACTATTTTGGTAAACAGCATATTCTCCTGTCTCTTCTAATTCGCTACGCACCAATCTTTTGCCACGTTTTAGATTGACAACCTCCCCCAAACGCTTCCACTCAAACCCCACCTTTGCTAATTCATTTTCAGATAATAAAAAATCCCGATAGTATTGATATTGTTTTTTTCGCAAGGTAAGTTCAGCTTCCAGCGTAGCTTCCAGCTCTGTCAAAATGTCAAGTCTTTTTACAATTTCTTTTTGTAATTCGAGTGGGGGAATGGGGATTAAAAACTTATCTGTATCTGGTGTTGCAATTTGTGGCATTTGCATTTTTGAGCCAATTTTTTGAAAGTGCAGTTCATTTTGTTTAAGAAAATAATAAACAAACTTAGTTTCTATATTTTCATTTTGTGAATGATAAGACCACATTTCATTTTTATGAGAAAAGGGTTTGTCATAAAACTCAAACTCAATGATTCCTCTTGATTTCACAATAATTGATGGTTCATTGTTAATATCTTTTTGGGGAATATCATCGAAATCTACCAAAGCAAATGTCTTACCACCTGCAAATATTTTAATGGGTGCATTTTCTTTATGCAGCTCTTTCATTTGACCTGCGGTGATTTTTGTTCCTTTGGTTCTAACTAAAATCTCCCCCAATGGCTTCCATGCCACTTCCGCCTGCTCAATCATTGTTAAGATATTGGTTTTCATTGTTTTGCTATTTCCCCTCAATCCCTGCTACGATCTCATCAATCTCAGCTCGCAAGCGGTCGATTGTGGCGACAGTTTGGCGAATGTCGGCATTGAGCACATCAATATCAATCACTTCTCTGGTATCTTTGGCTTCTACATAAGAGCTCACCGCCAGATTATAATCATTGGCTTTGATGGCGTCATACTCCACCATCACCGCTTGATGGGCGACATCTGTTTTATCAGCAAATAAAGTCATGATGGCGTCGATGTGCTCATCGGTTAGGATATTATTATTGGTTTCTTTTTTAAATAATTCACTTGCATCAATAAACTGCGTGCGGTTATCGGTTTTATGCTTGGATAGCACCAGAATATTCACCGCAATCGATGTCCCAAAAAATAAATTGGGTGCTAAGGCAATGACCGTTTCCACATAGTTATTATCCACCAAATACTGACGAATCTTAGCTTCCGCGCCACCGCGATAAAAAACCCCTGGAAAACAAACGATCGCCGCGCGTCCTTTGGCAGATAGATAATTCAGCGCATGTAGGATAAACGCAAAATCTGCCTTAGATTTTGGTGCCAATACCGCGGCTGGCGCAAAACGCTCATCATTAATCAGCACTGGATCATCAGAGCCAATCCATTTAATCGAGTATGGTGGATTAGAGACAATGGCATCAAACGGTTTATCATCTTTAAGCTTTGGATCGATGAGCGTATCACCCAGCTCAATATTAAACTTGTCGTAATTAATGTTATGCAAAAACATATTCATCCGAGCTAAGTTGTAGGTCGTATGGTTAATTTCTTGCCCAAAAAACCCTTCTTTAATGACATGTTCATCAAACTGCTTTTTGGCTTGCAATAGCAACGAGCCTGAACCACAGGCAGGGTCATAGATTTTATTAACTTCACTCTGTCCATATAGGGCGAGTTTTGCAATCAATTTTGAGACATGCTGTGGTGTAAAGAACTCACCCCCTGATTTACCCGCATTGGCAGCATAATTTGAAATCAAAAACTCATAAGCATCACCAAATAAGTCAATTTGACTGTCACTAAAATTACCAAAATCAAGTTCAGCAACGCCTTTTAGCACAGCGGTTAGTCGTTTGTTTTTATCCGCCACGGTATTACCCAAGCGGTTGCTGGTGGTATCAAAATCAGCAAATAAGCCCTTGATATCATGTTCAGACGCGTAGCCACTGGCAGATGATTCAATATTCATGAAAATATTTGCCAAGTCAGTATTTAAATTAGGATTGCTATGAGCAGTTTTGGCGACATTGACAAATAACTGGCTTGGATAAATAAAAAATCCTTTGGTTTTGATGGCATCATCTTTAATACCATCAGTGATGATATTATCGTTTAGCGTTGCGTAATTGGTATCTTCATCATCAAAAAAGGCAGCAAAATTTTCACTGATAAAACGATAGAACAACGCCCCCAAAACATATTGCTTAAAATCCCAGCCATCCACAGAACCACGAACATCATTGGCAATTTGCCAAATGCGGCGGTGAAGTTCGGCACGTTGTTGCATATTCGTCATGATAACTTCCTTAGATTGATTTCATTGATAAATTAAATAGCATTAGTCTAACATAAAATAAGGCTTAGTATGTGATACTAAGCCTTATTTATCAAGCCCTATGAATTAATAATATCAGCCACGCACTGCTTTTAGGGCTTCACCGACAGCTTTTGTAAAGCGTGTAATGACCTCAATACACTCCTCTTGAGTGATTGTAATTGGGCAAAGTAGGCGCACCACCGTACCACCGCGACCACCGCGCTCTAAAAGTAGCTTATTATCAAAGCACGCTTTTTGGATAGCGGCAGCTAGCTCGCCATCAGCAGGATAAGAGCCCATGTGATCGGCAGGCTGACGCTCATCCACGATCTCAACGCCCGTCATCAAACCGCGTCCACGCACATGACCGATACAAGGGTACTGTTCCGCTGCTTTTCTCAATTCACCGCGCAAAAACTCGCCTTGAATGCGCGAATTGTCCGCAAGGTTATTTTCGGTGATTTCGGTCAAAACATTATAGCCTGCCGCCATGGCAAGCTGATTGCCACGGAATGTGCCTGTATGTCCAGCAGGCGCCCATGCGTCAAACTTTTTGTTAATGGCAAGCACACATAAAGGTAAGCCGCCGCCCACCGCCTTACTCATCACCACCACATCAGGGACAATCTCAGCGTGCTCAAAGGCGAACATCTTACCAGAGCGAGCAAAGCCTGCCTGCACCTCATCCAAAATCAGCACGATGTCATGCTTGGCGGTGACTTCACGGATTTTTTGTAGCCATTTTTTGGGGGCTGGCACCACACCGCCCTCACCTTGAATGGCTTCTAGGATAACAGCAGCAGGTTTGACCACGCCAGACTCTACATCTTCAATAAAGTTCTCAAAATAATAAGTCAAAGCATCCACGCCAGCTTCACCACCTAAGCCCAAGGGGCAGCGATACTCATGCGGATAAGGCATAAACTGCACGCCTGCCATGAGATTACCGACTTTTTCTTTGGCGGAGAGATTGCCCGTCATCGCAAGCGACCCATGCGTCATCCCATGATAGCCACCGCTAAAGGCAATCACATTATCACGACCTGTATAAGTTTTGGCAAGCTTAATCGCCGCCTCGGTGCCATCTGCACCTGTCGGACCACAAAACTGCAGAACAAAATCTTTGGGGAAAAACGACAACAGTTTTTCGGTAAAGGCATCTTTGATAGGCGTGGTGATATCAAGCGTATGCAGTGGCAATCCGCTGTCTAGCACATCTTTGATGGCGCCTATGGTCGCAGGGTGATTGTGACCCAGTGCCAAAGTACCAGCACCTGCCAAACAGTCAAGATATTCATTACCCTCCACGTCTGTCACCCAGCAGCCTTGAGCTTTGGCGATGGCTAGGGGTAGCTTGCGGGGGTAGCTGCGAACATTTGACTCCATCTCATTTTGGCGAGTTAGGTAGTAGTCATTGGTTGCATTTTGTGGGGGAATTACAGGGGTGTGAACGCTCATATCGGATTACCATCTCAGATAAGGGTTGAAGAAAAAAGCACAGATGCTTAACGAAAAAAACCTATACTGCTTGTATAGGTTCTAAGATTTATCAGACCGCTCCATAAAGAGCTGCCTAAATAAAAATGGCAGACAAACTCATGCGCACACCGCGTCATCAGTTTGATATTGGGTTATCTGTTTTTGATAAAACAGCAAACTTACTATCAGATTTGTCTTTGATTTATTATCTTAAAACCTTTTTTGAAATTTACCATGATTTCATGAAAGTTTATTGACAATGGTAAATTAAATTTATTACGCTGTTAAGTTCTTATGAGCCGATCGATAAGATACCTTTCGGCTCAGCAGGTATCATACACGCTTATTGAAAAATGTAAAGACTTTTTGTCCAAATTTGATCATAACTTTGGTCAAATCAGCTTAAGTTTGCCGCAGCGATTCTCAATCCTGCCAAAAGCTTGATCAAAGCACAAGGATAAATTGAGCCAAGATTCACCGATATATACAAGATAATTCGCCACGCTGAGTGATTGTTTGGTACAATATTGGCATTTTATCAGCCATTTTTGAAAGCCAGATACATCGTGAATCAAGCAGACACTCTTAGAAATACCAAAATCCCAACCACCGATCCGCAAGCTGGATTGAAGCTTACGGAGATCTTTTATTCACTTCAAGGTGAGGCGCTGACTTCTGGGCTGCCGACCGTTTTTATTCGTTTGACAGGCTGTCCGCTACGCTGCACCTATTGTGATACCACCTATTCATTTTCAGGCGGTGAGCGCTGGGGGCTTGATGATATTATGGCGCACATTGCCCAGTATCCTTGCAAGCGCGTCTGCGTGACAGGCGGTGAACCACTGGCTCAGCCGAATGCCATCGCGCTGATGCAGCGCCTGCTTGAGTCAGGCTATGAGATCAGTCTTGAGACGGCTGGTGCTTTATCTGTGGCTGATGTGCCGCGCTCTGTTTCCAAAGTCATGGATCTAAAGACGCCTTCTTCAGGTGAAGCCGATAAAAATCTTTGGGAAAATTTGGCACATCTCACTTCTCATGATCAGATTAAAATTGTCATCGCCGATCGTGCCGACTACGACTGGGCAAAACAAATGATCGAACACCATGCACTACATGAGCGGGTTGGTACGGTTTGGCTGTCGCCCATGTTTGATATTAATGAAACTACCAGTCAAGCACCCACCATCGCAACCAACCTGGCTGAGTGGATCTTGGCAGACGCTTTGCCAGTGCGACTGGGGCTACAGCTGCACAAGATCATTTGGGCAGACGCCAAAGGCAAATAGCTCATCCATTATCACAGTAGATTCACTCAATGACAAAGGCAGCTTTGATACACCAAAAACTGCCAGCTCATCACAGTGATAACGCATCAATCAGGAAACATCCATGCTAAAGCTGATCATTTTAGGTGTGATTGCTGGCGGCTTTTTTAGCTCAACATTTGTGCTGAATGAACTGATGGCAAGCCAAGGCGGTCATTGGTTTTGGTCGGCAAGCTTGCGTTATGTGTTCATGAGCCTGATTATTAGCCTGATGGTCGTCATCAAAAGCGGCATGGGCACTTTGATGGATTTGTGTCGATTGTTTTGGGCAAATTGGCGTTTTTATTGTGCCGCTGGCAGCGTTGGATTTGGTGGGTTTTATGCACTGTTATGCTTTGGTGCAGATTATGCGCCTGGTTGGGTCATTGCCGCCACATTTCAATTCACTGCTGTGGCAAGCTTAATCATCCTTGGATTATTGGGTGAGCGTTTGGGCGCTGCCACCATTGGTACAAGCCTGCTGATTTTTCTTGGTGTCATATTAACCAATATCGGTGAGGGGCTACATTCGCCAAGTAGCACGCCCTTGTCAGTGCTATTATTATATGGGGCATTACCTGCTTTGGCGGCTGGATTTTGTTTTCCTATCGGCAATCAAATGCTATGGTACGCCACTAGAACGCCTAGCGATCATGTGTGGCGGCGACGCATTCCGCATCTAACCAATACTTTGATTGCAAACCCCTTACATAAAGTGTGGCTGTTATCGGTGGGTTCATTGCCATTTTGGCTGATACTATCTTTATGGGTGCAGCCGCCAATACTTGGCATTTCTCAAGCTTTTAATGCGCTTTTGGTTGCACTGTTTGCTGGCGTGATTGCCACCAGTATTTTTCTACTGGCACGCTCCCAAGCGAATAATAGCGGTCAAGTTGCTGCAGTCGACGCCACACAAGCCACCGAAGTTATTTTTTCGCTCATCGGTGGTATGATACTGCTGGGCACGCCGATACCGCCCATACTCAGCTGGGCAGGCATTATCATGGTGACAGCAGGACTTGTATTATTTTCAAGGATGCAGCAGCCATGACATTTTTAGGCAATTTTAATACCGAGATACTGATTTATCTGCTGGATATGATCGGCATCATCGCTTGTGCCATCGCTGCAACCACTTTGGCGATGTATAAGCGTTTTGATTTATTTGGCGGTATTTTGGTGTCGATGGTCAATGCCATCGGCGGCGGCACCATTCGTGATGTCATGCTTGGTCGCCATCCACTGTTTTGGATGACGGATTTGACTTATGTCGTGGTCATCACCATCACATCCATCTTATGCCAGATGTTTTTTCATCGCCATCAGCACATTGATGGCGCACTGAAATTTTTTGATGCCATCGGTCTTGCCGCCTTTAGCGTGATTGGCTTGACGGTGGCGCTGTCGTTTGACGCCCATCCACTGATTGCGGTGATGATGGCGGTGCTAACAAGCATTGCTGGCGGCATCATGCGTGATATGATTTGTAATGAAATCCCCTTAGTGCTCCAAAAAGAAATCTACATCAGCGCCAGCATCATAGGCTCTGTATTATATCTGGTTTTGGGTCATCTGACGGTGGCAGATTGGATTAAGCAAAGCTTAACACTTACGACCATTTTTGGGGTGCGCATGATGGCACTGAGGTTTGATTGGCATCTGCCATCCATTCAATTAAATAAAGACAAATAACACTTATCCCATCAACGCCGCTGTGCTAATCACCGCCAAATCTTTAATGATCAGTTGCAAACTTTGGCTACCCTGCCACTCATTAATATCCAAAGTATATAAAATATGCACGCCGAACGCTCGATAATCCCAATCATCTGCCCGATAATTGAACCAAATCGCATCAATCGGATATTGCACACCTGCCATCTTTAGGGTGAGTTTTAGGTGCTTATCTTTTAAGATACGCTGATTGATGACTTCAAATTCGCCATCAAATACAGGTGGCACAAAGCCATTACCCCAAACACTGATACTTTTAAGCTTATCTGCAAAATTTAGACTGAATTCCTCGGGCAAAAGCGCGCCATCGGTGAACTTTTCTTCATAAAATAACGCCTCATCAAAGCCTGCCAGCTCATCTTGGAATGCTTGTGCAAAGCGCTCAAAATTTGCTTTTTTGAGCGTCAAGCCTGCCGCCATCGCATGACCACCAAAGTGCTTGATCAAGCCAGGATGAGCGACCGCCACACTTTCGATGACATCGCGAATATGCACGCCAGCGATAGAACGAGCGGATCCTTTGATGTCATCTTCATCACCCAAAGCGTCGGGGTCTGCGGGCGCAAATACAATGCTTGGACGATACAGCGTTTCTTTTAGGCGACCTGCAACAATACCAATCACGCCTTGATGCCAGTCATCTTGATACAGCACAATTCCTCTAGGCGGCGCATCGTTAAAAAGTGGTAAAGAGTCTATGATGGCGACTGCATCGTCTTTCATGGTCATCTCAACGCTGCGGCGCGCATAATTCAGCTTATTTAGCTCAATCGCCAATCGGTGCGCCTCCTCCCAGTCATCGGTGAGTAAGCACTCAACGCCGATACGCATATTATCCATGCGCCCAGCAGCATTAATCCTAGGCGCAATGGCAAAGCCAAAGTCTTCACTGGTGATCATCTGAGCCTGCCTGCCTGCCTGCTCTAAGATGGCTAACATGCCGATCACGCACTGACCTTGACGGATGCGATTGAGTCCATGAGTGACCAAAATGCGATTGTTTTGATCGAGCACCCCAAGATCAGCAACGGTGCCAAGCGCGACCAAATCCAGATATTGAGCGACACTTGCGCTCATCTTACCAAGCTGCCGCCGATGCTTGGCAAGCCTGCCCATCACATAAAAAGCAACGCCCACGCCCACCAGCCATTTGCTGCCAAAGTCGCAGCCCAGCTGATTGGGATTGACCACTGCATCAGCAGGCGGAGACGGCTTAGTCGTTAAGTGATGATCGGTGATGACAACCTTAATCCCCATCTGATGGGCAGCTGCCACGCCATCATGGCTTGAGATGCCGTTATCGACCGTGATGATTAATTTGGGGCTATACAGTGCAGCGCCGTGCTCAACGATTTGCGGTGTCAGCCCATAGCCAAACTTAAAGCGATCAGGCACCAAAAAATCCACCAAAGCGCCCATTTGGCGTAGCACACGCACCATCAAAGCGGTACTGGTAGCGCCATCGCAATCAAAATCGCCAATGATCAAAATTTGATCGCGCCGATCGATCGCCTCATCGATGAGCGCTATGGCATCATCAATCCCCATCAGATCTGCCGCCGCAAGCAGCTGAGAGATATCGGTATCCATCTGGCTAAGATCATGCACACCCCTAGCCTGTAGAACGCGCGCAAGCGCCAAAGAACCAACCTGATGATAAAGCTGCTCATCGACAGACTCAGTCAGCCTTGGGGTTAAATTAAGATGCGCCATCAGCCTGCCTTGGTCAATGACTTTGGCAAGCTGAAAGTAACATTTTCTTCGATACCCGACAGCTCCGTGGGTGCATCAGCCCCCCACTGCTGTAAGGTGTCAAGTACTTCTTGGATCAAGATCTCAGGCGCCGATGCCCCTGCGGTCACGCCAACTGACCCAACCCCATCAAACCACGATCGATCCATCTGACCGGCATTATCGATCAAATACGCTCGTCTGCCCATGCGTTCGGCAAGCTCGCGCAGGCGGTTTGAGTTGGAGGAATTTGGACTGCCCACCACCAACACCACATCGCACTCATTAGAGAGCATCTTAACAGCGTCTTGGCGATTTTGGGTGGCATAGCAAATATCGTCTTTTCTTGGGGCATTGATGGCAGGAAAGCGATCTTTGAGCGCATCGATGACATTGGCAGTATCATCCATTGACAGTGTGGTCTGCGTGACAAATGCCAAGGATTTATCACGCTCAAAATCAAGCTTAGCCACATCCTCGACATCTTCAACCAAATGGATGCGCCCCCCAAAACTGGTATCAAAACGCCCCATCGTCCCTTCAACTTCAGGATGACCTGCATGACCGATTAAGATGGCGTCCATACCCTCTTTGGCAAATTTACCCACCTCGATATGCACTTTGGTCACCAATGGGCAAGTGGCATCAAACACAGTCAAGTCGCGTCTTTTTGCTTCATCTTCGACCGCTTTTGAGACGCCGTGCGCCGAAAAAATCACAATCGCCCCATCCGGCACTTCGTCAAGCTCTTCAACAAAAACTGCCCCTCGGCGCGCCAAATCCTCAACCACAAATTTATTATGAACCACTTCATGCCGAACATAAATCGGCGGATTAAACCGGCGCAAAGCTTCATTCACAATCGCGATCGCTCTGTCCACGCCCGCACAAAATCCGCGCGGATTGGCTAGTACTATTTTCATCTCGTTACTCAAAATCCATCAAAACATCCACTCATTTTAGCAAATTTTAGTCAATAAACCTAGCACCCACCCCCAAATCCCTCCACCGATCAGCGTGCGCCAAAGCGATTATTTTATATTCAAACTGTGCTAAAATATGGCAATATTTTTATCTCACGTTTAAGGACATGTCATGACAGGCACACTCTTTATCATCACGGCTGCATCCGGCACCGGCAAAACATCACTGGTCAAAGAACTGCTCAGCAGCACAGACAATCTTAGCGTCAGCGTCTCGCACACCACGCGCGCGCCAAGACCGGGCGAAGTGGATGGCACGCATTATCACTTTACAGATAAACAAAGCTTTCAAGCGTTGATTGAGGCATCGGCGTTTTTAGAATATGCCCAAGTGTTTGATAATTATTATGGCACATCCAAACAAGCCGTCATGGATTTGTTAGCCCAAGGGATTGATGTGATCTTGGAAATTGATTGGCAAGGCGCGCTGCAAGTCAAAGCACAGTTTACCCAAGCGGTGATGATTTTTATTCTGCCGCCCACCCGTCAAGCGTTGGCAGAGCGTCTGTCAAATCGTGGTCAAGACAGCCAAGAAGTCATCCAAAAACGCTTGGCAGGCTCGCTTGATGAGATGCGCCAATACGATCAATTTGACTACATCGTGATCAATGACCACTTTGAGACAGCGCTTAGCGATCTACAAACGATCGTAAAGAGCCATCGGCTCACCCTGCGCGCGCAGCAGTCTCGCCACGCTGCTTTGATTGCTGCGTTATTTGATGATGCGCCAATCCACTCATGAATTGACAAAAAACATCAAAAGGCACTTAAAAAACCCTTAAAAACTTGATATAATAAAAAATTCACCATTTAGTTTAAGAGAATATCCATGGCACGAGTAACCATCGAAGACTGTCTAGCAAATGTCGATAATCGTTTTGAGTTGATTTTGGTGGCAAGCAAGCGCGCTCGCCAACTTGCCAATGGTAAAGTTGAGCCGACGGTCGCGGTTGATAATGACAAGCCGACTGTACTTGCACTG
Source organism: Moraxella canis (assembly GCF_002014965.1). Classification (GTDB taxonomy): domain Bacteria; phylum Pseudomonadota; class Gammaproteobacteria; order Pseudomonadales; family Moraxellaceae; genus Moraxella; species Moraxella canis. The sequence goes on from NZ_MUXT01000001.1 coordinate 378,800, forward strand.
CGTGAGATCGCAGCAGGCAATGTCGGTCGCGCCATCTTAGATGAGCCTGATGAAGATTTGTTCCCAAAATCGAATCAATCTTATGAGATCACGCCTGAGCAGTTGGGCAACACCCTATAATCTGCTTCGGTTCCTAAAGCCATGTTTTCATGGCTTTTTTTATTTATATTTTTAAACTGATGATCAGCGATGTCATGCACTGTATTATTGATGAATAAAAATCTTAAAATTAATCAATTCAATGGTGAAGATATTGACAACACCCCTACAAAGTGCTTTATTATAGGGCTTAAATTCAGGGCTTTAAACCCAAACAAGCCAAGTCATTTTTTAGTTATTGATCAGATTTAATTTGTGCGAGCCGTCCATGCTAGAAAGCTATCATCCACATCATATTCCTACCACTCTTAGCCACCCGCTTGTGGATGAAGCTCGTGACAGTCTGATGCGCGCCGTCGCCTATCTTAAGCCTGATGAGCGCGCCGATGTCTTGCGTGCGTGTCATTTTGGTGATGTCGCGCACATCAATGATAAGCGAAAATCTGGCGAGCCTTATATCACTCATCCGATCGCGGTGGCGGAGATTTTGGCAGGCTTTCGCTTAGACCGCGATACCATTGTCGCTGCCATTTTACACGATACTGTCGAAGATACCGAAGTTACCGATGAGCTGGTGACACAAGAATTTGGTCAAATGGTCGCTCAGCTTGTCGATGGTGTCACCAAGCTTAAATCCTCAGGGATGAGTAAGCAGCAAAGCCAAGCCGCCACCTTTCATAAGATCTTAACAGCCACCTTATCCGATCCGCGCGTTCTCATCATCAAGCTGTCTGACCGTCTGCACAATATGTCCACGCTCGATGCTGTCAGCGAAGAAAAACAAAAACGAACCGCTCAAGAAACGCTGGATTTTTATATTCCTTTTGCGCGCCTGATGAGGCTAAATAACATCGCTGATTATATTGAGCTGTTATGCTATCGCAATTTAAATCCTGATATGTATAACAAATTTACGGATAAATTATTACAGCATGGCTTGGGGCGTAACTTTCAAAAAACTGAGATCAGTACTTATTTACAAAGCTTACTGTCGCACCTCAACCTAGATGGTAATGTGCAAGTGCTCGACAATCGCACCTCAATGTATCGGCAGTTTTTCAAAAATCGTGGTCAAATCAGCCGACTGATTCGTCAGTATGATTTTGAAGTCATCTTAAAAGACATTGAGTCTTGTGATAAGCTTGCCACTTATCTGATCCAAAAATATCAAATCGGCGATCGCCAAATCCATGATAATATTCGCAAACCTCAAGCCGGCGGTAACCAATCTTTGACGCTGTTTTATGATCGTGATTATAATCACATCAAGATCACGCTGATGACTCGCCGCATGCAAGAAGCCTCTCGCCTAGGCATTATCAGTAGTGACCGAACTGGCGTCAGTCAGTCAGTCATTCAAGCCAGTCTGCGCAATATGCAAGATCTGGCAAATGCCAGCGAGACCGAAGGTGATGATTCGCACATCGCCATCATCGAAGAGCTGATCAGCTATTTGCACGAACGAAAAATCGTCTGCTACAGCCCCAAAGGGCGCGCCTACGAACTGCCACGCGGCTCAACGGCGCTAGATTTTGCTTATGCAGTCGGACCTGCGATCGGCAATATCGCAACTGGCGCTGATATCAACAATGAGCATGGCAAGCTTGGTCTGGTGCTCGCCGATGGCGATACCGTCAGTATCGACACCGACAAAAACGCCACCCCGCGCGCCGAATGGCTCGGCTTTGTCGCCACCAACAAAGCCCGCACAGAAATTTTAAAATTCTTAAAGCGACTGCCTGAAGACCAAAAGATCCATTATGGTAAGCAGGCGCTTGATCGCGCTTTGAACACTTACGGCAAAAGCATCACTGATTTGAACGATGATGACTGGGCTGACATTCTAAAATGGCGCGGTATCAATACGCCAGATGAGCTATTTATGCAGCTATCGACAGGCATGTTATTGCCGCAATTGGTCGTCTCTCGCCTATTTAGTGAAGAGATTGATACTGCTGATGGTCATGAAATTACTCGCTCTAAGCATCTGTTGGCAGGCATCAAGGGCGTGGAAGTGGATTTTGCGCGCTGCTGCAATCCGATTTATGGCGATCAGATTGTTGGGCATTTGTCTCGCCAAGGCTTGGTTGTGCATCGTCATAAGTGCTACTCTTTACAGGCGGTGCGCGCCGATTCGCCTTATCAGATTATTCAGCTGAATTGGAAATCTGATCAATCTTTACAAGATCAGCCAGATGCTTTGCGCTTCCCGGCGATGCTGCGTATTTATGCCATTTTAAACGAAGAACAAATCAGCCAAGTGATCTATGAGATGCGCGCGCTGAATATCGGTGTCGAACAAACCTATGTCAAAACAGACACCAAGTCAGATCAAGACGGCAAAGTCGGTACGACCACGCTACACATTGTGGTGCGCTCACGCTCTCACTTGGCAGAAGGGATTGAAAAATTGCGCACATTGCTTGGCTATCCAAACATCATGCGCCTGTATCAGTGATGATTATGCGCGCCAAAAAGCTTGAATTTGGATGGTAAAATGGTCTATTATAATACTAACTTCAGTCAAAGTAAGGATGTCTTATGTGCTGTAAAATCGATCTGAATGACCAAAAAGATGCTGCACATTTCCTTGGTAAAGTTGAACCCAACCTACTGCCAAAGACAGCGGATAATGTCGCACCATCCAACACCGTCTATACTGGCGAAGCGATGAGCCTGTTTGATAAATTATGCGCCTATTTTCGCGCCAAAAACATCTAATGCATCTATTTTGGGATTTTTAAGTATCATGAGCAAACAAATCATTCATACAGACAATGCACCTGCCGCTGTTGGCACCTATTCTCAAGCGGTCAAGGTGGGCGATACCGTTTACATCTCTGGACAGTTGGGCTTAGACCCAAAAACCATGACGCTCAAAGAAGGATTTAAAGCGCAAGCAGAGCAAGCCATGGATAATTTACAAGCCATCGCTGAAGCGGCAGGTGGCAGCTTGGCTGATACGGTCAAATTCAATGTCTCACTGACTGATTTGTCAGATTTTGCGACGCTCAATGAAGTGTTTAATGCTCGCTTGAGCGCACCTTATCCTGCTCGTGCTGCTGTTCAGGTAGCTGCACTGCCCAAGGATGGTGTGGTTGAGATTGAAGCCATCTTACACTTGTCATAAGCTGTGTGCCAATTTTGGTCAATAAGCCTTTGGATGTCCAAGGGCTTTGTGTTTTTAAGACTTACAAACTGCCCCATCTAAAATGGGGAATAAAGTTTAAGTTTAGTGTTCATTCATCATTTAAAATCATTAATATCATAAAGGTAACTCATGTCTAAAACGCCACAATCCGCCATCATTCCTGACCATTGCCGCGCCGGCATCTTTATGGAAGGTGATTTTACCACCACCAACACGCCTGCCATCGCAGATGCCTGCCGCCGAGCCTTGAGAGCTTTGGGCGACTTGCAAACCAAGTTCCCCGGCGAATCTTTGGGGCTGACCATCGGCTTTGGCGCACAAGCTTGGCAAAACTTTGGCTACACCCAAGAAGGCGGTCAAATCAAGCCATTTCGTCCACTGGGCGGCGGCCTGGCACCTGCCACACAGCATGATGTGATGTTCCATATTCAATCCATGCGCCACGATATCAATTTTAGCTTAGCCAAAGAATTGGTGGCGATATTTAAGGATATCGTAGAGATTCAATCAGAAACGCATGGCTTTCGCTGGGTCGAAAATCGCGGCTTAGAAGGCTTTGTCGATGGCACAGAAAATCCCCAAGATGATGCAATCAGCGGCGTGGCTGCCATCGCAGACGGTGCGGATGCTGGTGGCAGTTATGTGCTTTTACAAAAATACCGCCACGATCTGAATAAATGGGATGAGCTGCCTGTGTGCGACCAAGAAGACTGCATTGGACGCTCAAAAGTTGATAATATTGAATTTGATAAAGCCAAGCGCCTATCGGACTCTCATTTGGGTCGCACCAATTTAAAAGAAAATGGCAAGACTTTGGAAGTCGTGCGCAGAAGCTTACCGTTTGGCACAGTCACCGGCGAGCATGGCTTAATGTACATCGCCTATGCTGCCAGACTATGGAATATCGAAGCCCAGCTGCTCAGCATGTTTGGTGAAACAGACGGCAAAATTGATCTACTTTTGAAACATGTCAGCACGGCGGTTTCGGGTGCTTATTATTACGCGCCTTCGGTTGAGCGCTTAGAAAATCTATAATTTGCCAATCATGACTACGCACCCACAGCAGACGCCCAAATTTGTTGCACAGGTTGCATTGGCGGTTCCTGTGGGTGATTTTTTTGATTATATTTGTCCCAGTGAGTTACCGCTGCCCGAAATTGGTGCTAGGGTATTAGTGCCGTTTGGTCGTAGGTCAATGGTAGGGGTGGTGGTTGGGCTGATTTTGGCAAGCCAAAGTCAAGTTCCACCCAATAAACTCAAGCCCATCAAGCAAGTGTTGGATGAGCGCGCCATCCTTGATGATAAATTATTAAAACTCGCTCGCTGGCTGTCGGATTATTATCACCATCCCTTGGGTGAAGTGTATTCGGTGATGCTGCCGACGCTCATCAACCAAGGCAAGCCCATTCATACCAAGCAGCGATACTATAAAGCCATATGTGATGATCAAGCCATAGACCAGCTGCCAAAGACTGCCAAAAAACAGCGGCAAATTCTCAGCGATCTACTCATGCATCCTGATGGGATCAGTGAGTCAAATCTCAGTGCGATCGGTGCGACGCGTAGCGTTTTAACCACTTTAATCAATAAAGACCTTGTCAGTACTGATGAGCGCTCATTCACGCCGATTTCGGCGCCGCCTGTGACGCTGCTAGAACCCAAGCTTGATGCCAATGATGAACAAAAAGCGGCGCTAGATGCCATTAAGACTGCGTTTGATCTGGGGAATTATCAAGGATTTTTGTTGGATGGTGTCACAGGCTCAGGCAAGACTGAGGTGTATCTTCAAGCCATGCACCATGTGCTCGCCCAAGGCAAGCAGGTGCTGATACTGGTACCTGAAATTGGGCTGACACCCCAAACCAAAGGCAGGTTTGGCTCACGGTTTCATGCCAATATCTGCGTTCTACACTCGAAGATGAATGACACCGAACGCCTTCAAGGTTGGCAAGATTGCCGCTTGGGTCAAGCCCAAATCATCATTGGTACGCGCTCAAGTGTTTTATATCCGTTTGCAAATCTTGGCATGATCATCATCGATGAAGCGCATGATGCTTCTTATAAGCAGCAAGACCACCTTCGCTATCATGCCTGCGATGTGGCGATGATCCGCGCTTTGTTTGCTCGCATTCCGATCATTTTAGGGACTGCCACGCCAAGTCTTGAGCAGCTCAAACTCATCCAAGATGGCAAATTGACGCCCCTCATCCTCAAAAATCGTGCTGGCGGCGCTCAGGCAGCCTCCATGCATTTGGTGGATATGCGACTGGGCGGCTATCATGCTCAGCATACCGATGGGACGATCAGCGACACTGCCTTTGCACCCGCGACGATCCAGGCGATGCGTGATTGCTTGGTCAAAGGTGAGCAAGTGCTTGTATTCTTAAATCGCCGAGGCTATGCACCGATCTTGATTTGCCGAAGCTGCGGTCATCAAGCTGACTGCCCCAATTGCGATGCGCATTTGACCATCCACAAAAGCAGCCTTCAGCCCATGCATGGCGAACTGCGCTGCCACCACTGCGGCTATCGTGCATCCATACCGACGACCTGCCCTGAATGCCACAGCCCTAACATGGACAGTTTTGGTGCAGGCACGACCCGCCTGGTCGAGCAGCTGCACGCATTGTTTGCCAATCCACAAGTCAGCCGCACAACGTATCCGATTTATCAGATCGATAAAGACACCATGCAAAAAAAAGGCGCATGGGAGGCGATGACAAAAAACATCAATACTGGCAACCCTGCGATCTTAGTGGGGACACAAATGATTACCAAAGGTCATCATTTTGAAAATGTCACTCTTGTTGTCATTGCCAATGCGGATTTGGGATTTTTGTCGGCTGATTTTCGCTCACCTGAACACACCGCACAGCGCATCATACAGGTGGCAGGTCGAGCAGGTCGTGCCAAAAAACCAGGCAAAGTACTGATCCAAACGCTTCAGCCCGACAACGCCCTACTTACTCAGCTGGTACATCAGGGCTATCATGCCTTTGCCCAAGAGCTATTACACGAAAGATCACAGCTGGGGCTGCCGCCGTTTACTCATGCTGTACTCATTCGTGCTGAAAGTTTGCACTATCAGCGAGCCAAAGACGCCATCTTGGCTGCCAAGGGAATGATACCGACCAATCATCCTTTTGCCATCAATGCTCCCATCGACGCACCCATGACCAAGAAAAATAACCGCTATCAGGTGCAGATGCTCATTTTGTCAAAAACTCGCCCCGTGCTGCATGAATTTTTAGCGACATGGTGGCCGTCAGTACAGTCATTGCCAAGTACAAAGGCGGTGCGTCTAAGTATTGACATTGACCCAATGGGCTGGTGACTTGTCAAACAGCGGCACAATCAAACGACCCAAGCCAAGCAAACGATCGCCAATAAATGCAAAGGATAAAAAAGATAGAAAAAATATCGACCACCCAGCCTGCGCCCCTGCCGACCTGTATGATAATAAATCAGCGGTAACGCTAAAAACATGCCCACATTCATCCAACCAAGACCGACTGTCAAAGCCCATCCATAAATCAAATAATGTGCCAAAGGGACGCTGAGAGCATAAGCGATCAGTTGTAAGAGTTTATCATGTTTAAAAATCTCAAACACCATCACCCACAGAATCATCGCCGCCCCGTACTCACCAATCTCAGCGATCATTGCCATCACCAGCACCCCGAGCACTCTAAGGGTTGCAGGGGCATTCATCTGCCAAATCATCAACGCGACCAAACTTGCACTCAGTGTAAACAGCACATTACCCCAAAGCACTTGTGTCAATGAATCGACACTACCGATGACATACTGAAACACCATAAAAATCGGCTGCGAGAGAATAGCAAAACCCAAAAGCCGCCCCAAATACGCCCATTTATCCTGCGTATGCCCAAGCCCCATCACCAAAAAATACGCCATCATCGGAGCGACCACGCGCCCCACTGTGTGCATCATCTCAGCTGTGAGGCTGTCGGTCTCCACAAACGCCCAACCGATGTGATCGATCAGCATGGCGATCAGCGTGATAATTTTTAGGTGGAAAGTAGTCAGCTGTCGCCGATCGGTGAAAGTGTCATCTGTCATGCTAGAGTCAATTTTATCAGATGCTTTGATCTTAATGATGAAAGGTTAAGATCAGCCAATGCATCGTTTTGGGGTTTGTTTTTTTGATAAAGAAGTTTGACAACGCCACACCAAACCACTTTGGGTGGGCGCGCTGTATATTGTCAAGGTTCGCCCTTTGAGATAGCCAAGCGGATATGATGCCTTTAGGACTGTGGCAACGACAGCGCACTTGGTATCGATGCCGTCGGCTTGTGCGACCACTTTGATATCTGCGCGGTGATGGGCACTGGTTACGGGCAAATTGACTGGGCATTGACCTGTGTTCGCCATAATCACATCCACCCGCTTAACCACCGCATTGGCTTCACTATAGACATCAAACAAAAGCTTTTGCTCGGCTTGTTTGACATACATCGGCACAAACTGCCCTACGATGATTGATAAAATCACCCCAAACATCGCAAATGCCACCGACAGACCAACCAAGCTTACGCCGCCTTCACGCTTAAGATGCTGTTTTTGTGCATCTTCATCCCGAGGATAAAGCTCAATGGCGTCGGCAATTTCTCGGCGAGCCATGCGATAATAATAAGCATCCGCCCATCTTGCTACCATGACCGACCAAAACAGCCAAACCCCCAAGCCAATCAAAATACGCGCAGGCCACTGCATGGCATCCGTCAAAAATCCAATCAAGGCATATTCTGCCACTGCTAGGATGATGACAATATTGACCTTAATAAATGACCAGCCTGCCACGCAATACACCACACAATCTAAGTAGCGCTTACGATACAAAAGCCAGCCAAATGTCATAAAAAATGCCGCCCAATGCCATCGCGCGTGCAGCCGACCTGCACGATCAAACTCAGCAAATCGTCTCAAATAATACGCTTGGGAGCGATGACCAATAAACCAGCGATCTAATCGGGTGCGCTCAACATCACTCAGGTGGCTTTGATAAAATGGCGGCGGGGTCGTATCTTCCAAAAAAGGTAGGCGAAACATGGCGACTCTTTGGCTAAATGCTATGAACAGCCACTCAAAAAACGAAGCTGCTGGCTTGTGGTTAGGTCAGTTATTCTTTATAATGACCGTTTTTAATATTAGCTATTGTACGCCCTTTTATGACAAATTCAACACCCCAAGATACTCAAAATGTCTTGGTAGACACTCACGCTTCACAAGCCATCGATAAAGACGAAATCAGCACCCGCCTTGCCAAATTGGCACAAACCCCTGAGCAATTTCGTAAAATCAATACCTTTATGAAGCGTCGCACGCACATGAGTCAGCACCATGAGCAGGCATTGCTTGATGAGCGTTTTGGTGATATCTATGTCAATCCTACTGGCGAGCTTGGTAAGCTTGGCGATGTATCAGCAATCACTGATTTAAGAGCTTTATTTACAAACACGCCCAATGGTGAGCGCGCGCCTTTGACGCTTGAAATTGGCTTTGGGATGGGTGATAGCCTGTTTGAGATGGCTAAAAATGCCCCTGAAACGAATTTTGTTGGCATCGAAGTCCATGAGCCTGGCATTGGGCGCTTGACTGCTCTAGCCGATGAGGCAGGGCTTGCCAACCTAAAAGTCATCAATGGCGATGCCATTGCCCTGCTTGAGAATCTGCCTGATCAGCATCTTGACACCGTTCAGCTGTATTTTCCTGATCCTTGGCAAAAAAAGCGCCACTATAAACGCCGCTTCGTCACCCATGATCGTATGGCAAAAGTCGCTCGCGTACTGAAGTCTGGCGGCAAGTTTCATGCAGCGACCGACTGGGAGCATTATGCATTTTGGATGCTTGAGGTGCTAGATGGTATGCCTGAATTTATCAACAGTTGCAAAAAAGGTAACTTCACGCCGCGCCCTGATTTTCGCCCTTTGACTAAGTTTGAAAAACGCGGCATCACTCATGGTCATGGTGTCTGGGATTTGATTTATCTAAAAGCTTAAACTCCAGCAGCGTCATTCAAGCGGCTGATTTGGCTGAGTGATGCTAGGAGATTAAAGCCTTGGGCGTTTGATTCAATCCAGGATCAGCGCCCTTGATCCTCTCGCCACTTCAATAGATCCGCCACATCTTTGGCGATGCCTAATTTCAGTGCCTCGATGCCCTCATACTGCCGCTCACCATGTAAAAAGTGAGTAAACACCACCTTGAGTGTCGATCCGTATAAGTCACCTTGAAACTTCGGCAAATGCACCTCAAGCCGCCAGTCTTTACCTTGAATACTTGGTCTAAGTCCAACACTCACCGTGCCAAACAAACTGCCCTGGCGCAGACCTTGCAGTCCGCCTTGACCGACAGACGCCCAATCCAAAGGCTTGCCATCTTGGCAAATAAAGACATCAGCAGCAAAAATACCGTGCAGTGCAGGCTTTAAGCGCCCCAAAGACACATTCGCTGTCGGAAAGTTCAATGTTCGCCCAATTTTATCGCCATGCTCGACGACCCCAATCATGCTATATGATCGACCCAGCATGGATTTGGCAGAGTCAAGATCGCCGATCGCCAAAGCGTCACGCACCAAAGATGAGCTGATGCGTACGCCATTTTGGGTAATGCTATGCAGATCATCTACGCTAAATCCTGCATTTTTCAAAAATACTTTGTCGCCGGCGCGATCTTGACCAAAACGAAAATCATCGCCAAGCACCAGATGGCTCACATTCAAGCTGCGCAAAAGATCAACAAATGCCGCCGCTGACAAAGAACGAAACGCATCATCAAAGCTTGCGACAATCAGATATTGAACGCCCAATTGCGCGATCTGCTCTGCTTTTTCGGTCAAATTGGTCAATCGAGCTGGCGGATTGTCAGGCGAAAAAAACTCTCTAGGCTGCGGCTCAAATACCATCACTGCAGATGACAGACCCATCGTCTTGGCATCATCAGATAGCGCCAATAATAACGCTTGATGACCCAAATGAACACCATCATAGTTACCAATGGTCAGCGCAAGCGGCGGCAGTGTTGGCAAATTATGGCTGTCTAAAAAAATGATTTGCATGAAAACTTTATCGCCTATTGCTTGCTTGCCATCGCATCAATGACTGGCACCGCCAATTTTTCTGCCGCAAGCTCATTTGCCGTCTTCGCTTCGGGCGCCAAGCCTTTTAGTAGTGCCAAGTTTTTGACATCTTGGCGCTGACGAGTGGCTAGGCTCACCGGCACCATACGAGCAAATTCAAATAGCTGCAGCCACATCTCCTCACCACCTTCTAGGCTTTCTTCATCGTCCAATCGGATGGCAGCAATCTCCATCAAAGTGCGAATCAGCTCATTTTCATCAGCGCTCAATGTCACGCCCGCCACGCCGATGCCAGTGATATAACCGCCCGCCCAATCTTTGAGCGCCAATACACGCTCATACAGCTCGTGCTCATCGTCAGGCACCAAAGGCTCATAGCCATACGCATCATCTTTATCTTTGAGCGCAAAGCTGACATCTTCGGCGTATTCGGTCAATAGCTCAAGCGCCGCTTCGCTAGGCATCGCAAAGCTCATCTCCTCCAACAAGCGCACCCAACCGTCGGTATCGGGCGCATGACACGCGGTCATGATGCCAGTCATGATGCCGTGCAGCTCACTGATCGATACATCCGTCCAATCACCAAATGCTGACGACCAATCATCCCAACCTGATAAATAATCTGTTGTCATATTTTGCCTTTTATTCGTGCGATTTTGATATGATTTTACACATCCAGGCTCATCAAGCCTTTGCCAAACAGTGTTCTTTAAATAAGCGATCAAAAACAGACTATTATAACACAGCCACACCAGTTTATGCGCCTGTTTTGATCAACCAATGGCAGCATCAAACCGTTTATCGCTGTGATGCTAACTTTGATGCAATTTTTACAAAAAATTTGACAACACACTCCAAAGCCATGCTAAGATAAGCTCAGCTAAATTTTGTTTGATCAACTTAGGATATCTTATGTTAGCTCAATTACAAGCCTTAGAGCAGACGATCATCGCCATGAAAAAGCAATACGCGGTCACTGCGACAGAACTTGCCAATCTCAAACAGCGCATCGCCAATGACGACAGCGCCAAACAAATCGAAACACTGCAAGACAAGCTCAATCAAGCACTGATTGATATTGAGAATTATAATGACCGCGTGGATGATCTACAACAAACCCAAAATGCGCTAGAGCAGCAAGTTGATGAGCTTTATCAAGCCAATCAAGCGTTAATCACTCAAAATCAAGATCTAAAAGATAAAAACGCCTTAGCCATCTCACGCGCTGAAGTGATTCGTGATTGGCTGTCAAAAATCGATCGCTCTAACTAAAGACGCGCCATTCAACAGTTTTGCTAAGGAATTATTATGAGTCAAGACACCCAAAATTCACCATCATCCGCCATCATCGCCAAAGAAGAATTTCGTCCAATTGATATCAGTATCGCAGGCACGCCGCATCGCATTGTCTGCCCAGTGGACGAAATTAAAAACCTAGAAAATGGCGCTGAATACATCAACCACAAAATCCGTGATCTGCGCCGCGAAATCAAACACAAAACCCCGACCAATGAAGAGTTTTTGGTGTTGGTTTGCTTGGAGCTGTACGATGAAGTCCAAAGCCTAAAAGCCCAAATCGCTGATGCTGACGATGAAAAAGCCAAAGTAGCCGCCATGATAGAAAAAATCAATCAACAAGCAGGCTCAATGCTTTGAATTCAACACATAAAAAACGGTAGCCTTTATGCTACCGTTTTTTATGCAAACTTAAAAGTTTTTATTCCGTGACACTTGGTAAATGTTCTTCTGGATGAGCATCGGCATAAGCGCTCAGATGTTCGTCATTACAAAAAAACCGTTCGTTATGCTGCTTTTCATTCAATAAAATACCGCGATAGGTCGCCAGCTCATGCCCACAGTGGTGGCAATGTCGCAGGCTTGTATCATCGCCTTCTTTGGGGAAGAATGCTTTGGGCGGCTTAGGATACATGAATTTAAAAAACAGCCACATCACCACGCCGATGATCACGATATTTAAAATAAAAGCAAACATAAACTCTCAATTCACCACAAATTTTTAGAAACCTAAGATTACTATACCACAAAGTTTGGGGGTTTATGCTATACTATTTGCAGGTTTGTCAGTATTTTGATAAGCCAGAATTTTTGGCGTATTTGCCACTTTTACAAAATTTGTTGATGAAATTTGCGACGACAGTGAAGTCATTGCATTTTTTATGACATCAATTTAAAAGCACTTGGCATGATGCACCAGTGCTCAAAAATTTAAGGATAGTACAAATGTCAAAAGCTAAAACCGATGCCGTCAACGGCACACAAACCAGTTTTCATACCGCAGATGCCACGACAGGTCAAATTACTTTTGCGATCATTCAGACCAATTTTTGGGTGGGGGATATCGCAGGTAATGTCAAAAAAATGCACGCCTTAACCCTAGATGCCAAAGCTCGCGGTGCGGATATCGTCATCTTTCCTGAGCTTGCTTTGGTGGGTTATCCGCCTGAAGATTTGCTTTTACGCCCAACCTTAGGTGAGCGCGTCCGTGAAGCGATGGCAAAACTTGCCGAAATCGAAGGCATTGTGGTGATTTTGGGTTATCCGCACATTGATCATCATGGCACATTCAATTCAGCCGCCATCTTGCAAGGTGGCAGCCAAAAAGGCTTTTATCATAAGCAGCGCCTACCAAACTACGGCATCTTTGATGAACGTCGCTATTTCCAGAAAGGTCGCAATCAAGTCTTGTTTGATTATAAAGGCGCGACGATTGGTCTTTTGATTTGTGAAGATATTTGGCATGATGAACCCATTCAAGCGCTGAAACAAGAAGGCGCTGATTTGGTGGTGGTGATCAATGCTTCGCCATTTGAAATCGGTAAGCAAACCGCCCGAAAAGCGCTTTTAACCAAACAGTCTTCCGCCCATAATCTGCCCATCATTTATGTAAACACCGTCGGCGCCCAAGATGACATCGTCTTTGATGGCGGTTCTTTGATCATGCAATCAGACGGCAGCGTCGCACATGAAGGCGTCAGATTCTTAAATCAGCTGATGATGGCGCAGTTTGATACCCAGACTAAGACTTTTGATACACAAACCAAAGCGCCGCTTGTGCTGTCTGAAGAATCTGAGATGTATCAAGCGCTTGTGGTGGGTCTGCGCGATTATGTCAATCGCTCAGGCTTTAAAGGGGTGATTGTTGGCTTATCAGGCGGTATTGATAGCGCGCTCACGCTTTGTATTGCTGTCGATGCTTTGGGTTCTGATCGGGTGTATGCAGTGATGATGCCCTATGAATACACCGCTCAAATCAGCCTAGAAGATGCCGAAGCCCAAGCCGCTCGCTTAAATGTTTCTTATACCGTTTGCCCGATCCATGATGCCGTGGCAGGCTTACGCTCAGCCTTAGCGCCACTGCTTGCCAATAGCGAGCCTGATGTGACCGAAGAAAACTTACAAGCGCGCGCCCGTGGCACCATCTTGATGGCGCTGTCTAATAAGTTTGGGCATATGGTCATCTCAACAGGCAATAAATCTGAAAATGCCGTCGGCTACTCAACGCTTTACGGCGATATGGTTGGCGGATTTGATGTCTTAAAAGATGTCTACAAAACCGATGTCTATCGCTTGGCAAATTATCGCAATCGCTTAGAAGACAATCCAGTGATCCCTGAGCGCGTCATCACCCGTGCCCCGAGTGCTGAGCTGCGTCCTGACCAAAAAGACCAAGACAGCTTGGGCGATTATGAGACGCTTGATAATATCCTAAGAATGTATATTGATGAAGATTTGGGCTATAAAGCCATTGTGGCGGCAGGTTTTGAGCCCCAAACGGTCGAAAAAATCTTAGGCATGGTGGATCGCTCTGAATATAAGCGCCGCCAAGGCGCCATCGGTACCAAGATCACCAAAAAATCATTTGGTCGCGAACGCCGATACCCACTGGTCAATGGTTGGTCAATCAAAGGCTAATCAGCACTTTTAAAACGCTCACACCAGTGGGCGTTTTTTAATGGCGCTACATTTACTGATACGCTCGCTCACCAAAAATCGCCGTCCCAACACGCACCATCGTCGATCCATGCGCCACAGCTTCTGCCATATCACCACTCATGCCCATGCTGATGCTATCCCAATGGGGCAGATCAAAGCGAGCCGCCATCGCATCGAATAATGCTTTTGTGCGAGCAAAAGCATCTACTCCTTGCTTACTTGGGATTACCATTAGCCCCCGTAAATTCAGATTTTCATAATGCATGACCTGCTCAATCAAGGCAGGTACTTCCTCAGGCTGACAGCCGGATTTGCTGTTTTCATCATCAATATTGACTTGAATCAAGACATTAAGCGGCTTCATGCCTGCGCGCTGCTCATTGAGACGCTTGGCGATGACCTCGCGCTCCAAGGTGTGCACCCAGTCAAAATACTTGGCAATGTCTCGCGTTTTATTTCTTTGGATGCTGCCAATATAGTGCCATGTGATCGGCAAATCAGACAGCGCCGTGATTTTGCCAAGCGCTTCTTGCAGATAATTTTCACCAAAATCTTCTTGACCTGCACGGTACAGCGCCTCAATCATCGAAGCAGGCTTTGTCTTTGACACCGCAAGCAGCGCTGCCAAGCGGTGTTCGTCGTTTGTTTCGGCAGCCTTGGCATTAGCCACAGCTAGCGCATCACTCACTGCTTGATAATTAGCTAATAATTGCGCTTCATCAAAATCGGTCACGGTCTGCATAATCTACCCTTTATCATATGGCTGTATTTCATCAAATTATTGTAACACTAAGAAGATCACTTGTGAAATCCGCCTGAATTTGATTTAATGTGGCAAATATTTGGAGTCAACATCCCCATGCTCAATCTTAAAGACCTGTTGGTTTTTGCACACAATCAAGGCGCATCAGATTTGCATTTGTCTGCGCATCAGCCCATCATGATGCGCATCGATGGCGAGCTGATGCCGATGAGCCTTGCGCCCATCGATGCAGACGGCGTCATACAGATGCTCAGATCTGTGATGGATGAGACAGATTACGATCACTGGCAACAACATCTTGAGCATGATTTTGTGATTGACCTTGATGGCGTCGCTCGCTTTCGGGTGAATGCGTTTTTTCAGACACATGGTGCTGGCGCCGTTTTTCGGGTGATCCAAGCCAAAGTGCCCACACTTAGGCAGTTAATTGACGATGATCGAATTTATGACAGCCTGCGACAAATCACGACACTGCGCGCAGGCTTAGTGCTTGTAACGGGTGCGACAGGCTCAGGCAAATCAACCACACTTGCCAGCTTGATCGATCACATCAATCAGCACAGCAAGGCGCACATTTTGACCATCGAAGATCCCATTGAGTATGAGCATCAGTCAAAATTATCATTGATCAATCAAAGGCAGATTGGTAAAGATACCATCAGTTTTCATCGCGCGCTGCGCTCGGCATTGCGTGAAGATCCTGATGTCATTTTGGTCGGTGAGCTGCGCGATCTTGAGACCATCAGACTGGCTCTGACTGCCGCTGAGACAGGGCATTTGGTATTTGCCACCTTACACACCCTAAGTGCACCAAAAAGCATTGATCGGATCATTGATGTGTTTGATGCTGCTGAAAAGCACATGATTCGCACGATGCTCGCTGACTCACTTCAAGCAGTGATCGCCCAAAGACTACTGCCAGCACAAGGTGGCGGTCGTGTGGCAGCGTTTGAGATTCTCACTCACACGCCTGCGGTCGCCAATCTTATTCGCGAAAATAAAATCTCGCAGCTGCCCTCTGTCATCCAGACCAGCTCAGCCCAGGGCATGATCAGTCTTGTTCATCATCTATCACGCCTGGTCACATCTGGCAAGATCAGCGCAGATACCGCCAATCATCACACCCAAGAGCGGCTATTTTAAGCCTTGATTTAAAAAATGCCCAATATCATCTATTGGGCATTTTGAATCGCACCGCATACGGAGCTTGGCTTATTTATTTTCGCTGTTTGATTTTAGGCACTCTGGACTGTCACAGACGCCATACAGCACCAAAGAATGACCTGACAGCTTAAAGTTGTGCGCCTGTGCCACTTTGAACTGCTCTTCTTCGATGATCGAATTATGAAATTCAACAATTTTGCCACACACATCACAAACCAAATGATCGTGATGCTCATCTTGGACAATTTCAAACACCGATAAATTATTTTCAAAATTATGGCGCTCAACAATGCCTGCTTGCTCAAACTGAGTCAGCACACGGTACACCGTCGCCAAGCCCACATCTTCGCCCTGCTCAGCCAAAGCGCGGTACACATCTTCGGCACTCATGTGGTGATGCTCTGCGCTCTCAAGCAGCTCCAAAATCTTAATGCGCGGCAGCGTGACTTTTAAGCCTGCTTTACGCAAATCTTTATTGGTAAAAGCCATAGTTTATTGATCCTAAAATTATTATAGATAGCTGATAATTTACCATAAAATTGAAAAGCTTGCACCCCAAAATCACAAATACGCGCCAAAAGTCAATGATTGAGTTATCCAATCATCAAAAGCAGTCATAACCACAAAAACTTAGCCAAACACCAAAAGATACTTGCATAATGCCAAGTCTTTGGTTTAATATGGTCACACTCCATCACTATATGGGAATAATAATGAAAAAGATGACGTTAAAAGCAGCAAGTTTAGGCTTGGTTGCGATGCTTGCTTTGACTGGCTGTAATGCCTTTCGGGTCTATACGATCGATCTACCCCAAGGCACGCCACTGTCTGCCGCTCAAGCAAGCCAAGTGCAAGTGGGCATGAATGCCAACCAAGTGCTGTATTTGCTTGGTTCACCCGCTCTGCGTGATACTTTGGCGCCCAATCGCTGGGATTATATTTACGACTACACCGCGGGCACCGATGGTAAGCGCAACAAAAAACCAGACATCAAAGATGCATCGCAGTATTTGAGCATCTACTTTAATAGCCAAGGCATCGTCACACGCATCGAGGGTCGTGACAGTCTGCCTGCCAATCGCCATTAGTCGCAATAGCCCAAGTCTAGGCGAATTGATAAAGCCGCTTAACAATGTATAAGCGGCTTTTTTGTATTTAAATAATCAATCAAAAATCAGACGGATTTATTGAGTTTTTGTTTAATAAAACTAAAAATAACTGGCAAGATACTAAAAATAATAATGCCAAAAATCACATAGGTAAAATTGTCTTTGACGACAGGCTGATTCCCAAAAAAATAGCCCAGCATCACAAATGAGGTAATCCACAAAAATCCGCCAATGATGTTATAGCTTAAAAAATAACGATAATCCATGCTGCCCGCCCCTGCCACAAATGGCGCAAATGTGCGAGCAAAAGGAATAAAGCGCGCAAAAATAATCGTCTTTCCACCATGAGTGGCAAAAAACTTTTGTGTATTAATCAGGTGCTGATGATTGATCCAGCGCGAATTTGTAACAAACACCTTAGGTCCGATATATTTACCAATATGGTAATTGAGCGTATCGCCCAGCACCGCCGCCAAAAATAGCAGCGCAATCAATAAAGCAGGATTGAGCGCACCTGTAAAAGCCGCCAAAGCACCTGCAGCGAACAGCAGACTGTCTCCAGGCAAAAACGGCATCACCACAAATCCAGTTTCAACAAAAATGATCAAAAACAAGATGCCATAAATCCACATCCCATAATCTTGTAAAAACACCGCCAAATGCTGATCGATATTCAAAATAAAATCCACCAGCTGCATGATCACATCCATAGCCACCCACTTTTTGCCAAATAAATAGCCCCTATGTTATCAGAAATTGATCCCAACCAGGGAGATTTTTGTGTCACTAAGACATTTTTCATTGAGATAGTGATCGTCATAGCCAAAATTGCACTCATCTTACAAGCCATAGGTGCAACATGAATATGATTTCATATTATGATAAAATAATGAAAAATTTTTAACCAATGGCTTTTGATATGCTAGAAATTCGCCACCTACAGATGATGAGCGCCCTTAAGCGCCACGGCTCACTTGCCACCACTGCCGATGAGATGAACCTCACTGCATCCGCCATCAGTCATCAGCTTAAAGAGCTTGAAAATTATTATGACATCACGCTCGTCAATCGGCGCACCCGCCCTGTCAGCTTCACACCTGCAGGGTTGATTGTTTTGGAATTGGCTGACAGTATTTTGCCCCAAGTGGCACGCACCAAATCAGATATTAAAAGGCTGGCGCATGGTCAAGCAGGTAGGCTGCGTCTAGCAAGTGAATGCCATAGCTGCTTTGATTGGCTGATGCCCATCTTGAATGTCTATCGCAGTAGATACAGCGATGTGGAGCTTGATTTTACGACAGGTTTCGATCCTGAGCCACATCATATGCTGGTGGAAGGCGAGATTGATTTATTGATCACCTCCAGTGACCTGCCCATTGATGGCATCAGCTATTTGCCACTGTTTACTTATGAAAGTCGGTTAGTGCTCGCCCCAGCGCATCGCTTGGCAAGCCAAGAGTTTATCAGCGCTTCTGACCTAAGTGATCAGACCCTGATCGCCTACCCTGTCGAAGAAAGTCGCTTGGATGTCATCGCCAAATTCCTTGCGCCCCAAGGTGTGGCACCTGCCAATATTCGCACCACAGAGCTTACCGCCATGTTGATTCAGCTGGTCGCCTCTGAGCGTGGCGTGGCGGCGCTGCCTGATTGGGTGGTAGCAGAATATGAGCGCAAAGGCTGGGTGGTGTCTCGTCCGCTTGGCACAGGTGTGCACTGTCAGCTGTATGCCGCCATTCGTGACAGCGACGCACGATTGGATTTTATGAAGGGATTTTTAGGCTTATTAAAAGACATCAAAAAGCCTTAATCTTAAGTTTTGGCTTGGTATCAGTCCAATCATACCAAACTTAGGATAAATACCAAGCCATCATTATAAGTGCAAATACTTCCGCAATCTCAACGCCTGCACCCAAGGTATCGCCAGTCACCCCGCCGATTCGGCGTACAAATACATAACGCAAGTAGCCAATAATACCGATCAGCCCTACCACCAAACCTGCTGCCAAACCTGCTGGCAGCAGCCCCAAAGTGATCATATAGCTCATAATTACGATCATCAAAATTGTTTTGTTATGATTAATCAAAGGCGAGCCCAAGCCTTGTGGTCGTATATAAGGCGTAGTCAATAACAGCATCAAAATACCAAGCCGCCCAAGCATGGGCACAAACATCAAGCCCATAGGCAGATTGAGCGACAAAAGACTATAAACGCCCGCCCATTTGAGCATGACGATACTAACAATCACCACCACACCCATCGCGCCTGTGTGCACATCTTTCATGATATCAAGCGTGCGCTGTCTGTCGCCCAAGCCCCCCACCCAAGCATCTGCAGTATCCGCCAAGCCGTCCAAATGCAGCCCACCTGTCAGATACACCCAAGCCGCCACGATCAGCGCACTTAAGAGCATGAGTGGCAAGCTTATCCACGTCATACCAAATAAAATCAGCCCAATCAGCAGCCCCACCAAAGGATAAAACAGCAGTGATGCTGCATTTTGCTGATGGCTTGGCATCACAGGCAGCGTGAGTGGCAAAGTTGTTAAAAACTGCAGCGCGATCAGCAGTGGTATCATTAGGCGGATCATATTTTGAGCCTGCCTTGATGGTAGCCAAAGTGGTGCAGCTCGCCCAAGTCAGCAGGCATGGTCAAGATGCTGTCTAATGACAAACCCTGAGCACGGCAATACAGATATTTGATCACGCCGCCATGACTGATCATACACACTTTTTGGTGATGATGCGTTTGGCAAATTTGTTCAATCTTAGCCAAACCTTCATCAATCCGCCGAGCAAACCGATATACCGATTCGCCATTGGGCGGTGTGAAGGCAGTTGGCGTCTGCCACCATATTGATAAGTCATTGGGATATTTTTGGTACAAATCCGCCGTACGCTGCCCTTCCCACTCCCCAAAATCCATCTCTTGGAGCTCATCAAGCACCACCAAACCCAACTTATATTGCAAGGCTTTTATTTTTGCAAAATCAAGGCAGCGAGATAGCGGCGAAGTGATGATCATCTGCCACTGATTGCTCAAAAAATTATCGTCAAAGCTGGCGTGCATCTGCGCCCAGCCTTTTTGGGTCAAGGCATCATCAGTGCGACCCCGCAATACCCCGCTTGTGAGTAGCCGAGTCTCGCCATGGCGTAAAACAGACAAGCTGATCATGAGCGGTCACTGACGCCTGCTTCATCGAAGGTCGACATATCACGATGCACCGTACACGCCAGCTGAATGATCCCAAATGCTGTCATCGCGCCCGTCCCTTCGCCAAGCCTTAGCCCCAGATCAATCAATGGTCGTGCTTCTAAGGCATCAAGCACCAGCTGATTACCGTATTCTGCCGATTTGTGCGAAAATAGCATATAGTCACGGACACCAGGATTAATACGCACAGCGCACAAGGCACAGACCGCAGAGATAAATCCGCCAATGATCACAGGCATTCCTAACTGAGCAGCGCGCAGATATGCCCCCACCATCGCTGCCATCTCAAAGCCTGCCACTGATTGTAGATAGGTCAGCGGCTCATTATGTTGATACAAGTCAATGGCTTGGTCAATGACAGCTCGTTTAAAGTTAAAAGTGGCTTCATCAATACCTGTACCAAGACCGGTTAATTGATCCGCGCGCTCACCCAAAAGCAGCCCCGCCAGAACCGATGATGACGTGGTATTACCAATACCCATCTCGCCTGCAATATAAATATCTGCGCCCAATGCGACCGCCTCTTCGACGCTGTTTTTGCCGATAACGAGTGCACGCTGACAATCATCATCACTCATGGCAGCGCGCTCCAAAAAATTATGCGTACTTGGCGCGATCGGCTGCTGATCGATGCCATGCGCCTCATACGCACCGCCCAAAGTGCCGCAGTCAATGACTCGGCTAATCGCCCCATAATGGCGTGCCATCACACTGATACACGCCCCGCCTTGAGCAAAATTATAAAGCATCTGACGGGTCACAGTCTGCGGATACGCTGACACGCCAAGACTTGCGATGCCATGATCGCCGGCAAACGTACACATATACGGCTTATCGGCAGTTGGGCACACCTTGCCTTGCATACCCGCAAGCTGAATCACCACAGTTTCCATCTCACCCAAAGAACCTGCCGGCTTGGTTAATTTGTCTTGGCGTTTTTGAGCCTGCGTGCGCATATGTTGGTTGATTGGCTTGGTTGGATCAAGATACCACATATTTCCTCGATAAATCAGTCGCTCAAATCAGTGAGCATAATATGTCAAAAAATTCAAATCATCTTAAGTTTCAAAAGCCAAATCAGCCTTTTAAGGTCATCGGTAAACCCGCCACACAAAAAATCACCTGATCTGCTTTTGCCGCTATGGCTTGATGTAAAAATCCAATCTCATCCACAAATCGACGCGTAAGCTTGCCCATTGGAACGACGCCTAAACCTGTTTCATTGCTCACCATGATCACATCGGCTTTTGTTGATGTTAAATGATCTAAAAAGTCATTTTTATATTTATCAAATAATTTATCATCAAGCATTAATAAATTAGACATCCATAGTGTCAAGCAGTCAATCAAAATCACAACCTGATCATCAAAATGCTGTAAGTAATGCGCCAAATCTACAGGTGTCTCGATGGTCTGCCAATGGCTTGGACGGTCGTTTTGATGGCGCAAGATTCTATGGTGCATCTCATCGTCATCAGCTTTGGCGGTCGCCACATATATCACGCGCTTACCAGTTTGTTCAAGCTGTTTGGCAAGCGCTTCAGCGTGGCGAGATTTACCTGATCGAGCACCGCCCAAGACAAGCGTTAGCATGAGTCATTCTCCAAAGTTGGCGACAAAGATATGCGATACAAGGCTGTTAATTGACCTTGCAGCTGATTGGGATCATAGTAGCCCACAGTCAGCGTCTTGACCCTAAAATCGATATCTCGGGTCTGAAGCGGTGTCAGCAGCGGTAATACATCACCGCTACTAAAGCTGCTGCGATAAAACCCCAAAGTAATGTGTGGATGATAGTCACTGGGAGCAATCTCGGGCTTAATGACACTGAGTGCTTGACGGATTTTTAGTAGCGTGTCGGTGGGGTGAATGGCGATGAATAAGCTGTTTAAAAATCCATCAATGCGATCTAGCGTCAATCCAAAAGGCGACAGGTTTAACGCTTGGACAGCTTGGATCTGCGCATCGATTTGTGATGCTGTGCAGTCATCATCATAGTATGGCTCATCCACCAAAAACCCATTAACAAATAGCGTGATATGCCACTGCCTGTGATAGCCTGGAGTTAAAATATCATCAAACAGCCGCTGATATTCTTGGCAACACTGTGACACCAGCTTGTCATCAATTTCGATATACCAAACAACATAACGGCGGCGACCTTTGTGCCATGCTTGATAATCAGCACAGACATCCAAGCCAACCAACTGGGTATCAGCAGGCAGTAGCATATATTCAGACGCTGAGCGTGGTCATATCCCAGCGCGGCACGCAGCGCACCGACAAATCATCGGCTTGACCTTGCTGAAGCCTACAAAAGCCAGCATACGCGATCATTGCGCCATTATCCGTGCACAGCTCAGTTGGAGCGTAGTACACCGATGCATTGATTTTTTGAAGTTCAGATTCTAGCGCCGAGCGTAGCGCCTGATTGGCAGATACACCCCCTGCGATGACCAACTGATCCAAGCCTGTCGTCTTTAATGCTTTAACGCATTTTTTGACCAAAGTATCCACTACCGCAAACTGAAAGCTGGCGGCGATGTCCGCACGGATGCTTGGGTCGCTGTCAGAGCCTGGAGTGTCTTTGATCAAATTATGCGCTGCGGTTTTCATGCCACTGAATGAAAAATCAAGCCCTTTATGCAGCATTGGTCTGGGTAGGTCGTAGGCATGTGGATTACCGCCTTTGGCTAATTTTTCAACATTTGGTCCGCCAGGATAGGGCAAGCTTAGCATTTTAGCGGTTTTATCAAAGCATTCGCCCACCGCATCATCAATGGATTCGCCCAAGATCTGATAATCGCCCACCCCATCAGCGCGCACAAGCATGGTGTGACCGCCTGAGACAAGCAGGCACACAAAAGGAAATCTCGGCGGATGATCACTAGCCAACAGCGGTGCAAGCAGATGCCCTTCCATATGGTGCACCCCGATCGCTGGCACATCAAGTCCATACGCCAGCGTCCGCCCAAACAGCGCTCCCGTCATCAAAGCCCCAATCAGACCAGGTCCTTTGGTATAAGCAACCGCATCAATCTGCGACTGATCAATCCCTGACTGCTCAAGCAGCTGCTGATATAGCGGCACCAGTTTGCGGATATGATCGCGACTCGCCAGCTCTGGCACCACGCCGCCGTAAGTTGCGTGTAGCTCAATTTGACTGTACAGCACTTGTGCAAGCACGCCGCCCTTACCGTCATTCAGCTCGCTGTCATAGATCGCAAGCCCCGTCTCATCACACGAGGTCTCAAGCCCCAATACCTTCATAATTCATTCTCAATTGTCATTATTTTGCTTGCTATTATAGCACAGATCCGCCCAAATATCGGCAGATGCCATCAAGGCAAAGCTTCGCCATCGTTGATAGGTGCCCCTTATTTTCTATCACGCCAAACCTTTGAAAAGCTGCCAAAAAGTGAAAGTATTATTAATGAGTTTATTTTAGGAATATCGTATGATTTTTGGCATTGCTGTCGCCAAATATTAGCTTTTGTGATTGATTTTTATGATTATTTTTTTAATTTATGGAAAATTGCATTTCATCATGATTTGATATTTGAGTTTGTGCCTATAAAGTAGTACATTTGTAGTCTATTAGAAGTGTTTATCAGACCAAATGGCGCGCAAATCGCATTTTAGATATCTGTCTTAAAATATGTGCCCGCCATGAACAACAAGGCTTTGAGCATTTTAACCAAAATATTCTTGTTATTATTTGGGATTGAGCGCTCAAACAAACTTTATGCACAAAACAGCATTTTTATTCAAAATATTAAAATTATCTGATGATCTAATAATTTTTTATGATGAATAGGCTGCTGCAGCCACTTTTGCAAGTAGGCAAAACAAGGAAAGTATGGCATAATACCGCCGATTTTAACCAAACCCGACATTGACAACCAGGAGTCTATATGAGCAAATCTACCATTGTCTATACTCATACCGATGAAGCCCCAGCATTAGCCACCTATTCTTTACTTCCTATCGTTCGTGCTTTTAGCAGTATCGCTGATGTTGATTTTGTGACCAGCGATATTTCTTTGGCGGGTCGTATTTTGGCAAGCTTTCCAGAGTATTTGACCGAAGAACAGCGAATTACTGACGCATTGGCTGAGCTGGCCGAGCTGGTGACCAAGCCTGAAGCCAACATTATCAAACTGCCTAACATTTCAGCCTCTGTGCCTCAGCTGTTAGCAGCCATCCAAGAGCTTCAAGACCAAGGCTATAAGCTACCAGACTACCCAACCAATCCACAGACCGACGAAGAAAAAGACATCCAAAAGCGCTACGACAAAATCAAAGGCAGTGCTGTCAATCCTGTGCTGCGCGAAGGCAACTCTGACCGCCGCGCACCCAAAGCCGTCAAAAACTTTGCCAAAAAATACCCACACAGCATGGGCGCATGGGGCAAGGATAGTAAATCACACGTCGCGACGATGGACGGCGGTGATTTCTTTGCAAATGAGCAATCCAAAACTGTGGCGGACGCCACGACAGTTTCTTTTGTGTTTACAGATGCTCAAGGCAACCAAACTGAGCTGCGCAAACCATTGGCACTAAAAGCAGGTGAAATCATCGACGCCACCATGATGAGTAAAAAAGCCTTGCTTGCATTCTTAGAAGAACAAATCAAAGATGCCAAAGAAAAAGATGTGCTCTTTTCGCTACACATGAAAGCCACCATGATGAAAGTCTCTGACCCCATCATCTTTGGTCATGCGGTGCGTGCATTCTTTGCGCCTGTGTTTGAACAATATGGCGAACAGCTGGCAGCTGCCGGCGTCGATGTCAATAACGGCTTTGGCAATCTGCTAGCCAATCTTGACAAGCTTGATGCCGAAACACGCGCAGGTGTCGAAGAAGCCATTTCACAAGCTTACGCCGCCAATCCAGACATCGCCATGGTAGACAGCGACAAAGGCATCACCAATTTACATGTGCCAAGTGATGTGATTGTCGATGCCTCTATGCCAGCGATGATTCGTAACTCAGGTCGCATGTGGGATAAAAATGGCGACGCCAAAGACACCAAAGCGGTCATTCCTGACAGCAGCTACGCGCATGTATACCAAGCGGTGATTGATTTTTGTCGTGAAAATGGCGCATTTGATCCAACCACGATGGGCAGCGTGCCGAATGTCGGATTGATGGCTCAAAAAGCTGAAGAATACGGCTCGCATGATAAGACTTTTGAAATCCAAAACGATGGTAAAGTGGAAATCATTGACGAAAATGGCAATGTACTTACCTCTCATGCTGTGGAAGCTGGCGATATTTGGCGCGCTTGCCAAACCAAAGACGCCCCTGTCAAAGACTGGGTGGGCTTAGCCGTCAATCGTGCTCGCTTGAGCAGCACGCCTGCGATTTTTTGGCTAGATGAAAAACGCGCACACGATGCTGAACTGATCAAAAAAGTCAATCAATACCTTGGCGATCTAGACACCGAAGGCTTGGACATCCAAATCCTTGCACCTGCCGATGCTTGCTTGGTCAGTCTTAAGCGCATGAAAGAAGGCTTGGATACCATTTCTGTGACAGGTAATGTGCTGCGTGACTATAACACAGACTTATTCCCAATCTTAGAGCTGGGTACTTCTGCCAAGATGCTATCGATTGTACCTTTGATGAATGGCGGCGGCATGTTTGAAACAGGTGCAGGCGGTTCAGCACCAAAACATGTGCAGCAGTTTAATGAAGAAAATCATTTGCGCTGGGACAGCTTGGGCGAGTTCTTGGCACTGGCAGTATCGTTTGAGCATTTGGCGCAGACCACCGACAATGCCAAAGCACAAGTGCTTGCCGAAACGCTTGATCGCGCGACCGAAAAGCTT
The DNA here is from genome assembly GCF_002014965.1 of Moraxella canis. Taxonomy (GTDB): domain Bacteria; phylum Pseudomonadota; class Gammaproteobacteria; order Pseudomonadales; family Moraxellaceae; genus Moraxella; species Moraxella canis. Next base: position 405,187 of record NZ_MUXT01000001.1, read on the forward strand.
TTATTAAACGACAAATCGCCAAAGCGCAAAGTCGGCGAGCTAGACAATCGCGGCAGTCATTTTTATCTAGCGATGTATTGGGCGCAAGAATTGGCATCACAAGACAGCGACGCCATGATCGCAGAGAAATTTGCACCTGTGGCAAAAGCCCTGACCGATAATGAAGCAAAAATCCTTGATGAACTGAATCAAGTTCAAGGTCAATCTACTGACATCGGTGGCTATTATGCCCCTGACTTTGATCAGGCTTCAGCGGCAATGCGTCCAAGCCAAACGCTCAATCAAGCACTTGAGCTACTTAAATAAAGACAAGCCTAAAAAAATATCCCAAACCTTTGGGATATTTTTTATTTAGTCTTCCTAAAATAAAAAACCACGCCTATCTTGATAGGCGTGGTTTTTTAGTCATTGATCTAATCAATGAATCCAATCAATTAGTAGCGAGTAATCAATGCGATTGGCTCTTTTTCGCTCATCTGATCACGCGGTACAAACACAACTTCACCACCATTATGATCAACCAATTCAATGATTTCTGCCACCGCATCATCATTCACGCCTTCATCTGAAGCATTCTCAGCGACCAACAAAGTTGCATTTTGTTCATCAATCGTCGCAGGCACGCTATGACCTTGGCGAACCAATAGCATCACGGCATTGCCTTCAACTGCAGAGCGATAGATTTGCTGAAGATCCGTGCGTACCATTTTTTCGTTTCGCGCTTTTTCAAGTTCGCCTTGAGCATTTTCGTAACGAGTTTTGCGCTTATCTTCAACCAATTCTTGAACACCGTCAATGATTTCTTGGGCGCTGCCATCTTTGAGATGTGGCAAGTTATCAACCTTACCCAAAATGATTGATGGATTATCACACACTTGCTCATAAAAACCCAATGTACGCGAATCACCGACCAAAATCACAGGCAGTGGCGATGCGTTATGAATACGCTGCAAGCTCTTATCGACGCGATTCATAAACTCTTTTAAATAGCTGTGATCGTCTGACGATCCTGTGCGATCCGATTTACTGCCTGTTGGTAGCGTAGTGTTTTTGATTGGGAAAGACAGCTCATCTTGATTTTCTTGGCGCGGACTGCTGCCAATGACTTCTTTAACCAACACATTATTGACACCGACAAGCAAGCGGGCGTTTTCGCTAGTCACAACCAGCACATAGTAATTTACCGCTTCTGACAGATCACGCATCAGATCGCGCGTCGCAAATTTATTACCGATGATCACGCGCTCTTTGGCGTCAAAAGGCAGGCGAAGCACTTCGGCGCTAGAATCTGTCGCAAAAATCGCCAACATATCCAAATTATAGTTATGATCAAGCTCATCAGTTTGGGCAGTGATGTTAGCTAAGATGGCATCAGCCGTGCGTTTGTCATATTCTTCCGTGATACGATCTTCAGCAATTTTTAACTGATTTTTTAAAGCGATGGCATCTTGCTCATTTTCAGGATGCGTGCGATGGGTCTTAACAAAGATACTGACCGCAGGATTGGCTTGGGTTTGTCTTAATTGCTTTAGTGTCGTTTTCATGTATTTCTCCTATAAATTTTTCCGTTCATCACTCATCGCTTTATTTGCTGATTAATTCTAAAAACTTAGTTATAAATTTCATAAATTGATATAAGTTCATGAATTAACAGATCAAATTGTGATGTGATGATTTGAGTATAACAACTCTCTCCCAGCCTGCGTAGGCGATTTTGTGCGCTTTTTGCCCTTGATGCGTTATTTTATGTTAGTTTCTTACCCCCATGAAACACTGTGTACCTTAGGGGTGATCAAGGTAAGATATTAGTTAAATTTTTTAAATGATCAAACCACTTAACCATGGCTAAATTTTACTCGTAAAAATCCCCAAAACCAACAGGCTTTGGGGAACTAGCAAGTTTTCGTAATTCATCTTTGAACTTATAAATATTTTTTAATCACATTTGCCATCATCTGAATGTGCAGCGGATCCGTATTTAATGCAGGAATATAGTCATAAGCTCGCCCCCCTGCCTCTAAGAAATTATCCCTATTTTCAACGGCAAGCTCTTCGAGCGTCTCAAGGCAGTCAGCAGAAAATGCTGGACTCATAACCTGCACAGAAAGCCCTGACGCACCCCACTCAGCAAGCAGCTCGTCAGTGTATGGCTTTAGCCATTCTTGGGCACCAAAACGCGACTGGAAACTGATCGCCCATGCATCCATCGGCAAACCTAAGCGATCTGCTAACAAAACTGCCGTGGTTCGACATTGTTCAGGATATGGATCGCCTTTATCTGCATAGGGCTTGGGGATACCATGAAAACTCATCAAAAGCTTATCAGCGCGCCCATGCTCCGCCCAGTAGCGCTCAACAGACTGCGCCAATGCTTCGATATAATCAGGATGATCGTGGTAATCCTTGATAAAGTTTAGGTCAGGTACATTTCTGGTGTTTAATAGTAGCTTGGCAATTTTATCAAAGGCGGCAGCCGTTGAAGTGGCTGAATACTGCGGAAAAAGCGGCAAAATAATGAAAGACTCCACGCCCTGCGACATCAAATCCGTCATCACCGATTTGACAGAAGGATTGCCATAAGTGGTTGCAGGATGGACAGGTATATCAATGCCCTGCTGGGCAAGAAGATCCTGTAGGTCTTTAGCTTGATTTTTGAGTATCACCAATAACGGTGAGCCGCCGTCCATCCACACACTTTGATAGGCGTGGGCGACACGCTTAGGTCTGGTCGTCAGCACAAAGCAATTTAAAATCACCTGCCAAATCACTTTGGGGATTTCGATCACGCGCGTATCGCTCAAAAATTCACGCAAATAACGACGCACCGCGTCAGGCGTTGGGGCATCTGGCGTACCCAAATTAACCAGGAGTATGGCTGTTTTTTTCATAAGGCAAAACAAATTAAGCAAAGTTTGATTTTATCATTTTTTTAATAAAAAATCTCAGCCAAACTTAGGATTTATCATTAACTTTATCAATCATAGCTTTTGGATGTTTTGGTTGGTGCGCTTGTCTGATCGAGTGATGCTGTCTTTGTGATTGAGGTTTTACCAGCTCTATGATGACGCACAAGCTGCCTAATCAGTTGGTTGTTTTGCTCAAATGTCCGACACTTTTTACAAATCATCAAATGTGTCTTAACCGCCAATTTTTCTGAGGCGCTCAATGATTCTTCATATGAGCGGCTAATCAGCTCTGTTGTTTTTTGGCAATTTGCCATAAATTTTATCATAAATTTAAGCACTTTATTAAAATCTTGGAGCAACTAACAGTCTAGCCATTTGATCGACAAACAGGTCTGTAGTCTCAATCTGGCACGATGCATGAGCACATAATAATTCTGACGACTGATGTTTAATTCTTGGCAGATAACCTCTGTGTCAAGCTCAATATACTCTTTCATCAAAAACGCGCGAGCCTGCTCTTTGGGTAAATTATCCAAACACAACTCAAGCACCGCCCAAAAATCATCTTGCTCGACACAATCAGCAGGGTTTTCCAAGGTTTGGCTTAGTGCTTGAATTTGGCTATCAGCGTACCAATGCCCATTGGCATCAAACAAATATTCAAGAAATGAAGCATCATCTTGCTCATCATTTGAAAAGTCGGATAAAGGTATGTATTTTTGGGTTTGGCGAATATGATCACTGATCTTATTTTTTAAGATGGCAAACAGCCAACTTTTTAATGCCGATCTGCCCTGAAAGCTGTCGGCGTATTTTAAAGCATTCATCAAAGCTTCTTGTACCACATCTCGTGCGCACTGCTCATCGCCCAATTGATTATAGGCAAACCGATACATGGGTATATAAAGCTCAGCAATGACATCGTCATCAATTATCGTATTGATATCAGCCATGATTTATCTTTTCTTAATAAAAATCAGACGATAAAACCAATCATCCACGCTCAAATAACGCCCTGCGCCAAACACCAATAACACCAGTAGCATGATCAAATAAGTAACACCAAATTCTACGCCATTATTAAGTATGACAAAATTCCCTGTTTGAGTCAGCCACTCAAAATCACCCTGAGATTGTAAAATTTCATTGGCTTTTGCCAGTCGCTCGCCAGCAGCAAGCGAATTTTGTAAACTTGATTGACCTTCAGGCAGGTAAGAAAACAGCTGAGAGATGTTCGTTGTAGGGTCTGTGGGCGTAATGGCGTACCATCCGTTTTTCAAATGCACCTTAACAATTGCAACCATCATGGTCATTGACAACATCAAGGCAAACCACCGAGTTAACACACCAAATAATAATGCTGCACCGCCGATCAATTCTGCAAAAATCACCAAAATAACCCAAAGGGGCGCAAATGGCAATCCAAGCCCCCATGACACATCCCCAAACCATGAGACCATACTATCAAACTGCGTCAATTTTTGCCAACCTGCCACAATAAAAATAGGTGCTAGATATAAACGCAGCGCCAATAAAACAAAAAAATCAAGCTTCGGCAGCAGCTGAGCGACAGCCAGATATAAATTCATTATCTTATTCATCGTTTAATCTCAATCATGACTTGAGCGTCAAATAAAGTTCGGAATAATTCCTCAGTCTGATCCATCAAATCAGCCTTAAGCCCAAAATAATTCACAATATCGACAATCAAATCAGCTGGGCTTGGATACACCTTATCAGTCTCTTGGATAAAAGTTAATACAATAAAGCTGACGATATTTATCTGCATAAAAGCCGTCTGATAACCCTCATCTAAGGAGCGATATACCAACACAAAGGTATCTTGTGGCTTTGTCGGCAAATACTCACTACCAATTTGATGAACCTCCCAAGAATACTTTAAGACTTGTAAGGTGCTGTTGATAAAAATCTGCCGATTATCCTCTTCCAAAAAAAGCTTCGGCGGGATGTTGGGCAAATTATCAACATATAGCTCTATCCATTCATAGTGAGCAAGCTCTGCAACGCACGGATGAAGATCAAACGCAGTGATAATATCCTCATCCAAATAATCCACAAACTGCTTATTAATTTCACTAAAATACGGGCTGGACATATCGCCTTGCTTTATAAAAGACAATAAAAGCCTATGCCAAACTGGCTCATCAATGATCTTGCGACAAACAGGAAAGCATTGATTGACAAAACCTGCCACTGCACGAAAAATCAAAGTTTGGTAAAGCTCTCCGACGCGCTTTGGGATAGTGTCACAGCTTTCATGGGCTTGCTTGCGAATATAGTCGCCAAAATCTTGTTGGAAATGTTTTAAATTTGGTGCTTTCATACCGATCAAATGGTCTTAGTTTTAGATAAATTTTCCACTTGGGCAGATTGTAGCCAGCGGATATGATTCACTTCGTCTATCAGTTGCTCGAGGCTTGGAAAGTTAAAATCTCGCTCCAGACAAGTTGGAATCATATCAGCAGTTTTTGCGGTACGCTGATAAATCTCATCATAAGTAGATTCAAGCAATGCCCATACTTGATTAACAACACTTTCACCATGCGTGTCAATAATCAATCCATCATGATCAGCATAATGACCAGCGACATGCAAATAACAGACTCTCTCCAAAGGCAGCTGGTGTAGATATTCCTGCGCATCAAAACCAAAATTTTGGCTATTAACAAAAATATTATTAACATCTAAGTGTAGCAAACAGTCAGCTTCTTCAATCACCGCTGTGATAAATTCACAATCGGACATTTCACTTTCTTTTGGGCGATAATAATAAGATGCGTTTTCTAAGCCAATTTGCCGACCAAGAATATCTTGCACTTGACTAATCCTGTCAGCTACCCATGTAACCGCCTCAGATGTGCAAGGCATAGGTAGTAAGTCATACAAATATCCCTTGGAATCGCCACACCACGCCAAATGCTCAGTAAATAACTCAATCTCATGACGCTGCATAAACTGCTTAATATTTTTGACATGCTGAACATCCAGCTGTCTTGTACCGCCTATGGATAACGACAACCCATGGCAGACAAAATCAAAACGCTCACTATAAGAGCGAAGCAAGGCATCAAATCTCCCGCCCATGACACCTTGTGAATTCATCCAATTTTCAGGTGAAACCTCAAAAAAATCAATCTCATGGGATAATGAGTAGCGCCCATCCATCTGCGCCATCATCTCACGTCGAAACCCCATGCCAGCGCCCATCGGCACGACTGACTGACTTTTGACCTGCTTGATCGTTGACATGATTTACACCCATCAATCTTATGTCATACCACTTTACGATGATAAAGCATTGCGTCTTTATCATCGTAAATCTCGGTTTATTTACTTAGAAGCACCACAATTGGCGTTGGCATTTTTATTTGCGCTGGCACCACAGTTGGCACTACCCATTTTCTCAGCGCTTGCGCCACAATTGGCATTGGCGTTTTTGCTTGCTGGGGTGGGAGTGGCGGCGCATTTACCTTCGCCGCATTTACCTTCGGCATCTTTGGTCATCATGCCGCCCATCGGTTTTGTGCTATTTTGATAGCCTTGCTCCATTGATTTTGCTTGCGGCTTGGGCATGGCTTCTGATTTGCAAGCCACCAATCCAGTTGCAAGTAATGTCGCAACAGCCAGCCCAGTAATTTGCTTTGAATTTGACATAACATTCTCCTTTTGAATAAAAACTCAATCATCATCACAGCATCACAAAACCATTTGTGACACCTATTAGACACATCTCAATCCCAAATTCTTACACAAATTTTTAAAAAATTGCGTTATCATTTTCATCCCCTATGAATGCTCATCTAAGCTATAATAAGTGCTTAAAATCATTGATGTGGTCATCTTATGAAATATTTATCAAAAAACGTATCAACCAAAACCCAGCAATCACTCATCGCCTTAATGATCGGGGCGGCGGTATTAACGGCTTGTTCTGAGCCTAATCGCACGGCGCAGCAAAACAGCTCCGAGCCCAGTCAAGCCATTAACACGGATAGCGCCAAAGGCTATCATGTCCATGAAGTGGCTTTGGGTGACATGGTTGTTGGTGAGATGACCGCTCCACAGCGCGGCTTGATTGTCCTGCCCAGCACAAAAGCCGATACCAAATATCCCTTGGTGATCATCAGTCATCTGCGTGCGCCGAATTGCAGTGGTGGTGAGTTTGCTTATCCTTGCCCCGAAGGTCAGACTGAGCTGCGCTTTGACCAAGGCATGCAGTATCTGGCAGAGCATCTGGCAGACTCAGGCTATGCGGTGATTGTGCCTGATTATAGCGTTGTGTTTAGTGGAGATATGGTGACAGAGCCTTATGACCAAGCCGCATTATGGCGTGAAACTATCCAAGCATTCATGACTCACATACAGCAGTCGCCACAAATGAGTAGCTTGGTGGATTTTGAGCGTGTGGGCTTGTTTGCGCATTCTCGCTCAGGCAATATGCTAGATGCTGCCCATGCGCTTTTTGGCGAAAAACTCAAAGGCGTGCTGACCTATGGTCCATCGCCAGATACCTATGATATCGCCGAGATCTCTGCTGCGCCTGTGGATGTGCCTTATCTGTCGATCTTAGGTGATCTTGACAAAGATGTCGATCAAGCCGTCAATCAGTGGATTGGGCACTGGATCAGCACACCACGCCAGACGCCAGCCACCGTTGCCACGGTGCCAGGGTTTGGTCATAACTATATCAACCGTGCGCTCAGCTCAGCAAAGATTGATGAGCGCATCGGCTGTGATGTGCTAGATTGTCCTGATGCCAATGCCCACGAACAGCTGGTGATGCAAACCGCCGCTCAGTGGTTTGATGCCACCTTAAAAGGCGCCAAGACCACTTTACCCATCAAGGCAGCAGACGCACTTCCCACCACATTAGCCGATCATGAAGTCAGCTGGCTTGCCGCCACACCAAAAGCGATCAGCACCGTCAATTTTGATGACTTCAAACCTTTTCAAGGCAGCGAAGTGACGCTCTGTCGCTACGAAGATCCGATGAATCCATTTCAGCCAAAAGATGCCTGCCCACGACCAGAGCTTGGTGTGATAACCACGATGACTTATATCGCACAATTTAGCCAAGCTGCTGCGGACACGGCGGTCAAAGGTGCACAAGGTTTGGCGGTTCATCTGTCGCCATGGGGCAGCCAGACCAAGCCCACCAATGTGACGATAACCCTACATGCTGACGACGGTCAGCAGCTGGCACTGCCCATCGCTGCAGATCATCCTGCCATCAAAAGCCGCTTAACCGAATTTGACAATGGCGTCTATCAGCTATCCACCGTACGCCTGCCCCTACCGGCTGAGTGGCAAAATCACACAATCACCCATCTCACCATCACGACCGACGGGAACAAGATCGAAGTTCGCAGTGTGGATTTTTATTGATACTAAAAATAGCCTGGCATTGAGTCAGGCTTTTATAGGATAAATGTGACAAACGGTGATTGGCATGTCGATGCGATTATCCTAATCCGCGGAATGTGGATGATTTAGAAAATTTATTTATCAAGCATACCTTTTCTGTGGTCAGGGCGTCGGTGAGCGTTTAGAGCGCGTTTATCGGTTTACTGGTTTAAATGCTAAAAAATCATCATCCCTTAGGCTGCTCGATGCCATAATGCTTGTATAGTAGCGACAAAGCTAGCGCCGTGAATGGTGTATCATCCGCATCAATGGCGGTCAGAATATCAGCATCTGCATCAACAGAGAAGGTGACAATTTTTTTAACCAACCTTTCTTCATATTTTTTGATGGCTCGTCTGGTGTATTCTGGGGTAATATTGCTCATGGTTTATTTTTCCTAATTTGACAATTAACTTCCATTATTCTTAAGATAAGAGGATTCTTCCTAACAGACGGTCACCGACCGCAAGAATATTTTTACTGCCATTAATACCTCTATCATGCGGTATGCCATGCTTTGTACAGATCCATTCTCTTATTGCCAAACCTGCTCTCCCTTTCGGATTACCATACCTATCGCCACAGCACGAACAAGTTTGGGCAGTGTATTTCTCAATAGATTTTTAGCAAGTCAAATTATGAATATTTTTGACTATCTGAAAGTTGATAATGCTCTCTGAGCAGTTGGCGCATCAATGCACTAAAAGCAACAGATTGATCATTTTGCACTGCTTGAATTAATGCTTGATCTTTCTCTTTATGAAAAACCACACTTTTTTGTTTGCGCGCTGGTTTCTTTGGTTGGCTCATGATAATATCCTCATTCAAAATTCAATACATTATATAATAAAGAATATGCTATCTACCGTTTACCGTTCTTAATCCAAATATTTTGAATCCATGCCACATGCCGCACAAGCAGCAAAGGCACCGCCACCCCTCCCAACAGAATTAAGCCATCTACGGTCGTTTGCATTGGCACCCTCTAAATCTATCCCATACAATCCAATATTAGCATAAGATTTTTCACAATAAAAGAATTCTTGCATTTTGTTATTTATGCCAATTTGGCGTATAATAAGATGATTTTTGCAGAATTTTTATGATATTTAGGATAAGCCATGACTGTCCAAACCTTTACCCCCGATACTCGTCCTGCACCCAAAAAAGCGGTGCAAGGCGAGAAACTGCGCGGCTATGATAAAGTCGCTCGCATTCCCATCAAAGTTATCCCAAGCGTCGACACTCTCAAAAAACCCGACTGGATTCGCGTGAAGCTCTCAAGTCCTGCCGAAGTTGAGCGCATCAAATCCACGCTACGCAAACAAAAGCTCTACACCGTTTGCGAAGAAGCCGCCTGCCCAAACCTGCCACAGTGCTTTGGTGATGGTACAGCGACTTTTATGATTATGGGTGATATCTGTACTCGTCGCTGCCCGTTTTGTGAAGTGGCGCACGGTCGCCCAAATCCTTTGGATAAAGACGAGCCGCGCCATACTGCCGAGACCATTTTAGGCTTGGGGCTAAAATATGCCGTCATCACTTCGGTGGACAGAGATGACCTCAAAGACGGCGGTGCAGGTCACTTTGTGGAAGTGATCAATGAATCCAAAGCACTAAGCCCCAATTGCTTGATTGAGATTTTGGTGCCTGACTTCCGCGGGCGCGAGCAGGTTGCGCTTGATTTATTGACCGAAACTGCGCCAGATGTATTTAATCATAATATCGAAACCGTGCTGCGTCTTTATAAAGCGTTTCGACCTGGCTCTGACTATCAGCACTCACTGAATCTACTCAAAGACTACAAAGCCCGCCGTCCTGATGTCGCGACCAAATGCGGCTTTATGGTGGGTCTTGGCGAAACCGAAGAAGAAGTGTACGCACTGCTTGACGACCTAAAAGCACATGATGTTGACATCGTCACCATCGGTCAATATCTTGCCCCAAGTAAAAACCATGCCCCCGTGGACAGATATGTGCATCCTGATGAGTTTGCGCGCTACACCGAATACGGTAAGAAATTGGGCTTTTTTAACATCTGGGCAAACCCAATGGTGCGCTCAAGCTACTTTGCCGATCGTCAATATTATGGCGAAGACTGCCCGCCGCCAGCTCGCAGCGCCAAAGCACTTGCCGAAGAAAAACTGGCCAAAGCTCAAAACGGTGAGAAAACTGGCTGTTTTTGATCGCGCTGAGATTATCCCTGTTAAAGTGGCGTATAACATAAAGCTTTACGCCACATATTTTAAGACATATGGCTTGTTGGCGGCTGATCAGTGATGCGCTCACTTGGCAGTTTGACCTTGGCCATGTTTAATTTTTTATCCAAAACCACTACCATGACTCAAACCATCCTTTCATCCAACGGCATCCACCGCCTACACCATACTTTTTTTGTACCAAAAGGTGAGATCAAATCCACCCTGCTTATCGTACATGGCATGACTGAGCATGGCGGCCGATATGCGAGATTTGCCCAATTTTTGGCAGATCATGGCGTACTGGTGGCGACATATGATCAGCTTGGGCATGGTCAGACGGTCAAAGATAAGTATGAGCTTGGGTATTTTGATGACAAGCATCCTGTGCAAGCGCTGTCAAAAGATGTCATCATCATGGCAGATAAGCTCAAAGAGCACGCGCCATCAGTGCCGCATTTTATCATGGGTCATTCGATGGGCTCGTTTATCGTGCGTTCGGTGCTCATTCATCACAGCACGCGATTTGATGGCGTGCTATTGATGGGTACAGCGGATAATTTTGGTCTTTTAAGCCGTACCACTTATGCAGCGCTTAGCCTACTCAACAAACTCTCCCCCAAGCAGGTCAATCAACACGCCGCTGAGCTGATGAATCATGTATTATTAAATCAGCTTCGCTCGCCCATCAGCGCTTCTGCATTTGCTTGGCTGTCTGAAAATCCTGAGGCGATTCAAGCGTTTGAAGCAGATCCCCTGACAGGGTTTGCTTTTACCAATAATGGGCTTATGACCTTATTTGCCTTGATGCAGCGCGCCATGCGCCCTGATTGGTATGTGAATATGACCAAAGATTATCCGATTTTATTGGTCAGTGGCAAAGATGATCCTGTCGGCAATATGGGGCAAGATATCATTCAGCTTCAAGACAAGCTTTTGCGTGCCAATCGTGATGTTAGCGTGCATCTTTACCCCAATATGCGCCACGAGCCACTACATGAAAAAGCAGCACAAAAAGTATTTGCCGACATCTTGGCTTGGATCGAACGCCACTGTAACGCTGATAAAATGTGATGATGTTGGATGACTGATTTTAATGAATAAATTGTTGGCTTGGGCGGTTTTTGCTCTTTAAATATGCTAAAATTATCAAACAATCTATGATGACTTTTTAAGGATTTATTATGTCAAATCTTGCAACGATTATTGAAGCGGCTTTTGAAGACCGTGCAAATTTCACCGCCGAAACTGTGTCGCCAGAAATTCGTGCGGCTGTTGATGAAGCGATTGAAGCTTTGGATAATGGCTCTTTGCGCGTTGCCGAAAAAATTGACGGCGAATGGGTGGTGCATCAATGGCTCAAAAAAGCAGTGCTGCTGTCATTCAAACTCAATGACAATAAGCCCATTGAATCATGCGATTTGCGCTTTTATGATAAGGTGGATACTAAGCATGCCAACTGGAGCGAGGCGCAATTCAAAGCAGCTGGCGTGCGTGTCGTACCGCCTGCGGTTGCGCGCCGTGGCAGCTTCTTGGCAAAAAATGTCGTGCTCATGCCGTCTTATGTCAATATTGGCGCCTTTGTCGATGAAGGAACCATGGTGGATACCTGGGCAACTGTCGGCAGCTGCGCTCAGATCGGCAAAAATGTACACTTGTCAGGCGGCGTTGGTATCGGCGGTGTGCTTGAGCCATTACAAGCCAACCCAACGATCATCGAAGATAACTGCTTTATCGGTGCTCGCTCTGAGATTGTTGAAGGTGTGATCGTTGAAGAAGGCTCGGTCATCTCAATGGGTGTCTATATCGGTCAGTCCACTCGCATCTATGATCGTGAGACAGGCGAGATTCATTATGGTCGCGTGCCAGCAGGCTCGGTGGTAGTACCAGGTAACCTGCCTAGCAAAGATGGCACTCACAGCTTATATGCTGCCATCATCGTCAAAAAAGTAGACGCCCAAACTCGCGCCAAAACCAGCCTAAACGATTTGCTACGCGCTGAATAATACCAGCTTTAGGCAAACCAAATAAAAACGACCGCTCATTGACTTGGCGGTCGTTTTTTATCTAGCATTTTTATGGTGATTGATGATTGACATTTGAGATAAAATTAAGGGTATGGATGATCCAGTGACTAGGTGCGGCTGATCATTTTTAGTGCTTCGCTGACCATCACCATGCCCATCGTCGCTGTCACCACCACAGTGGAGCCAAAGCCGCCACAGTTTAGACCAGTTTGACATGCCTTGGCTATCTTTGGCGGCTCGTCTGAATAGACACATTTTAGACCAAATTTTGCCTTACCGCCTTTTGCGATGCCTTTTTCACGCAATTTTGAGCGCAGCTTGGCAAGCAGCGGATCTTGAGTGGTGTCTTTTAGGTCAGCTACGCGGATCTTTGTCGGATCGATCTTCGCGCCTGCACCGCCAGCGACCACACATTTGATTTTGTTAAATCGGCAATGTAGCGCAATGGCAAGCTTAGCAGACATATCATCCACACAGTCAAGCACGATCACCGTTTTACCTTCAGCTTGCATCTGTGCGACATACTCACGAGTCGGCAGAAGCTCTTTGACATTTTGCGCCGTCAAAAAATCATCCACGCATACCACATCCGCCTTAGGATTGATGCTGCCAATGCGTGCTGCCATCACATCGATTTTAGTCTCGCCAAGCGTTTCGCTCAAAGCAGGCAACTGCCGATTGATGTTACTTTCGACAAGCACATCCATATCAATCAAAACAATACGCCCTATCGCTGTACGCGCCAAACTCTCCGCCGCCCATGATCCGACGCCGCCCACGCCAATCACATACACTTCAGCATCAGCAAATCTATCAAGGCTTTGCTCGCCATACAGCGCACTTACGCCCATAAAGCGGCGCTCATAATCCATCTGTGTCGTATCAGTCATATTTCCAATCCACACGCAGCGCATCACAGCTATTTTTCCAAAGCTGATTTGCTAATACTTGTTTATCATAATTAAATAATTTAGACAGCTCATCTAGCACAAAATGTAAGTGTGCAGGTTCATTTAGCTGTCCCAAATGCTGACAAGGCAGCGGCATCATGTCAGGGCAATCTGTCTCAATCACAAAAGCCCCAACACCATATTCATCAAAAACCGCCTTAACAGATCGGCGCAGTTTTTTGGCATTAGGATTGGTGATCTGCCCTGTAATGCCAAGCTTAAAGCCGCGTTTGACGAAGGCAAGCGCCTCTTGTTCCCCACCGCTAAAGCTGTGAGCGATGCCACCTCTGTCATCAGCAAGATAGTTTTGTTCAGCCAAAATCTTCAAAGCATCGCCATGATTTTTACGGATATGTAATAAAATGGGCAACTCATACGCTTTGGCAAGCTCAATTTGTTCCACAAAAAATCGCTTTTGTTTTTGAAAAATGGCGGGTTCTTTGAGTGTTTTTGGGTAAGTATCCAGCCCAATTTCACCGATCGCAATCGACGAATGAGTTTTAAGATATTCTTCTAAAATATCCAAATCTGTGTCAGACTGCTCATCAATGTATAATGGGTGCAGCCCAAACGCCAAATGCGATCTTGGTGAGTCTGCCAGTTGATTGGTGGCTGTATTTGCCAACACCATGCGCTCAAAATACTGAGCCAAATAGCCAATGATCAATATATGCCGCACGCCTTGCTCATACGCACGACTGGTAAATGCCGCGCGCTGATCATCATACTCAGGCAAATCAAAGTGGGTGTGTGTATCAATCAGAGTTATCATGATGCTTTGGCGAAACTGTCTTATTGGCGGCAGGTTTAGAACTGCGTCTTAGTAAGGCTGTCATCGCAGCGATGACAGTAAGCTTGATCAAAAAATGCTGATGCGACTTTCTCATGATGGTGTCTTGGATTTTTTGGGTTTAACAGGGATAAATGCCTGATCTTCCATATCAGGAATCGCTTGAGGCGCCAAGATATTCAGCTGAGATTCGGAGTGATAAGGCACGAGCGCCGATGGCACCACGGAGCGTGCAGCATCAATGTGCTTGATTGAGTCATCAAAAAAGATGTGCGGCGCAAAGGTTTTTAGGACATTTGTCTTATCAAGACCTCCCAAAAAGAACGCCACATCCACCGTCACACCCCACTCTCTTAGGGTTTTGATGGCGCGCATATCAGCAGGCGCATTACGCGCCGTCACCAGTGCGATGCGAATTGGATTGTGCGGCGCGTCGGTCGATTGGTTGGGTAATTTGGCTTGCAGTTTGGATAATTTGATCAAAAAATCGGCATAAGGACCTTTTTCAATCGGCAAATCTGCCATTTCGTTTTCACGCGCATGAAAAGCATACAGCCCTTCTTGCTTAAAAACCAACTCCCCTGAATCATCAAACAACACCGCATCGCCATCAAACGCTATGCGAAGCTGATCACTGTCAAGCTGATCGACACTGACTGGCGTGGCATCCAAAACCGCACAGGCACAAATTTGACCATCGGTGACCTGCTGAGCATCTTCATGATTTGTCGTCAAAAACAAATCGACATTAAAATCCTTAATATAATTTGCAACCGAATCCCCAGAAATAAACGCTGAGCGAGTAATTCCCAGACCATGCGCACGAATTGAGTTGAGCACTTGAATGCCGATATCTGGTGAGGATTTGGAGACGATCACCACTTCCACATAGGGCGATTCAATGTGATATTCCATCGGTGGCTGATGCTTGTTGAGATTGAGCAAGGCTTCTATCAAAGGATAGCCCGATCCTTTATTTAAGATCTCATTTTCGCGCGCCTGCTGATACGCTTGAAATTTGCGCGCGGCGGTGTCTTTATTTTTTGAGATCAGCTCAGATAATTTGGCTTCATTTTCTGCCAAATCAAATAAAGCCGTCGCCGAAATTGCGACAATCAACGTATTTGAAAAATCGACCGCCATAAATTGCCTTATTGGTTGCAGTTTCTTTGTCATTTTAGCACAGTTTTGCTCAGAATTTGGCGAATGATTACATGTCCTAAGCTAGCAGCTTATCTTGATGACATCGCCATGTTCGATTCTGCTCAAACCATGCATATTAATTGTCGTTTGATGGCTTAACGCAGCATCGCCATTAAGTGCGCAGTAACGCACATTGCCCATGTGCCCACGCGGCTTAGCGTTATCGCCCATGAACTTAATGTAATGACGATGCAGCGCCACGGTCATCGACAGCATGCCATAGTTTAGCTCAAATGATTCTTTGAGCACCAAAGGATCGCTGTCATCTTTGCGATTGTTTTTATTTTTGTCAATGAACACCATCAAGCCAGATTGCCCGAATCTGTCACACGCCTGTGAAGCATTGATAGGGCAGATGATGACATCTTTTTGGTGCAAAGCCGCCTCGATCTTGGCTCGTCGAAGCGCTTCTTGCACATGTCGCCCCACCATTTGAGACTCATATCGGCGCATGAGCGAATCATAGGCTGGCACAGCGATCATACCGATGAGCGCCAAGATACCAAGAACAACCAGCGTCTCAATCAGTGTAAAGCCTTGCTGAGTGTCAAGCCTTTGATTCATTAGCAGCTACAGTAGTATCGCTGTGATCAAACCAAATCTTGCCAGGATTCATGATTCCGCGCGGATCAATGGCTTGTTTAATCGCCTGCATGACACCGATGGCGCTGCCGTGCTCTTTTTGCATATATTTACGCTTACCTTGACCGATACCATGTTCGCCTGTGCAGGTGCCACCCATTTCAATCGCGCGCTCCGCCAAGCGCCCAAGGATTTCTTCAGCCTTTTGCAGCTCTTCTTCATTATTTGTATCAACAAGCAGTAGCACATGAAAATTGCCGTCACCCACATGACCTACAATTGGCGCCAGCATACCTGACTTTTGGATATCAGCTTGGGTTTGTGTCACACACTCCGCCAGTCGGGAAATCGGCACACAGGCATCGGTTGACAGTCCGCGCGCCTCGGGTCTAAGCGCACAGGCAGCATAATAAGCATTATGGCGCGCACGCCACAGTTTTTTGCGCACCGCTTCATCACTGCCCCACTCAAAATCACTGCCGCCAAAATATTCAATGATCTGCTCAAACAAAGCCGCCTGCTCTGCCACGCCCTGCTCGGTACCATGAAATTCTACAAATAAGGTGGCTTTTTCGGGCAAAGTCAATTGAGAATACTGATTGCATGCGCGAATCTGAATC
Source organism: Moraxella canis (assembly GCF_002014965.1). GTDB lineage: Bacteria > Pseudomonadota > Gammaproteobacteria > Pseudomonadales > Moraxellaceae > Moraxella > Moraxella canis. The sequence continues at coordinate 421,887 of NZ_MUXT01000001.1, forward strand.
GGATCAAGCATCTCAATACGCGCAATCGGCAAGCACATCTGAATGGTGGCAATGGTCGCCTGACACGCCTGATCAATGCTTGGAAAATGACAAATGCCACTGCCAACCACTTCAGGTTGTCCAAACAGCTTGACCGTCACCTCTGTGACAATGCCCAGCGTTCCTTCTGAACCAACAATCAGACGCGTCAAATCATACCCTGCTGACGACTTTTTGGCACGCGTCCCTGTTTTGATGATTTCACCAGTCGGCAGCACCACTTCCAGCGACAAAACCACATCTTTCATCGTCCCATAGCGAACGGCATTCGTACCCGACGCTCGAGTGGCAACCATACCGCCAATGGTCGCATTCGCCCCTGGATCAAGTGGGAAAAACAATCCCGTCGCACGCAAGTAGTGATTGAGCGCTTCTCGGGTGACCCCTGCTTGCACAGTCGCCGTCAGATCCTCTTCATTGACCGCCACCACTTCATTCATCTGCGACATATCAATACAAAGCCCGCCATACGGTGCGTTTAGCTGACCCTCCAGTGATGAGCCAATACCAAACGCGATGACAGGCATATGATGCTCATAACAAATCTTGACCGCCTCTGCCACATCATACTTATTTTTGGCGGTCAAGACCGCATCAGCAGGCTGATTGATCAGCCAAGTCGTCGTATGCGCGTGCTGCTCACGCGTAGTCATATTGGTTGAAAGCTGATCGCCAAATCGTGCTTTAAGCGCACTCATCGCTTCTGCAAATCTTGTCTGTGTCATTAAATTTATCCCATATTATAAGCGCTTTGTTATCAAACGCTTTTACTGCCATCAAAATTTCAAAACGATTGTACCACATTTCTGATTTTGAGTGAGACTCACGCATTTGGCAGCAGCGAAATTCAAATCACATCAGCTCCCTAAAATAACTTTAACAATTATGACAAACTTGTGAAACTTATATATTTATTAAAATAATATCCTAAAAATTTTCTTAACAAATTTGACGATGAAAATTGTTTATCAAAGTCCCAAAAGTTTTTTTGATTTTGCCAAGCCTTGCCACCAAAAGGCTCAAAAACTTTTCCACACAAGCTGTGGATAACTTTTAAAAATACTCAACATATCGTCCCTAAAAGCGTGTATTTATCACGCCTGCATAAGAATTGATTAAAATTTGAACAATAATAAATCTATATATTTTTATAATAAAAATCAATAACTTATAAATATAAGAGCTTGAATAACAGTTAAATAACTTAAAGTTATATAGATAATTTTTATATTCACTGAGTGGGTTTGGTGTTCCACAATGATCTGACATATTTTGTGGATAAGATTGTGGATAAGTTTTTATCAGGTCAAATTTTGGCTCAAAAACTCTCTTTTTTATCATTGCTTTTTGATTGAAATTTGAGATTAAAAAAGCGATTGGTTCAAACATTGAGTTTTAAAAAATTCATTTAAAATGACACAAATTACTGACAAAATATTTCAGGATAACCCCCTATCAAAAAGGCAGTTATGCTATAATTAACGGTAAATTTAGTGACATGATTGTCAAGTTTGTGAGCATAATCGCAGTGGGCAATCGTATTAATTTTAGGAAATTTCTATGGACGAAAATAAAGAAAAAGCACTCAAGGCCGCCCTGGCTCAGATTGAAAAACAGTTTGGTAAAAACACCATCATGCATTTGGGTGATGAGACCGCTAAGCTTGATGTGGATGTGGTCTCTACTGGCTCGCTTGGGCTTGACATTGCGCTAGGTATCGGTGGCTTGCCAAAAGGTCGAATTATTGAGATTTTTGGACCTGAAAGTTCGGGTAAAACGACGCTGACCTTACAAACCATCGCCGAATGCCAAAAACAAGGCGGCACTTGCGCCTTTATTGACGCTGAGCATGCGCTTGACCCAATTTATGCCAAAAAGCTTGGCGTAAATATTGATGATTTGCTTGTCTCGCAGCCTGACAATGGTGAGCAGGCGCTTGAAATTGCTGACATGCTCGTGCGCTCAGGTGCGATTGATCTGATTGTGGTGGACTCTGTGGCTGCTTTGACGCCAAAAGCTGAAATTGAAGGCGAGATGGGTGACAGTCACATGGGTTTGCAGGCTCGCTTGATGAGTCAAGCACTTCGCAAAATTACCGGCAACGCCAAACGCTCAAATTGTATGGTGATTTTCATCAACCAAATCCGTATGAAAATTGGCGTCATGTTCGGTAGTCCAGAGACGACGACAGGTGGTAACGCCCTGAAATTCTATGCTTCTGTGCGTCTTGATATTCGACGCATTGGCTCTGTCAAAGATGGCGATGAAATTGTCGGCTCAGAAACGCGCGTCAAAGTCATCAAAAACAAGATGGCGCCGCCATTTCGTCAAACCGAGTTCCAAATCATGTACGGCGAGGGCATTAACCGCCTAGGCGAAGTGATTGATTTGGGTGTGGATGTTGGTGCGGTTGGCAAATCAGGCGCTTGGTATAGCTATGGCGACGGTAAAATTGGTCAAGGCAAAGCCAATACTGTCAAATACCTGCAAGAAAATCCTGCCATCGCCAGTGAAATCGAAGCCAAAGTCCGCGAGGTCAAATTAGTCACAGTGGCGCCCATTGAGGGGGCAGATGAGCCTGAAGAACATTTAGAAGACGATAACTTCTAATCCTTCATCATGAAAATCAAGACGTTATCTGAAGTCCTAGCAGAAATGGGCGAATCGCCTGTTTCTGCTGATTCTTATCAAGTTCAAGTGCTTGATGAAACCAACTTTGAGGAACTGACGACCACGCAGCCACCGCGGTTTAACCAATTACCCAAATCCAAAACATTTAAAAAATCTGTTAATTCTCCCAAAAAAACCTCCAAAACCCAGAATGCTTCACCAGATCAAGTCAAGCATTCGCCCATCTCCAAGCGGCAGCACTCTATACCCACGAAGACAGTTAAGAGCGGTTCTGTAGCGCAGTCAAGCTCTCAGTCAAAAAATCCTGCGGTAATTTCTGAAGTGTCGGTATTATTAAACCAAGTTAATGATGGCAAAGACAGCGCCGCAGTGCCGCCAGAGCTTGCCAAGCGACTACAAAATGTCGCCATTGAACCTCTGGCGCAGACTGACAAAGCCACCAATTATCTGCGCTGGCTTGCGTTTTACTACTTATCACGGCGAGAGATGTCACAGCATGAATTACAAAAAAAACTTCTTGCCAAAGGCTGCGAGCCCCAAGCTGTTGAGGATTTGTTGCAGGAATTCGCTCAAAAAGGCTATCAATCAGACGAACGCTTCGCCATGATGCTCGTTCGCGAAAGCATTCGAAAAGGTCGCGGGAAAAACCATATCTTACAAGCTTTAAAATCCGCCAAAGTCACACTGCCCGAGGGCTTTAGCAGCATTGACCAGTTGATACAGCAAGCTGGGGTGGACTCACTGACTGATGATACCATCCTTGCTGATGACGAGTCAGACGCAGTCGATTGGCTGAAGCTGGCTGTCGAGGCGCGAACACGCAAATATGGAGACACCATCCCAACAACGCCCAAAGACAAAGCCAAGCAGCTAAGATTCTTGCAGTACCGAGGGTTTGAGATGTCAGTTAGTTTGGAGGCTTTAAAATACACCTTAGCCGACTTAGATGAGCTGATTGACTAATCATGTCAAGCTTTAAGCCCTAACCTTTATTACATTGGTAATTGATATGATACACCGCTTGGACTGTGTGGGTATTCAGTATATCTGATCAAAACGCTCCCATATCCCAACCTGATTCTTGTGCATGGCTGCCGTTGAGCCAAGCTTTCGCCATGGCATGTTACTACCATGAAAATCACTACCAAGCGATACCGCCAACTCATGTTTGGCGATCGCGCGGCTGACCATCTCAATGCAGCTTAACGGCTCATGATTGGGCAGCTCACAGCCGTCGCCGCCACATTGAGCAAAGTCACTGATGAGTCTTTGAGTGCGTGTCGCAGACAGTTTATATCGCGTTGGATGAGCAAGCACAGCCAGTCCGCCACACTCATGAATGAGCGCCACCGTATCTGCCATATTGATGGTCTGTATGGGCACATAAGCTGGTTTATTATCTGCCAAATATTTATCAAAGGCAGCCTGCACACTGGGCACATACCCCAATTCATACAAAACTTGACCAATGTGTGCACGCCCAACAGCGCGAGCATTACCACCCACCTTGGTCAGCACCTGTTGCCACAAATTCTCAAATAGCGCAGCAGCTTCATCAGGATGATCCATCAAAGAATCAGCAAGTTTTTGGATCATTTGTCGTCCGCGTAGATGTCGGCTGTCTTGTAGTGATTGCAGTGCTTCGTTCATCTTCAGTGAATCTGAAAAATTGAGCGCAACAACATGGATAATTTTATCGATCTCTTGGTGCTTGCCATAGCCACCGGATAAGGTGTGGGTGCAGCTGATTTCCACTCCTCGGATTAGCTCAACTCCGACCATTTTGGCAGCTTCTTTGGCTTCATCAAGCCCCTTGATTGTATCATGATCGGTCAATGCCGCCATCTCAATACCTGCCAAAGCGACTTTTTTAATCAATTCTGTGGGCGTATTAGTACCATCAGAGCAAGTGCTGTGCATGTGCAGGTCTATTTTTTTCATGATCTAAATTTCCGATTCATCACTGACTGGCATTATCAACATTAAAAAAGCCCCACCGCATGGGTAGGACTTTAGTTTTGTGGTGAATTAACTGTTTTTTTGCTGCTCTCTTTGCAAGAAAGTCCCAACACTGATCGGCTTTGGTGCACCTTGACGTGGCGCAGGCGCTTGTTGGCTTTCTTCTGCCAATGCGCTGGTATGCGTTTTTAACGTTTCTTGCTTATTTTCTGGCAGCTTGACTGGTGCTGGCTGATCATTAACCGTCAGACCTGTTGCCACCACGGTCACATGAATCTCATCTTCCATGTCAGGATCTTCAACTAAGCCGTAAAACACATGGGCGTCTTCATCCATCATACCTTCGCCAATAGCAACGATAGACATCACCTCATCCATGCTAACGCCAGAACCAATGATATTAATGATCAAGCCTTGGGCATTGCGTAGATTTAGATCATCGAGTAACGGAGAGCGAATGGCTTTTTCCATCGCTTCAGAAGCACGATTGGTGCCACTAGCACGACCGATACCCATCATCGCATGACCCTTAGCACTCATTGCAGTACGCACGTCTTCAAAGTCGATGTTAATCATGCCAGGGTTTACGATAGTTTCAGTCAAACCGTTTACCGCATGCAATAAGACATCATCTGCTTTTTTAAAGGCATCTACCATGGTCAAATTGCGATATGCTTGAGTCAGCTTATCGTTAGGAATGGTGATAATTGAGTCTACGTGCTGGGTCAATGCATCGATACCATTACGCGCAGCGGCAGCGCGGCGCTTACCCTCAAAGCTAAATGGCGTCGTGACCACTGCAACCGTCAAAATACCCATTTCTTTAGCGATACGAGCAACCACAGGGGCTGCGCCCGTTCCTGTGCCGCCGCCCATACCTGCAGTGATGAACGCCATATTATAGCCCTCAAGCATTGCACGAATTTCATCTTCGTTACTTTCGGCAGCATTACGACCAACTTCAGGATTGGCACCAGCGCCTAGCCCACGAGTCGCATCCGCGCCGATTTGAATTTTATTTGGAGCCGATAATTTATTCAGTGCTTGTAAGTCAGTGTTGGCACAAACAAAAGTAATGCCTGAGACATTTTGACGAACCATATGTTCAACGGCATTGCCGCCGCCGCCGCCAACACCAAAGACAATGATGCGTGCTTGACCATTAGTTTCTGGTTGAAATTCATCAGCCATTCCGTATTTCATAACCTAACTCCAAAAAAAATTGTTTAAATAAAAGTATAGCACCATTGTACGCACAAACAGCACTTTTGGCAAGCTGCGCAAGGCTTGTATCAGTTAATTTCACTAAAAAAGCTAGACATTTTTTGTCTTAAATCTAGATCAATATTTTAGTAAATTGGCTTGCTCTCGTCAGCCCAAAAACTTAAAAAACCCGCTTAATCCAAGCAGTAAATTGTCCAAAAAGCTGACTGACCATACTCACGCGCTCAGTCACCCAAGAATTATCAAGCTCATCGATTTCTTGGGTTTGCTGATCACGGGTGTATTGGGCACTACCCACGAATAAAAGCGCACCGATCGCGGTATGCAGCGTATTATCGGACAGATGTTTATTAAGCAGCTTAATATTATCATCAGATAAGCGCGCAGGATCCAGTTTGACTCTAGGATTATTGGTAATTAACCGCGCTTTCATACCAATATGGTTGCGCGCAAAATCAAGCAGCCCATCCATAGACGAACCACCGCCCGCCAAGACGATGCCGGCATCCAAACTAACCAATAAAGAGGCATCAATCGCATCAATGACTTTGTCAAGCAACTTGCGATAGCGCGCCTCAATCACTTGATTAAGTTCACGTCTGAGCATGGTTTTTTCATGCTTGGTGTGTCGCTTATAAGTCACCACAGCGCCTGGCGAATATTTATTACGATTCAGCGTGCCTTCTTGTCGCTTAAAGCTGTCCGTGTCTGCAAGCGCAATGCCACACTCTTTGGCAATGTCCATGTCGACAGTCACGCCGCCCATATCCAAGCAATGACTATAAATCAACACACCATCTTTATAGATACACACCTTAGTCATGCCCGCACCGATATCAATAAAACAAACTCCTGCTTGTTTTTCATCTTCAGACAAGGCATACTCAGCACCAGCAATCCCATCAAATAGACAAGATTCGACATGCAAATCGTCTTGTTCGACCAAACTGATCATCTGGTTGAGCTGAGTGGTTGGCATATCAATCACATGACTTGCAACACAAATTTTATCCGTCATCAGCCCTTTGGCGTCTTGGACATGATAGTCTTCCAAGAAAATTAATTGGCGATTCATTTGAAATGGCGCGCGGTCTTGACTTGCGATTTGACTAGACATCGCTTGGGTCGCTTGACAAATATGCTCTGGCATCACCATACGGTCAGCCGTATCGATAACGACCTCATGACTCATATTCTGCATACTCATCATAGGAGATGCCATACACAATATAGGTGAAATGATCTGTAAGCCCGCCATATCACTGGCTTCGCGAACAGATTTATGAATTGCTGACAAAAGATGCTCGCGATTATCAACACGACCGCCAAAGAAAGCATCCGTGTGCGCCAAGCCGACAGCCGAAACCTTAAGGTGCTTTTCCAAACCTTTGGTTTCAAAATGCCCGACTGCTGTACAGACAGCTGTAGAGCTAATATGTATTACCGCTTGAAGAGTCACACGATTTCCTTAAACTACCTCGACGCCCAAAGTGAGTATGGGCATAAATCTATCAAAAATATCAAGCTTGATTACGCCAAGCAATTGCAAAGCCGTTTTTATACCTAAGATCCACAGAATCAATGCGTCCAAAATCATTAGCCAACGCACTTTGTAGCTGTATCGCCAAATTGTATAGCTTTTGCTCTGTGTCTTCATGGTCAACCATGATGCGCATGCCATTATTAAATCGAATGATCCAAGTTTGGCGAGGTGTCAAAATCAAGTCCTGAACCCGAACATCCAAAGGCGCATACCAAGTATTGACCCGCTTAAGCTTTTGCATGATCTGCTGAGATTCGGTGTCGCGCCCATGTAGATTAACTAAATTAGGGTTCATAAGCTGACTGTTTTCGGCAGGCTCATACACCACACCGTTGGCATCAAGCAATCTGTCGCTACCAAAGTTGGCAATGGGTCTGCGCGCAGTGACCGACACAACCACACCGTTATTCCAATCGCGCTGCACATTCGCCGATTCCACCCAGGTCAGCTGGGTGATATGTTGGTGAATTTTTACCAAATCTGCACCAAAAAATTGCACTTCACCAATAGGTTCGACAGCCTGCTGAATCGCATTTAACTGCGCTTGGGTCAGCTGATTTGATTCTATGACAATCGGTTTGGCTGTTTCATTATTTAATAAATAGTTGGTCAACAGCCCAAAAATCGCAATCAATACAATGATCATCAATGCAGAATGCCATGGCTTGACAGTGATTTTCTTCATAGAGATTTTAGTCATGAATTACGCCATTGATTATTAAATTTTTATCATCAATAAATTTTTGAATATTCTCTCAAACTGCCTTATATAAGATCAATAACACCAAAATTCGAGGGGCAAAATATTCGCCGATGTGCATGCAGTCAATTTTAGAATAACATTGAGATAAATTAGCATATGTTAGCGCATTTTATCGATAAGTGAAAGTAATAAATTCACAAAATCCCCCAAAAATTTAAGAGTGTTACATATGATTACAGTTTTTTTATAAACAAGTAAATTTAAAAATGATGTACATAAATCAGCAACTCTTCATTGCACATGCCAACAACATCATTATAAGAAAAAATGTTAAAATTCAAACATTTTAATAGTTATGAATGAGTACTATGGAAAACTTGAGTGAGTGGATTTTGGCTGTGATGGACAAACTGGGTCTGATTGGCGTCGGTTTAATGATGTTTTTGGAAAATGTCTTTCCACCCATTCCATCAGAGCTGATTATGCCCGCAGCTGGATTTGCTGCAGCAATGGGTCAGGTGAACCTATTTGCCGTTATTATTGCTGGCACAATTGGTTCAATGATTGGCGCCCTACCTTTGTATTATATTGGCACAAAATTAGACGAAAAGCGCTTGCGACATTTGGCGGATCATTATGGTCAGTATTTTTTGATCACTGCCAATGATGTAAGCAATGCCCAAAAATGGTTCGATCGGCATGGTAAATCTGTCATATTTTTTGGGCGAATGATCCCTGCGATACGTTCACTGATATCCATTCCAGCAGGCATGGCACACATGCCCTTAGTGCCTTTTTTGATATTGACTGGGTTAGGATCTTTGATTTGGAGTGCAATGTTGGCTTATGCTGGCTTTGTATTAGGTGCTAATTATCATAAAGTAGCCAACTATGTTGGTGCCATCAGTCATTATATCGTCATAGGTGCCGGGCTTGTGATTTTATTTATCATTTATAAACGCATCAAAAAAGTTTGGGGCACTCATGCTAAATAAACCTTATCCCTTGCCCAAAATTATTTTCTTTGATATCGATGATACTTTGTATATCAAAGATGAAGGACGTATTCCTCAAAGTATTAAACCTGCTTTGCTCGCCCTAAAAAATCAAGGTGTATTGCTCGCTATTGCCACAGGTCGCAGTCTTGGAATCATGCCGGTAGCAGTACGAGAGCTGATTGATGAAATTGGTATTGACTACTTATTAACTATGAATGGTCAATACAACGAATACGCTGGTCAAAAATTATTCGATTTTCCCTTGAAAAATCAACAAGTCAAAGAGATCTTGGCAGTATTTGAACGTCGTAATATTACTACTGCAATTATGACAAAAACTGACATCTTTTGCTTTAATCAGAGTGAACATTTAAAAACTGCATTAGGCTCATTAGGAATCACACCGATACTAGCCAATAAAGAAGGGTTTGATTTTGATCAGCCCATTTATCAAATCTTAGCATTTTATGAAGAACATGAAGCTCAAAACATCGCGCTGCCACCTAATATTAAAACAACTCGCTGGCATCAGTGCGCTGTAGATGTATTGGATCATCAAAGCTCAAAAGCGCGCTCAATAGCAAAATTATTAAATGAGTTAAATATCTCCAAATCAGAGGCAGCAGCTTTTGGAGACGGTTTAAATGACATAGAGATGTTTAAGTGGGTGGGTACCGCTATTGCTATGGATAATGGACATCCCGATTTAAAACAGCATGCTGATATTATTTGTCCACGCCACGATCAAGACGGCATTGAAAAAATTTTAAAAGCGCTAAAATGGAATTGATCTTCAATGATCTTCAACATCCCCCAAAACCAAAACACTTGCCCAATCAGCAAGTGTTTTAGTTTCCCACTGGTCATTGATACAATTCTTATTCTGCTTTAAACCCCCCCCAAACAAAACCCCC
>NZ_MUXT01000002.1 GCF_002014965.1 Moraxella canis
TTTGCCATGATGGTTTCCTCATTGTTAATTAAACACCACGATTTTGAAATATATAAATAAATTCAAAACCATATCCTGACACATTATAGCATACAAGATTTTTGATTGAAATACATTTAAATCCTTTTATTTCATCATAATGTCTTAATTAAGCCATCTTGATGAAATAATCAAACTAGCCGCTGCCGACCTTTATTGCGACATAAATCAAATCATGTTGACTATATGCGCTAAATGATCATAAACACCAAAAAATCCCCAATAAAAAATCCTTAGAAGTATCTAAGGATTCTAAATATGGAGCTCTTGGCGAGAATTGAACTCGCGACCTCTCCCTTACCAAGGGAGTATCTCATATTTAAAATCAAGGACTTATTATGCGTTGGCGTAATTTAGGAGTAAATACCAAAAACCTACCCGTATTAGGTAGGTTTTTAGTGCTTATTAGTATAGAAATTTTAGACTAATAAATCAAGGTACACTTCTTATTTATAAGAACATAGCTATTATTGGTAGTTGTGCTAATGCACCAATCCCTGTAAATGCTCCAAGACCTATATTAAACATAGGGAAGAATGGATTTAATACCCCTGCAACAGGTAAGTATTCTTCTACCATGAAATGTTGAAGCATTGCATGACCACCATTTTGATGTAACTGTCTTGCTAGTGCTCGTTGGAATCTCACAGTAAACTTGGTAAACATAAACAGACCCAAATCATTGGCGGCTTGTAGCATACGGTTTGTAGGAATGTCATAGTTAATGAATACTTCCTGAGCCATCTGGATACCATCTTCAAATGCAGCTTTCTTAGATTTACCCATTTTCAATGATTTCTTTTCAATGTGCTTGGCTAATACATACTTAGCAGCAAAATCAGAGAACTGAGTAGATTCACTCAAGAACTTATGAATTTCAGTATCAGGATGAAATGTTGCCCACTTCAGTGTTGTACGTACTGGTTGTGGTATCTTCTCTGCTAAGTTATCTAATTTCTTCTCAAAATCAGATTTAAATAACTTGGTTTCAGAGCCCATATCAATGTCTTCCACAATCGTACTCATTAAACCTTCTTCCATGTACTTGTGCATACCTGAATTTTGCATATTCTGTCTGACAGCAATGAGTTCTGCTTTAAGCTTTTTACGCTGAGAGTCAGACGTTGTATTAAGCAACTCAAAGTTAATACGCTGTTCTTCTGCTTGTAATTGACGATAAGCTTTACCTTCTTTCCAAGCATAGAACATACCTCTTGCTAACTCTGTTGGCGTAATACCGTAAGCTGCTGAAATCAAAGCATTAGCAATAATATTACCAATCAAAACTTTGACAGAACGAATCACAATCAAATCTTTGGCTTGGGTAACAAACCATTCCCAGACATATTGATGATTAGCTGCTTTATTACGAGCTTGTTTACCATAGATATTTTCATACAAAGTGACCATGAACTTCTCAAAGTAATTACGCTCACCACTGACTTTGTCAAACATCTCAGAGACATTGTATTTTCTGAAACCAAAGACAGAGTTAAATACTGCTGTACGAATAACAAATGGTTTACCCTTACCAAATTGACGTTGCATTTCTTGGTAGAACTCATAAGGCATCATCCGTAGCATCTCTTGAACTCTTGGGTCAGGAGAATCAGGATTAATCACTGTAAAGTGTACAGGTGAGATTTTAAAACCAGTAGTAGGGTTTTTAGCGTCTTCAGCCAGTACTTGTGCTAACGTACGCTGTGTATTGACTAACTTTGGTTTAGCAACAAGCTCACTACCCATAGAAGCTAACATCATGTCAAATGATAAGTCACGATCTAGCAGTTTATCTCTTAATTCACCTGACATTTCATAGTTATAACCTAAGATCAACATATCATTACCATAACGAGGAATGAGATGATTACCCTTAATATTACGTGGATCATAATTGCGTGCATCCATTGTCTTAGCAAGCTCAGTATTGCGATTTAAACGTCCTTGACCTACACGAGCTAACTCTTTAGAGTCAGTCTTATAGTTAAAGACTTCATACCCACGGAAGTGAGTATCTTTCATTTCCAAACCACCAGAATTATAACGAGCATACGGTGCGTTCTTATTGATCATCAGATAGCGTGGTTCAGTACTATCTAACTCATCTTGAACAATGGGATCATGCAGTGCTTGCTCATAGCCTTTTTGGATATAATCATCTACTTCCTCAGCTTTGACAGCAACCACATCTACATGAGGATTATGAATTGCAGGCTTGAATCCTTTGATATAGTTCAATGGATTGTCCTTAAATTCTTCTTTGGATTGTTTTACAAGATCATGATGAGTATTCAGCATAGCAATCAACACTTGACCTTCATTTTGAATTAAGTCTTGTGTTGTGTACATATACTTACCATTAACCATCTCTAAGCCATGTAGTGTTACTAGCTCATCTACCGTTTCAAAGATCGTTTGATCCATCTGTTCATAAGGTGTAACGCTACGTGTTCCTGCGGAAGTTGCAATCAATTCAGCGTTCTTTTTCACATCACCTGAGACGGTTTCACCTACCATATACCAAGCCAAGTCTTTGGTATCTTTCAGTAATTGATTGAAATGTTCACGGTTTTTGGATAAAGACTGTAGCTTATCTTCCAACTCTTTAATACGAACTTTTCGTTGTTTTGAGTTAGCAATATAATTGAGTGTCTGTTCCATGCCATGATAATGTAGTAGTGTCTGTGCATCAGACATCATGACAGTACGAGTGATAGACTGCTTAGCATGATTATCAAAACGCTTAGGATCTTTCATAATAGAAGCAAAGTTATTCAGCATAGACTGCTTATAGTTAGCACGATCTTGTGCTACTTTATTCACCATACGGATAACACGCTCTACAGTATGACCTACACCACGCTGACCTAACATTTCATTGACAGTTTCTTTGACAAAGCCACGTGTTGCTGATTTGATGTCTTGGTTTCCACCATAAGACATATTCATATCCAAACCAGTAATTGCTAAACCTGCTTCTACCGTCAGGTTCATGCTGTTCTGTGCAATGCTACTTTGACTAAGATCCTCTAATTGCTTAGCAGCTTTAATACGCTCTTTATGACTACGCCAAGTATCACGCATCGTATCAGACATAGGTAAGCCACTGATGATAGCGTCACTACCAACATCCCAAGTCTTATCCCATACCCAGTTAGCAGCATCCATAGGCTTTTGATACACCGTATTCCACGCTTTATCTATCATAGATACCCGAGCTAAACGAGCATTAGTTTCAGCATTAATCAGCTTTGCCATAAGCTGTTTGGTTGCTTCAGAAGTACTATCTGCATTGAGATATTTACTTCTCAATAAATTCATCGCTTTGTGCCATAAATTCATGAACTTATCAAACCAACTCTCATGCTTGATTTTACGTAGTTCTACTTTCTGATCAGTCAGTTCATTGAATGTTTGTGATGATAAAACCAACCCAACAACAGAAGCTAAGTTATTCATCTCACCTACAGACTTAAACAGTTTACTGTGCTCAGTTTCATACAGATTTTTCACTTCATCATTCACTGTATGATAGTCAGGATACAGATCAGCAGCAGTAGGATAAGCTTTAATCAGTTGTGCATGAATCTTATTAAGCTCTGATGTGATGTTAGAGTCAGCATGATTATTAACTAAGAAATCTACAATACTCGTAACTGCTTGATAAGATAACTGCTCTTTAACAGTCATATTAAATGTATGTGGAACAAAATACTCACTCACTTGTTTAGCAGTATCTAGAAGACTCTTTTGATCCATCTCACTTAAGCTACTATAAGTAATGTTGCCCTCAAACAGACTATCCCAAACTTCTTGCAGATGCTTATTCCATCCATCAGTGATTGTCTGACTATCCAATGAATTAAATACTTCTGATACAGATTGTTTATCTGTTTCATCAAATATCTCTGAATAACGAGTGTCTTCATTGTTATCTGAAGTGACTTGTGTTATATTGGTTTCGTTTGAAGCTCCCACATCAGTACGAGCGGAATAGGACTGATTGTGCGTAGGACTGGTTTTGCCATATCCCTTGCCAGTACCATCTTCAAACAACTCAAAGGCAGTGATCATCCAAGCATTACTACCTTGATTTTTGATTAAACTAACTAAGTGATTATCAAGAACTAACTGCAACTTAGTTGCTCCACCTTGTTCAAATCTATCAAGTACTCTACCCTTGGCAATAGTATCTACTGTAGCATTTGTCAGCATATCAACCACTTCATCATAGCTCATACCGTCTTTACGCATACGAGCTTCAATAATGTGACTAATACCCATTGCACCTTTGGTTTTCCCATTAGCTTTCAGGATACCAGTACTTCCCCAGACAAAATCAACCCAACCAATATCATTACGATACATAGCACGTTTAACATCCGCTTTGGTTGTGATGGCTTTATTCATGGCTTCTGTACCACGTTTAATATTAGCTTGCACTGACTTCATAGCAGAAGCGCTAAAGCGAACATCATTACTTACTAAGGTCAGTAAATCCACAGGTGGATTATCCATGATAGTTTCAACATTTTGTGCAAATGCTTTATATCCATCACCCTTAAAACCAAGCACCTTAGACGCTAAGCGTACCAAGAAATCCATCACAGATGAGATGCCTTTTCTTAGTTTGATACCCAAATCATCAAGCTCAATAGCGTCATCAATATAACGCATCATCTCAGAGTCAGTCATACCATAAGCGATAAACTCACTTAAGCCCGCATACTGATTGCCATTAGCTGTATCAGCTTCTTGAGATGCTTTGATGACTTCCATGATTTGATTAACACGAGTTAAATCATCTTCTTCGGTGTCATGACGACTATGCCCGTACTTTTTATTAAACGCTACATCTTCTTGCCACTTAACCATGACAGCATCAAGCATCTTATTTAGATGACTTAATTCACTACGTAAGTCTTGAGCATTAGAGATGATGGCGTACTCAGTCAGAGCGTGTACAAGCTCATGATTGATAACTCGTAGCTTATTCTCATCGTTACCACTCTGGTTAAAGGTTTGGTTATCCAAAGTCAATGTATGAGTAGTTACATCATAGCTTCCATAGGCACGAGTACCATTAGGTGTCGTCACATCAGAAAACTTCACAGACATCTTGCTTAGATGTTGGTTGGCTTTACCCATCAACATTTTATTAAGCTTTAACTGTACTTCACTGACATTAACCAGACCTTTAATGGTTTGGTCAAGTTGTTTTAGGTTTTGGATTGTTGGCTCAGTTGGTGTACTGGACAAGTGAGTAAATGCAGTTCCCTGAGTACCGTCTGTTCCTGTACTTGCTGTGGGAAGTTGGGAAACTTGCTCTGTTGCTCTAGTTTCAGATTGATTCAACGCTCCACTCTTTGTAAAAGATTTAGCAGTGCTGTTTTTCTGTTTATACTGATCAAGATCTAACTCTTTTGCTAATTGCTTGATTTGATCCACAACTTTACTCTTTTCTTTTAGAGCAGTTTGACGATCAGCATCTGTGACTTGATACTCACCAAACTCGCCTGCATACTGATGTACATAAGCCAGATTCGCTAACTGATCTAGTTTATTAAGTTCAGTCTCTGTAACTTCATTAATTAAGCCAGTAAGAGCTTTAGTAAGCTCAGCAAAGGCTTCAGTGTTATGAAAATCTTCATCAAGAACGCCTTCTTTAACCAGTGCATAGCTACTCTGAATAACACTGGCTAATGTACGTAATGACTCAAGCTGACCATGATAACTGACCAAAGCTTGGAATGTGGCTTTGTTTTGTTGGGTAATCATATCAAGCTGATTATCAATAGCCCCAATATTCGCATCATGGATGTTAATATTAATTTTCTTACCCAAAGACATAGCAAAGGATGAGATATAACTATCCATAGATTGTGTTTGTACAGAGTTAGCTAATAGAGCTTTATCTTCAAGATAGGTCTGTCTTGCAGGACTACCAAATGAAGTGGCTTGATACTTACCTGATTTATTGACTAAGAAAAAGCTGTTATTGGTTAAGTTCAGTTTATCTGCTGTAAGTGCTTCCCTGAGTCGTGTTAAACGTACCTTAGCTTTAGATTCCCCATTTTGTACAGAATACACATTATGAATCTGTGCCTGAACTTTATCCATCACAGAATGGACAAGCTCTTCACGCTCTTTATCAGATAAACCACGATACTTGATTTCTTTATAAGCCAAATCATCTGCTGTTGCTTTATCTAAACCAGAAGCAACTAAAGACTCAGAGATTCTTTGTGTTACAGTCTCTATAGCACGTTCTTCTACTTCATGATATATTTGAGTGAATATTTCAACTGCACCGCTCAGCATACGCATATTGACTTTATTCTTATGGATATACATATCTTCATAGCTCTTTAGTACTTCTGCAAGATATTGACCCATAGTAAAGTCATACTCTTTAGATAGCATGGCTTCATTTTCAGGACTAACCCAAGCTTCTAGCATATATTTGAGATCTAAGTTATCATTGATCACAACCGCTTTAGGTTCATTATCAATTGTAATATTCCATTGAGTAGGTTTTCTCATCATAAAAGAGAATAGTTGATCTACTGTTTTAACTTGGTTTAGAAGCTTAGTTCGTTCAGTGTCATACTCTAATTGAGTCATTTGACCTGCTTCTAAAGCTTTCTTATTAAGAATACCTTGTTTGGCAGCATCAGTGATTGTAGCTTGCATTTCTTCCATAAAAGTACGGAATACAGCTTTCTTCATAGATCTAATTCCTGCACCATAGTTAAATGGAATCAAGACACTCTTAGCCACTGCACGCTTAGTTAAGCTCTTTTGTACTTTCATTAATGCACGGAAGACTTGTTCATTATGAGTCGCTAAGTCTTTCTTTAAATTCTTATGGAAACTCTTAATAAAATCTTCTTGTGCTTTTTCATCAATGACAGCGTTCTTAAATGCGGTATAGTAATCACCCAGATCCTTATTATGACGAGCATCAAAATAAGATTTAAACTCATCATCAAGACTAAAGAAACCAGTACGTAATAACAGATCTTTATAAAATGCCCCATTCCAGAAGTGAGCTAATGCTGCACCATTATTCAAACCATCAGAGCCTAAACCTAGTGATGTTGTGAAATTATCATGATTGCTTTCTTGTGCGGTTTGGAAATCTGCCCATTCTCTTAGAGCTCTTAAAGAATTAGCCCCCATCTTCATTTCTGCAATAACACCACTAAGATGATCCATCTCTTTAGATGAAATCTTGTCACCTGCTTGTGCTTTAGAGACAATCTCTGTCGCTGTTTGGATATGTACTTGGTTTAAGTACTCTATAAACGCAGGGATAAATACATAACTGGGCAATTTATCTACAGTAAACCCTTCTGTGAATATCTCTTTAGCACCAGTACTTGCAAAGTAAGCATCAATGAAATCTTCACTACCTTCCATATTCTCAGCCAATGCACGTAGGAAGTAAGTTAGTTTTAATTCATCTTTAGTCAAATGCTTAGAATGAATTTCTTTACCATGCTCTTTCAGCTTACTTTGTAACGAGTCTAATACTGATGTTCCATCTGTATTCTTAAGCTGTACAGTCACTTTAAAGTTACTAGGCTCAGCCATAGCACGGTGTAGTTTAGAAGACTGATAGTTAAAGATATTACTGTTATAGTGCATACGGCTATTAACAGCCATAAACATCGTATCCCAGTACTGACGAACACCATTGACTTTAGGTATGCTATTGATGAAATCTACAGCATTTGTCCAATCACGCATTACAGCTTCTGACTTACCTTCTAAGCCATCACGATCATTGATATGAGCGGTTTGTAGCTCACCTTCTTTTAACTTAGCACCAATCATCTCAAGGAAAGTATCTTCATGTTGAGAAGCCAAGTTAGTTAATAAACTAAAGGTAGGTTCATTAATCACATTTGCATGAGCTTGTGCTTTAGCAACACGTAGAGCTTGTAGGTCAGTTACTGTTGCATCAGTACGCTTGATTCTACGCTTAACATTCTCAGCACTTTCTTCTATTGGCTTAAGTGATGGTATACGGACAGCACTCACACCACCCATAATATCTGCCAGATAACCTGCTGTCCCTTTATTGGTTTCACTGATTTCATTGATACGTTTGTTTATACCCTTACCTTCTTTATTAGTAATGGAAACAAAACGAACAGTACCATGTGGACTAAAATCCTTTTCATCAATAGCACCACTAACTTGCTCAATCGCTTCTTTATGTTTTGCACTAGAGATACTATGTAGATGAATTAGATCAGCAGATTGCATTGCTGATAGTGCCCAAGTACCCAGTGCAGAATACAGACGTGAATCTACCGTCACAGAACCATTCTCTGTACGCTGAATATTTAGTGTTTCAGCAACTCGTTTACCTAAATCATCAGCAATTTTGACATAACCAGAACCAATGTATTTATAGGTGTTCCACATCTCTTTAGTAATGTGTGCACTGTTTCTTTGCTCTACATCATTACTGGTTAAACCAAGCAAAGTAAGAATATCATCACGAGTATTCATAGTATGCTTAGCAACACTGATTAGATAATCATAAGCACCATAGCTCAGTGCATCTAGAACATTACTATCAAATTCACCAGTGTCTTTATCATAAAAATAGTTTGCCAATGCCGTATTTTCATAACCTTCATTGGTTGGTTTAAATACTTCTTTTAGATGCTCACGAAACTCAGCAGTAAACTCAGCAAAGTCATTGATCTGTTCTCTTTGTGCTTTCGTAGGTGGATCAAGATTAAGTATCTGACTGGCTTTAATTGGATTCATATAAAGCTCTGTAACAAAGTTAGAGATACTACTTAATGGTTTGCGTAGTGTCTGTGCTTGTCTAAAGCTTGTTTTTAAGACATTTCTAACAGCTTTAGAATCCTTTGTTGCAGTAATAGGTTTTTTCAGGTCTTCCTCAATACTTTCAACAGGCTCTTTTAACTGACGAAGCTTAGCTTCAGTAGATTTAGAGAAATTCCCTTCAGTATCTAACACACTTAAAGTCGTGCTATCACTAACAACACCTAACAGTTTTGTATAAGCTGTAGATTCCTCTTTACTAAAACCAAAGAAGTTACTAACAGCATCCATTAAAGCATAATAAGCTTTAGTAACTTTATTCTTACCACGAGATACTTTGACTTGTTTTAATACAGACTTAACGTCTTCATTGAATAAACCAAGCTGTAATAAATCAGCAGCAGAATCCGTTGCTCTCATGAGCAATGCTTTACTGTTTTCAGTAAACTTCTGATTTGGATCAGATAAGATTTTACGCATACTTTTACGTACATCTTTATTGATTTCATCTACTCTTAGTCGTAATTCACCTAACTTAGCTTGTCTATCAATAACCTCATCATCAAAGAGTACATCAGTGTTTTGCTTACCTTCTTTTCTATTAGCATCTCTTTGTTTCTTGGTTTCAATGTTAGCCAAAGCAGTCACATGATCTAGGGTATCTAGTTCATCAGCAATATGACCAATCTGCTTATGCACCATTGCACGAGCAATATCACGAGTAATGTCTTTACTGTTTTCACTCACACGGATAATGTCATCATCATAACTGGCTTTTTCGTCATAGCTAGACTTATCTTGAATCTCAACTTTAATATCAGGACTGTATTTAGACAATACACTAATCAATGCTTGGTTTTCTGCCTGAGACTTATTCTCAGGCTTAATCTGAGATGATTCTATAGAACTGGATAAATCACTCACCTTAACTGGTTTATTGATAAAGCTCTTTTCAATCGGTGTATTAGGTATATAAGCGGATTCTTCTGGCTTAGTTTCTTCTTCTTTTGGTTTAGAAGTAGATTCTAGTTTACGAACCTGCATTGGTTTTAATACAGTTTCTTTAGTGATTGCATTACTAGCACGATTCGTTGGGATAGATGAATTACGATTTACTGAAATCGTCTCTACTGGCGTTGTAGGCTCATCTACAGAAGATTCAGTCTCTTGGCTAGGGTTACCTTCTGTACTGGTAGAAACACCTGTAGGAAGCGTCTTTGACGCTTCTGTGGTGTTATCTTGATCAGACTCAAAGATACTAAGATCAAAACCAGTATCTGTACTTTCATCAATACCAGTTTCAACAATAGGTACTTCACTAACCCCATCTGAAGTAATAATAGGATTACTACTATTATTCAAACCAGCTTCAGTAATTCCAGTATTATTAGTAATATTAGGTGGAATATTATTTCCTACATCACTATTGTTTAAACCAGTAATAGTGCTATTAATACTATTAGTCGCTGTATATTCATTGAACTTATTTAAATCCTCTTTAGAGAAGACATGAGGCTTATATAAGTTATCTTCTTTACCAAAGGTATTAGCATCAATAGGACGTTGAATCTCACTATGAAACTGACCATCTGCCATTAATGTACCCATATTAGATAGAACATTAAAGACAGCTTGTGGTTGATCTTTATATGATACTTTTTGTAGTTCTGGATATTGACGGAGTTCTTCTACTACTCTAGGAACAATCGCAGCTTCACTAAATGCTGAGTTACTCATCTTATGTTGTACAACAAAACCCGTATTAGGATTAGCAGCCATTTGTAATAATGCACGACTAAAGTCTTGGTTATTACTGACAGCAACACGCATAAAGTCCATATAACGGTTAGCACTCTCAATCATAGCAGCATCTTTACCTGCCTGTGTACCATCATGAACAATGATGTACATATCCCCACCAAACTCTTCTATCAACTTAAGTTTTTGTTGATCACGAGCATTGGTTGATTTGGCATAGATAGGTGGTTGGATAGGTGATCCAAAGATACCTGCTTTGATGACTTCTTTATTTTTATCAATAAAGACATTACTTCTAACAGTAACTTGACCAGTTTCAGGATCTTTACTTGATCCAGTACCACGATAGATACTGGATAAAGATACTGTAGCCATCTTACCTTCATCATTGACCTGTCTTTCACCACGTCCAAGCCAAACATGATTAGGTGTTGCTTCACCTGCTTGGATTTTACGTTGATATTCACCCACACTACTATCACGAGCTAATGTATCGTTGTATGGATTCGTAGGTAATCGTAAAGGTTTTCTTTGTGTAGGTGTTGTTGTTGTAGGTTTTATCGTAGGATCTGGTGTTGTAACATCAGGTACAGATACTTGATTGATACTTGACCCACGAGTAACTTGTACAGGTGTTTGGTTTGTAGGAGTCTCTACAGATACAGGCTGTTGCTGTTGAGATACCCCAGTAGAGACTTGACTGAAGTCTATTAAACCAAAGTCTGATACTTTTACTGAGTGTTTAATATGATCAGATGCACCATGTAATTCATAAGCTTTATCATAACCTTGTTTGATTTGATTCAGATGAGCAGCTTCTTCAATCAAATTATTAACAAAGTTTCTTGAGATATTACTAATCTCAATCGCACCTGTTTTAGCACGTAACTCTTTTGAGATACTACCTTCATGGACTTCCCATTCTTGAGTACCTGCTTTACGTGCAATATATAAGGGTTGCTCAGTTTCATCAAAGCTATCCATAGCTTGTTTAGCAGCAATGGCTTTAGACGTATGACTGTCATTGAATCTAGATAAGTGATTATAGTAACTGTCTAGTACTTCAATATCATCTGTCTTTAAGTACTGCACTAAGCCTTGTTGATAACTTTGTAAGCCAATATAACCATCTTCAGCACGTCTGGCTTTCTTACCAATATAAATATCATGCTTAACATTGTCTGCATTTTTAGTCGCATTTTCTACAACACGTACTTCATTTAATAAGCGAAGTTTCTCAGCGTGTTTTTCACTTAATGCACCTTGCTCTACCAAAATGTTAATCATGTCATCAGAGAGCATCTCAGAATAACGAATGACTTCATCAAAGGTATCTTGCTGTGCTTTACTGGTTACTTCAGATTCTCCAGAGACTTGTTGTGGCTCTGATTCAGGGTTAGCCTGAATATTAGCAACCTGTGCTTCCAGTGAGTCAATCTTGTCTTGTAACACTTTTTGGGCTTCTGCTTCTTTAGCCTTGGTTTTTTCATCTTTGAACTTCGCTATTAAACTTTCTAATCGTTCTTGTGCTGTACGACTATCATCTACATTTATACTATTGTTACCAGACTGATTAGAGAATGATCCTGAATAGTTAGACCCTAACAAACGGTTAATATCAGCATGACCTTGATCTAACTTGGCTTCATGGTCACTAGAGTTAAATGATGCGCCACTTTTTAATTTGCTTTGACTATAAGCCCAACCAATAATAGCATGACCCCAACGTCTGTCTTTTAAATCTGGATTAGCTTGTTTTAAGAAGTTACGGGTATCATAAGTACCATTTCTATACTGGCTAAGAGTTATTCCACCACTCTTCATTTCTTGCATAAAGAAAGCAGCCATTGCATCTAAACTGGCTTGTGTTTGTGGAATACCAGACTCTCTAACATCAATTCCCCTATCTTTTAGGAATTTAAATAAGTTAGTCCGTCTGCCTTGTTGCCAACTGATGAAACCAAAGTTACTAGCACCATTAGCATGGTCTGAGTGAGCACCAAACATAGTTTTAGCACTAAAACCATTTTCACGATTTACTTCACCAACCAAGTAACGTGCTTGACCATCAGTAAAGCCTGCTCTACGAAAAGCCGTATAAGTACCCATAATCAAGTCATCACGACTCTTTTTGGTATTATCAATACTAAAATTAGCTGAGTATTGAGATGTACCTGATACTGCTTGTCCTTGTGTTTGAGTTTGAGTAGTACCTACTTTGTCATAGATTGGTTTATACCATCCACTGTCAGGATGTGCTTTGTATTTATCTCTTTTAGCATAATCAAAACCACCAAGGAAAGTGACACCCATTTCCTTAGCAATATTAGCTAAGTCATTATTCATACGAGCACCAAGCTTGGTATCATCTTTAAAGTTATTGGCAACACCCATCACTTGTACTGATGCACCATTATCTTTTAGATGTTTAATCTGCTTACGAATTGTATTTAAATCAGCTTTGGTATTATTAGATAAGCCAGTAGATAGAACGACAGTTTTACCTTGTAATTCACTCTTGTTAAGTTTAGTAATGGTATTTAGTACTTCATTAGGATTACGACCGTCTTTACTATAAGAAGTTACACCAGACTTTTTATAGTGATTACCAAAGGCATTGGCAATACTATCACCAATGGTAATAACGCCTGTTGATGTTTGTTGATTAGGTATCGTATTAGATACACTGTTTAAAGGTATCTTTCTACCACCTTCATTCTTGGTAACAGAGAAGTGCATAGCATCTGAAGCACTATTCCAATCAAATCCCCACCCAAGTCCCCACTTATTAGCTAAAGCTCTAACAGTATCAATAGGCATATCTGTGTATTTCTTTGGGTTCTTCTTACGATCCTCTTTAGATGCACCTTTGATGTTTGAGTTAGTTGATGGGTTAATATCAATAGAGTAACCAAATGCGTGTTTAGATAAGTATCTTTTATCGTTTACATTAGCTCTGTCTGAGAAACCGCCTATATCATTAATCTTATAACCAGTGGCTTCAAGATCATTAATAAAGCCTTGAAATTGATGAGCATACTCAGATGCAACTTCTACTTTTTTACCACTACTGGTTTTAATAATACTTAGGGATACTTGTTCACCACCCTTATTAGTAACGACTCTACTAACAGGGATATTCTCTAATGAAGTTGTATTTGTATTTGGAATATCAAACTGAGGCTCATAATTAATAGCATCAGTCAGTTGCTGTTCTGCTTGCTGTTTACGTCTATGGTAAGCATCAGCATTTAAATCCAGAATACGCTCTAAGACTTCATCAGAAGACATTTCTTGAGATAATTGTAAATTACCTACTTGTTCTAACGCAGCAACTGTATCTTGTAATGGTTGTACTTGGTTATTAAACCAATCGTTACGCTGTTTTTGTAGTTTCTCTTTTTCTTTACCATCAGGGAGTTGTGCCAGTTTTTCATCAAATTCAGCTAAACGACTCATAGCCGTTGTTAATGCTTGAGTCTGTTCAGCTTTAGCACTATCAATATCTATCTCACCTAAAGCAGCCTTACCTGCACTAGCTTGATAGGCATAATTAGGATCGTAGTTTTTATTACTTGGATCTGTTTTTAAGATAGATCTAAAATTACTAACATCCCCTACTGCTGCTTTGATATTACCACCTAGTGCAGTTGTACCTCCCATAGCCAAGCCTATAGCAGCTTCTAGACCTACATCATAGCCTACTTTACCCCAATCAATCTTACCTTCTTCTTGTTGTTGGTTTAAAGCGGATTCTATTGCCCCTTGCCCTGCTTCTTGAACTGTTTCCGTAGCTACATTAAAAGCTGTTGTACGAGCTCTATTTGCAGAGTTAGCTAATATCGCTGAAACACCACCATTAGCAATTATCTGTTCAGTAGAGAAATTAGAAGGAACTAATTTATTGACAAGACCTATACCTGCACCTGTAGCAAGATCGTATCCCGCATCCCTATGTGTAATATATCCCTGCCTTTTTGCTGTATCACCCAACTCTACAACAGAAGATGTAACTGCTGTACCTATCCCTGCTGCTGTACTTGCTGATAAAGCAGCATTAGCTGCCGTTACACCTCTAGCAATAGCACCCGCAGGAATTGCTAAAGGTAAAGATGATCCAGCACCTGAAGCCAAGAGATTAGGTTTAGTTAAGCTATGCCCAAATGTAGCAGCAGCTTTAAGCAAAGGATTTTGAATGTCTTTAACGGCTTCTTCTACTTCAGCAACTTGACGATGATAATCAGGAGAATATTTTGTGGCTATATTCTCTTCTACAGCTTTTGCGTCATAGATGCCCAGATTCTTTAAAGCACCTTGAAGTATCCCTGCATTGACAACACGTCCTGCTATTTTCTTTTCATTCTCAGGCATTGAGATTAAAGGTTTTAGATCTCCAGTAAACATATAATGAGCAGCATTGACTGGATTAACAAAGTCACGTGTAAACATTGTATCAGCCACTGCTAAAGCACCCTGACCTAATGAGTTAAGACCAGAAACAACACCCCATCCTGTATCAGTAAGTATGTTACCTGTTTCTAGTTTTTTAGCAGGTGCAGGCGTGAAATAGCTGTGTGGAGTTAAAGATGATGCTACGTTATTAGCAACATTACTATAGTAAGCTTCATGCTCTGCTTTTCTAGCTTCTTCTTCTCTTTGAAGTTGTGCTTGTTTCTCACTATTGGTTTTAAGACCCATTCTATTTTGGACTTGTTCTACCCGATCAATATTACGTGCTTGGGCATCTCTTAAATTTTGAAGGACTCTATCAAGATCAGTGCTCATAATTTACCTATCCAGTTACTCTAAGAAATAAAGTAAGTTTACATCTTGAGAAAGATAGATAACTAATTTGCGTCCGTTGGACGCTCTTGTGGTTTGTTTTTTAATCCCTTTAACTTATAACTTATAGGAGCAACATTATGACCCTTACTAAAATTGACTTACTCATTTCAACATTTCAAGATGCCATTACTGTATTGACAGAAATGAAAGAAGCAGTGAATGAACCTAAACCAATGGCTTTACAAGAACCATCAGCTTCTACAACTGAAGTTTATTTACGAACTGAGATTCTTTATCCTTGGTCAAAGCTAAAAAAGTGGTGTAAACAAAACAACATCCAACCAGTGAAGAAAGATTACTATGGTCTTATGATCAACCATTACCCTGCTTCAGCTTGGTTGGAAGTGTTTGGTTTAGATATCAAAGAAGTCTTATATAAGAAATCCTTTGATGAAGTAGCATAAATAACAAGTTTCTCAGGCGAATTATTTATGCTAAAGAGTAGATAAATAAATAACCCAGTAAGCAAATCAAATTACTTACTGGGTATTTAATTCATCAAGCAGATACATTAGATTGTTACAAGCCAATGACTCATGATGAAGTAGGGTTGCTTGAAGACTGTGATTATATCACAATAAATAATATTAAGTATAAATTTTACTCTATTGACATGGTTTGGCTTAATAGGGTAATCTTTTTATACTAGGTATTTATATTACTTTCAATGACTTTCAAGCCAACCACAAAACCGCCAAAGGCGGTGATCTTAAATTACTTATATTAACTAGTAGTTACTAACTATGGATAAGAAACCAGAGAAAATAACCATCAAGATTAAGAAAGAAGATTTAGGTGATCTTGATGAGATTACGATTGAAGTACAACAGAAAGAATCTGCTGTAGATAAAGTATTAAACCAGTCAATAGAAGGTGCTCAATCATTACATCACAAAGCCAAAGTAAATGGTTGGTATCATGAAACACTGCGATACCTATCTTTAGGTATTGGTATTTTAATACTTATTGGAGTAATTATTATGTTTATTAATGACGTTTCTGTAGGTGCAATAAAGCTCTGAGATTATCAGAGCTTTATTTAAAATATTCTTATTTCCCTCCTGTAAAGTAGTCTATCGCTCTATCCACATTTTTCTTGAAATTGTATAAACTTCTAGGTCCGCCAACAGGTGGCTTATCATTAGAAATAACCTTACCTCTAACCTCTCCTTTACCCTTTGGCTTATACTCCTGATTTTGTTGCGTAGAGGGTTTTTTAGGTGAACCAGTTACAACTGTTACGTTAGATGGTGTAGGAAGTTTATTAGGTTGCTCTTGTACTCCAAGTGTTTTACCTGCATTAGCACTCATATTGTTAGTTGATGATGGTTTTTTAGATGGTTTAGCTACAGCCTCTTTTACCATTGCTACATATTTAGGTCCTGCATAGTATAAGAAAGCAGTATTCTGAATAAGCTGTTTAGCGTTATCTTGAATAAAACCATTCACACCTGTAGGATAAGCAACCTCTACTGCATTAAGTACTTTTTGGAACTCTTGAGCATTTGGATGGTAAGCATTGTCTTTAACTTCGTTTTCAATGACGTTTAACATACCTTTCTTTTCAAGTACATAACGAATATAACTTTCCATTCCATTAAAGAATTTGGCACTACCATCAAAAACACCTCTACCATTACCTGTATAGTATTTATCCAATCTACCACTAATACCTGCTTCAATAATAGCTCGTTTTACTACTTCAGGTACGCCAAGCTCTGCTGCTACATTGACATAAGCATTAAAAGCTCTATCATCTACCCCCATTTTTTTAGCCAATTCTCTAGCATCACTTGCAATCCAACTACTGTATGATTTCTCATAAGTAGTATTAGGAACATTGTTCTCATTAGTTTTTAGCTTATTAGCATAATTTAGTACTGTTGCTAAGGTCTTTGCAGGACTAAACTCACCATCATCACCAATGAAACCCGCAGCAATCTCTTTACTAACACCCATACCTGTGATTCTGCTTATATTGGTTTCTGTAGCAGCTTTAATTTCACTTGATGAACGACCAGAATCACCTTTTGCTCCTATAGCTGCTAACTGAACAGCATTATCTTGCTCGCCTAAGTGCAATTTAACCTCTAATTCCTTTTCCTTAATACCAAGCTCTTTTTTAGCATTTTCAATCGCAGAAATAGTTGCTTGATATTCAGCTTCACTCATACGTTTAGCATGGAAATCCTCATAAGCTTTCTGTTCTAGTCTTGATAAGATATGTGGATTTTTTAGGGACTCAATCATGTCTGAACCATAATGAGCTGTTAATGCTGCCCTATCTAATGCAATATTGTCTAATGCTGTCTTTTTAGCTTCTGGATCTTCTAGACTATTGGCTTCAGCTTCTCTCTTTTTAAGATCACTATGTTGGTTTAAATAGGTAATATAGGAAGGTCCATATAGTTTAGTGACTCCATCAGCATAAGCAGCTTCAAGTTGAGTTGTCCTTGTTTTGGCTTCTATATCACCATCTTTAATCTTTTGTAGAGATTGATTTAATACGTTACCTCCAGAAGCGTGCTTAGTAATAAAGTCTGCTGTAAGAGTCTCTACCTTCTTAAGTAGGGGTTCTTTATCAGGATGACCTTCAGGTAAAAGACTTGCAGTGTTGATTAAGGTAGATATTACTGAAGCAGTGTTATCAGCATCAAACTGCATACCTTCTGTAGTGTCTTTTCTTAAACCAGCATTATAAGAAAAAGTATTTACTGCATCATTAATTAGAGTCGTATCACGATCATCTACATACTTATTAATACGATTCATATTAGCAGCATCAAAACCACCAATATCAGTACCATACTTAGCTACTAAACCATCAACTAAAGCAGCTTTATCAGCAGCTTGAAATTGATCCAGATTCATTGCATTGATTTCTTTCTCAACTTCATTAAGCCTATGTTGCTGTGCATATTTAAATACATCAGCACCTGCATCTGCAAATTGATTAAAAGCTTTATTCTGAAGCTCAGCATTTTTATAAGCACTATTAATGGCATCAGTAGCATCAATGGCTTCTACATTTGTCCATTTAGGTGCTGTATGAAAAACAGTGGCTAAATTTGACATAATTATGCTCCATATCTATTTAAATAATCACCAACACTTTCAGGTCTAGCAATACCTGTCCCTTTATGATTGGCTTCCCAATAAGCATTACGATAACGCTGCCGCTCTTCTAAGGTATTATTCCAAGCCTTACGTTGCATCTCATAGTTACGGTTGTTATTCATAATATTATGAGCCAGTGTTTGTTTAGCAAGCTTATGTGCTTTTCTAGCATTAAGTGCTTCAAGGATTGAACCTACTGCTTTTAAACCAGTAGTAAACTTTTCACCTGTGCTCATTTGTCCCCAACTGTTTCTAATACCTGATGTAGCATTACTAGCAGTTGCTTTGACAAGTCCACCAACAGATTGTGCAGCCTGTCCCCATTGTTGCCATACAGGTGGTCTAGTAAGGTCATTTATATTTGCATAGCGTTGGTTAGAAGTATCTACAGTGAATGTAGGAATCACTGTATTATCTGTCCCAGTAATTGTGTCATTACCCATTGCTAAGCCAACAGTTGTAGGTACAGATACTGTGGGATTAAAGCTTAAACCAGAGTTAGTTAGATAACTACTCACTGATGATGAAGGTGTACCATAACTAAATGGACTGGTACTATCTAGTGTAAAGTTAGCACTATTTGTATTAGCCCAAGGATTACCTGTAATAGAGCTTACTGTTGGTACATAAAAGGGATTAGGAACAGTTTCTATCATAAAATTTCTCCTTATCTTAGGATTAAGTAATTAAAAGAACATCCTCAACTTCTTGTTGAATATCTCTCACTGTCTCTAATTTAGGTGTCTGTTGTTTACTTAATAAACCATGACTTAAATTAGTCACAATACCTAATGAGATATTTACAATGTTGATATTGTCATGTCTAGCATACATCATTTCAGGTGTTTCAAATAAGTTTACCTTAGGTGCATAGCTAGGCATATTGAGATAAAGCTGTGCATCTTTAGCGACACCTAAATCAACCATTTGTTGTTTAGCCTGTAACTCTTCCATCTTGGTTTGATACTTAACAGTTTCATCTTGAATCTGCTTATAAGTCTCTGCGATTTCAAATACTTTTTGTTTGTTATAAGCATTAAATGCTTGGTTTACTGCTGTCATAATATTAGGTGCTGTTAGAATCTTACTAAAATCCCAACCTGCACCATGAGCCATCATGACCACAGAAATCACTAACTGTAGGTATCCTGCAAGTTTAGGTGAGATGAGCCCTACACTAACAGCAATCTTAACCACCACATTAATGGCAATACTAACTGCAATAGACTTAGCTAAAGCAACTAATGCAGTATAAGTACTACCGCCATCACCACCACTTGAAGCAACAGCCACAGCAATACCTACAATGATTGCACCAAATTTAACAAAGGGTTTAACCCATCCACGATAGACTTTTACAGTTTCTTCTGAGTAGGTATGAATCTGCATTGCATATTGTAAAAGTATATCTTGCTCTGTTTTACTAAAATACTTTAGTAACTCCTTAAAAATAGGTATTCTAGGTTGGTGCCTTGTAATATCGCCTATACGCTTAAATCCATTGAAAGATGCCCCTTCTAATCTAGCAAAGCCTCCAAGAGTAGGTAAAGACACTGCCCTTACTATCTTGTTATAGGGGTATAAATTATAAGGAACGAACCAAACATGGGAAGAGTGTATGTTTGAAGGATTACCTGAATAATGTATCTTGTACTCTAATAACTCTTTAGGTATATCAAACACTTCTTTACCACTATAATTAGGAACACTTCCTGAATTTGCTACATAATCTTTAACGCTATTTCTATAGTTATTACGTAAGTTCAAACCATTTGACAAAAACCCACCTCTAGCAACGTCTTCAATGTTAATTCTAACTTGAAATTTATTAGAACTAGCTTCAAAAGAAGCTTCTTTTACTGCCCACTGATTTATAGGGGAATTATACATATAACCATAAGATTTATAACTGTGACGTTGATTTATTTTAAAGTAATTGTTTACATATAATTTAGTAGCCAAATAATTGTACAATATCCAATATTTATTTACTGTAGGATCGTCATAATCTGATTTATTAAAGGGAGTGGGTAAAGTTAAGTATATCCATACTTCATCTAGTTTACCCCAATCCCCTCCAACACTATCACGGAAGCTAGATATTAATTCTTTAATATCAAAACCAAGAATAGCCAAAGCTTCCGCTGCATATACACGATCATATCTTAGACGGTCAGCAGCACCCTGTAACTGCTGGTTTCTTCTTGCTGTATTTAGAAACAGCTTACCCCAAGAAGAATTTCCTGATAGTAAGTTAGAATCCCCATCCATGTCATGATTAGATACCCTAATTGGTATAGGGGGGTACATTGCCACAGAGAACTTCGTAACTTTACTACGAGCTAACTCAGCAATACGATGATCTCTAAGATCAGGGATGTATTCATAATAAGTTTGAGCCTTACCTTGTTTATTTAAAAATTCTGCACCAAACCACTCATAAGGTTTCTCATCATTGTCTTCTGCAAATGGCTGTGGTATATAACTGCTAGGAATGTCATTTAAAAATACTTTTGCGTCTAAAGCTATTAATTCCGCAGTTGGGGTATTATTCTCATGTAGTCTTTCATGAATTAAGTTCTCATAATCAATTTTACGAAATTTTATAAAATTATACGACTCTTTAGATAATGCCCTTACCCTTGGGTAGTTAGCAAGCTCAGGAATATCATTAAAGTTTTTTTCATTAGTTAAGTAATAACCTCTCTGCAATGAGTCTGGAGATTTTACTATACCCTCTTTAGGATCTATGTAACCTAGAAAATAAGGTTTATTTATATAAGTAGTTAAATTATAAAACATACTAGGAAGTGTATAGTCACTTCCTACCAAAACAACAACATAATTTGTGTTACTTTGAATTAAAATTTCATGAAAATGTTTTGTATTTACCTGACTAAACTTAAAACGCTTTCTTACTTCTTCCTCTACTGTAGGTAAATCTCTCAAATCTCCATGATCTATATGTAAAAACTCACTAATTTGATTAGGAAACTTTTCTCTTAGATACAGTTCTGCCCCTTTCTTCCAATTTAATTGAGGTATATATTTACTACTATAATTCCAACGATATTCAGAATATATATTTTTATTTTGTACCAGATCGTATAACCTATCCCATCTGGCTTTTAAGCCATTATTACTAGCAGCAAGTAAATAATCATGTAAAGGTCTTTGTGATCCTTCAAATATCCACTGCTTAACTGCCTGTTTCTTAATCTGCTGTGCATCTGTAATCTGATCAGGATCAAACAATGAAGCGCTGTCTGTACTTGTAAATGTTTTTTTCTTTTTAAATAAACCCATAACCCACCTAACTAAACCAATAAAAATAAGCTAAAGTGAGATCACTTTAGCTTATTTCATAACTAACTAGTTAATTAGGTTACGTTAGATCCTACCCCCCTTAATGCAGTAGATATTGCATTACCAATGTTAGCTGCACTTAGCTTATTAACTTCGTTTGGTAGAGCAGCATCACCTGCATTGGTATGATGGACTTTCCAGACATCAGACATAATACTTGCCATCTTAATCTTACCATCATTATCAAAGCTCTTAGCCTGTGCAGTTAGTACATCATTATTCTTAGCAAGAACAGAATTGTTCTTAATGAATGTACCATCTGTTTGTGCTTTTTCTGTTGTTACTTTTTGAGCATATAACTCTTTTTGAGCATTAATCTGAGCAATCTCAGCAGGAATACGTTTTAACTCTTCGCCTTTGATCTTAACTTCTTCACGAGCCACATTGACACGTTGCTGTGCAAGTTGTAGTTCTTGAGGTTTGATATTTTGAAGATCATATTTAGTTAAGTCTGCTTGAGCTGTTTGTAATGCAATCTGAGCTTTATTCAGAGCAACTTGCTCAGTAGTAACAGCAGCTTGTTGAGCAGTTAGTAGAGACTTCATGGTTTCATGCTCAGACTGGTTTAATAGCAACGTAGTCTGTGCATCTTTCATCAATAGGTCTTTACTTAACGTATCATTGATCACTTTGGTTTGAGCAGTTGTATTACCTGTCTGTGCAGTAATCAACTTAGTTTGCTCTAACTGACCTGATCTTTGAGCATCTAACATAGACTTCTGACTATCCAATAGTAATAGCTCTTTAGGTGTTTTTTGAGTAATACTATTCGTTTGTGCAGTGGTATTAGCTGCTTGTGCTGTTACTAACTTAGTTTGCTCTGCTTGGGTAGTACGTTGTGTATCAACCATACTCTTATTGCTAGTCGCTAAACCAGTTTGAGCAGTCACAAGCTTAGTATTCTCAGCTTCAGTAAGAACTTGCTTAGCAACCAGATTACGTTGCTCATTCATATTACTTACTTGTGCTGTTAATAGCTCTACTTCTTTAGGTGTCTTAGTAGTAATAGCAGTACGCTGAGCATCCACTAACTGTGACTGTTTACCTTCAGTAGTTACCTGTGCAGTTAGTAAAGCTGCTTGGCTACTTACTTGACCTTCTTGTGCTGTCAATAAAGCAACTTCTTTAGGAGTTTTACTATTAATACTGCTTACTTGGGCATCAATCAAACTTGTTTGTTTGGTTTCAGTATTAGCTTGTTGTGCTGTTAATAGTGCTTTAACAGTCTCATGTTCAGCTTGGTTAAGCGTCATGGTAGTTTGAGCATCTTTCAGTAACAAGTCCTTAGCTAAACTATCATTAATAGTCTTAGTTTGAGCTTCTATCTGAGTACGTTGTGAATCCAAGAGTAATAACTCTTTAGGAGTCTTAGACGTAATCGCAGTCTTCTGTGCATCAACTAATAATGCTTGCTTTCCTTCTGTACTAATCTGTGCAGTCAGCATCTTGGTTTGCTCTTTAACTTGTAGATTTTGACTTGTTAGTAAGTCAAGTTCTTTAGGCGTCTTATCAGTAATTGCCTTGGTTTGGGCAGCAGACTGCTTGATTTGCTCATCAAGTACTAGGACTTCTTTTGGAGTCTTAGATGTAATATTACTGGTTTGGGCAGCAACAAGTTTAGATTGCTCTTTGGTTTGCTCAATTTGTGATGCGATTGCACCTGTTTGAGCAATAACTTGATCTTTCTGAGCCTCTAAGGTTTCTACTTCCTTAGGGGTCTTAGTAGTGATAGCTTCAGTCTGAGCTTCAGTATGAGCCACTTGTGCAATAATTGCCCCTATTTCTTTAGGCAACTTCTCCGTAATTGATTGAGCTTGTGCAGCAGTCAGTTTGATTTGACTATCTAAAACAAGTAATTCTTTAGGAGTCTTAGAGCTAATACTGCTTACTTGAGCATTGACTAATTTAGACTGCTCTGTTTCAGTATTAGCTTGCTGAGCTGTTAGTAACGCTTTTACTGATTCATGTTCAGCTTGACCTAATACCATAGTTGTCTGTGCATCTTTTAGCAACAGGTCTTTAGGTAAGTTATCTACAAGTACTTTAGTTTGAGCTTCAGATTGAACTCTTTGAGCATCTAAAATTAGTAACTCTTTAGGTAACTTATCATTTAACTGCTGAGTCTGTGCTGTCGCTAACTTGGCTTGTTCACCTGTGTGATTGATTTGAGCTGTAAGCACTTCAATCTCTTTAGGTGTTTTGCTAGTTACCGCAGTACGTTGTGCATCTACCATTAACTTATTGGCTTCTACTAAGGTAGATTGTTTACCCTCAGTTGTCACTTGAGCAGTAATAAGCTTAGTCTGCTCTTTAGTCTGTAGCTCTTGTGAAGCCAATAGATTAACTTCCTTAGGAAGTTTTTCAGTAATAGAACTTGCTTGAGCAGCAGATAGTTTAATTTGTTCATCTAGCACTAAAATCTCTTTAGGAGTCTTAGCAGAGATGCTATTTGTTTGTGCAGTAACTAACTTAGTTTGCTCATTTTGTGTAGAGGCTTGCTGTGCAGTCAATAGTGCACGAACATTTTCATGTTCAGCCTGATTAAGAGCCATAGTCGTTTGTGCATCTTTTAATAGTAAATCTTTAACCAGATTATCATTAAGAACTTTTGTTTGCACGTTAGCTTGATTATATTGAGCATCTAGTAGCAATACTTCTTTAGGCAGCTTATCAGTGATCTGCTTACCTTGTAACTTCACAAAATCAGTCTGCTGACTTGTTTGTGCAGTTTGAGCAGTTACTAGTTTAGTCTGTTCTAATTGGGTTGCTCTTTGAGCATCAACCATCAACTGATTGCTTGAAGCCAATAAAGCTTGTGCTTTAACAAGTTTAGTGTTTTCAGCTTCAGTCAAAGCCTGTTTACCGATCAAAGCAGTCTGCTCAGAAACTTGAGCTAACTGTGTTTCAGCTAAGTTAGTCTGTGCTTGGGTATGACCAATTTGTTTAGTAACAACTTTGGTTTGCTCTTTAGTCTGTTCTACTTGTGCATCAAGTAAATTTACTTCTTTAGGTAACTTATTAACAATACTGTCTGTTTGAGCATTAGTTTGCTTAATTTGAGCATCTAATACCAAAACTTCTTTTGGTGTTTTAGCAGTAATGTTAGCAGTTTGAGCAGCAGTAAGCTTAGTTTGCTCAGCTTGAGTATTTGACTGTTGAGCTGTCAGTAACGCACGAACACTCTCATGCTCCGCTTGGTTCAGTGAAATTGTCGTCTGTGCATCAAGGAGTAATAGCTCTTTAGGGAGTTTATCTAGTACTTGCTTAGTTTGGGCTACAGTCAATTTGCTTTGTTCTAATTGCCCTGCTTTTTGTGCATCTACAAGTAGTTTTTGAGAATCCAACATTAGAATTTCTTTAGGAGTCTTACTTGTAATTGCAGTTGTCTGAGCAGTCGTATTAGCAGTTTGAGCCACTAATGCTTCCACTTCTTTTGGTGTTTTAGCGGTAATGTTAGCAGTTTGAGCAGTAATTTGTTCAGTCTGTTTGGTAGTCTGAGCAACTTGAGCTGTTGTTACTTTGGTTTGTTCTTTCACTTGTAAGTCTTGTGAAACCAATAAACTAACCTCTTTAGGTAGCTTATCGTTAATGCTCTTAGTCTGTGCATTAGCTTGGCTAATTTGACTATCTAACATTAAGACTTCCTTAGGTGTCTTAGCAGTAATATTACTTACTTGTGCAGTCACAAGTTTAGTCTGTTCAGTTTGAGTCGCTGCTTGTTGGGCAGTCAATAGACTACGTACAGTTTCATGCTCTGCTTGATTTAGGGTTACTGTTGTTTGTGCATCCATCAATAATAGTTCTTTAGGTAACTTATCATTGATTGTCTTGGTTTGTGCAGTAACTTGTTTGGTTTGCTCTTTTACCTGCTCTGTTTGAGCTTGAGTTAATGGAAGCTGTTCACGCTTAATCTTAACTTCTTCTTGAGCAACTTCTACTTGAGCCAATTTCACATCAAGCTCTTTTTCCATAATTGGGATCTGTGCTTGTTTTAGTGCAACTTCAGCTTTAGCAACTTTAACTTGCTCATCTTTAAGCAATAGCTCTTTTTCAAGCATAGGTAGCTGTGCTTTCTTAAGAAGGACTTCTTCTTTAGAGATATTAACTTGCTCACGCTTAAGATTAACTTCTTGTTCCATCAATGGCAGTTGTTTTTCTTTTAAGCTAATCTCAGCTAAACCAATCGCAATTTGATTGTCTTTAACTTCTAGCTCTTTTTCCATGATAGGAATTTGTTTTTCTTTGATAGCAACTTCAGCTTGTTGAATTTTCAGCTCTTGTGGTTTGATATGGGTTAATTCATATCGCATCAATTCTGTTTGAGCAACACGAGCAGCCACTTCTTCACGAGTTAATTTAATCCGTTCTGCTGCGACTTCAATCTCTTTATTCGCTAAGCTAATATCAGCATCTGTCTTTTCTACCTGTTTATCCATTAATAACAGTTCTTTAGGTAGTTTTGCTTTGATGCTATCAGTTTCTTGTGAAACTTGTTTGGTTTGTGCTTGGATTAGTAGATCTTGGTATTCACTGCTTTGAATATCTTTATCAATCTTTTCCATCTCTTTCGCCATCAGCTGTAGTTCAGCCCCTAGCTTAGACTTACCCAGTGCATATTGATTACTGGTTTGTAGTACGATTTCCATACTACGGATATAAGCATTGGCGTAGTCAGTTGCTCTGATACGCTCAGCTTTATACTCCTCATGTAGATGGGCTTTAACAGCATCCATAAGGACATCAAAGACACCTGTACCGTCTAGAGTCCCCGTGGTTAGCTCATTAATATTAAAGTCAGGCGAAACCTGACTGTTGGGAATTGTTATACTCATTTTGATGTCCTTATAGTTAATAGTTTAGTCAATTACTTCACGTGTCTCTTGACGCTTAGCCAATTCTGCAATTTCTTCTTCTGTCGGTAGTGGCAATTCTTGTACAGCAAATGCAGGAACTAAACGAGACTCTACAAGCTTATTATGACGGTTATTTGGATCATCACGTTCAATAAACTGTTGGAATTGTTTATCTTTGATGGCTTTAAGAATAATATTCTCTACAAGCCAAGGTTTACCAAGTGGTACTACACGCTTAATTGTACCAATGACTGAGTTACCTACTTGAAAAGTTTCAAAACCAATATTCGCTTTTTGACTGTTCATTGACGTTACTACGACATGAACAAGCTTTAAGTTCTCATCTTCTACGGCTTGGATTTCTTCAGAAATATCTTGATCCGTATCTTTAAGCAGTTCATTAGCAATCATTTGCTTGAGTGCTTTAGCAGTGACTTTAGCAGGATAGGTTAAGCCAAGATCATCAGCTTGATCTTTTAATTGTTGTAGTTCAGTTTTTGGTTTATCTTGTACAGTTTCAGTAGTCATGGTAAGTATCCTTATTTAGAATTAAGTTTAAAAACATATACCCCACACCAATTTGTAGGGTATATGTGAGTTAGTTATTACATTTTAGCGACAACTTTAAGAAGTGCTAGACGCTCTACATACTGTGGCATAAAGCCATACCACCACTTCTTAGAAGCAAAGCCAGTTTCACCATACGGATCAGCAGATGATGCAGTTGCTTCCCCGGGCTTCTTATGAATGGTTTGAAATTTACCTTTACCACCCCCTGATTGGAAACCAATAGTAGTAAATGATTCATCACCTACAACCAAGAATGGGAAGACATCATACTTACTGTTAGTCTTATAGTAAGCAGCATTAGTTGCATTAGCACCTACACCTGCCCATTTCATCATACGTGGGACAACCACAATACGGAAACCTGCAATACGACCTACTTCACCTTTCAGTAGGGTAGTCCCTGCTGCGTATTGGTGTGCAGGAATAAATGCAGGCTTGTTATGATAATCTACCATCGCTTCTAAGGTAGGAATCAGCTCAGAGCCTACATAAGCCACACGACAATCAGGGATTGTACGGGTATCAGTGAGCTGTGTACCAGTAATAATCTTGGTTTGTTTAGGACAACGGTTTTTATCTAAATCAATACCAAGCTTAACCAGATCAGCATAGTTGAGTTCCATGCCATGAGTCAGCTCACTGTTTTGTGTTGCTGTACCTGCATACTTAACTAGACCTGCATTAGTCAATAGATCTACTTGTAGCTTGTCTTCATACACAGTCATACAAGCATTGGTAGTTTCACGCTCAAGATGCTCAAGTAGTTTTGCATCAGAATCAAAGTTTACAACATCATTTGAGTATTCATAGAACACACCAAACTTTTGTAGGTTAGATTGAATCTCTTTACGAGTCATACCGATGCGGTTCTTACGACCGCCCAATTCACCTAGTACTGGGAATTTATCAGTAATCAAGCCTGCATCATTAGATGAACAAAACAAAACTGATTAACGAGTTAAAAACCCATCAGCTTTTTATTTCAGCTATGGATACTGAGAAAGATAAATTAATTGCTTCTGGTATTTC
This sequence comes from Moraxella canis, assembly GCF_002014965.1. Classification (GTDB taxonomy): domain Bacteria; phylum Pseudomonadota; class Gammaproteobacteria; order Pseudomonadales; family Moraxellaceae; genus Moraxella; species Moraxella canis. The sequence continues at coordinate 28,386 of NZ_MUXT01000002.1, forward strand.
TATTGCGATTAATGTTATTAAGAATCATAAAGAAAGTGAATGGATAGACACCCTAGAACAGCTACCGCCTAGCGGTAAACTGGTGTTACTGGCAACAGATCTAGGTGAAGATTCACTTGTACCAGTAGTAGGTCAGTTAATTGAATATGATCAAAACTTCATTGAAGAAGATGATGATGTCATTGATACTTTAGAATGGTTAAATTCAGAAGATGACAGCTTTGGTGCTGAATTTGATGATGTTAAGTATTGGCTTCCAATTCCTGAATTCCCTAAAAATTAAACCAAGGAGTATTAATGTATTCTGTATTTAATCCTATTCCTAATGATGCTACCAAAGAGCCTATGTTCTTAGGTGAATCAGTAAATGTATCACGATTTGATAAACAGCGTTACCCTATCTTTGAACAGCTTACAGAGAAACAGATCAGTTTCTTTTGGAGACCTGAAGAGATTGATGTATCTAAAGATCGTAGAGATTTTATTGAATTACCTGCACATGAAAAACATATCTTTGTTTCTAATCTAAAATACCAAACACTATTAGACAGTGTACAAGGTCGTAGTCCTAATGTTGTGCTATTACCCTTGGTTTCAGTACCTGAATTAGAAACTTGGATTGAAACTTGGGCTTTCTTTGAGTCTATTCATGCTCGTAGTTATACCCATATTATTCGTAATATCTTTAATAATCCCAGTGAAATTTTAGATGATATTGTGGTTAATCCAGAGATTATTAAACGTGCTAAATCTATCTCTGAATACTATGATACTCTACACAGCTTATCGTTAGAATATCAACAAGATAAAGCAGTTAATATGTATGAGCTAAAGAAACGCTTATACCTATGTATTATGAGTATTAATGTACTAGAAGCTATTCGTTTCTATGTATCATTTGCTTGTTCATTTGCCTTTGCTGAGCGTAAAGTGATGGAAGGTAATGCTAAGATCATTAAGTTAATTGCACGTGATGAAGCTTTGCATTTGAATGGTACACAGCATATCCTATCTCTGTTACAGAAAGAAGATCCTGATTATAAAGCCATTGCAGATGAATGTCGTCAAGAAATCTATGATATTTTCTGGTCAGCTTATGAACAAGAAAAAGCATGGATTGAGTACTTATTTAAAGATGGTTCTATGATTGGTTTAAATAAAGATATTCTTACCCAGTACTTAGAATATATTACTGGTTTAAGAATGAAAGCCATTGATCTAAAACCTTTCTTTAGTACATCAAATCCTATTCCTTGGATTGCTAATTGGTTATCATCAGATAATGTTCAAGTAGCGCCTCAAGAAACAGAGATTACATCTTATGTTGTGGGTCAGATTGATTCTGAACTACAAGATGATGCGTTTGATAATTTTGAGTTATAACTAGTCTTCAGACATCATCTGAAGTACTTCATTAATGGTAGGGTTATAATAAGTATTTAATAAAATCTTTAGATCTTTATGACCTGTGATTTTTGCCAGTGTTTCTACTGGCATTTTATATTTATAAACAAACCTACTAATCGCTTCATGCCTGCTATCATGAAATGTTAAATCCTTAACCTTGGCTTTGGATCTTACCCTTTCCCAAGCCAAGCGAAAGGTATTAACATTAATACTGGTAGGTATTAGTTGATTGTCTTGATGATATGATAAAGCCAATACAACTAATTCTTTTGCAGTTTTATTTAAAGGGACATTCCTACTATCACCATTCTTGGTTTTAGTTAGGTGAATGTAATTCTCTTTAATATCTGTTCTACAGACACTTAGTATCTCACCTCTTCTCATAGCAGTCTCTATGGCGAATAAGAAAGCCCATACGACCCATTGATTACTTGTTGATGGTTTAGTACCAGTCCAATCTACAGCTTGCTTAAGCAGCCTTATATCATTATCTGTAACCCTTCTATTCCTTGGTTTAGAACTTGTAGGTTTACTGACTTGAGAAAAAGGATTGATCGTTAAGATAAATAACTCTTTTACTGCATAACTAAAAACAGCAGAAAGATAAGAAATTTCTCTTTTAAGCGTACTGGGTTTGACTGACTGTAATCTACTATTACGCCATAGGGTTAAATCTTTAGGTGTGATTTGATGTATCTGTTTTTGACTCAGTTCAGGATAATCTCTTAATAAGATTCTTCTGGTAAATTTATCACTATCACTTCTTTTATATCTACCAATATTCTCATGATACAGCTTAAGTAATTCTGACAATGTTAATGTGACTGTTAGAGATGATTCAACCACTTCATCTTTACGACCTGCTTTATGTTCTAATAACATATTAGCAGCCCATTGTTCACATTCTTTTGCAGTATCTCTAGTTGCAGAGAGTCTCTTACCATTGATCATCAACTCAATACGATAAGAATGACCTCTTTTTCTTGGTTTAGGTAATTTCATTGGCGTAATCTTGGCGTAATTAGAAGGCAAATTACACCAAAAAATCCCCAATAAAAAATCCTTAGAAATATCTAAGGATTCTAAATATGGAGCTCTTGGCGAGAATTGAACTCGCGACCTCTCCCTTACCAAGGGAGTGCTCTACCCCTGAGCTACAAGAGCAAACTTGAGTGATATGGAGCGGGTGGCGGGAATCGAACCCGCACCATCAGCTTGGAAGGCTGAGGTTCTACCACTAAACTACACCCGCAGGGTAGTATACCTAGGTAGGGAATAATGGTGGTGGGGGAAGGATTCGAACCTTCGAAGCTTTCGCGACAGAGTTACAGTCTGTTGGGTTTGACCGCTCCCCAACCCCACCAAGTTTGATAGGTATTCTTTTACTGGTCTGGTAAAAGATGAAGCCCATTTTATGGGCTTAACCTAATATTTTTAGGAATGGTGCCGGCTGCCGGAATCGAACTGGCGACCTACTGATTACAAGTCAGTTGCTCTACCAACTGAGCTAAGCCGGCGGTGTATTTCCTAAGTGGTGCATATAATAGCAAATTTTTGAGAATGTGCAAGCTTTTTTTTAAAATTTTAATCCAAATCACTGAGAATTTTTATAAATTATTGATTTTTATAAATTATTTATGTTCAAATAATCCGATCGTTGCTCATACTTAAAATAACGCATAAAAATTGAATCATTTTATTCAAATGGACACAACCTGTCCCATTAAGTATTTATAGTTCCAAATTTCACGGAAAAACACGGAAATTTAAGTTTAAGAATTAGCCTTTAATGGATTAATCATCTTAGGCGTACTACACACCACTATTGGGTTGTAATCAAACTTCCCAATTACTTTTCTTAAAATATTGTAAGCACCATTGACATCAGCATTGATAAGCGTGTTATTGCTTGATTTAAATAAACCACGCTTAACACGTTTACCTTGATAATTAACTTGTTTAGCAATGGGTTCATCATCAAGAAAGCTACATTTACTTGTATAACTTTCTTCAGCAACAATCACATCAATGCCTTGTAATTTAGCTTTATACTGTATCATTTGTACCAATCTTGCAAAAGGCACACTGACAAAACTTTGATTGTTTCTTTTACCAATATTTATCCCTTGTTTCCAATCTTGATTATAACCGATAACAATCGTTGTTATCTCGTTGGCAACTGCGTGGTTGATAAGATAATGGCTTGCTTTATGTAAATAATCATTGATTTGATTATTACGTTTAAATGATAACTTATTTAATTGTTTGTTAATGCAGTTAATCTGTGGAATGATTTTATTGCTTTGCTTGGCAAGGTGAATAAATTTGTCTTTTTCACCCTGTAGCTTAGCTTTGATTTTATTAAAAAATTGATTAACAGATTTTACAGTCTTACCTGTAACAATAAAAGGCGTATTGTTTGTGTTGCTAACAGCGGTTATAAGATTATTTAAACCTAAATCAACCGCTATATAACGCCCATTATTGTGTTTAGGCGTTGGCTTGTCTGTTTTGTAAGTGATCTTAATATCATAACCATTGGCAATATTGACAACTTTGACTTCTTGTATGTTGTCAAAATTGATGATGTTTTTAAGTTTGCCAAGTTCAAAAGACAATGGTGTATCAAAATAGCTTGAAAGGGTTAAAATGCCTTTTTGCAAATCACGTTTAGAAACTGCTTGTTTGGTAAAAATAATGTTAGCTCGTCCTTTGGTTTTATCTAAATATTTTGGTAATTTAGGACGAGCTAAAAACTTGGATTTGTCTTTATGATAGGCTTTAATCACCGCCTAAAAAGACCCAAAGTTTTGAGAAACTTGTTTAATTACTTGCTGTGCAACTTTGGCAGGCATAGCAATATAATCACCTTGTTTTTCTTGGGTGAGTTGATTGATGAGATTAAAAGCGGTTGGCGTTTTGTTATTTGTAATGATGGCTTGTCTGTTGTGATAGGTTGCTACATTGAATAGGTTTTTACACAAAAACGCATAGTCATCAAGCATTTTGTAATGCTTGTGGTTTTGTTTAATGCGGATTGTGTGAGTTAAGTACATGGCAGTTTATTTGTCCTGCAATTTTTTAATAAGTTGTTCGGTTTTGCGTTTGGTTCTTCTTTGTCCGTAAATCCTAGCATAAAATGAAGTGATGATTGAAGTAAAATCAGCAATTAAGTCTTCTCTTTCATCGATCACTTGATTAACCACTTCTATTTTACGGTTTTGCATAGCAAGCAAGGTTTTAATGTAGTTAAAGCCAAAGCGTGTTAATCGGTCTTTATGTTCGACAATAATGACATCGACTGTTTTGTCATTGAGTAGGTCTATGAGTTTCTTACGATTGTCATTTAAACCACTACCCACTTCTTTAATTACCTTATCAACTTTATAGCCACGAGCATTGGCATAAGCAATCATTCTATCGGCTTGACTATCAAGGTTGCTTTTATTTTCGCTTGATGAAACACGGCAGTAGATACAAACAACGGTTTGTTTACGCACCTCATTATCAACAATCAATATCCGTCCAGTGGTTGTTAGTTCGGATTGTACCTTGCCACTTTTTACCCATGCCCATACAGTGCGATAGGTTACTTTGTTGAGTTTTGCATATTCGGATATTTTGTATTTCATTTAATAATTGATGATGTGGCAATAATTATTTACCATATCAAAAATGGAAATTTATATAAGTGTTTTCCGTGTTTTTCTGTTATTTAAATGAAGTTAAGTTATACTAAGTCAAGCCATTGTGAAACTGGTAGAAGATGATCAAATTATTGAGCAATTACCAGGTAAGTTATGGCGGTCAACGCAATCAGGAAACTTTTTAGAGCCTATAGAAACTGTACATATTGAAATTTAAAATTTAGGGTCGGAATTAACGACCCTAAATTTATAGAAATTATGCCAGGCTCTAAATCTCAAGCCCTCTACACGCCATTTCTACTGCCTTGACAAGGGCTAAAGCTTTTTTGTTGGTTTCATCCCATTCAGCCATAGGGTCTGAATCTGCCACCACGCCTGCACCAGCTTGTACGTGGATTTGACCATCTTTCATGACGGCTGTACGTATCGCGATGGCAGTATCCATATTACCATGCCAGCCCAGATATCCAATCGCCCCACCAAAAACGGTGCGGCGCACCGGCTCAACCTCATCAATGATTTGCATGGCGCGGATTTTTGGAGCGCCGGACAAGGTGCCTGCTGGAAAAGTCGCGCAAAACACATCCAAAGCATCCACATCTTGGCGCACACGTCCCTCGACATTACTGGCAATATGCATGACTTGTGAGTAGCGCTCAATGAACATCTTATCGGTCACCTTAACCGAACCGATCTCACAGACGCGCCCAATGTCATTACGTCCTAGATCAATGAGCATCAGATGTTCTGCGATCTCTTTTTGATCGTTTAATAACTCATGCTCAAGCGCCAGATCCTCATCCATATCACTGCCACGCCGGCGTGTACCTGCCAATGGTCTGACCGTCACTGTGCCGTTTTCGATGCGCGATAAGATCTCAGGGGAAGCGCCAATGATATCAAACGGAGATTTGGCTGCACCAAAAGTTTCACCATGCAGCATAAATAGATACGGCGATGGGTTTAAATAACGCAGCGCTCGATACACGCTGAGCGCATCTCCTTCAAAATCGGCTGACAATCTTTGAGCAGGCACGACTTGCATCACATCGCCTGCCAAGATATAGTCTTTGATTTTTTGGACATCATCACAGAATTTTTGCTCACCTGTGGCTGACACAAACTTTGGTATCGGTTGCACTTTGGTGGTCAGATCTGGCTTTTGATTCAGGGCATTTTCGATATTCGTTAAGCGACTGAGCGCATCTTCATAGCCGTTTTCAACATCACAGTTGGCATAGACCACAATAGAAAGCGTGTGCTCAAGATTATCAAAGACCACTACCTCTGTAGAAAGCATCAGCCACAGATCAGGCAAATTCAAAGGATTGGGTGCGCCAGAATGCCCAACTGTCGGTTCAATCGTGCGTATCAAATCATACCCAAAATACCCCACCAAACCGCCACTAAAGACTGGTAAATTTGGCACATCGTCTTTGGTGGGCATTTTAAATTGCCCCATAAAGCGTCGAATCTCATCAAACGGCTGATCGGTCTTTGTGCTTGATACCGTACCCACAAGCTCCGACCCTACACGCATAACGCCATCTTGGTATTCAAAATACACCCCCTTGCCCAGACCAATCATCGAGTAACGCGCAAAACGCTCACCGCCAACCACTGACTCAAACAAATATGCCTTGGGATTGAGCTGTCTGATATTGGCAAAAACCGACACAGGCGTGGCGTCATCCATAAGACGTTTTTTGATCAAGGGTACATGACTAAAGCCCTGACTTTTGAGGCGAAGATACTCGTGATGACTCAGCAAAGTTGACATGATACTTCCAAAATTTTTATAAAAATTGGTCTATCATAGCATAAAAAATTGGGCTTAAAAACCTAAAATTCATTAACGCTTTTACAACAAAGTTTTTTATTTCTTTTATTTTTTATTTAATTAAAATGATAAAATCTTTGTCTTTATTTTGTCATTTTTGGGTTATTATGAAGCTGCCATCCAGTGCCAACGCGCCATCCCACCATCCCATCGCCTCACCTTGGTTGTTTTTTCACACATTGAGTATTTTTGGGCTTATTTTGGGGTTTGTCTGTTTTTATATCTCCATGACGCCCATGTTACTGCCGCGCTCATGGTTGATACAAGCCGTTTGCTGTGCGGTATCTGGATCAGTTGGCTATGCTGTGGGTAAATTTATTCATCATGCCATCAATCTGATTTGTCTTGCACTAAATCGCCCAAAGATCACCATTTTGAGCAAATACCGTTTACCCATTACTTTCATTGGACTGCTGGGTTTGGTTGCCATGACAGTTTATCAGTGGCAGATCATGCAAACCATGCGTGACTTGATGGATATGCCCAAAGAGCCGCTGTACCTTACGGCCCTTGGCGTGGTGATTGGGGTGTTGGGCTGGCTTGGTATCATTGTATTAGGTCGATGGATTATTGTTTTGATTGAGTGGCTGGTGAATCTGACTGCTCCAAAACTTGCATTGCCGATTCGCGTGATCACCTGGGTTTTGGTCACTGCATTGGTCGGCTCAGTTTTGATAGGGCTGACGCGTCATTATGTATGGCGCCCTGCCTTACAATTCATCTCTCAAAAAGCCCTTGAGCTTGATTTGACAGAGCCTGAGTCTTTGAATGCACCCACCACGCCCAACCGCTCAGGCGTTGATGGCGTCTCAACTCAGCCATGGCAGGCGCTTGGACATTATGGTCAGCGTTTTGTCTCACTTGGTCCAAGTGCAGCTGACATCTCTTCGGTCACTGGCAAGCCTGCTTTGGAGCCTATCCGTGTCTTTGTTGGGCTTGATCATGAAGAATCTGTCACCAGTGATGCAGACGCACTGGTGGCATTAGCCCTTAAAGAGATGGACAGAACAGGCGCATGGCAGCGATCACACTTGGTCATTCATGGCGCGACAGGTCGTGGCTGGGTTGAAGAATACAGCAGCTTAGCAGCAGAATATCTGACCGATGGCGATATAGCCAGCGTCTCCATCCAGTATTCTTATTTGCCAAGCCAAATTTCATTCATTGTTGATAGGCAAGCTTCCAGTGAAGCCAACCAGCGATTATATCAAGCCATTCAAAATAGACTGTCCAAGCTTGATCCCAAACACCGCCCCAAGCTTTATTTGGCTGGTGAATCACTGGGCGCCTTTGCCACCCAAAGCAATTTTCAAGATTATAATGAACTGATATCAAGTATTGATGGTGCTGTATGGGTCGGCACGCCACGACTGAGCGAGCTTTGGTCAAATTTGGTTAAGATGCGTGCAGATAGCACCCCTGAGAATTTGCCCATTATCGACGGAGGACGGCATGTGCGATTTATGGATTATCCAGAAATGCTAAGCGCACAAGGTCATCCTCAAGGACATCTTTATGAAAATTGGCAGCCGCCGCGCATTGTCTTTGTGCAATATGCATCTGATCCGATTGTCTGGTGGTCACCCGACATGCTCTATCGCCGTCCAGATTGGATGAGCGAGCCAGCAGGGCGAGATCTTGCTCGTATGCCGCTTTGGCTACCTATTTTGAGCCTTTGGGAGCTGAGCTTAGATATGCCAGCATCAAGCAACACTCCACCAGGGCATGGTCATATCTATCGCCATGATGCGATTCACGCTTGGCAAGCCGTGCTAGACACCCAGAGCCCCACTTACGAAACATTAGCGCAAGTCATCGAAGATCGCGTGCAAGAAGGCGTCACTGAGCGCAGCGATTAACAGGGTCATAACAAATAAGCCTTTGAAAACTTCCAAAGGCTTATTAAAGATTGGCTAGATAATGTTAATTTGACAGGCTTAATCGCTTTCAATATCTACCGTCTGATAGACTTCATAGGCAGGTACTTCATAAGGATGTGCCTGTTTATAAGCCTCAACAACCTCATACAGCTTATTTTCAGGTACCATCATCTCCACTTTCCATTCAGAGACTTGACTGACCTGACCGATTTCGCCCACTGCTGGATTGGCGCCTTCTAAGGGGCGAAACTGACCCACGCCCAATGTCTGCCAGCTGCAGTGTTCATATTGACCAAAATGACCAGCCCCAGCTTCAAACATCGCGGTTTTCACCGTCTCCAGATCGGATTCTGGGATATAGGTGACGATTTTATACATCTGAAAGTACATGGCTTTGTCTTCAAAATCTTCAAATGATCACAAAGGCACACCGATGCGGCGAGCAACTTCCTCATAGCCTTCAACCACATCGCCCAAACCTTGACGGAAGCGATCTTTATCAAGTTTTTTCTTGGTTTGTTTATCCCACAAGCGGCAGCCATCTGGCGAAAATTCATCACCAAGCACCACGCGACCTTGGAATAACCCAAACTCCAATTTAAAATCCACCAACATCAAATCAGCTTCATCAAATAATTTTGATAATACTTCATTAACCTTTAAAGTTAGGCTTTGCATTTGGGCAAGCTCATCAGCTGTGGCATAGCCCAGTGCAATGGCGGTTGATTCACTCAGCATTGGATCACCAAGCGCATCATCCTTATAGAACAGCTCATAAGTTGGTGGCAATAATGGCAAACCTTCGGACAATCCCAAGCGCTTCATCAAGCCGCCAGCGGCATAGTTACGCACAACGGCTTCTACAGGAATCATTTTCAGGCGCTTTACCAAAACTTCGTCATCAGAAAGCTGCTTTTCAAAGTGCGTTTCGATGCCTGCATCGGCAAGCTTTTGCATGATATAAGCATTGAAGCGATTATTCACCATGCCTTTACGATCAAGGCTTTCCATTTTTTCGCCATTAAATGCGCTGGCATCGTTGCGAAAATGTAGAATTAAATAGTCAGGATGATCAGTTTCATAAACTGATTTGGCTTTTCCGGTATAAAGTAGCGCTTGTTTTTGCATGGTAATCTCGTTTGATTAATAAATAAAAGTCATCCAAAGCTTCGAGCCATATTACCTAACACTCGGTGGTCTTGGCAGTTGATACTGCTTGCCTGAGTCATTGATAAAATCTGGCAACTGACTCACCGAATCTGGCGTATTATATAAAGGGGTGAATTCTGCAGCTGGCTGCTGAGCTGGCAGCTGAATGGGCGCCAGTTTTTTTTCATCGCGATAATCTAAGCTGCCATTATCACGCTTTGACAGAATATTTTTGGTTGCTGTACAGCCTGTCAGCACGACGCTCGCCATCAACACACCGGCAGTAATTTTTAAAAATTTCATAAACATTCCACTTTTGTCTTGTGTCTGGGCATTGCCCCTATTTATTCGCAGTTAAGCAAGCATTGGCTCAAACTAAAGCAAGCCTGCTTTTTTTAGTGCATTATCAATGGTTTCGTGATATTGTTCAGAAAGCCATACCATCGGCAAGCGGATGCCTTTATCAATTTTACCCATCTTATTCAAGGCGTATTTGACAGGCTGTGGACTGGATTCAATGAATAAATCACGATGTAGATGAACGACTGTGTCATGAATTTGGCAGGCTTCATCAAAACGACCTTCAAGCGCCAACTCAAACGCCTGACTCATCGCCTTAGGTGCGATATTAGAAGTGACAGAAATATCGCCTTTTGAGCCATATTTAATCAGCTCAAGCGCGGTTGGATCATCACCTGATAATACCACCAATCGCTCACCCACTCGGCGAATCAAGCTAATGCCACGCTCAAGATCGCCCGTGGCGTCCTTGATTGCCACGATATTATCAATATCCGCCAAACGGCTCACTGTCTCTTCAGATAAATCAGCAACCGTGCGACCAGGCACATTGTATAAAATCTGAGGAATATCCACCGCCTCAGCAATCGCCTTAAAGTGCTGATACATGCCTTCTTGGGTTGGCTTGTTATAATATGGCACAACCAATAAAGCAAAATCAGCGCCTGCTTGCTTGGCAGCAGCGGTCAGAGCAATCGCCTCATGGGTTGAGTTAGCACCAGTGCCTGCGATGACCGGGACACGCCCTGCGACTTGTTTCACAAAAAAGCGAATCACATCAATATGCTCATCCATCGCAAGGGTCGCTGACTCGCCCGTGGTGCCTACCGCTACCAAGGCATTGATTCCTTCATCAATCTGCCAATCTATCAGACGGGCAAGCGTATCATAGTCCACCGAGCCATCTGGCTTCATGGGAGTCACCAAAGCGGTCATTACACCTTTTAATGTTGATTTGATTTGTTGATACGCATCTGTCATAAGACACCTTGCTGAATACTTTTAGTTATGATGAAGATGATTGGAGCTGCTTTAGCTAAGATTTTAACAAGCAGAATAATCTTTTGTAGTTTATCACATTTAGATGACATTTTTACAGTTATTTTATGATCTGGCTTGGTCGGTTTAAGTCATTGATCGTCAGGCACACTTTAAACATCGTTTAGTCATCGATACGCAGCCCAATAATAGCAGGCGTGCCTTGGCGAATCAGCTGCACTGCTACCACGCCCGATTTTGGCAGCTGGGCGACAACAGCGGCAAACTCTTCAATATCGCGGATGGGTTGATGATTTAACCCAACAACCACATCACCAGGACTGATGCCAGCGCGCGCAGCTCGGCCCACCAGATCCACCGAAGTAATCATCACGCCGCCATTGACACCATAGCGACTCAATGTACGCCGCTCGGCTGCATTAAGCGATCTTAAGCGCACACCCAAACGCACGCCATCAGTATTTTTTGATTTGAATTCGGAGGCAATGTCATTTTGAGCATCACCAAAATTGCCTGATGCGGTATACTGCCGTCCTTGACGCTGATAGGTCAGCACAAAAGAGTCATTGGGTTTGGCACGATTGATTTGGTTTAATAAATCATGGGCATGGACAATCGGAATGTCATTAAAACTTAGCACCACATCCCCAGCTTTAAGGCCTGCTTGACTGGCGGGATAATCTGGATTTACGCGAGTGAGCAGCGCCCCTTGAGGTCTGGACAATCCATATGCTTCAGCCAAATTGCGATCAACATCCTGAACAGAGATGCCTAAATACACTCTGGTGACGCGTCCATGTTCGCGAATTTGGCGATAAATGTCCATGGCAGCATCAATAGGAATGGAAAATGACAGCCCCATATATCCGCCAGTGCCACTAAAGATCAAAGAATTGACCGCCACCACTTCTCCGTGCTGATTAAACAACGGTCCGCCTGAATTACCAGGATTTAAGGCGACATCACTTTGGATAAAGGGGACGGCTGCCTCACGGCTGACATTACGAGATTTTGCCGAGACAATCCCTGCTGAGGCTGAATAATCAAAACCAAACGGAGAGCCAATGGCAAGTACAGGTTCGCCAACTTTTAGAGTATCTGTTTTAGCCACTGGTAAGGCAGGGAAATGAGCGCCTGAAACTTTCAGCACCGCGATGTCTGAGCTTTCATCACTACCGACCAAAGTCGCATCAAGCTCAGTGCGATCATGCAAGGTAACGGTAATGGTTTGAGCATTTTCGATCACATGATGATTGGTCAAAATATAACCATCTTGGGTAATAAAAAATCCCGTGCCATAGCCATGCTCGATCACTGGAATATCAGGCAGCTTGGCTTGATTACCCAAAAATCCTTTGAGTAATTCAACAGCGCGCGCCTGCGCCAGCGTCTCTTGATCAACATTTTTAGTGATGCTGATACGCACAACCCCTGGCGAGACGCGCTCAACCAAGTCTGAAAAGTCCACTTGATGAGCGGCATGTGCTTGGGTAGCATGCGTTAGCGTAAACCAAGCAGGCGTCGATACCATCATGGCTGTACACAGCGCCAGAGCGATTTTGCGCATAAAAATTCCTTATCGTAGCGAGCGGTGATTTTGCCAAAGTATCATCAATTTTTATCTTACCGTCAAGATTGTTTTGGCGACAAAATCTTACCAAAGCTTTACAAAAGCTGATGATAACGGTCAATAAAGCGCCACAAAAGCAGCTTAAGCCATGAGATGGTCAATCAAGACCCAAAGCAGCATCTATCCGTGCCGCCACATCTGCCACGGTGCCATTTGCGTCAATACGGTGAATGCGATTGGGGTGCTGGCTGTGCTGATATGCCAAGCCTTGATGCACACGCTCAAAAAAAGCGATGTCGTTGGCTTCCACTCGGTCGGCAGCACTGCGTTTGGCGGCGCGCTGCATGCCTGTGGTCACATCCAGATCAAGCCAAAGCGTCACATCAGGATGGATGGGCACAAACTGCTCAATCAAAAGCTCAATCTTAGCCAGTGCCGCTTGGTCTCCTTGGTAGCGCCCAAAGCCTTGATAAGCCACCGTACTATCAAAAAATCGGTCACTGACCACCCATTGACCTGACTTGATCGCAGGTAAAATCACCTGATGCAAATGATCACTACGCGCAGCAAACATCAGCAAAATCTCTGTATCGGCATTCATATCCGTATCAGGATTTAAAAATAATTGGCGCAGCTGCTCAGCCAGCTCACTACCCCCAGGTTCGCGCGTGCGCAAGACTTGAATACCACGATCTGCCAGCCGATCAATCAGCGCTTCGATCGCCGTGGTCTTGCCCACGCCTTCAGTGCCTTCAAAACTGATAAATCGCCCTTGCATATCCCTTCCTTTTATTGAGTACTGCTGCGCATGACAGCGCGATATTCTGCCACAGCTTTTTGGTGTTCTTGGTAGGTGCGGCTAAACGTATGGCCTCCATTACCTGTCGCCACAAAGAAAATCACATCGGTATCCGCTGGATGCATGGTTGCCTTGATAGAAGCCGCCGAAGGCAGCGCAATGGGCGTAGGCGGCAAGCCATCAATTTGATAGGTGTTATACTCTGTTTTTTCAGCAATATTACTTCGATAAATCTTGCCATCATAACGATCGAATAATCCATAAATGATGGTTGGGTCGGTCTGTAGTCGCATGCCTTGACGCAAACGATTGACAAACACCGCCGAAACCATCTGCCGCTCTTGTGCAACCCCCGTTTCTTTTTCAATAATGCTTGCCATGATCAGTGCCTCATACGGCGTCTCATAAGGCAAGTTCTCATCGCGAGACTCCCAAGCTTCATTTAAAATATTCAGTTGATCTTGATATAAGCGCTTTAAAATCGCCAAATCTGTTGTGCCATGCGCAAATTTATAAGTATTTGGCGCAAACATCCCCTCTAAATTTCCGTTGGGTGATTCAATCTCAAGTGCCTTTGCCACCGCCTCATTATCACGCGCCACATCCGTCCAGCCATAACCGTCCGAAGGTGGGGTAAGCACTTCTAAAGCCACGCCGTCGGTTGTCTTAAGGGCATGATACAAATCCTTAACCGTCTTCCCTTCAATGATACGCAAGCTAAATTCAGTCGCTGTTCCGCCCTCGCTTAAAATACGCACCATCTGAGCAAGGCTGGCACCTGCTGGCACCTGATAACCGCCAGCCTGTAGCGGCTTATCTGTGGCAAGCGCAACATATGCCTTAGTCACAAATGCCGAGCTCAAAAACGCATCCGACCAAGGCTCTTCACTCAAAAGACTGTGATAAGTCTCGCCTTTATCAACCGTGATCACATGCTCTGGGTGTCCAGTGGTCGCATAAATCGACTGATACACCACAAACAGCACAAGCAGCGTGGCAACCAAAGCCATCATCAAAAGTACAGTTTTGATGGGGGAATTGGGCGAAGTGGCGTGAGTTTTTGGGCGTCTTGATGCACGCCTATGGTTTGGTGTTTTTTGGGGTTTTTGGGTTTTTTTTGGAGCTGCCATAACATTTCATTGCGATATATTTTGTTCATTTTAGCAAAAATTTATGACAAATAGCCACTAAATTTAGCCCACATCTCAAAGCACATCTCATGACAGATCAATAAAATCAGCCAAAAGTATGAGCAAGTTTGCGTCCGTTCAACATTGACATGGCTGTCATGCCGCGAACCGCGTTGGTCGTGATTAAGCCGTCAATCAAATCAAGATCTGCATCGGTTAAGACGCGCTCTTTGACATCACCAAGCAGACCGCTTTGGATGACGGCGCGTCGCATGACCCCCAACACGCCTGATTTATCAACCAAAGGCGTGTACCAATCTTGTCCAAGGCGATAAAACACATTCCCCATCGTGGCACAAATCCACTCGCCATGCACATTGGCAACCAAACCATCCAAAATACTGTCATCTGCTCGCTGACGATGGAGTAGCTCTGCATGCCCAAACACCTGCTCGATCGAGCCAATCAGCTTCATCCCTACTAGGTGCGGTGGACGGTGGGATAACTTGTGCGTCAAGCAGACCATTTGGCGCGCCATTGTGGGCTGAATGGGTATGCCTTTGACAAATGATACACCTTGATAAATTGCCGATGGCATGACTTTAATAAACACTTGAGCAGGCTGCGCCGCCAAAAAACCATAGCCGCGTACGCTTTGCTTGGGTCGAGTGATGATGATTTTGATCATGCCTTCTGTCATGTGATCGGCAAGCTGACTTAAAGCCGTCATCATCTCATCAGTTTCTAAATTAAGCTTAAAAATACTCAAACCATGCGTGATTCTGTCGCGGTGTAATTCAGCAAAAAGGATCTCACCTTGGTGCACGCCGATGGTACTAAAAAATCCATCCCCAAAAGCAAAAGCTCGCTCATCCATGCGATCATCTGTCACCACCAAAGCATGATCTAGATATTGATAAAAATTTGGCATAGACAGTTATTTATGCAAAATAATTTGGCAGCGGTAGTCTTGGCAATCTGCCTGCTCAAGACCAAGTGCACCAATGCGCTGCGATCCCATGGCGACGCCTTGGAGTATTTGATGCACCACATGCGCGCCTGTATTTGGGTCAAGCATACTCATCATACGATAGCCACGCTTGGCAAAGTCGATGGACTGCGCTTTGGTTGCCTCATCATCGGTAGGGGCGGCATAATACCAAACCACCTCCAAAAACTCCTGCGACTCAATGACATAAAAAGGCGGTTCGTGCGGTGCGCTAAAGCGGTAACGGGTCGCACGCTTACCATGAAAATCAAGCGCTTCTTCTGTTGTGGCAGTGCTGCCAAGCTGTGCTTTTAGCTCTTCAATATCGCTGCTTGTATCGGCAGCCTTTTGCCATGCGGCAGTATCATAGACGACAGGCTCATAGACCTTGACCTCACCATCATCTTCGACCAATTCTTCATCAGCGACTGGACGAAACGTCAAAAACAGCACCGCCAAAACTGCCAATAAAACTGCCCATATTAGCCAAGTTTTACGGATTTTTTTGGGAGAAGCACTGGGGGTTTTTTTTGGTTGGTCGCTTGCCATGACATTACCATTAATCAAAATTTTAATAATTTTAACATAAAAGCCCATAGACACCACCCCATCAGCAGCGAATTTTGATAAAATTAGCTTTTGATCATTTTAGCCTATCGGAAACTCCGCCCCATGCAGCACTTTATCGTCATTGGTAATCCCATCAATCACTCAAAAAGCCCCCAAATCCATGCTGCGTTTGCGCGCAGTGTTGGGCTGCCTATCAATTATCAAAAACAATACTGTCCTAATGACGCCGAAAGCTTTGCTGCGGTTGTGTCTGCATTTTTTGCAGGCGGCGGTGTGGGTGCAAATGTCACGCTGCCTTTTAAAGAAATGGCTTATCAGCTGGTTAAAGATCGCGGTCAGCTTAGCAGCTACGCCGCCAGTGCCGGTGCGGTGAATACCCTGATGCAAAAAGACGGTCAGCTGTATGGCGATAACACCGACGGGCGGGGACTGGTGGCTGATCTGCACTCCCAGCATGTGGATTTGGCACATAAAACAATCGCCATCCTCGGTGCTGGTGGCGCAACTCGTGGCGCGATCTTGCCACTTTTAGAAACTGGCTCACAGATCACTGTTTTTAATCGCACTTTATCAAAAGCCCAAGCCTTGATTGATGATTTTAACTCTGATCGTTTAAGCGCAAAGCCGCTATCGGACTTAAACACTGCCGATGCCTTCGATGTGATTATCAATGCCACGTCTGCCACCACCACAGGGCAAGTGCTTGATTTGGGCAGCTGCTCGGCTAGCTTTGCCTATGATATGATGTACGGCAAGCCATCGGAATTTTTGGCGCATTTTGAAAAACAAGGTGCCAAGAGATCCGATGGTTTTGGTATGCTTATCCATCAAGCAAAACTGTCTTTTGAGCTGTGGACTGGCGAGACGATTGACTTATCCCAAGTGGAATTTTAAATTGACTGTTTATTTAACATTAATTGGAGAGATGACATGACCGAAAAACTTCAAACTCAAGCCGATGAGATGTTTGATGATTTAGAGGATTTATTTGATGATTTTGATGGCGTCGCGGTTGAAGGTGGCGTCGATAGCATCAACGATGAAGGCTGCGAAGGCGGTGCATGTAAGCTGTAATCAGACAGATTAAGAAGTCATTGAATGGACTGTGGATAGTTTATGGCTTGTTTTAAGGGTATTTCGTACAGTTGAATAACTAATAATTATAATGAATCTTAGTTATTATGAAAATAAGTTATCTATACCATTTTAACCCTTTAATAAGCAGCAAAATCTCTGTATAGTGAAAGCATCTCAAGCAGTTTTTGAGTGCTCACATGCCCTATAAATTGAAATAAAAGGATATTTCATGTTAACTTATAAAGCCCCTTTGCGCGATATCAAATTTTTGATGAACGAAATGCTTGACTATCAAGCGCATTACAAAACATTGGACAATGGCGCCGCTGCAGATCCTGAGTCGGTGGATATGATTCTAGAAGGCTTTGCAGATTTTGCCGAAAATGTGCTATCGCCTTTATATCAGCCTGCCGATGCCGAAGGCTGTACTTTTAAAGATGGCGAAGTCACCACACCGACTGGCTTCAAAGAAGCGTATCAGCAGTTCGTTGAAGGCGGCTGGCAAGGCATCAGCTATCCTGAAGAATTTGGCGGCATGAATTTGCCGATGTCTTTAAATCTGATCAAATCAGAAATGATGGGTACGGCAAACTGGCCATGGGCAATGTATCCTGGTCTTACCACAGGCTCTGTTAATACGATTTTACAGTATGGCGACGCCGAACAAAAATCTACCTATCTGCCAAAACTGATCTCAGGTGAGTGGTCAGGTACGATGTGTTTAACAGAAGCACAAGCCGGTACCGACTTAAATCAAATGAAAACTCGTGCGGTGCCAAACGATGATGGCAGCTACGCAATCACTGGCAGTAAGATTTTCATTTCTGCAGGTGAGCATGATTTGACCGAAAATATTGTTCACATTGTCTTGGCAAGACTGCCTGATGCGCCTGCTGGTACTAAAGGTATTTCACTATTCATTGTGCCGAAGTTCCTGCCAAATACTGATGGTGAAGTCGGCGAGAAAAATGCGGTTGTCTGTGGTTCAATTGAACACAAAATGGGCATTTCATCATCTGCCACCTGTGTCATCAACTTTGATGCTGCCACTGGTTTCTTAATTGGTGAGCCGAATAAAGGCTTAAAAGCGATGTTCACCTACATGAATACGGCGCGTATTGGTACTGGTATTCAGGGTCTGGCGCATATGGAATTATCTTTCCAAAACGCCCTACCTTATGCCAAAGAACGCCGCTCTATGCGAGCACTATCGGGCACCAAAGAGCCAGATCAGCCGGCAGATGCCATCATCCATCACGCTGATGTCCGCCGTATGCTACTAACCCAAAAAGCATTCGTGGAAGGCGCTCGCTCAATGATCTATCACACCGCACGCTATGCAGATAAACTGGCTGAGGCGGTTGCCAAAGGTGATGAAGCTGCCATCAAAAAGTGGGATGATAAGATGGGCTTTTATACGCCAATTTTAAAAGGCTTCTTGACAGAGCTTGGCATTGAAGCCGCTAAGCATGGTCAGCAAATCTATGGTGGTCATGGCTATATCAAAGAGTCAGGCATGGAGCTGATCGCTCGTGACGCGCGCATCTCGACACTGTATGAAGGCACTACAGGCGTACAGGCACTGGACCTATTGGGCAGAAAAGTACTGCTGCATGGTGGCGGTAAAGCAATTCGTGATTATACTGCGAGCATCATGAAATGGTGTGGTGAGTATGCCCTAGATAAAGACATGCGCAAATATGTCTGGGTACTGACCAAACTGTGTGCTGAATGGAACATGCTAACCGCACGCCTACTACTGACCGCGCGTAAAGATCGTGACATTGTATCAGCGGCTTCTGATGACTTTTTGATGTATTCAGGCTATGTGATGATGGCATATCATTGGGCACGCATGGCAGCCGTTTCATTTGATAAGATCAAAAATGGCGGTGAGCAGCCTAAAGAGTTTTATATCGCCAAAACTCAGACAGCTGAATTCTACTTTGAAAAGCTTCTGCCACGCAGCTCAGCCCACGCAGAGAGCATGACCGTACCAAGCGAGACTATGATGCAGATGGACATTGATCACTTTGCATTTTTAGATTAATCGTTGCATGATCTAAAGTAAGTCGTGTTGTATCAAAAGCTCAAATCCCAATGATTTGGGCTTTTTACTTGCAATTATGGGTGGCAGCCTTATATACTTATCAAATCGTTATTTAATTAGGAAGTGAAATTATGTCAAAGCATCATCGCCTTATCATCTTAGGCTCAGGCCCTGCAGGCTACTCTGCTGCAGTCTACGCTGCGCGCGCCAACCTAAATCCTGTCATCATTACAGGCTTACAAGTTGGCGGACAACTGACCACAACCACTGAGGTGGATAATTGGCCAGGCGATGCGCATGGTCTGACTGGTAATGGTCTGATGGATCGCATGAGAGCACATGCCGAACGCTTTGGCACAGAGCTCATTTATGACAGCATCAATCAAGTCGATTTACAAAATCGCCCTTTTACATTGGTGGGAGATAGCGGTACTTATACCTGTGACGCGCTGATCATTGCCACTGGCGCCACGGCTCAGTATTTGGGACTCGATTCTGAACAAAAGTTTATGGGTCAAGGGGTATCTGCATGTGCCACTTGTGATGGCTTTTTTTATAAGAATCAAAAAATTGCCGTGGTCGGCGGCGGTAACACCGCTGTGGAAGAGGCGCTGTATCTTTCTAATATCGCCAGCGAAGTCATCTTGATACATCGCCGCGATAGCCTGCGCGCCGAAAAAATCCTGCAAGATCAATTATTTGAAAAAGTTAAAAGTGGTAATATTAAGATTGAATGGAATCATCAGGTCAAAGAAGTGACTGGGGATGACATGGGCGTTACTGGGCTTACCATTGAATCAACCCAAGACGGATCGGTTAAACAGTTGGACATTATGGGTCTGTTTGTTGCTATTGGCCACAAGCCAAATACTGGGCTATTTGAAGGTCAGCTTAAGATGCAAGATGGCTATATTATTGTTAATAGCGGATTGAGTGGCAATGCAACCGCGACCAGTATTGAGGGCGTGTTTGCTGCTGGGGATGTGGCTGATCATGTCTATCGCCAGGCGATTACATCAGCTGGTACTGGATGTATGGCTGCACTTGATGCCGAAAAGTATTTGGATGCCCTCACTATCTAAGCTCAAATTTCTAAATAAAAAATGTGTTGGGTAACCAGCACATTTTTTATTTAATGCTCACGTCTAAAAAAAATCCAACCACCACCCATAAGAAAAACCAAACCC
>NZ_MUXT01000003.1:0-33368 GCF_002014965.1 Moraxella canis
CAGATTTTGGCTGCTTTTTTCTTTGATTTTTATGTCATTTTGTAACTACAAAATAATTACTAATTAATTACTTTTGCTACATAGTTGGCTAAGTTGATATCATCAATTACTGCTTTTACAATGGCATCAATATTCATGCTATCTATCTAAAAGCGCTTGGATGTTAGTAAATTTACTACCTTGGCTGGGTATTTTAGGTCGTTTCGCCAATGCTCCATTAAATCGTTATAACTACCCCCAAATTCTGACGGCATTAGGTGATATCGGCGTCACAAAACTTACGAATATGGTTTTTAGCTTGTTAATCTGCTTGTTTGATTAGCTTTTTTGTCAAAGTGATTTGTTTTCAATAGGCTGTACCCCATTGATACACTACCGAGTCGCATAAAACCCATATCAATAGAATTTTATTTAGGGTCTGTATTAGAATAACTCTCATGTTATACTAGTTTTATGAAGATAACCCATTGTAAACTCAGTAAAAAAGTACAAAAAAAGGATGCTTGAATTTTTTTGTACTTGAAGTGACTGCTCGTTCGGCAGCTGATTTGCTTGGTATTCAGCATAATTCAGCAGCTTTATTCTATCACAAAATCAGACTTGTGATAGAATACCATCTTGATCTTAAGGCTAAAGAATTGTTTGATGGCGAAATAGAGCTTGATGAAAGCTATTTTGGTGGCATTGGCAAAGGCAAGCGTGGTCGCAGAGCTGGTGGTAAAACAGCTGTCTTCGGTCTTTTAAAACGCAACGGTAAAGTCTTTGTGGTTGTGGTTAAAGACACCAAGACTAACACACCAATGCCTATCATCACAAGCAAAATCAAGCCTGACAGTGTTGTTTATACAGATTGCTATAAAAGCTACAATGCTCTTGATGTTTCTGATTTTAAACACTTTAGAATTAACCATTCCAAAGAATTTGCAAAAGACCATAATCACATCAATGGCATTGAGAATTTCTGGTCGCAAGCCAAGCGTGTTTTAAGAAAGTACAATGGCATTGACAAGAAACACTTTCATCTTTTTATCAAAGAATGTGAGTGTCGTTTTAACTATGGTACACCCTCTAATCAGTTTAAAGTATTGAGAAGATGGTGTGGGATTTAGGCTAATCTAGTACAGCCTCTAATTTTTATCAGTTATTTACCAATATTCTAATAAGTTATATTTATTAAATATAATATTAAATAAAATTGTCTAAATGTATGTCATCAACTTTAGTGTACTATCCAATTCATTAACGGGTTTTTAAAGCAAATTATTCAAATTGATTTTTTGTGATTTGAAACCATATCTGCAGTTCGCTACACAAAATAATCCTTCTAAAATATATTTTGAAATCACTTATCTGAACTCATGGCAATATCATTTACCCAAAAGTTGTATTGACCTAACATGACAATCTGGGCAAACTGTATTTTTTGATAAATTGATATACTTTATGACGAATACCGATACCAAATCCCACCCCAAAACCGAATTATGCGATGCCGAGCTGATGCGTTATAGTCGTCAAATTTTATTAGACGGATGGGATATTGAAGCACAACTTAAAATTAAACAGTCGTCTGTTTCACTAATTGGGATGGGCGGTCTAGGTTGTATGGTTGCGCCGATTTTAGTGAGAGCGGGTGTGGGTGAAGTGCATTTATTTGATTTTGATACCATAGATGACAGTAATTTACAAAGACAGCTGTTGTACACTCAAGCAGATATTGGTTTACCAAAAGCACAAATAGCTAAACAAGCACTGATAGAACAAAACTCTTGGGCTACAGTCCATAGTCATAATATTGCGCTCAATGATGATACTATAAAAGAAAACTTAATATCTATTAAATCAGACTTATGGATTGATTGCAGTGATAATTTCGATATTCGTCAAACCCTTAACCGCCATTCGATCATAACCGATACCGCTCTACTTTCATTGTCCGCCATTGGCGAAACTGGGCAGGTTGCACTTTTTGAGCCAAAAAAAACAGGCTGCTATGCATGTTTATTTGGTACTCCAATGAGCGCAGCCCAAAACTGTGCAACTTCTGGTGTGTTGGCAAGCACGGTGGCGGTGATCGGTGCACTCGGTGCTGACATCGCCTTACATTTTCTCGGTAAAGATCAAAATACCTTAGAAAATACGTTGATGGTATGGCAAGGTACTCGTGCCAATTTTCAAAAAATGAAGTTTGCCAAAAACCCCTCCTGCCCTATTTGTCAAAAATCTATCGCGCTATAATAATTTAATATGAAGAAATAATAAAAAACGGCTTTTATTAATAAGCCGTTTTTTATTTGACTTTAACAAGGATATGGGGCATTTCTGCGTGAATAATACCACCATGTCAAAGCGATACATATAATATAAAATGCAATGAGTACAAGGAAGGTACCATTTACCCCTAGACCTGAGCCGAACATTTTTGGGATAAAAAACCCACCATATGCCGCAAATCCTGCCGAAAAACCCACAACTGCCGCAGATTCTTTGCGCGCTTGTATAATAGCATCGGAGGAATGTAAACGCTCATGCATGGTTCGAAAGATCACAGGAATCATACGAAAGGTTGAACCATTACCAATCCCCGTAGTGATAAATAGCAACATAAACCCAGCAAAATAGCCTGTAAAATTACCATTTTTAAGGAAAAACATAACTGCGATGACAGCGATTGTCATGATAATGTAATTCCAGAATGTGACGCGTGCACCGCCAATTTTATCAGACAACCAACCCCCTGCAGGGCGAAATAGAGCGCCAACTAAAGGACCTAGAAAGGCAACTTTTAGAGGATCAATCTCAGGGAATGACTGCTTAATGACCATAGGAAACGCTGCACTAAAGCCAATAAAAGACCCAAAAGTCGCCAAGTAAAGAATACACATGATCCAATTATGCTGTCTTCGAAAAATGATCGACTGTTCTTTGAACGACGCTTTGGCATTACTTAAATCATTCATGCCAAACCATGCAAGTACGGTCATAATAACGATTGGAATGACCCAAACAAAAGCGGCGTTTTGCAAATATAAAACTTTGCCAGATTCAGTAACCTGACCATCTCCTGCCAATGCGCCAAATAAAGAAAATCCAATAACCACAGGCACAACAAACTGCAGTACAGATACACCCAAATTCCCCAAACCTGCGTTTAAGCCTAGAGCCATACCTTGTTTAGACTTAGGGTAAAAAAATGAGATATTAGACATACTGGATGAAAAATTGGCACCGCCGAAACCGCATAGTAGCGCGATGATTGCAAATGTGGTGAAAGAAGTTTCAGGGTTTTGTATAGCCAACCCCAGCCAAATTGTAGGTATAAGCAAAGATGCGGTTGATAGTGTCGTCCAGCGACGACCACCGAAAACAGGCACTAAAAATGCATAAAATAAACGCATGGTTGCCCCAGATAAGGCAGGTAGTGCCAAAAGCCATGACAGCTGCGCTTTGTCAAATTGAAAGCCAACTTCAGGCATACGAACTACAATCACGCTCCAGATAACCCAGACCGAAAAGGCAAGCAATAATGCAGGAATTGAGATAAAAAGATTTCGAGTAGCGACACGGCTGCCGCCATTTTGCCAAAATGTTTCATCTTCAGGGCGCCAGTCATCGATGCGACGACCACCTTTAAGTTGATTATTCATTTAGGTCTCCAAGATATTGGTTATAATTTTAAGGTTTTTGGCTGATGGTCTTGCTCCATTTTTGGCTTGACCTCTGATAAATAAATCCAAATTAAACTCACCCACACCACACCAAACATAATCATAAACGCCGATGAACGAATGCCTGTGATATCTACAGCAGCACCAAACATAATCGGTAGAATAAAGCCGCCCAATCCCCCTGCTAAACCCACAACGCCTGAAACTGCACCCATATTATCCTTGTATTCATCAGACAAATATTTAAATACTGATGCCTTACCAATTGCAAAGGCAATACCTAGCAAGAAAATCAGTACAGTAAAGACGGTGGCATTTAAGCCAATATAAAAGCTTTTTTCTCCATCGACTGTCTGAATGGTCAAGAATGTTTGAGGATAGGATAAGGCAAATAGCAGCAAAAACGATGACCAAAGTACCCACCAAGTGACTGTGTGTGCCGAATACTTATCTGACAGCCACCCACCCAGTGCACGCAATACCCCACCAGGCAAACTAAAACACGCCGCCAAAAATGCTGCTGTTTGTAGGCTAAAACCATATTCGCCGACATAATACTTGGTCATCCAAAGCGCCAGTGCTACATAGCCGCCAAAAACGATCGAATAGTATTGGCTATAACGCCAAACATTCTTATCCTTTAAAACAGCCAGTTGACTGGCAAGAGTAGCATTACCGGCAGTACGATGCGTTTTATTATCATAACTAAAAAACCAAAAACCAATGGCTGTAATCAGCATAATACCTGCATAAACTTTAGGTAAAAAACGCCAGCCTTCTGCAGCACTGACCGCTGTGGAAGCCCCTACAGCGATAATGGCAGGACCGATCATCTTAGTAATCGCTGAACCTGCATTACCTGCGCCAAATACACCCATGGCAAAGCCCTGCTTGTCTGCCTCAAACCACTTGGCTACATAGGCGATACCCACCGAAAAGGATCCGCCTGCCAAACCAACAAACAAGCCCAATAATAAAAATTGCCAATATTGATCAGCATACCCCATTAAAAAGATCGGCAATACTGTCGCTAACATTAAGACGAAAAATACAATGCGTCCGCCATATTTATCTGTCATGATACCCAGCGGTAAACGAACTAGCGAACCTGTCAGAACAGGCGTGGCGGCAAGTAATCCAAATTGGGTTTCATTTAAGTCAAGTGCTTGCTGAATAGGAATACCCAAAACAGCAAACATCATCCAAATCATAAAACATACCGTAAATGCAATGGTCGATGAGATGAGTACAATGGTAGATTTTGTTGTCATGATAGGCTCTTTTTACAAGATGCTAAAAACAGCTTTTATTTGGATCTCAAAATCTCTCCAAATAAATCAGCTTTAGAAAAGTACACAAGCTATAATAAATTGAAATTTTTTTTAATTAGTTGATTTAAATCAATCATAAATTAATGCTCTTGTGTCTAAAATATAGATTTCTACTACTTAAGAAGTAGTCGTTCTTCATAAGGATTAGCGTATAATTGCTTGATTTTTCAAGAACTTGTTTTTAAGCACCTGATTACAATCAATCATTTTTTACTCAAATAGCAGCTCGTGGCTTTTTGGGGGTATGTATGTTAAATAACCGACTTAGTGGCTTTTTGCCAAGATCGCTTTCAGTGCGTGCTTGGCTGGCAGTTGGCGTTATTGTATTTTTTGCGACAGTCACAGCCAGCACTTCAGCAGTCTTAGCCTGGGTATCAAAATCTGATGCTCAAGCACTCAATTCTGTCGGATCAATTCGGATGGCAACTTATCGCATTAATTATTTATTAACAACCAATACCACTTTACCAATTGATGATCATTTAAAACTTGATCCAACCTTATCGATCAATCAGCAATTGATTGATGATATGCAAGCACGTTTGAATGTGCTGTATGCATATCAGAATATGCCTGGCAATAAGGACACCGAGATAGATAGCCAAACTGAAACAATTCAACACCATTGGCTAAAAATGCTAAAGCCTGCTTTAGTAAATAATGATAGTACCGCAGTATTAGTGGCGTCTGGTAAATATATTAAAGAAGTTAATGAGCTAACCAAAAAAATTCAGGTTCGCAGTGAAACTCGTCAGCACTGGCAACAAGTATTACAAATGTCTGCGCTTGGTATCATCTTATTAACCCTATTATTAGGTATGTACGAGCTTAGACGCAATGTACTAAGACCCATTCACTCTCTCATAGACAGCACGCAGCATTTTCGACGCGGTCATCATGTGCCTGCGCTGGTAACTGGCTATCAAGAGTTTCAAACGCTTAGCAAATCATTTAATGATATGGCGGATACCATTAGCGAACATCAAGCCAAACTCAATCAAGAAGTATTAAACAAAACTCGGCATCTTACCCAAGCCAACCAATTGCTTAAACTATTGTATGATTTTTCCAATCAGCTCAATCAAGAGCCTGTTACATTATCTAAGCTACATCATTTACTTGAGAATTTTTCAAAGATAAATCCAAGTTTTGGGTTTACATTATGCTTGCATGATCACCTAAAATTCAATGAATCTAGCACTTCAGGACCTCTCTTGAAAAATGACACTACGCTTGTGTCATCAAAAGATAGCATTAGTATTCACAGTCACTCTGTTGAAGAATTGCAAACAGGCAAAACCGATCTTTTGTCGAGTAAAATTTGTTCTACAGGCAACTGCGAGCAATGCACTCTCAAAGCCAGACCCACCACAAAGATTTATCCAATCAGCGCCCAAAACAGCTACTGGGGCGAGCTGATGGTTCATCAGCAGTCTGAAGAAGATGACGCCACAGTTACCAAAGAGCTTGTACAAGCGTTAGCAAGTCTAGTAAGCCTAGTATTTACCATCCAAAAGCAACGTCAACAAGAGCATCAATTAATACTTTTAGAAGAGCGGAACACCATTGCCCGCGAATTACATGACTCATTAGCACAGTCATTGTCATACCTAAAAATTCAGCTTTCTATGCTGGGTACACATGCCCGCCAACTTTCTGATGCAGCTCAACAAAACCAAAATGATACGCTCATGGACCATAATGAAGCCATGCTTCAAGTTTTAGGGCAAGCGCGTTCAGGGCTTGATGCTGCCTACATTCAGCTGCGCGAGTTACTCGTGACCTTTCGCTTAAAAATAGAATCGGGCAGTTTTGATAATGCCATCGAACAAGCTTGTGACGAATTTTCTGCGAAAGGCGGTTTTAATATTACACTGGATAACCGGATTTTGAGCCAAAATCTAAGCGCCAATGAGCAAATTGACTTATTACAAATTATTCGTGAAGCATTATCCAATATTCAGCGCCATGCATACGCCAAAGAGGTAACTGTCAGCCTTTATCAAAAAACACATTTAGACACTGAGCAGCGTATTTATCTGGAAATCGGTGATGACGGCGTGGGTTTACCAAAGCATATTGACGGACAACAGCACCATGGATTAAAAATTATGCAAGAGCGCACGCACAGTTTGGGTGGCGAGTTTGATATCAGTCAAAATACCCCGAAGGGCACTTTGGTGCGTATTTGGTTTTTACCTAAATTTTATGAAAACTAGGAATAACAATGGTTTTAAAGATTTTTACCGCAGCCAATCCTGCACGCCTTCTTCTTGTCGATGATCATCCGATGTTGCGTCGTGGTTTGGCAGATTTATTAAGTCTAGAAAAGGATGTTCAAGTCATTGCTGAAGCCAACCATGGCATGGAAGCTTTGGATATTCTAAATCAAGAAATGGTAGATCTTGTGATTTTAGATCACACCATGCCTATCTTAAATGGCATTGAAACGCTCAAAAAAATACGGGAGTTAGGTATTCAAACCAAAGTTTTATTATTTACCGTATCAGACAATAGCAAAGATGTTCAAGATGCGCTTCATTTGGGCGTTGATGGCTATCTACTCAAGGATATGGAGCCAGAGCAAATCATTACTGATATACGTAAGATTTTGCGCGGTGAATTAGTCATCAGTCCAAGTCTTGCACCGATTTTAGCACAAGCGATGCGCAAACCTGTTCAAACTGACAGCAGTCACGAGCTGACAGAGCGCGAGATCCAAGTTGCCAAAATGATTGCTCAAGGGATGAGTAATAAGATGATTGGTAACAAGCTTGGTATTGCTGAATCCACAGTTAAAGTTCATGTCAAACACATTCTTGGTAAGATTGGCCTGCGTACGCGCGTTGAAATTGCCGTTTGGGCGGTTGGTCATTATCAGTGATCAGTGAAATAATCAAGCATTGTAGTGACGCATACATCCAAAGTAGTAGAGAAAGTCAAAAAATTTTAACCATGTGGCTATAGGGAGCTTGGGTATTTTTTGTTATAGTTGTAATACATTCATCACCGAGGCAACGCCCATAAGTTATTGTCATGAAAAACTCTTTATTATTCCAACCGGCGCAGCCAGCCCACCAAGCGACGGATTGTTTTGACACGGTATTTTATGGCAATGAGTTTACTCTAGCAACATCCAATTCAACAGAAAAATTGACTGATAACTTTCAGCGTAAACTAACCTATCTTAGACTTTCCATCACTGATTTTTGTAATTTTCGTTGTAATTATTGTCTGCCTAATGGCTATCAAGGCAAACGCCCTAATAACGAGCTGACACAACAAGAAATTGCTACTTTATTGGCAGGATTTGCTGCTCTTGGCACCACCAAAGTTCGCCTAACAGGGGGCGAGCCATCCATACGCCATGATTTACCTGACTTGATCAGACTCATCAAAAATACAGAGGGTATCAAGACCGCGTGTATCAGCTCCAATGGCTATAAATTAGGCAAACATCTATCCGCTTGGCATGATGCAGGCTTGGATAAATTAAATCTAAGTATTGACAGTTTTAATCCGACAACATTTCATAAAATAACAGGCTATGATGGTCTGCCTGACCTACTTCGTGATATTGATAAACTCTTATACTCAACCAGCATCACCTTAAAGCTCAACGGCATTTTGATGGCGCATACCGCCTATGACAATCTTATGGCAGCACTGGACTTTGTCAAAGATCGTCCTGTTACTTACCGTTTTATTGAATTTATGCAAACATCGGATAATAGCCAACTGTTTTTTGCCGAACATACCAGCAGTCAGCATATCAAAACCCATCTAATCGAGCACGGTTGGAGAGCTCAAATGCGCGCAACGGATGGTGGACCTGCAACTGAATACAGCCATCCTGATTATTTCGGCAAAATTGGTCTGATTGAACCTTATTCACCCAAATTTTGTGATCATTGCAATCGCCTGCGTGTTAGCAGTCAAGGTCAAGTGCATCTTTGCTTGTTTGATCGCCAAAATTACGACATTCGTCCTTATCTGACCCAAGGCGACACTCAGGGGCTCATTCAAGCTTTGCAAGCCTTAATGCCTATCAAACCTGAACATCATCACCTACACTCTGCCGACAGCGGCATGATGCATAATTTATCCTTGGTAGGCGGCTAAAGTGTGATTGATCGGTTATTTCACTGATTGCTGAAACCATCAATACATAATGAGACAGCAAATGAATACTCTACCTAAATTTATTGGCACTCTGACCACCGTACGCACAGGTAAAATTGAGCCGTTTGTGCGTGGCGTGAGTGCTATTAATAAAATTCCCATTGATGGCAGCATGAAAGTTGATTTACTGGGTCTAGACGCAGACGAACAAGCTGAGCATAAATTTCACGGCGGACCACTCAAAGCAGTGCATCAAATGCCAATCACTACCTATGATGTCATCAATCAGGCGTTTGGTTTGAACGTCCCTGTTGGCTCACTCGGAGAAAATTTAACTGTCATTACCGATAAGATACCGATGAACGAACGCTCGGTATGCATTGGCGATATCTATCAATTCGGTGATGCAGATGATTGCGTACAGCTTCGGGTCGTGCAGCCTCGCCGTCCTTGTTATAAGATCAATGATCGACTAAATACTCCAAACATATCTTCTTTTGTTAGTCATCAAGGCATTGCTGGGTGGTATTATCAAGTGGTCAAAACAGGCATCATTAAGCCTGACTTACCCGTCTACCTTATCGAACGCCCTTTTGAATACGCCACTTTGCACACTCTTTGGCAATTAGTGAATCAAAAAAGCAAAATCGATGCCGCTACCGCCGCTCAGTGGCTGAACATTGATTGCCTTGAGAACAGCTGGAAACAGAAAATTTTTAATAAAATCCTAAGACCTTAACTTTGATTTGATACTTTAATTAACCCACAGGACATCTTATGTGTAACTTATGTAATGACCCCAATCATCAACCACAAGCCAAAAAATCCGATAAACCATTTACTCCCTTAAACATCGCTGTACTAACGGTATCTGATACGCGCACACTGGACGAAGATACTTCAGGAAAATTCTTGGTAGATAGCCTAGTGGAGGCAGGTCATGTATTGGTTGACCGCAAGCTGACCAAAGATGATATTTATCAAATCCGTGCAGTGATTAGTACATGGATCGCTGATGAACGCATTCATGCCGTTATTACCACAGGGGGTACAGGTTTTTATCATCGTGATAACATGCCAGAAGCAGTCGGCGTGCTATTTGATAAAGAAGTGCAAGGCTTTGGTGAAATGTTTAGATACTTATCTCATGGCGAAATCGGAATGTCAACCCTACAATCTAGAGCAGTGGCAGGCATGGCAAACAACACAGTAATTTTTTGCTTACCAGGATCAACAGGAGCATGTCGAACAGGCTGGGAGGGTATTATCAAACAGCAGCTAGACAACCGAACTCGTCCTTGTAACTTTGTACCACATTTAATGCGTCAAAATCCATCGCACGGCTAATAGTGGCAGATTTGGATTCTCGGTTTAATGGTAACTATAATATGATGCTTAACATCGGAATTAAGCCATGAATTTATGCGCTGTCTTAATTTTAGCAGGGGGAGAGTCAACTCGAATGGGGCAACCCAAAGCACAGCTTGCCCTGCCTAACAAAAGTACGGTGCTTGATTTTCATATCGCTTGTGCCAAAAAATTAAATCTACCCATTTTTTTGGCGGATAATGGTAAAAATTGTGTGCATAATCCACTCATTACGCCACTTAAAGATTATTTGCCTTGCAATGATTCAGGTAAAGGTGCAGGTCCTTTATCCGGCATCGCTGCTGGCTTACAGGCGGTAGAAAGCGAAGGCTATGTTTTGACTGTTAGCTGCGATCATTTACTAGCGATTGATAAAATTGCTGATATATTAAAGTTTACCAGTGCTCAAGTTGGCTATCTATACGCAAAAAAAGACTGTCCCTTATTAGGGGTTTACCATACCAGTATTCTACCAATATTACTTGATTTTCTGGCTCAGGGTGGTCGCTCAGTCATGCAATTTTTAGACCTTGTTGACCGCCAAACTTTTGATCTTAATGATGATTTACACTCTTTGACTAACTTTAACACACCCAGTGAATTTGCCTTAGCTTTGGAAAATTTTTATGACTGATTTAGATCACCGCACCCTAACTCATCTAGACGCCAATGGTGATATTAGCATGGTTGATGTTTCAACCAAAATAGCAACCCAGCGCAGTGCTACCGCAAGCGCTCAGGTAATTTTTCCTTCAAACATCTATTTAGCCATCAAAAACGCTGATGGCATGACAAAAAAAGGATCAATTACCCAAACAGCTCACATTGCAGGCATTATGGGTGCTAAGAAAACGAGCGATTTAATCCCTTTATGCCATCAGTTACCCCTTGATAGTGTTAAGCTAAGCTTTGACTATAATGATGCAAAATGTGCCATCGTTGTGACAGCAGCTGTCAAGGTGACTCACAAAACTGGTGTAGAAATGGAAGCCTTAACAGCAGTATCAGTAGCTTGTCTGACCATCTATGACATGACCAAAGCAATGAGCCAAGACATTATCATTACCGATGTTTGCCTATTAAATAAAACTGGGGGGAAATCTGATTATGTCAAATAACTTAACTGTTACTGTATTATATTTCGCCAGTCTTGCCGAACAGGCAGGTATAGATGAAGAAATTTTAACAACCTCGCATTATTATGTTAATGAGATTTATTCTTATTTATTAGATAAATACGATTTTAATTTAACACAAGATGAATTGGCGGTTGCTGTCAATCATCAGATTACCAGTTGGCAGACTAAGGTTAGCAATGGTGATATCATTGCCTTCATTCCACCTGTCGCTGGAGGTTAATATGGCTCAAAAACTACATCAAGGCTCATCAAAAATCGCTTTAAGCCATGAGGCTGCCTATCATGCAGCAATCACTGATGGATTCGCCCTATTGGACATCGCTATCGATGACAATAAACTAAAAAAAGGTCTGCTTGATGACCGCTGTGGGGCTTTAGCGACCTTTGAAGGTTGGGTGCGAAACCATAACAACAGCCGTCCAGTAGAGAAGCTCACCTATTATGGTTATGAGGCACTGGCACTTAATCAAGGAAAGCTATTGATCAGTGAAGCCTGCCAACGTTTTAAAATTGAAAATGCCATCGCCATGCATCGCATCGGTGATCTGAACATAGGCGATATGGCGGTGTGGATAGGCGTTAGCGCTCATCATCGCTATCCTGCCTTCGAAGCTTGTCAGTGGTTGCTCGACGCCATCAAGGCACAGATTCCTATCTGGAAACAGGAGTTTTATACGGATAGTCAGGAAAGCTTATGGCTTTCTAATAACGGTTAGGTCAAAAAATTATGCAAAAATTCTTTTTTAGCATATTAATATTGTTAGTTTTATCAAGTTTGAGTGCATGCAGTCAGGATCCTTCAACCAAAGCGCAGACTGTGACCGTTTATGCTGCGGCAAGCCTATCAAATGCCCTAGATGAGATTAATGCATTATATCAGCAACAGCATGATACTGTCGTACATACCTCGTACGCCTCTTCAGGTACACTTGCCAAACAAATACAAAGTCGTGCGCCTGCTGAAGTATTTTTATCGGCAGATACCACTTGGATGGATGATCTGGCAGACAAAAATTATTTGATCGAGGGTAGCCAAAAAAATTTATTGACCAATCGCTTGGTACTTATTACTCCAAAAGATAAGCCAGTTCCACTGAATGTTGCAGAAAATGGATTGTTTGACCCTCATCTTTTTCAAGGCAAACTTTGTATCGGCAACCCCCAAAGCGTGCCTGCTGGCAAATACGCCAAAGAAGCTTTTACCTATTTGGGTATATGGGATGGTCTTTTAGATAAATTGGTGGAAACCCAAGATGTACGCTCTGCTCTCAACTTCGTTCATAGAGGCGAGTGTCAGCTTGGTGTGGTCTATCAAAGTGATGCTGTCATAGCAAACACTGTCCAGATTGTCGCCATATTTCCCAAAGATAGTCATCGCCCAATTACCTATCCCTTAGCGATGATTAAGCACGAAGATCGGCATAATCATAATATCAAGCCATATTATGATTTCATTCAAAGTGCTGATGCAATAACCATTTATCAAAAATACGGTTTTGAAGTATTGCCATGATTAGCCTAACCCACGATGAGTGGCAAGTTATTTATTTATCCTGCAAAATCGCTTTATTTAGCTTAAGCATTACTTTGGTACCTGCAATAGGAGTGGGATACTGGTTGGCTCGCAAGCACTTTTGGGGGAAGTCTTTGGTGGAAACTTTAGTGTTTTTGCCATTGGTACTCCCCCCTGTCGTACCAGGCTATTTGTTACTTATCAGTTTTGGCAATCAAGGTGTTATCGGTCGTCATTTATCTGCTTTGGGGTTTGAGGTTGCCTTTAACTGGAAAGGTGCGGTTCTGGCAAGCAGTGTTATGGGCTTTCCACTCATGGTGCAGTCAGTGCGTTTGGCGATAGAGCTGGTAGACAGACGGCTTGAGATCGCCGCCATGACCTTGGGCGCAAGTCGCCTGAAGGTATTTTTTGGGATTACTTTACCTCTATCAAAAACTGGTATTTTGATCGGCGCAATGCTTGCTTTTTGTCGTAGCCTAGGAGAGTTTGGCGCGACCATTACTTTTGTAGGAAATATTGCAGGACAAACTCGCACCCTACCTTTGGCCATTTATAGCCTATTACAGCAACCAAACAGTGATGATAAGATAATGCGCCTAATGATGATTAGTATCGGCGTAGCATTTATCGCCATGTGGATTGCCCAATGGTACAATCGAACGCAAAGAAACAGGCTAACCCAATGAATATGTTTGAATGCGATTTCCATCTGACTTTGGGAAAGTTTAATCTTGATGTCAATTTATACTCAAACGCGCAAGTGGTGGGTTTATTTGGAGCATCAGGCTCAGGTAAAAGCAGTATTCTTCATGCTGTTGCAGGGATTCAAACTCCCCAAGCAGGCAAAATCATCATCAACAAACAAACTTGGTTTGATAGCAATACCCATATTAATTTTAGCATTCAAAATCGCCGTGTTGGAATGGTTTTTCAAGACGCTCAACTTTTTCCGCACAAAACTGTCATAGAAAATCTAACCTATGGTTATCAAAATATTCATCCAAATGAAAGACGGTTTCATCCTGATGAGATTATTGAGCTACTTAAAGTTGGTCATTTAATCCACCGTCTGCCAGACAAACTGTCTGGTGGTGAAAAGCAGCGAGTAGCTTTGGGGCGTGCTTTGTTATACTCCCCCAAACTGCTACTTTTGGATGAACCTTTATCGGCACTTGATAGCATGCACAAACAAGATATCTTGCCATTTTTTCAAGCTGTTATTGATAGCACCGCGATACCAATGTTATATGTGAGTCATGATAAGTCAGAAATTATGCACTTGACCGATGACATTTATTACTTATAAAATCAAATGGTCAGTGCAACTCACATCACCCAATCAAATAGCTGAATCATCACCTGTTCGCCTTGATTCGCACCCACACTATTTTCATCAAGTACAATTAGACAGTTGGCTTGAGACAATTGTTTGATGCGGTGCGAGTCTTGTGCACTGGCTGGTGTGACTTTTAAATTTTTTTCACCCATTTCAAAATAGCCGCGCTGATACTCTCGCCTACCTACACTTTTCTTGATGTTTGCCGTCGTAATCGCAGGCAGGTGTAAGGTAAGGGGCGCATCTATTGCCCCTAGCGCCTGCCATAGTGCTGGACGCACAAAGTTAATACAGCCAACTACTGTAGAAAGTGGATTGCCCGGTAACCCAAAATACAGCACCTTACGCGCATCCGTAGCGAATTCACCAAAAACAAACGGCTTACCCGGTTTCATAGCGACTTTATAGTGATTAATTTTACCCAAGCTTTTTACCACTTCGGTTAAAAAATCATAGTCGCCGACAGAAACACCAGCGCTAGAGATAATTATGTCACATTCTTCAATGGCGCGCTTGACTACTTCGTAAGTCTCATCAAATTCATCTTTGACAATGCCATAATCCTTGATTATGATAGGCAATTTGCTTAATAATGCCTTTAAAGTTGGAGTATTGGAATTATAAATCTGAGCCAAATTACTCAATGGCTGACCAATGGAAACCAGCTCATCGCCTGTGGCTATCAGACCAATTCTGAGTGGTGAAAACACTTCAATTTCATCATATCCCATACCAGAAAGCAGACTAATATCACTGGGATTCAGACGCTTACCTGCACTAAGCAAGGTATCACCTTGAGCAATCTCTTCACCTTGGTGACGAATATTGGCGCTGACTTTAGCAGGCTTGGTTAGTACAATGGAATAAGGCTGAGATTTATCAGTTATGTTAATTTGATCAAAAGTAGTATGTTCTTGCATCACTACCGTATCACAACCCTCTGGTACAACCGCTCCTGTAAAGATACGCACCGCTTGGTTGGGTAAAATCTCGCCACTAAACGGCGTGCCTGCACAAGACTCGCCTATGACGGTAAATTCACCACCCTGCTGTAGTTGGCTTTGTGCAGCCAAAGCAAACCCATCCATCGCCGAAACATTCTGGCGCGGCATATCAAGATTTGCGTTTATATCAACCGCCAATATGTGATTAAGTGCATCGTTTAAAGCCAGTACTACCCTCTGTCTGGATACCAAAGGATTGTCAATATCCAAATATTCGTCCACGCGACTGATAATTGATTTTTGAAGCTCATCTACACGAATCATGTGTTTTTCCTTTTATAAATTTAATATAAATCAGCCACGATAAATATTTTGCTCATTCATCTTAAGCTCAATGCCAATAATATCAGCCTTTTGGCTCAATTCAAATAAATAGTCACACAAACTATGATGAAATGACTGCTGCTTAAGATGATTTTCAATGATAGGATATGCCTCTTCAAAGCTCAGCTGCCTACCCTCCTGCTTTTGTAGAACTTCAATCACATGGATCCCATATCGCGTCTCAATCGGATTAATACTGATACCAACTGGCAAAGCAAATACAGCACTCTCAAATTCAGGCACGGTACTGCCTTTTTGTAATACACCCAATTCACCGCCATCATCTTTTGAAGGACAGGCGGAGTATCGACGTGCAAGCTCAATAAAATCACTATCCCGATTTTGGCTTTGATTAAGCAAATCGATCAATTGGCGAGCTTGCTTTTTTAATTCAATGCGCTCTTCACCCTCTTGTGGCGGGCACGCAAGCAAAATATGGCGAAGCGTCATTATTGGCGTACTAAAAAATTCAACTTGATTAGCATGATAGTAATTCTGACAGCTTGTTTTATCTGGTGATTTGGCGATAACTTGCTGCTCTAACAGCTTAGCGATGGCAGCTTCTTCATTCTCTAACCATACCCTTTCTCCCAAGCGCATCACCACTTCTTGGCGCAATAATTCACGCATAACTAAGGCTTGAGCTGCTAAAAACAATGCTTCTTCTTGGCTATTAGCAGGATGATACTGCACTTCGGCAGCTACTGCTTTGGGGTCTATTGCTACGCCATTCACAGTGATATTTGGTAAAGCTTGGTGGCTTGAGGCGATTAGATTGGTGCGGTCAGACATTTTTTTATCTAATGCTTGCTTGATAAATTGAGCATCAGATGAAGGTCTGCTCAGGTCTTCAGAAGTTGGCATAATACGAATATTATCGCCCTCTTGAGCCAAATTCTCTATATTCAATACTTTGGTGAGCTTAGTAGAATCATCATGCTTATCTGTGCATATATTTTGAATTGTGTGTTGAGTCGGTATATAGGTTCCAACGCTCATAAGACCTCTTATCATGGTTGCAATGAAAATATGAATAATAAGATCATTATCCAAAATAAAGAGTCTGTTCACCATACTTCTTTGGGAGAATGTCAATTGATCACTTTAAAGAGAGTATCTTAGGATAAAAAACCACAAAGACAAGGATGCAGTCTTTGTGGCAATGGCACAGTATTTTATTATTGTTATTATTGGTATTACTTACTGAGATCTCTTTTGGCGCAAAATTTGGTAATTGCGACCCAAATACCAAATTGGCGCTGAAATAATATGAATCAAGCGTGTAAATGGCACCAATAAAATCAGTGTCGTCCCCAAGAACATATGCATCTTATAAATCAGCCCTGCATCTTCAACCAACGAGGCAGCATATACAGGTCTTAAAATCGCAAGATTTTGCGCCCAACCTGCCAATGATACCATCAACGCTCCATCTGAATGGTTCGGATACGAAAAAATCGTCCCAAGCCCCATCAGTAACTGAACCAAGATGATAATAAGTAGCATCTTGTCGCTGAATGTAGAAGTGTGACTTACACGCGGGTTAGTAAAACGTCGCCAAATCAACATCACAAGCCCAATTAAACACATCACGCCTGCGATACCGCCCACGATGACAGCAAGCAGCTGTTTTTGAGGGGCGGTAATGATACGCTCATAAACAAAATGTGGTGTCAGCATACCAAAAAAATGCCCCAAAAGCACCACAATGATACCGATATGGAATAAATTACTGGCAAGACGCATATACCCATCAGACAGCATCTGGCTTGAGCCAGCACGCCATGTGTACTGTGATAAATCAAATCTTGCCCAACAGCCGAGTACGCACACAGTTAAGGCAATATAAGGATAAATGCCAAATAAAAAAACATGCATCCAGTTTTGAGCATTCATATACGAACTCCTTTTGGTGTGTTTGCAGAGTCTGTCTTGGTTTTTTGATTAAAATCTACCCAATGCACAGGCTGAGCGTCTTGATTTTGGGCATGCGCACTTGCCATGTGGCTGATGCGTTTAGCTGTTTGACTCGAGGGGCACTGTGTGTCATTATTTGCCATGAAATTAACCACCTCTTCTTCCCACTCGGCATCAATGGCTTCAGGTGTGGTATCATCAATCATTTTACCCATTTTAGTAAGCTCTTCATCAATATCACTTAAAGGCTTGCCTGAAATCTGTAGCAGAGCCTCAAATAAGCTCACATATTTGCTGTTTTTATCAATCAATCTAGCAGCAAGCAGCGCTAAAATATGACTAATGTCTGCAATCTCAAGACGAATGGCAATATGATCATCGGTCTGAGTGGCTTGATAAGCTAAAAATTCAAGATACATTGGAAGATAATCTGGCAACTCTTTAACATCAATTTCAAAGCCTGCTGATTCATATTGCGCCATCAAATCCACCATAGCTTGACCACGGTCGCGACTTTCGCCATGCACATGCTCAAACAACCATAAAGACAGTGTGCGGCCACGCTCAAACAAACTGTCATAACGTGACTGAGCCTCAATGGCACCCAGATTCCCAAGCTCATCAATCAACTCACCAATATGCTGACGCACTTCTGGACTGATGAGCCCAGATGCCATGACAATGTCACGGCATGCCTCAAGATTATTGTCCTCAAATAAGGCGTCGTGAGGATAATCAAGCAATAAGCTAATAACTTTTAATAATTTAAAATCCATCTTAAGACTCCCAAGTCTGTACAGTGTCAATCATGTCACGACGATTGGATTTTCTTTGTCCGAACATATTGACATCATTGCTGCCACCACAGCCCGTACCGAAACTAAAACCACAGCCATTGCGTTCAGCAAAGGCATCACTCATCGCTTCTTCACGATGCGCCGTTGGAATGACAAAGCGATCTTCATAATTGGCGATCGCCAAATAGCGATACATTTCATCGACTTGGTGCTTGGTTAAGCCCACTGCATCAAGCACAGCTTTAGCATCTTGTTTCTCAACAAGCTCAAGGCGCTTATAGCTACGCATGGCTAGCAGGCGCTTAAGTGCTAAGCGAACAGGCTCTTCATCACCTGCGGTGAGCATATTAGCAAGATATTTTAATGGGATGCGCAGACTGTCCACATCAGGAATGAGTCCATCCATACCCACTTGCCCAGCTTCGGCAGCGTTTTGAATGGGTGATAACGGTGGTACATACCATACCATCGGTAAAGTACGATATTCTGGGTGCAACGGTAAAGCAAGCTTCCAATCCATCGCAAGCTTATAGACAGGAGATTTTTGGGCGGATTCAATCACGCTCATCGGTACGCCATCTTTCAGGGCTTGCTCAATGACAGTGGGATCGTTGGGATCCAAAAAAACATCCAGCTGAGCTTGATATAACTCTTTTTCGTTTTCCACACTAGCGGCGGTCTTGATTTTATCAGCGTCATATAAAAGCACACCCAAATACCGAATGCGGCCAACACAGGTTTCAGAACAAATGGTCGGCTGACCTGATTCAATGCGCGGATAACAAAAAATACATTTTTCAGATTTGCCTGACTTCCAGTTATAATAAATTTTTTTATAAGGACAGCCAGATATACACATCCGCCAGCCACGACATTTTTCTTGATCAATAAGAACAATGCCATCTTCTTCACGCTTATAAATTGCTCCAGATGGGCATGATGCCACGCATGTTGGGTTTAGACAATGTTCGCAAAGACGCGGCAGATACATCATAAAGGTATTTTCGTACTGACCATAGATATCCGCTTGCACATTATCAAAGTTTTTATCAATTCGGCGTTTGGCAAATTCAGAGCCTAAAATCTCCTCCCAGTTTGGACCCCATTCAATTTTTTGCATTCTTTTGCCCGTTATTAAAGAACGAGGGCGTGCTATCGGCTGATGCTCGCCAATCGGTGCAGATTGAAGATGCTGATAATCAAAATCAAACGGTTCGTAATAATCATCTATCGATGGCAAATCAGGATTGGCAAAAATATTGGCAAGAATGCGGAATTTGCCACCAATTTTAGGGTTAATTGTCCCATTGGCATTGCGAATCCAGCCACCTTTCCATTTAGCTTGGTTTTCCCATTCTTTGGGATAGCCGATACCGGGCTTGGATTCTACGTTGTTAAACCATGCGTATTCCATACCCTCACGGCTGGTCCAAACGTTTTTACAAGTTACAGAGCAAGTATGGCAACCAATACATTTGTCAAGGTTTAGCACCATGCCCACTTGAGAACGAATTTTCATATTAATTTTCCTCAACCTAGCAAAAGCTAGGTAAAATGTGTCATTGAGTATAGTACCTACTTTGGCAGAATTTCTTTATTCTGCCAAAGAGCGTGCGCATCAGTCTAAAGTAGTAGGTAATGGCTGTGGCAGACTGTCGTCTGGCTTGCCTTCTAGCCAGTCAATATTCGCCATTTTACGCACCACAACAAACTCATCTCGGTTGCATCCCACTGTGCCATAATAGTTAAATCCATAACTTTGTTGTGCATAACCGCCAATCATGTGCGTCGGTTTTAAGATCGCGCGCGTCACAGAGTTATGAATACCGCCACGCGTACCTGAATTTTCAGAACCTGGGATATTGACTAGCTTTTCTTGAGCGTGATACATCATGGTCATTCCTTCTTTGACACGCTGTGAGACGACTGCTCGAGCGGTAATGGCGCCGTTATGGTTAAACACTTCAATCCAGTCATTATCCACAATACCTGCCTTCTTGGCATCAATTTCGCTCATCCACACAATTGGACCGCCACGACTTAGGGTAAGCATAAGCAGGTTTTCAGAATAGGTTGAATGGATACCCCATTTTTGATGCGGCGTTAAGAAGTTCAGCACAATCTCTTTATTGCCATTGGACTGATAGCGTGTTAATGCTTGTGTAGCACGCGTGTCAATCGGTGGGCGATACTGCTGCATCTGTTCACCAAACGCCTGCATCCAAGGATGGTCTTGATAAAATTGCTGACGACCCGTAATTGTACGCCACGGTATCAGCTCGTGCACATTGGTATAGCCTGCGTTGTAACTCACCTTATCAGACTCAAGACCTGACCATGTCGGACTTGAGATGATCTTTCTTGGCTGTGCAACGATATCACGGAAGCGTATTTTTTCATGCTCAGATGACTTAGCAAGATGTGTGTGATCTCGTCCTGTATTTTTTGACAAATCTGCCCATGCTTTGACTGCCACATGACCATTGGTTTCGGGAGCCAGCATCAAAATCGTCTCGGCTGCGTCAACTGCGGTATCAATGCGTGGGCGACCGTGGGCGATGGTGTTTTCGGTAACGGTGTAGTTTAATGCCGCCAAATTGCCAACTTCTTCTTTGGTATCCCATGTAATACCTTTTGAGCCATTGCCCAAGGTGTCCATGAGACCGCCTAGAGACGTAAATTTAGCATAAGTTGCTGGATAATCACGCTCCACTACCTTGATATGTGGACAGTTGATGCCTGGTACAGGGCGCTCGCCTGCGGTTTTCCAATCCGTACCGCCAAAGGGCTGAGCAAGTTCAGCAGGACTGTCGTGCTGCATTGGCAAGGTGACAATGTCGGTCTCGACACCCAAATGACCATGCGTTAGTTCGGAAAACTTTTTGGCGATGCCTTTATAAATTTCCCAATCAGTTTTGGATTCCCAAGCTGGATCGGTCGCCGCCGTCAAAGGGTGAATGAACGGATGCATATCCGAAGTATTCATATCGTCTTTTTCATACCAAGTGGCGGTTGGTAAGACGATGTCTGAATATAGGCAGGTGCTAGACATTCTAAAATCCAGAGTGGTCACCAGATCAAGCTTGCCTGTTGGTGCATTATCTACCCAATCCACTTCATTTGGACGGATACCACCATGCACCGTTTCTTCACCCAAAATACCATGTTTGGTACCCAGCAGGTAATGCAGCATATATTCATGCCCTTTGCCTGATGAGCCAAGCAAGTTTGAACGCCAAATAAACAAATTTCTAGGGAAATTAGCTGGATTATCAGGACTTTCTGCTGCAAAGCGTATTGAACCATTCTCAAGACCATTGACCACATAAGTTTCAGCATCACCAGAGGCTTTGGCAGCGCGCCCAATCGCCAAGGGATTTTGATTCAGTTGTGGCGCAGACGGTAGCCACCCTGCGCGCTCAGCACGGATATTGTAATCAAGCATATGTTCAGGGAACTGCGCTTTATTGGCATGAGGTGAAAGAATTTCATGCGCAGAGACTTTTTCATGACGCCATTGACTTGAGTGATTATAAAAAAAGCTTGTACCATTCATATGGCGCGGCGGTCTATGCCAATCTAGAGCAAATGCTAAAGGTGCCCAACCTGTTTGCGGACGCAATTTTTCTTGACCGACATAGTGCGCCCAGCCGCCACCAGACTGCCCAATACAGCCACACAAAATCAGCATATTGATGACACCACGATAATTCATATCCATGTGATACCAGTGGTTCATACCAGCGCCAATGATAATCATGGACTTGCCATGGGTTTTGTGAGCATTTTCTGCAAATTCGCGTGCGATCTGGATGACTTTTTCGCGGCTTACACCAGTGATAGCCTCTTGCCATGCTGGCGTGCCTGCCACAGTTGAATCATTATAATCATCGGTGACATGCTGACCGCCCATGCCGTTATCCACGCCCAGATTGGCAAGCATCAAATCAAATACGGTAACCACTTTGGCAGTCTCACCGTTAGCCAAAGTCAATGTACGACAAGGTAAGGTCTTGTATTGAATGTCATCGCCTTGAGCAGATGTAAAGTATGGATGTTCACCACCGCCAAAATAATCCAAGCCAACCAAAACGGTTTCGCCTGAATCTTTTTGAGATAACTGCAAAGTAACTTCGCTATTATTTTTACCCTCTTTGTTTTCAAGGTTCCAACGACCAGACTCACCCCAGCGATAGCCAATAGAACCAATCGGTGAAACAAGCTCACCATTTTGATCAAGCGCAACAGTCTTCCATTCAGGATTATTATCTTGACCTAAATGATCTATTAGATCAGAAGCTCGCAAGAATCGACCTGCATGAGCTGATTTACCCTCACCTTCAATCATAACAAGCATCGGCAAGTCGGTATATCGGCGCGCATAATTTAAGAAATAATCGCTTGGCTGCTTTAAATAAAATTCTTTAATAATTACATGGCAAAAGGCTTGGGCAAGAGCGGCATCGGTACCTTGTTTTGGATTGAGCCACAAATCGCACAGCTTGGCAATCTCGGCATAGTCAGGGGTGATGGCAACGGTTTTGGTGCCTTTATAGCGCACTTCCGTAAAAAAGTGAGCATCAGGAGTACGAGTTTGCGGTACGTTTGAGCCCCAAGCAATGATATAATCTGAATTATACCAATCGGCGGCTTCAGGTACATCAGTTTGCTCGCCCCATGTCATTGGAGAAGCGGGTGGCAAATCACAGTACCAATCATAAAACGATAAGCAAGCTCCACCAATTAAGGATAAATAGCGGCTGCCAGCAGCATAGCTCACCATACTCATGGCAGGGATGGGCGAAAAACCAATAATGCGGTCAGGTCCAAACGTCTTAGCAGTATAAACATTACTTGCAGCAATGATTTCAAAAACCTCATTCCAACTAGAGCGCACAAATCCGCCCAAACCACGCTTGGACTTATACTGCGCAGTCTTATTAGGATCGCTGACAATACTACCCCACGCTTCAACTGGATCTGTATATTTAGTACGCGCTTCTCGCCAAAGCTTTAGTAAAGGTTTA
The DNA here is from genome assembly GCF_002014965.1 of Moraxella canis. Taxonomy (GTDB): domain Bacteria; phylum Pseudomonadota; class Gammaproteobacteria; order Pseudomonadales; family Moraxellaceae; genus Moraxella; species Moraxella canis. The sequence goes on from NZ_MUXT01000003.1 coordinate 23,547, forward strand.
CGCACTTTTGGGTATTTGAGACGATTGGCAGAGTACATATACCAACTATAACTGGCACCACGTGGACAGCCGCGCGGTTCGTGGTTAGGCAAATCTGGGCGAGTGCGCGGATAATCGGTTTGCTGGGTTTCCCAAGTCACCAAGCCATTTTTAACATAGATTTTCCATGAGCATGAGCCAGTACAGTTGACACCATGGGTTGAGCGGACAACTTTGTCATATTGCCAGCGATTACGATAAAAATTCTCCCAGTCACGGCTTTCATCACGGACTTCACCATGTCCGTCGGCATATTCACCCGTTTTTTTCTTAAAGAAACGAAATTGGTCGAGTAAGTGGCTCATTTTGCTTTCCTCGTTGTTGTAAAAAGAGCTTAGCTGGCTAGCGACAATCGAAACACCAAGCTAACATTAATTATAAAAATTTATTGGTTACCTAACTATTGCCTAAATGGCTATCATTAGATACTTCTTTGGGTGTAGTCGAATGACTGCTTTAATTTTATTAATGCGAATAGATAAATGCCGATGCCAGCTGTTGTGCATTACTAATACTCACGCCCAAATCCTCAATCAGCCCACTATTCATGTCATAAATCCAGCCATGTACCGAAAGTTGTCTGCCTTGATACCAAGCATTTTGCACTATGGTAGTATGGCAAACATTAGTGACCTGACGCTTAACATTGATTTGGCATAATAAATCAAGCTCCTCTTCATCAGTTAAGCCCTCAAAAGCCTCACGATATTGGTAACGCATTCCTTTCAACGGTCTCAGCCAATTATCTATCAAACCATATTCTTGTTGGCTAAGCGCCGCTTTAACGCCGCCGCAACCATAGTGACCACATACGATAATATGCTCAACCCTAAGTACATCTACCGCAAACTGTAACACTGATAACAAATTCATATCAGTTGAAACCACCATATTTGCGACATTGCGGTGCACAAAAAGCTCTCCTGGCATGACGCCTACCACTTCATTGGCGGGCACACGACTGTCAGAGCAGCCGATCCATAAATATTTGGGTGACTGCGCCTTTGAGAGTCTTGGAAAATAGTCAGGATCACGCGCTGTCAGTGACTGCGCCCAATATTGGTTGTTATTTAACAAATCACTTAATGTTACATGCATACACACCCCCAGAATTGATTTGGTTTTAGCATAAACCAGTTGTCAACACCTAGCTATGCTCTAAATGGTTAAGACACTACCCTAAAGTAGTAAGCTTGGCTGACTGCTTTCTACCTAAGTATACTATGGCTAATATCTGTAAATATTTACAATACCTCAATCTAATTTGCCCACTCTTTAGCCATGAAAAAACTGTATGATGAAAAAAAGATTGTTTATCTTCAGCGCTTAGGCTGCCATCCTATTTTTGCGACAACCAATAAGAAACTTTCAATTTCAGCAGCAACGATTCACTACTACCCCAAAGGCAGTTTGATTTATTTGCAATATGCTAAAGTGCGTTATTTATATTTTTTATTAGACGGTGCAATCCATTGCTATCGTCAGCAGCCCAATGGTCAAGAAAGCCTAATAAACAGATTTGATACAAATAAAACTCATATCCATCAGGTGCAGATGATCAATGAAAGCCTGCCTAATTTAAAAGTAGATGAGTGTGATGAAAAACAAGATGAGATGCTTGCGTATAATCAATATAACTCGTTTGGAAAAAATAGCTGCCATCAGTTAACCGCCAAAGCTTCACAAAATAGCTATGTTGCCATTTTACCCATTCATGAGATAAAGAAAACATTCAACAACTCGTCTTTAGCTACGATATTTACTTGGTATGCAGAGCAGATGTATGAGCAAATCTCGACACAGTTTTTATTGTATGATTTATTAAGTCTGAAAACTTCACAAGCGAAAGTAGCTTATTATCTGTTATGTCATGCTGATGACAACGGCAAAGTAGAGATACCCATGAGTCAAAAAAATCTAGCAGGCCTACTGAGTATCCGTGCTGAAACACTCAGCCGAACTTTGCGATTTTTGATAAATCAGCAAATTATCAGCGTAAATGGTGCACAATACACTATTTTAAAATCCGAACACCTAGAACAGATGGTGGAGCAATGACCACACAAACGCTATTTCATTTTTGATGAGATGATATTTTAAAAAATAGTGATTTAATCAGCAGATTACTTTTTTAATCAGCAGATTACTTTTTTGACAATCGTAATAACAATTCAAAGATTCGCCATGCTTATGAATATCCAAAACACCGCCAAACGCCCAACATCTCCCCATCCCATTTTAAATTTGGGTTTTCGCATATTTTTTGTGGGTTCGGCGGTGTTTGCTGCGATAAGTATGCTGCTTTGGCTGGTGATATTACAAGGCTTTGCTCCTTTTCAAGGAGTGGTTTCGCCCTTTTATTGGCATGGTCATGAGATGGTGTTTGGTTATGCTTTGGCAGTGATTGCAGGGTTTTTATTAACGGCAGTCAAAACATGGACAAATCAGCCCATGCCTTATGGCTGGCATTTGGGGGCGATATTTGGGGCGTGGGCAGTATCTCGCTTGATTTGGCTTGGGCTTCATGCCACACCTAGCATTGCCCTGTTTGTGGCGGCTTTTGTATTTGACATGATATTTTGGGGCATGACCACTTTTGCTGTCATCAAAGCGGTGTGGGCTGTTCGCCAAAAACGTCAAATTGGCATCATTGCCAAACTTGTTCTTTTGACTGTTGCCAGCGTTGCTTTTTATGTGGGCGTGCTGATAAATCATCACGGCACACAGCAAATCGCCTTATATTTTGCCTTATATTTGGTGATTGGCGTGGTGTTTACCATTGCACGGCGTGTTTTGCCATTTTTTATTACCAAAGGCATCAGCGTCAATCATGATGGCACACCAAATGGCATACAGCTTGAACAAAAAAACTCCAATCTACTGGACAAGCTCAATTTATTTGGCTTTTTTGGATTTATCATTTTTGATTTGTTCATCAAACAGCCTATGATGGCTGGCGTGTGTGCGTTAGTATGTTTGGTGGCTAATTTGGCACGCCTAAACAACTGGTATCACCACGCCATCTGGCAAAAGCCCCTGCTGTGGTCGCTCATCATCGCGTTTTTTGGCATGACAGTCAGTTTGGCGATGTTTGTGCTTTATCCGATTGCCACGCAGTTAAATTGGTTTGGCTCTGTTAATATCCACACGCTTGGACTACATGGTTTGGCGGTGTTTGGCATTGGGCTGATGACGATTGCGATGATGGCTCGGGTGTCGCTTGGGCATACTGGCAGAAATATCCATCAGCCCCCTGCCACTGTGTCATTAATGTTCATGTTGATGATTTTGTGTGGCATATTTCGTGTGGTCTTACCGCTATTTTTTAATGATAGTTATATGCCGCTCATGTTATTATCACAAGTATTGTGGATAGCGTCTTTTGTGATATTTTGTCTTTGTTATGTGGGCATCTTAGTAAAACCAAGAACCGATGGGCTGTTTGGATAATGCAAATAAATATTTAGATATCCATTTATAAAACCAACTTACAACCACAACACTTATCATGTGTCAAACATGAAAAGTAAGTACGCTATCAACGTTAAACCTAAGATTGTATTCGTTGATAAAAGATAAAAGCTTTCGAGTACATACCGTTGCATTTTCTAGCCATTTGATTTAGTAGCTTACAATCAAAATTTTCAACACCTTTGATATGATTGTTTTCTTTTTGCAAATTCTTTTGCTTGATTCATTTTTAAAATGCTTAAAATGAATAACTTCAACAAAAAAAAGCCCAAATCTTTCGATTTGAGCTTTTTAAAATTTGGAGCGGGAAACGAGATTCGAACTCGCGACCCCAACCTTGGCAATCTCGGGCGACTATTTTTCACCGAATAACCTTATTTTAACTTAAATAATCTCTTTATATATCAATATCTTATGATTATTATCAGTGTGGATGCTGATTGCACGCTTTGATGTCTTTTTATTTATTGGCACGAAAAAAAATAGGATAAATTTACCCCATCATTTTTCGTATTTTATCATAATTTTAAATTTTTTGCCCTTGTGCCTGCTGATGAAAGTTGCAGGTATTGATGGATTTGAATTATTTTAATTTTATATTTTCTATTTAATAATATTAAACTTTTTTATTCAAATCTTGTAAATTGTCAGTTTGGTTTGGGATTTAATATGCCAATTTTGCGGTGATTGATGGTGTTATTCACCGCATATTTTGCGGAGAATATGTGGTATATAACCGCAGATGAGGTGAAATTGAGTGGAGGTGGTTGATGTTTATATTCATAAATATTTAAATTAGATGGAAGCGACAAATTACGATAAAATAAGATAAAATACGATAAGTTGCGACATTTTATGGAAAATAACGATTAAATTACCCAAGCCACCTACTTTATCAGAACTAGAAGCGAGTGATATTTCATCTGTGCTTTTGAGATATTTGTCAGAACACCCACCAACAGATGCCAAGGGGCGTTATTTGTCACGGGAGCAGTTTCGCTATCGTCACCCAACTGACAGCAAACGGCGTTGGCTTGCTCAAAGACTCAACCGTCACGCCATTATGCAGTCGATGTCTATTGGTGGTTATCAATTCTCGTATTGCTTACCACAAAGCCTGCAAGCCAAGCTATATTACATTGAGCATCACTATCACCAATGGCAATGGTCTATTGATACCGATGAGCTACTCTTTGAAGAGCCGATTACCAGTGCTCAGCTTGAAGGTGCATCTACCACACGCAAGGTTGCCAAAGAGTTACTCGGCAGTCGCCGTGCATCTATGAATAAAAGCGAGGTGATGATTGTCAATAATTATCACTTGATGCAAGCAGTGAAACAATAAATAAATCAACCGCTTGACATCACTATGATTTTGCAATTGCATCAAATCGCCACAGAGGGTGCGATTGACAATGATGCGATTTCGGGTGAATTTCGCCAAGATGATGAGATTGTCATTGCTGATTATCATGGGCAAATTGTTCATCAGCCCCCTGCATGGCAGACGCTACCCGTATTGATGCAGGCGTATTGCGATTTTGCTAATGCCGATCATCAAGGGGATGACTTTATCCATCCGATTGTCAAAGCGATTATTCTGCATTTTCTACTCGGCTTTATTCATCCTTTTGGTGATGGTAATGGTAGAACTGCCCGAGCTTTGTTTTATTGGTCACTACAAAAATCAGGCTATACGCATTTTGATTATATCTCCATCAGTCGCTTATTGTACAAAGCACCCAAACAGTATGCGCAAAGCTATATTGATGTAGAAACTGATGAATTGGATATGACTTATTTTATTGCTTATCAGCTCACTATCATTGACCGCGCTATTAACGATTTACAGGCGTTGCTATCGATTGACCAAGCGCCACAATCTATGCCAAAATCCGTACCTGCAAATCCGGCTGTTGATTATAGTAGTCTTAGCATCCATCAGTATCAGCTACTCACAAATACGCCAGCTGACCAAGTGTTGACTGCCAAACAAGTGTCTAATGAGCTTGGCATCTCAGATAGTACCGCTCGTAAGCTACTCAATGAACTTGAGAGTATGGGATTGGCAACCACTGTGCGTAATGGTCGTGGTAAGGGGTATTTGTTGGTGAGGTAGGATTGATGTTGTCTTTAAGTGCTTTAATTAAAGGTATGTTTTGCATGGTTTGAGATTTTGGTGTACCGGTGCATCATCCACCCAAAATCTCTCTCAAAAATACCCTCAAACTCAAACACTGTATCCCTTCAAAAGTATTGCCGTCAAATTCGTCCATTGTCACCACATATTTCGGGTAGTTGTCTTGGATTTTCAGCAGGTTGCCAAATTCTCGCTCAAGCGTTTTTTCTTCATTAATGGTCAGTGCGGCCTGCACATAAATACGTTCGCCATTACTCTCTGCTACAAAGTCAATTTCTTGGCTATTTAAACCGCCGATTTTGACATCATAACCTGCAATTTGAAGATGATTGAATATGCAGTTTTCAAGCAATTTGCCACGATCTTGTACCCGATAGCCAATCAGGGCGTTTCGCAAACCTAAATCTTCAAAATAGTATTTTTCGCCAATCTCAAAAATGCGTTTACCTTCAATATCATAGCGTGGTACTTTGTGAATTAAAAAGGCGTTGGCAAGATATTCCACATAATTTTGTACCTGCATGCTTGATGTGGTAATTTTCTGCGATTTTAAAAAATCAGAGATTTTTTTGGCGGAAAACAGATTGCCAATATTGCTTGCTAAAAATTGCGTAAGTTGCTCTAAAAATTGCACATTTCGTAACGCATAGCGGTTCACAATATCCCGAATGGCAATGGTGGAATAGATATTCCTCAGATATTCAAACACGATGTTGTCTTGCAACGGCAAGTCTTTCAAATAAGGCAAACCGCCATATTTCAAAAACAGCGACATCGATTTATCGCTATCGTCCAGTTTCATAAATTCAAGAAATTCAAAATAAGATAGGGAATGGACATTAATTTCAATCGCTCGCCCACTCAGGCTGCCTGCAATATCCCGTGAAAGCAAATGAGCATTGCTACCCGTGCAATACAAATCCAATTCGTCATCTAATAAAAGCGAACGCAACGCTTGTTCAAAATCTGTAATTTCTTGAATTTCATCGATAAAAATGTAATTTTTTTGACCGCTCTTTTTCTGCTCTTGCACAAAATCATTCAGGTTCTCTGCGGTTGTAATGTGACTAAATGCCAAGTCTTCTTTGTTGATATAAATAATGTGGGCATTTTCATCCACTGTTTGAATCTCTTGCATAATCTGAAACAGCAAATAGCTTTTACCCACACGGCGTTGCCCAGTAAACACTTTAATCAAAGGTTTTCCGATAAACGGGCGTACCGTTTCAAGGTATTTTTGGCGATAAACTAAATCTTTTTTCACGGTAAAATCCTAAAACTATAATTGCTATTTTACCTTAATATAGAAAAAGTTTCAATTATACTTTAAACTTTTTCTATACATAAAAAAGTTTCAAGTATAAAATAATTATCCAATGGTAAATTGTATGGAATGATTTGGGGCAAATTGATGGATTGTTTCTTTAAATCTGCATCGCTACGCACATGATCTAGGGTATGCAATACGCTACTAGCAAATTTAGATAATTTACGTCAAATTGCGATGAAGTTGTCTAAGCCTCCCACTTTATTGGAGCTAGAAATGCGGGATATGGATTGGTAAAGTGAGGTTGATATCGCTTTTAAGCGTTTTGATCAAAGGGTGTTCACCTCCCCACCTCCTGCAAATACCCAAAACGATAAAACGGCTCACGGTAATCATGGTACAGCTTTCTTAAATTTACCGTATCTCGGCAAAACATAGCCGTGCGTATATTTATTCGATAGACATCTAGGCAGGTGCGTAATGAGCCGATGAAATCTTTGGTTTCAGGTGATTGGAGATTGGATGGTTGATATAAACACTCAACATTATCCAGTATTAACAAATATCGCTGATTACCTGAGATAATTTGCTCAAATACAACTCTGAGAGAATAACAGCTATCTGCTTGATTGGGGCAAACAGCTGCAATCATGTGGGTCAAAAAATGCTGATAAATAGATGCTTGCACATCAGCAAAGTCATAATAAATCACATGGATGTCAGTATCTTTAGACAGTCTTTCCAAGACTTGCTTATATTCATCCAATCGATACAAATACACATCATCACTGCTATAAAACACAGCAGTATCTAATATCCCTTCACAAAAGGCATCAAAGATACGTGTTGGTAGGTCTTTTATGGGTTTTTGGATTGTCATATATTTGATGGCTATCTCAATCATCTACAGATGCGTACGCTGTCATTTGTGCATAAATAAATTCAGGTACCATGCAAAATTTAGGCTCTCCATCTTTTATAATCGCAATCACATCTTTTTCGACAACTTCCATCCAGTAATCAAAATTCTCTTCTAACTCTGATAACTCGATGTAGTGTTTGGGTGCATAGTCTTGAAGTGTTAGCTTTTGGGTGCTTGCTTGTTCCATATGAGTTTCCTTTTTTATGTTGTGATGGTTCTAAGGTTATTTGAAATGGGCTGTTTTGGCAAGCTGTTGCTCATAGGTATTTTGCAAGTCCAGCCAAAATCTAGGGCTGTTGCCAAAATACTGTGCCAAACGCAAAGCGGTGTCTACATAAATACCACGCCGTTCACTGATAGATATCATTAAGATGGTCAGGTGCAACGCCCAAAGCCTTTGATAAAGAAGCTTCTGACAATGCCAAAGGTTTTAAATATTCTTCACGCAGTATCTCACCCACGTGAATCGGTCTCATGCTGTTGTTGGACATAGGCACTCCATGATGTTATCGCGTAGGTAGTAATTAGTAAGTATTTGCAGTCTGGGTAGTAATTGCCTGTCCCTTGGCGTATTTTACCATAATTAATTAACAATAATGATCTAATAGATAAAATTCATGCTGATGTATAACTGCGTGAGCAAACAGATGGAGATTGTTATCACCATGTGGAGTTTTTTTAAAGAATCTAAGACGTCCGATTTATTTTACAGTTTGTTTTACCCAATGAGTGGTTCATGCTGTCCAGAAGGTCATATTTATTCTTCGTTGCGACAAAGTAGTAAAAATGAAAGAAGACCAACTTCCCGAGAAATGCAGAAGGTTGGTTCTTGACCAAACTCTCATCTTAATCTTAACCTAGTGTCTAAGAATTGGGATTGGCTTGCCTAGCGGTTTTAATTGAAGCTTTACTTATTTACAATAAATTGCCTTTATAGTTGATATATTGTTGCTAATTCAGCGCGGCATTTTGATCTTTATATGAATCTTTATAAAATACAGGTGGAATATGCACGTATTTCTCAAATTCCTGTATTACTTCCCTAAAGATTTTGTCAGTATTATCTTCACTTACATATTCGTTAAATTCATTTTTTGTACTGTGAAAAACTTGACCATTGATAATACTTGTACCATCCAATGATGCAGGAAATAGTTTTATCATTGTGGCTCTACCACAATCGAGATATTTCCCTAAAATTTTGGCATCAGTTACACTTGGATCAACCAGTTTGTAATCTTCTTTATACATATTTGCAATATACTGAAAACTATTCTCTCCCTCAAGAATCTTAATATCACTTAAATACTTGAATAAAAAAAGTTCAACAAAAGTATATAATGAAATTTTTGCAGATGCGAATGTTAGATTAACTAGAATTTTATTGATTTTTTGAGCTAGTGAAGTTGGGTCTAAGTATTCTTTTTTTAGAATCTTGTCATTAAATTCACTTATTGATAGTGAAATATTATGGATAAGATTAGCAATTTCTTTATCATTTGTTCCAGGTTGAATCTGAACATTGATTCGATTGCCATTTTCATCAAGTATAAAATTTCCTGTTTGAGGGTTTACCCAAATAAACTCACCCCCATCACTAACAATATAAATTCTGCTGTGTAGAGCTTTAGCCACTTCGATATTTTGAGCAATAGCATTACGAATATCCATTTCTTTTTTAAATTTCTCTGGGATTTTTTGTTCAACATATATAATAATATTTTTATTGTTATCTAAAATTAGCACATCAGGCTTTTTATCTAACAGAGTTTTTTTAAGCGAAAAACGATTAATATATTTACCGCTCATTAGTGCTCTAACAGTCGTTTCACCCAAGCCGAAACATTCATACTTGTCAAGAATTTTTAAGTTTTTCGTGTACAATTCATTCTGGATTAATTGTTCAGATGGCATGACTCAACCCCTCAATTACTTGCAAGGTTGATGTGAAAAGAATTACACTTGTGCTGTGCTGTGCTGTGC
>NZ_MUXT01000003.1:33460-35151 GCF_002014965.1 Moraxella canis
TGCTGTGCTGTGCTGTGCTGGAGCATTGCAGTTCCTTATGGTTAAGTCAAGATTTTTTTGTGTTTGGTTTTTAATATATTAAATAATCCTGATGTTTTCACACCCAATCGCAGTCAAAACCTGCAACATAAAATCAGCACCGAATGCGCCACGAGAAATTTTATTACTAAGATTCTGTGGGGTTTCTTCGATGCCTAGCTCTTTAAGCTTTTCAACGACATCATGATAACTTAAATTTCTTAGTGCAATTTCAGATTTTACAATACCTTTGGCTTTATTGCGCCATTCGGTTTGAATGGATTGATTCATATTTGTTTCTCATCATTTACAATATAAATACATTATAAATGATTAAAACTCTATTGTCAAAATGTTTTTTGTGCTGTATAATCATCATATAAGATATATAAAAGGATTATACTATGCCCCAACACTTCCTCCTCTCTGCTGAAGCACGCAATCTATCACCGATTGCTATTGCTCGTATGAGTGAGTATGAAGCCGTGATGGTGATGAAAGAGCTTCGTTGGGGTGAGGGTGCAAATCTGATACGCTGTTATCAGGCGTGGTTCACATGGACGCCACTTATGTCCATTCTAGTCAAAAACCCAAGAATAAAAAGAGTGCGCGTGTTGATAGACGCTTAAAACAACACGAAAACCCGCTAAAGCGTGCCTTACTTGTGATGCGTGACAGTTTTATTAAAAGCAATGCTCAAGGTACAGAAAACACCAATCAAGTCGGTGCTAGAAACACCATCGCCTTTATCGCCAAATCTGAAAATAGCAAGGTTGTTAATCAGCTTGCTAATAAACACATTGAAAAAGGCAGTATCATCCATACCGATGAAAGTCCTGCTTATGATAATCTGATTTACTTTCACGACTTAAAACGTGTGAACCATCAACAAGAATATCGCTCTGATGAGGGTGTAACCAACAACCTAGCAGAGAGCTATTTTAGTCGCTTTAAGCGGATGTACTACGGTCAAGTACACAAGATGAATAATACCTACCTATACGAATACGCCAATGAGATTGCTTATCGTGAAGATACCAGACGCCTGCCAAATGGTGTTATCTTTAATGATGTGGTTGCCAAGTGTCTCGCAACTCTACCTTCCGATGATTGGCGTGGATATTGGCAGGGCAATAAAAAGCGTGTGGAAACCCTAGCGGCTTAACAAACACCGACAAATTCAATCCAGCCCAATGAAAAAACAAAATCAAATCCAAGAGATTGACCAACAAATTGATATTCTCACCCAAGCTGCTCATATTATGGGTGAGATAGACCAACTGCCCAAGTTAAGAACATCCGCTTTTAAAAATAGTATCAAAACCTTAGTGGTACAGGTGCTAAAACAAGCAGATAAGCCATTATTAACGCATGAAATCACAAAACAAGCACTGATGCTAGACAGTGCCGAAAACACAAGCGCAGAGCCTGATAAAAGACAAAACAAAGCTGTTTATAATGTGCTAAGACCACTGGTTCAACAGGGCTTAGTCATCCAAACAGGAACAAGAAAAGGCGAAACACGCTATCAGTGGGCGACAAATACCCCAAAGAGTAGTTAAGCCCATTAAAAGCAATAAGAAATCAAAGAAAAAAGCAGCCAAAGCGCTGCTTTTATTGTGGTTGGTTTTGTGCAGGTGCTACATAATGGCGGATAATCTCGCCATGAAACA
>NZ_MUXT01000004.1:0-137986 GCF_002014965.1 Moraxella canis
CCCTTATTCAATCCCCCCCCTTGCATTGGAAGATGTGAGGGGGGTTTTGTTTGGGGGGGGTTTAAAGCAGAATAAGAATTATATCAATGACCAGTGGGAAACTAAAACACTTGCTGATTGGGCAAGTGTTTTGGTTTTTGGGGGGTAAAATAAATTTAATTATAGTTCCTGGTCTTCATGTAAACGAGCATTAAGCTCATCCAATACCAACGCCCAAACAGCATCTTTTTTCCACTCTTCTTGAATGAATGCTCTTTGTGAATCGCTCCAAAATGGCGCATTTTTTAGGTTGGTTTCTTCGTCTAGCTGGTTTTGTGCGATGAATTGCTCAATGGCTTCGTCGCTGCTCTCAAGACCTAACTGAGCAAACAGCTCATTCATCGTATATTCGATATCACCTAACATGGCTTTCTCCCTTTTGGCTGTGTTTGTCATTGATTTGATTGTAGCAACTTGTTGGTACTTGAGCAATGCAAGTGTGTATAGTTTATGTTTTTTTTGAGTTTTAATTGTCTAAAATAAAAAAATATCCAACCAAACATGGCTGGATATTTTGACTTATTCTCTAAAATTAAGAAAATAAATGATCGATGGCGGCACGCTCTTCTTCAAGTTCGTTCAGTGTGATGTTGATACGCTCTTGGCTGAAGTCATCAATTTCCAAACCTTGAACGATTTGGTATTCGCCATTTTCAGTAGTGACAGGGAAGCCAAACATAACACCTTCAGGGATGCCATACGAGCCATCAGATGGAATGCCCATGGTTACCCATTCGCCATTTGAGCCTAATGCCCAATCACGCATATGATCGATGGCTGCATTGGCGGCTGAAGCAGCTGATGACAGACCGCGTGCTTCGATAATTGCAGCGCCGCGCTTACCAACGGTAGGTAAGAATGTGTTAGCATTCCATTCTTGATCATTGATCATGTCTTTGACCGATGCGCCATCAATGGTAGCAAAACGATAATCAGCATACATGGTTGGGCTGTGGTTACCCCAGACAGTTAGCTTATTAATGTCTTTGACTGGCTTACCAGTTTTTTTGGCGACTTGGGTCAATGCACGGTTGTGGTCAAGACGTAGCATCGCAGTAAAGTTTTTGGCTGGTAAATCAGGCGCTGATTTCATAGCGATATAGGCGTTTGTGTTTGCAGGGTTGCCAACTACCAAAACTTTGACATCACGGCTGGCAACATCATTCAGAGCTTTACCTTGAACAGTAAAGATTTTAGCATTTTCTTGAAGTAAATCAGCACGCTCCATGCCTGGACCACGTGGACGCGCGCCAACCAATAGCGCATAATCAGCATCTTTAAAGGCGACGTTTGGATCATCGGTGCCGATTACATCAACCAAAAGTGGGAAAGCACAGTCATCAAGTTCCATGATAACGCCTTGTAGCGCTTGTTGTGCTTTTTCAACTGGAATTTCAAGCAGCTGTAAAATCACAGGCTGATCCTTGCCCAGCATTTCACCTGATGCAATACGGAATAGTAAGCTATAGCCAATTTGACCAGCGGCGCCAGTCACAGCAACACGTACAGGTTGTTTCATGAATAAAAATCCTTGTTTAAAGTATTAACAAATTTTAAAAATAGGTTGATTATACATTTTTAACAATAGCGTTATTGACAAAAATGTCAAATCGTTGTTAGTGTATCATTTTATAGATTTAAAGACAAACCTTTTTGATGGGCATAAGATGGCAAGTTTTGGATATGAATTCTTAAACATTCAGGCGTGGTAAGCAGGATATGGCTAAAAAGTCCAGTAGAGATACTGGACTTTTGATTTTCAAAATCATTAGCGGGGACTGACTGTGCCCATGCGCTGTGAGATCGGCGTGTACCGACCTAAAATGACACCATAAATTGTGGCATTTTCCATGACATGCTTGACATAGGCGCGCGTCTCAAAATACGGAATGGCTTCCACATACTGATCGGCGCTGATGGCGCTGTGCGTAGGCACCCATCGACGTGCAGCACCAGGACCGGCATTATAACCTGCCGTTGCGACAGCGATTTGTCCATCTGAACGGTTGGCTAAGTCACTTAAAAACCAAGTTCCATAGCGTATATTGGTATCAGGATTGCTCATGCTGCCTGTGGATTCGCCTAAGCTTCGCGCGATCTGAGCGGCGGTGCCGGGTATGATTTGCATCAAACCGCCTGCGCCTGCGCCTGACTGAGCAGATGGCTGAAAGCGGCTTTCTTGGCGCATGATGCCATATGCCCATGCAGGATCAATACCCACACTGCGGCTGTGTCTTAATGTGCTGTCTTGATAAGGGGTGGGATGTGATAGTGCGCCATTACGAACGCTATCGGTCGATTCGATCGCTTGGATGCTGCGGTGATAAAAGCCCAAATCATGCGCCTTTCGGGTGGCAGCAAGTAGCAAGGCGGTATTACCCAAATCTCGTGCTTTTTTGACCGCCCAGTTCCATTCTCGGTTGATGTGCTCAAGATTGGCATTGTTTTGCATGAGTAGTATCGCGCGCGCAAAATATTGATCAGCCATTACGCGGCTTTCATCTTGGGCGGTCAGTGGCGGCAAGGTATTTCCACCGATGTCAGTTAGGCTTAATCTTTGCCCAATACGATCTTTGGCAAGCAGCCCATAATAATCAATCCCTGTGGCAAGATTTTGATAAATTCGGCGCGCTTCTGCTTGCTTGCCTGTTTGTTCATAAGCTCTAGCTAGCCAATACTGCCAAATCCGCTCTTGCTGTTCAACCGCCGTCATCGCACCAATAGCTGTGATAACATCCGACCACTGACTAAAGTAAATCGCAGCTTGGGCATAGTCTTCTGCTTCTTCATAATTGAAAGGCTCGCCAAGACTATTTCTAAACCAATACACCGAATCCATGCTATAGCCATCATCGGTGTTCATATTCATGCGCTTGACGGCGATACTGCGCCATGCATATCGGCGCGCCATATCAGAGATGAGTTTTTGTGATCTGCGTTCATCTTGAGCGATGTCATAGTTGAGCTGCAAGGCGGCTTCAGAATATGAGCGATGCGCAAGCAAGCTGATGGCATACACATATAAATACTGATTGGCACTGCTGTAGTTTTCTTGAGAAAAACGCGTAAAAAATCCATTGGGATTGTTGCGAATCTCGCTAATGGTTTGGTAGCTTACGGGTGTATTAAGCTGCCCAAGCAGTGAGACGATATCGCCTGTTTTGTCCAAAGGCGCTTGGCGACTCGAAAGCTGACGCTTATCAATGCGCAGCATACGCACCAATTGTTCGTGCTTATCAACATTAGTGATGCGTGGATTATACGCCATTTCGGTTGCCAATTTATCACATAAAGATTGGCGGATTTGGGTATTTAGCCACACATTGGGTTTTTGATATAAAGCGCGCACAGAATCGCTGCTTTGATTGAATCCCAAAGCAATGGCGCAGGCTTCAGAATCATCAGGATTTTCGATGCTGTTGGCGACTGCTCGCACCGAAGCATAGTCACCTTGACGCGCCTTGACCTCGGCATAATCTGCGGCAAGCTTTTCGCTCATGACATTGCTTGGATATTGACGCACAAATTGATTGACCGCTTCGGGGGATTGACTGGATAAATTATAATTGAGCCGCCAATAGGTTGGGTACATGCCAAACAGTGTGCCTTGCATACTTTGTTCATATTGGCGCATCGCGTTGGGGCTGCTTTTTTGGCGTTCGGCATCAAAAAATTGATAGATGCTACCATCATTGGCATGACCTTGTGCATAGGCAGCTTGCGCAATACTGATTGCACCAAGTAGTGCTGTGATAGATAATTTATTTGCTTTTTTCATCATTGGATTGATTGAGTTAAATTTTTCTTATTCTACCAATCACTCATAAAAAAGTCCAAAATTATACAGTGTGCTCAACAAATTGGTACGAGTGTGTAGGGTTTTAGAGATGATTTGTTAAATAGTTGGCTTAGATAATCAAAGCTGAATATCCGATGACAACTCATGAAAAAAACCCGTTAAAACTTACGACAAACCCGCATTGAATTCATACTGATAAAATGACACTGACATCTTGGTGTGATATAATGGACAAATTTTTTATTTTGCAGACCCTTGGAGAAAACCATGACCGTTAGCACCTTTAATCCTAAATCCCAAAGTCAAGATAAAGCCTTAAATACGACCGATCGTCTGCACCACATTAGTGAGCCAAGTGCTGATTTGTCCACTTCAAAAAAAGTTTATATCGTCACCCAAGGCTGTCAGATGAATGAGTACGATAGCCAAAAGATGGGTGATGTGCTTGGTAGTAGTCATGGCATGGTGATGACGCAGGACATCAGTGAGGCGGACGTACTGATCATGAATACCTGCTCAATTCGTGAAAAAGCCCAAGAAAAAGTCTTTTCAGAGTTGGGTCGCTGGCGCAAATTAAAAGAAAAAAATCCAAATCTTATCATTGGTGTGGGCGGCTGTGTGGCATCGCAAGAGGGTGATAACATCCAAAAACGTGCGCCCTATGTGGATATGGTGTTCGGTCCACAGACGCTGCATCGCCTGCCTGAGCTGTATGAAAGCACAAAAAATCAAGCCAAAACCGACCTTGGTCAGATGCCCAAAAACCGTATCGGTGTGGTGGATGTGTCTTTTCCAAGTATCGAAAAATTTGACTTTTTGCCTGAGCCAAAAGTTGAAGGCTATACGGCATTTGTCTCTATCATGGAAGGCTGCTCAAAATATTGCTCGTTTTGTGTTGTGCCTTATACGCGCGGCGAAGAGCTGTCACGCCCTTTGGATGATGTTTTGGCAGAGATTGACAGCTTGGCTGAGCAAGGCGTGCGTGAGATTAATCTTTTGGGTCAAAATGTCAATGGCTATCGCGGCGAAAAAGATGATGGCGGTATTTGCCGATTCAGCGAACTTTTGCATTATGTCTCGCACATTGATGGCATCGAGCGTATTCGCTACACCACGAGCCATCCTTTGGAATTTACCGACGATATTATTGAGGCTTATAAGAGTATTGATAAATTGGTATCGCATCTGCATCTGCCCATCCAAAGCGGCTCAAACAATGTACTGGCAGCGATGAAACGCAATCACACTGTTGATGTGTACATCAATCAAATCGCCAAACTGCGCAAAATCCGCCCTGATTTGCATCTGTCTAGCGATTTTATTATTGGCTTTCCAGGCGAAACCGATGATGACTTTATGCAGACACTAAATCTGGCAAAAGATCTGGATTTTGATCATTCTTATAGCTTTATTTATTCTAAACGCCCTGGCACGCCAGCGTCTGATTTGCCTGATGATGTCAGCCTTGACACCAAAAAACAGCGCTTGGCTACTTTCCAAGAAGTCATCAAAGAATCCACTTTTGCCAAGACGCGTGCGATGGTCGGTCAGACATTGAGAGTATTGGTTGAGGAGCGAGCGAACCGCCGCAAGGGATATTTACATGGCACAGCGGATAATACGCGCTCGGTCATTTTTAAGGGTGGTGATGAGCTTTTGGGTAAATTTATCATGGTTCATATCACTCATGCCATCAGCATGCATTTGGTTGAGGGTGAAGTGGTTGAGGTGCTGGGCTAGTCTTGGCTCATGCAGACAGGCACGGAGTTGGATGTGAGAGTGAATAAGCTGCGTGCTTGGTTGGGCGGACAGCCTGATATCCCAATCATTGGCGTGCATTTTGGCGACGCGGCAGTGACAGCGGTCTGGCTGGATGAGCATGAGGGGCGCTATCATTGGCTGGGTTCGGCATGTGTTTTGTGCACCGATGCGGTCGTGTCTGGCGAAATTGTTGATAAATCAAAACTTGCCGAGGCGCTACTCCAAGTGATGCAAATGCTTGGGCTGAGCGAGGCGACTGCCATTACTTGCGTGCCTGATGAAGCAGTCATGCAGACAGTCATTGAGCTGCCAGCCGATTTATCAGATGATGACATCGAAGCGCACATTCTTATTGATGCTGAGCGCTACATCGGAAGAAATATTCAGGATGTTTATTTTGATTTTCAAGTGCTTGAGCGATCACAGACAGCAACTCAAATTATCCTGACAGTAGCGCACCAAAATAGTGTCCATGACCGCTGCGAAGTGCTTGCGATGGCAGGGATAGAGACATCAGCGGTTGATGTCTATACATCATGTTTGGTGCGCATGATGGCTAAAATGACAGATCAGGTCAGCGCTTTGGTGGAGATTACTGACCATGATATCAGCTGCCATATCACGCAAGGTGGTAAATTAGTCTATCAGCAAAATGAGCCGATACACACTTTCGCCAATCTCAGCGATCAGCCATCTCATGAGCGGTCAGAGGCTCATGAATTTTTCCAATTCGCTGATGATCTTAAGATAAGCAAAGATTCGTCCAATCAGTTGCCGTTAAAGGCGGCTTTGGATTTTGAAAATTTGGCAGATCGGTTGCCTGAAGTAAATTTATCAGCCCAAAATCACCTTCTGCAGCTCACTCAAGAAGACTTGCCCCAAAAAAAGACATTGGACACTCCCAAAAACGCTCAAACTGATAATTATCACATCCGTTTTGATGATTGGGTGGATGAAGTGGCGGCTGATAGGGAATCATTTGGCGCAGAGCTACCAAATGAGCCGCCTGCCAAGCCATCTGATCAGCCTGAATTGGCGATTGATCAGTTGACCCAAAAAATTGTCGCTCTCATCGAAGACTATCAAGCACAAACAGCTTTGCCGATTGAGCGGCTATACCTCAGCGGCATGACATTAGCAAAAGCATCCCAGCTGGCGCACGCTTTACAGGCGAAGCTTGATATTTCGTGCTTGCCCATGCATCCTAAATACGCCGTCGATCATCCCATTAAAGATGATGATATGCAGCTAGCTCCGATGCTGACGACGGCATTGGCGCTGGCTTTGACAAGGTCTCAAGGGGTGAATCTGCTGCCATGGCGTGAAGAGCGCCGCAGTCAAGCCGATGCCAAGTTTCGTCAAATGTTTGTGTCAGTGGTGGGGCTTGCTGTCTTAGGGGTGGTGCTGATATTTGGTGCTATTTATTATCAGCTGAATCAACAACAGGCGATCAATGATGAAATTAAATCACGCATCAGCACCCTAGATGATAAAATCCATCAAATGCAGCAGCTTAAAGAGCAGCTGGAGGATGCCCAAAAACACAGTGAGGCGCTCAATGCTCTGTCAGAAGATCGGCAAGTGGTGTATCGCTGGCAGCAACTATCAACCCTGATACCTGAAGGCGTGTATTTGGATGAGATGAAGCAGTCAGCAGATGTGCTTAGTCTGACAGGAAAGGCGGTATCTACTCAGGCGGTGTCTGCACTGGCGCATCGGCTTGAGCTATCTGGGCTATATACCGATGTGCTCGTGGTGTCCTTGCAGCAGTCAGGTCGGGCGATGAGCTTTACGCTCACCGCCACCCAGCTGCCGCTGGATGCCAAAGACATGATACAGCCCGTTGCCGAGATATCTATAAATCAAATCAAAAATGCTGATACGGGCGAGAATGGCTATGAATAATTTGACGCAGCAGCTACAAAGCTTTTGGCATGAGCTTAACCAAGTGAATCGCCATACCATCGCTCAAGCGCCCAAATACATACAACGGACGGTGCTTGGTTTGATTGTGATGATTATTGGCATTTTTGGTTGGTTAGTTGCTATTTTGCCAAGCATTCAAAAGCTTAGCGCAGCCCAAAGCCAAGAAACCGCCTTGATTGATGAATTTGCCACCAAATATCATGAAGCTCAGCAGTTTGATCATCTGAGCCATCAGGTCATGCAAAACAATGCCCAGCTTGAAAATCAGCTCAATGCTCTGCCGCGCACAGCACCGATGAGCGAGATTATCGGGATGATCAACACCAAAGCGCAAGCGGTCAATGTGAAAGTGGTGAGTGCGTCGGTTCAAGCGGGCAGCGAACAGGACTACTATACCGAGCGTCCCATCGCAGTGAGCGCAACGGGGGATTATCATGCTTTGGGTCGGTGGCTGCTTGGGTTGTCAGACTCTGGCTATTTGCTTACGGTGCATGATTATGATTTGCAAGCTGGCTTGGATCGTCAGCTGATGCTAATCGTTCAGATGAAAACTTATCAAGCCAATAAAAAACCAAAACCAGTCGCTCAGCAGGTGTCAGATGGTCAATAAGTATCGGTGGGGCATCTTGGGCGCATGGGCTTGGATCGGTCTTGGATGTGCTGATCATACCAGTCAAATTGTTGATGATAAGCTTGCGCATATTACCCAAGAAGAGCGCGTGGCGGTCAGTGCGCCAGTGCCAGTTTCTTTGCCTACGCCAATGACATATCAAGCAGGCAAAGATCCTTTTATCAACCCTTATCGAAGTTTGGGGGCTGATGATGATAATCCTGCCGATCGGGATAACGATGAGCCAAAGATGGAAGCCGCCAAACCGCCTATGATGGATGATGTACTGCTGCAGCCGCAGGATACTCATCAGCCGTCTGATACTTACACCAAACTCCCCAAAGGCGATCCGATAGCCATTGATACCAACCGCGTTCGAGAGCCCTTAGAAAGTTATGAGTTGTCAAGCCTGCGATATCATGGCAGCATCTCTGATGATGCTAGGCTTGTGGCGCTGATCATGAGTCCTGACGGCATGATTCATCGTGTGAGCGTTGGGCAATATCTTGGTAAACATCACGGAAAAGTCACCCACATTGACAGGCGCACGATACATCTGATCGAAGCGGTCGCTGACGCACAAGGTGGTCATTATCGCCGCGATGCCAGCATTCATTTTATTCATAAGTAACGACACATGTACACAAATTTTTTAAAACATGGCTTGATAGCCGCCTTGATATTTGGTGTAACTGACACAAAAGTGCTTGCTAACACTCAGGCTGATCACGATCATTTTACCCAAATGACAGAGCTGCATTATACAGGCAAGCCCATCAGCCTTGAGTTTGCTGACATTCCTGTGCGAGCGGTGTTTGATATTTTGGCAGGCTTTACTGGCATTAATATCATCACGGATGACAGCGTGACAGGCAGCATGACCATTCGCTTGACAAATATCCCTTGGGATCAAGCATTTGATGTGATTTTACAAACTCGCAATTTATCAGTGCTAAAGCATGGCAATGTGTGGCTCATCAGCTCAAAATCGATCCAATCCAATCAGCCTACGACAACCGAATATATCCGCCTACACTACGCGCTTGCCGATGACGTGGCGACGCTCATTATGGGCGAAAAAACCCAGCGCGGTAATGTCAATCGTACCAATCAACGTGAAGTCATTTATCCTGAAGTGCCGTTATCGCGTGTCTATGACACCCAAACAGATGACATCATTACCACCATTGAGCGTGGTACGCTGCTGTCTGAGCGTGGTACGGTGACGGTGGATAAGCGTACCAATACTTTGATCATCCAAGATGTGCCTGCAAGCGTCGCTAATATCAAGGCGCTGATTGAGCGCATTGATATCCCTGTTGAGCAGGTGATGATCGAAGCTAGGATTGTCTCTGCGAATGAAAATTTTGGCAAACAGCTTGGCGTCAGCTTTGGTGCGCGTGGTCAAATTGGCAAAGTGCATTATGGCGGCTCGCAGGCAAGCTTATGGACAATGCGCCAAGAAGGTGTGGCAGCAGGTTATCAAAAAAACCATTTGAATGTGGATTTGGGTGTGGATAACGCCATGGGGCGCATTGCTTTTGGGCTTTTAAATTTGCCTGATGTGATTTTGGACTTAGAATTATCTGCCATGCAAGCAGAAAATCAAGGTGAAGTCATCTCGACGCCAAAGGTCTTGACAGCCGATAAGCAAACCGCGCGTATCTCATCAGGACTACAAATTCCTTATCAAGAAACCACGCATTCAGGCGCAAGCACAACAAGATTCAAAGAAGCGTCTTTGATTTTGGAAGCCACGCCAAACATCACACCCGATGGTAAAATCGGTCTTAAGCTGAATATCAAAAATGGCAATCCAGTGGCAACACTTGGCAATATCGCCATCCAAGAAGACGCCATCGAAACCAATGTCATCGTCGAAGATGGGCAAACCGTCGTGCTCGGTGGCATCTATCGCACCAGCCAAAACGAAGGCGCAAATAAAGTCCCTGGACTGGGCGATGCGCCTGTGCTTGGGCGATTATTTCGACATGATTCTAAAGCACGCGAAAAGTCAGAGCTTTTGATTTTTATTACACCCAAACTGGTCAGATAGTTGGCATCATAATGACCACTCAGATGTATGACAGTTTTACCAAAGCAAGTAGCACCTGAGTGGTCAATACACAAAAATACTGGTAACAAATTGCCAAACATTGTATTATAAGATAATTTTCATTCATGTTATTGAGTCTTGTTGGCGCGTAAGCATCCATCATGGCGACGATGGCGATATTAATATTAATTGGAAAATCACAATGCTTGATGACGATTCGGCTTTCATTGAAGGGGTGATGGTCGAAAAAGCAGGTAACGCCTTATCCAAACAGCTGCCTGCGATTTTTTTGGTGGGACCTATGGGTGCAGGCAAGACAACGATAGGAAAGCTGCTTGCCAAACATTTGGGGCGTAATTTTATTGATTGCGATTGGTATATCGTTGATCAGACGGGTGCTGATATCCCATGGATTTTTGAAAAAGAAGGTGAAGAAGGCTTTCGGGATCGTGAAACGCGCGCGCTACAAGAGCTGACGGTATTGCCTAATATTGTCATGGCAACAGGTGGCGGAGCGGTTGGGCGCAGCGAAAATCGAGAATTGCTCAAAAAAGGCTTGGTGATTTATTTGGACGCCAGCGTCGATACGCAGCTGGCTCGCACCAAAAAAGACAAAAACCGACCACTGCTACAAGCACAAAATCCCCGAGCGGTGCTTGAATCTTTGTACCAAAAACGCCATCCGCTGTATCGTGAAGTGGCAGATATCGTCATGCCAACGGGTCGCGCATACCCTAAGCAAATGATCGGTGAGATTTTGGCAGTGCTTGAAAATTATGCTTTGGCTAATGCTTCTAACGAATTAAAGCTTGATCAACATACCAAGGAAAACCCATGACCCAAGAGCCGCTCATTGTCAAAACTCAAAGCCATGATTACCCCATTTTTATCCGAGCCAGTGATGATCAGATTGACTTGGTAAGCCAGATCATTCCATTTATCACCGCCAAGCAAGTACTCATTGTGACCAATGATGTGGTTGCACCTTTGTATTTATCACAGCTGCAAGAAAGTTTATTGTCTGCTGGATTTCATGTGGAAGTGTGCGTGCTGCCAGATGGTGAAGCGCACAAAACCCAAGACAGTATCAATGCAATCTATGATGCACTTCTTGGAGCGCATTTTGCGCGTGATTGCACCTTAATTGCGCTGGGCGGCGGTGTGATTGGTGATATGACGGGATTTGCAGCGGCAAGTTTTATGCGCGGTGTGAATTTTATCCAAGTGCCTACCACACTGCTTGCCCAAGTGGATTCAAGTGTCGGCGGCAAAACTGGCATCAATCATCCGCGTGGCAAAAATATGATCGGCGCATTTTGGCAGCCTAGCTGCGTTTTGGCGGATATGGCGACATTCCAAACCCTGCCTGAGCGAGAATTTGCAGCAGGTATGGCAGAGGTCATCAAATACGCACTGATCATGGATGCTGATTTTTTGACTTGGCTAGAAGACAATGCCGATCAAATCAATGCCAAAGACGGACAGCTGCTCGGTGAGATGGTCTATCGCTGCTGCGATTTTAAGGCTCAAATTGTCGCTGCTGATGAGCGCGAATCTGGTAAGCGCGCGCTGTTGAATTTTGGCCATACTTTTGGTCATGTCATCGAGGCGCACCAAGGCTATGGTTCATGGCTGCATGGAGAAGCAGTAGCAGCAGGTATGGTACAGGCTGCCCAAATGTCACACAAATTGGGTCTGATCAGTGCTGATGATGTGAAACGCATTGAAACTATAATTGAAAAATATCATCTGCCGACCAAGCCCCCAAAGATAGGCGTAGAACAGGCACTGGATCTGATGGGGCATGACAAAAAAGTCCAACAAGGTAAAATCCGCTTGGTGCTGCTGCGTAGCATTGGCGATGCGTTCGTGACAGCGGATTTTGAGCTGGCAGACTTAGAAGCGGTGCTGGCAGGACAGATGACCGCAAGTCCTTTAATTGATGAGTGAATGGGTAAGATTATGTCACAAACTCCCATGATGAGTGAAAAATATTTTCGTCGTCAGGCGCTTTATTGGCTGATTATGGCGGCTGTGATCGCGGTTTTGTGGTTGATTGTGTGGCTGACCAGCTCTGCACCAGCGATCATCAGAAAACAACAAGCCGATCAAACGGTATCTTCTGCTGATGCATTGCCGACCACAATCACAGCGCTCAATGAGCTGGATGCTGTGGTTAAGCCCATGGATAATTCGGTGCTTGTACGAGATTTGCGCAGCTATCCCCCTGAATTTAAAGATAAAATTTATTTTAATGGCATCAGTGGGCGCTACGCCATTCAGCTGATGGATGTCGCCGAAAATGAAGTCATTGTGGACTATCTCAACAGCCGAGAAGATCGTGAAGATTTCGCCTATTTTCGCTATACCGATGCTAATGATAGACAGCGCTATGTGCTCACTTATGGTAAATTTACCAGTCCGGCTGAGGCTGAAGCTGCCTTGCAAAGTGTGAACTTTCGATTGCCAGAATCCGTGGTGCCAAAGACTGCTAAAATTTCTGATTTTATTGCAGTGATGGATAGCTATGAATTGGGTCAGGATGTGGTGGATTTGGCAAGCTCTCAGCCTCGCCGAGTTCGCTTGCAAGCGACGCGTACTGAAATTCCAGTAAAGCCAGCCACGCCAGCGGATGAAGAATTGGCACGCCAAAGCCGTGAGCGCGCATTACAAACACAAATCTCTCAGCAGGTCGAACCGGTCAGACAGCCCACCGACTTGGATATCCAAAACGATATTAACCGCCTGTCTAATCAAAGATCGCAAGCAAACTCTGGTGATTTGCCGATGGCGCCTACCGCGCGACCACAGCCACCACAGCCGTCAGCCGATACAGCGCCTAAAAATGAGTCGCCCAGAGATGCTGCGCCAGCCCAAAGCCCTGTGGCAAATACAGAATCGCAATAACAGACAAACAAGGATGGCTTATGTCAAATGAATACGCAAAGCAGATTTTAAACGAACTTAAGGCGGGTAATGATCGCTACGTGGCAAATTTATCCAGCACCGAAAAAATTCCATTGCCGCCGCCGACTTTGGTCAAGGAACATAAGCCCAATGCGATTATTTTGGGATGTTCGGATGCGCGCGTACCTGTTGAGCTTGTCTTTGACCAAGGCCTTGGGGATTTGTTCGTGATTCGAGTGGCGGGCAATGTGGTTGCGCCAAGTCAAATTGGGTCGATTGAATTTGCTGCCGAAAAGTTTGGCACACGCCTAGTGGTCGTGCTTGGGCATTCTCACTGCGGCGCGGTGACCGCCTGTGTGGAGGCGCTGACTAATCCTGAACAATATTATTCACCAAATCTTCAATCGATCGTCGATCGCATTCGTCCAAGTGTGCTTAATTTACACGAAATTGCCACCGCATCGGGCGATGATGTGGATATGGATGAATTGATTGAGCGCTCTGTTCGCGCCAATGTCGGTATGTCAGTCAGTCAGCTTAAACATGGCTCACGCATTTTAGAAGACATGGTCAGACAGGGTGATTTGTTAATTGTCGGTGCTGAGTACGATGTCGCCACCGGTAAAGTACATTTTTTAGAAGATTGATTTAGCACAGTGATTTATCAACGAAGGGGAAAACGATGAGCATCCAACAACCAAAAAACGCACTGACTGCCCAAGGCGTCAAAGACATTCCAGTGCAGTCAGAAGGCTATATTTTTAATCATACCATGCTGCGTGTCAAAGACCCAGTTAAATCTTTGGAGTTTTATACAGGGGTGCTTGGTATGACGCTGCTTAAGCATCGCAGCTTTCCAGACAGTGAGTTTGATTTGTATTTTTTGGCACGCTTAACCGAAGATGAGCGCAATCATTTGCCGTCAGGTGATGAGCTAAAAGATTTTGTCTCACGCCAGCGCAGTATTTTGGAGCTGACGCATAATTATGGCACCGAGAATCAAGCTGATTTTAGCTATCATGATGGCAACAGTGAGCCGCGCGGGTTTGGGCACATTTGCTTTAGCGTACCAAGCTTGAGTGAAGCGGTGGCATGGTTTGATGCCAATGGCGTGGAATTTAAAAAGCGTCCCGAAGAAGGCACGATGAAAGACATCGCCTTTATCAAGGATCCAGACGGATATTGGATTGAGATTATCGAAATTAACAATAATCGATAATCAGACGAAAAAACGCTGGATTGTCCAGCGTTTTGAAAAGATGGTGTGCTTGGCGGGAATCGAACCCGCGACCTTCAGCTTCGGAGGCTGACACTCTATCCAACTGAGCTACAAGCACTGATGATTTAGGTGGCAAATTGTAGCAAGTTTTTGGGAAAAATGCCACTTAAGCCAGTAAAATAATGACAAATTTATGCAATTCTTGCTAAATTTTAACAGATTTTATAAAAAACATGGCATTTTACCTTGCTTTTCCCTTATAATAGTAGGGGTAAATTTTTATTGTAGGGATGGTGGCTTTGCACAATGACTTGCACCGCTGTTCGACACCCCCAGAGCGATTGCTCAAGGCTAAAAACGAGATGATGACAATGAAAAAAGCTGTTATGTTTTCCTTTGCTGCATTGTTAGCAGTGTCAACAATAGCAACTCAAGCGCAAGAAGCTGCCGCACCTGCAGAAACTGCGACTGCTGATGCAGCTGAAGTGGCTACAGCTGAAGCGACGGCTGAAGCACCTGCTCAAGCGGCAGCACCCGCAGAAGAAGCCCCAAAAGAAAGCCCACAAGTCCAAAAGCTCGTGGCGATGTATCCTAATTTGATCGCTCGTATCGCGCCTTATGGTAAAGTTTGCTTTGAGGGCGAAGAATGCGATATCAATATCACAGTGCTTGCGCCAGCGGTTGAAGGTCAAGCGCGTGATGGTGAAAGCTTGTATAAGGCGCTTTGTTCTACTTGTCATGATGCTGGCTTGATCGGCGCACCTAGAATCGGTACCAGCGACTGGGCACCTCGAATTGGTAAAGGCACAGCAACGCTTTATAATCATGCCATCAATGGCTTTAATGCGATGCCTGCGCGTGGCGGTTCTGATATTTCTGATGAAGAAGTTCAAAACGCGGTTGATTATATTATCCAGCAATCAAGCTGATCGCCTGATCCAAGATCCATCCCAAATCATTCAGAGAGTGATTTGGGATTTTTGCATTTAAGCTTTTAACCTTGAAAATTTTATATTGATCTACATTAATAGGGCAATGATAAAGTTTAGAGTATTTTTATGACCACTGACAGTACCCAGCGCATTGATGAGAATATACCAGCACTACAGATCAAAGGATTGAGCAAAACTTATAATAACGGCTTTACCGCACTCAAAGGCATTGATTTGACCGTCCCTCAAGGCGGATTTTTTGCTTTACTGGGTCCAAATGGGGCGGGTAAATCCACCACGATTGGCATTGTCAGTTCATTGTTTCCGCCATCATCAGGAACGGTGGAGATTTTTGGGGTGGATTTGTTCAAAGAACCCTCAAAAGCCAAACAGTTTTTGGGTGTGGTTCCCCAAGAATTTAACTTTATGCAATTTGAAAATGTGCAAGATATTTTGGTGAATCAAGCAGGATATTTTGGCATCACTGCCAAAGAAGCCAAGCCGCGCGCAGAAAAGCTGCTTAAGGCATTGGGTCTTTGGGATAAAAAAGACACCAAAGCGCGAATGCTCTCTGGTGGGATGAAGCGCCGTTTGATGATCGCGCGTGCGCTCATGCACAAACCTAAGCTACTGATCTTGGATGAGCCGACAGCAGGCGTGGACATTGAGCTGCGTCGCTCGATGTGGGAGTTTATGGAGTATATCAATCGAGAAGAAAACACCACGATCATCTTGACCACGCACTATCTTGAAGAAGCCGAACAATTATGTAAATACATCGCCATTTTGGATAAAGGCGAGATCCGCATTAACACCGACATGAAAAGCTTATTGGCAAGCTTGGATATTGAAAGCTTTATTTTGGATTTTGCTGAGCCGTTTGAGTCGCACATTAACCTAACTCAAGTGGTGCGCTATCAAAAAATAGATGACCTTAGCCTTGAAGTGACCTTAAAAAAGGGCGAAAGCCTGAATGATGTTTTTGCACATTTATCTGAACAAGGCGTTCAAATTGCCAGTATGCGCAATAAGTCAAACCGCCTAGAAGAGCTGTTTATGAATTTGGTTGAAAATAATTTGACTGAAAAACTTACCAATGATTAATCACATATAAAAAAGCGAACGAGCAGACGATGAATTTTAGCAAGCAATGGGTGGCATTTTTAACCATTTTAAAAAAAGAAATCAAACGAATACTGCGGATTTGGCCACAAACCTTATTACCGCCTGTCATCACCATGACCTTGTATTTTGTGATTTTTGGGCAGATGATCGGTAGCCGCGTCGGTGAGATGGGCGGCGTGTCTTATATGCAGTTTATTGTGCCGGGCTTGATCATGATGTCGGTCATTACCAACAGCTATTCAAATGTGGTGTCGAGTTTTTTTAGTATGAAATTTCAAGGCAGTATCGAGGAGCTTTTGGTTTCCCCCATTTCCAAGCATACGATTTTACTTGGTTATGTCAGTGGCGG
This sequence comes from Moraxella canis, assembly GCF_002014965.1. Lineage (GTDB taxonomy): Bacteria > Pseudomonadota > Gammaproteobacteria > Pseudomonadales > Moraxellaceae > Moraxella > Moraxella canis. Next base: position 16,724 of record NZ_MUXT01000004.1, read on the forward strand.
GGTATTTCGTGGTCTTGCCATTGCTTTGATTGTGACGATCGTGGCGCTGTTTTTTACAGAGCTAAGCGTGGTGCATTTTGGCGTGATGCTGACGACCATCATCGGGACTTCGGTGCTATTTTCGCTTGGCGGTCTGATAAATGCGGTGTTTGCTCGTTCATTTGATGACATTTCTATCATTCCAAGTTTTGTGCTGACGCCACTGACATATCTTGGCGGCGTGTTCTATTCGTTGGATAATTTATCGCCATTTTGGCAAAATTTATCACTGCTCAATCCCATCGTTTATATGGTCAATGCGTTTCGTTTTGGTATCTTGGGATACAGTGATGTCAATGTGTGGTGGTCATTGGTGGCGATTTTGGCATTTTGTGCTCTATTGTATACTACAGCGTATCGCTTATTAATTGATGGCTCAAAGCTTAGACTATAAACCATCATTGAGATGATAAAGGAATCGGATATGAGTATTCATGGCGTCTTAGGTGAGACCACAAGTTATCCAAAAAGTTATGACCCAAGTGTATTGTTTGCCATCTCGCGTGATTTGGGGCGCGATGAGATTGTAAAGCTAACTGGTGTGCAAGCCGATCAGCTGACAGATGGCGTGGATGTTTGGCAAGCGTTTGAGCTATCTTGGCTGAATGATCAAGGTATCTCAAAGGTGGCGATTGCTCGTATTAGCATTCCTGCTCATTCACCGAATATCGTGGAATCCAAATCGCTCAAGCTGTATCTTAATAGCTTGAATTTTACCTCATTTAGCGATGCATCAGAGGTTCAAGCGCTCATACAAAAAGATCTGTCAGCGTGTGTGGGCGCTGATGTGAGCGCTGAGATTATCCCGCTGAGTGGCAGCGGCTTTGAGGTGCATGAACCGCTTGGGGTGTGCATTGATGAGGTGCTCGATGGCGGCAGCGGGGTGATTATTGGTGATGATATTGATGCTTCTGTACTAAGGCACCCGCCCGTGCATCAGATGGCAACTTATCAATTTCACACCAATTTGCTGCGCTCAAACTGCCCTGTGACCAATCAGCCGGACTGGGGGACGCTGTCAGTCTCAATCACGACTGATAAGGCGCTCGATTATCAAAAAATCTTAAACTATGTGCTGACTTTTCGTAAGCACAATGGCTTTCATGAGCAGTGCGTAGAGCGTATTTTTGCTGATTTATTGGTGAATTTTGAACCGTCATCTTTGATGGTGCAAGCCAACTATACTCGCCGAGGGGGCATAGACATTAATCCTGTCCGTGTGCTAAATCATGATTTGCCAGCCGTGACCAGACAAGTGCGTCAATGAATGGCGGATTGATTTATTAGAATAATTAAAAAACCTTGTCTTGATGACAAGGTTTTTTAATTATCAGCTACTTAGAGTTAAAATAACGCCAGCAGCTCATCTAGGCTTAGCATCTGCTTATCGCCTGTGGCACGGTTGACATATTCGTATTTATTTTCAGCAAGATTTCTTTCTGAAACCACGACACGATGCGGAATACCGATCAGCTCAAGGTCAGCAAATTTCACGCCTGGGCGTTCATCACGGTCATCAAGTAGAACATTAATACCGCGAGATTTTAGGGTTTGGTACAGCTCTTCAGCCTTGGCTTCAGCATTACCATCTTTTGATTTCATTGGTACGATGGCAACATAAAATGGGGCAATGCTGTCCGCCTTATCTTGAGCTTCTGCCCAGATGATGCCATTATCGTCATGATTTTGCTCAATGGCAGCAGCGATGATGCGGCTGACACCAATGCCATAGCAGCCCATCATCAAGGTCACAGGTTTGCCTTCTTTACCGAGTACTGAGCATTTTAAAGCTTTTGAGTATTTATCCCCCAGCTGGAAAATATGACCGACCTCGATACCGCGTTTGATGCTAATCACGCCCTGACCATCTGGAGATGGATCGCCGTCAACCACATTGCGAATATCGACGATTTGGGTGATTTTGGCATCACGATCCCAGTTCATGCCAGTGGTATGCTTGTGCTCGATATTGGCACCTGATACGAAGTCAGACAGCGCCGCTGCGGCACGATCGACATAGGTCGGCATGTCCAAATCTACGCTGATGTAGCCTTTGATCAGTCCAATGTCCTTTAGCTCATCTTCAGTCGCCATGGTCAAAGGAATATGAGCATCGGCAAGTTTTTCTGCTTTGATTTCATTTAATGTGTGGTCACCGCGCAAAACTAAGGCAATGAATTTGGGCGCCTCAGGATTATCTTGGCTGTGACTGCCTTTGACGATCAGCGTTTTGACGGTTTGGCTCAGTGGTATGTTTAGGTGCTTGGCGACCGCCTCACAAGTGGGCATGTCTGGTGTATCGACATCAGTGCGTGCTTGGGTGGGTGCCAAACGCTCGTCATGACAGACGGCTTCCGCAAGCTCCACATTGGCGGCAAAATCTGATTCGGTTGAGAATGCGATGTCATCTTCACCGCTGTCCGCCAGCACATGAAACTCATGCGATGCAAAACCACCAATCGAGCCTGTGTCTGCTTGCACGGCACGGAAATTGAGCCCCAAGCGCGTAAAAATACGGCTGTAGGCGTCATACATATCTTGATAAGTCATTGCCAGTGACTCTTTGTCAATGTGAAAAGAATACGCGTCTTTCATGGTAAATTCGCGAGCGCGCATCACCCCAAAGCGTGGACGGATCTCGTCGCGGAATTTGGTTTGGATCTGATAAAATGTGATCGGTAGCTGCTTGTAGCTTTTAAGTTCATTGCGCGCGATGTCGGTGATGACTTCTTCGTGGGTCGGACCTAGCACAAAATCTCGGCTGTGACGGTCTTTGAATCTCAAAAGCTCAGCGCCATAATCTTCCCAGCGCCCAGACTCATGCCAAAGCTCGCCTGGTTGCGTCACCGGCATCAAAAGCTCTTGGCTATGAATGCCCTCCATCTCCTCACGCACGATGCGCTCGACGCGCTTAAGCACACGCAGACCCATCGGCATCCATACATACAGACCTGATGCAAGCTTACGAATCAGACCTGCACGAACCATCAGCTGGCTTGAGACGATGTCGGCATCATTGGGCGTTTCTTTTAAGGTGGCAAATATAAATTGGCTGGCTTTCATGATATGACCTTTAAAATTAAGCAAAGCTAAACTTTATTTTTTGAAATAAATATTTTATGAAACAAAACTCATAAACAGCTTATATTACGGCAAACTTTAAAGAATGTACAACAAATTTTTGGGGATTTTACACAAATTTCTTGGCTTTTATGGTATTTTAAACAACACGATCTCAATCAACGGATTTTAAAATGATTCGACAAGATTTGACCAATCATTGCCGCCAACAAGGCAAGGCGGCATATATTGTGATGGCGCTTTTGGGTATGTTGGCGCTGATTGCCGTATTTATGCTAGTCAAAAAGCCGGATGCTCAAGCCGAAGTGATCACGCGAGAGGGCGTCATCACAGAGATTCAGTCGCTGTCTCGCCTACAAACGGCGGCATTTGGGGTTGAGACCATTGTGATTGCCAATAAAGATGGCACATGGCAGGCGCTTTGGCAAGACAAGCAACGAGGGCTATTTGTTATCAAAGGTCGAGTGCTTGCAGGCATTGATTTGAGTGCCATCGGATCTGAGATGGTGCATATCAGCGAATCGCAGAATGCAGCAGGCGAGCCCATCCAAAGCGTACATATCACTTTGCCGCCGTCTGAGATCTTTGAGGTATTTTTGGATAATATTGAAGTATATGATTGGCAAACTGGTTTATTTGGGGCGGTAGCTGGCGATCCGGCATTATTTGCCAAAGCTCAAGCCGATGCCAAAGCACAGGTACTTTCTAAAGCATGTCAAGGTGATGTGCTGACCTTGGCGATGACCAACGCTGCCGAGCAAGTCAAAAATCTATTCATGCTCACAGGTGCGCAGGTGGAAGTCTCAACCCAAGGTACGGGCGCTTGTCAATTGCCAAGCTCATAGGTATTTTAGATGACTTACTCTTTGAAAGATGCGCCACAGTCAGTCATGCGCATCAAGTTTTGTGGCTTTAGGCGCGCCCAAGATGTTCAAGCGGCAGTAGCGGCGGGCGCCGATGCCATTGGACTTGTGTTTTATCCGCCCAGCCCGCGATCTGTCGATGCCGCGCTTGCCCAAACCCTTGTGGCACATATTCCAGCTTTTGTGACTATTGTGGCGCTGGTGGTGAACATCAGTGATGATGAGCTGATTCATATCGCTAACACTGTGCCTTTTGATGTGATACAATTTCATGGTGATGAATCTGCAAGTGAATGCCAAAGACAAGCGGCGCTCGTAGGCAAGCGCTGGATCAAGGCGCTTCGCATTGATGCATCTCGACACGATGCCCAAGCGATCACTCAGATGATCAATGAGTATCATGCTAAAGGAGCGGTGTCGATTTTGCTTGATGCTTATCATGCGGACAAGTTTGGCGGCACGGGCGAGCGGTTTGATTGGTCAATTATCCCTAAACATGCCAGTTTGCCGATCATTTTGGCAGGTGGTCTGACCCCTGAAAATGCTGCGCTCACCAAGCAGCTGCCGATCCATGCTGTGGATGTCAGCGGCGGCATTGAATCAGCCAAAGGCGTCAAGGACATTGACAAAATGCAAGCTTTTATTACAGCTGTCAGATAGATTTTGTTTGGCGTTAGACGGCTGATTGGCTTTATATTTTAAATACAAAATAAAAGCCAACAATCAAATGATGCCAAATTCTGACGATTTTGATATAGTGGCTTTTTTAGCCATCAGTGAGTCAATCATGGATAAAATAGGACACCATATGCATATTATTGTCACAGGCGCAACAGCAGGACTGGGAGAGCAAATTGCGCGAGATTTTGCAGCCCTAGGGCACACCGTCTATGGTACAGGCAGGCGACTGGATAAATTAAATGCACTTAAGGCAGAGCTTGGCGAGCACTTCATACCGCTTCATTTCGATGTTTGTGATACTAAGGCGATGTCAGAAGTGCTTGGCGGCATTGATCTGACCAAGATTGATGTGCTGATTAATAATGCGGGGCTTGCGCTTGGGCTTGAGCCGGCACACCTTGCCGACATTCAAGACTGGCAGACCATGATAGATGTGAATATCAAAGGACTGGTGGGTGTGACGCATCTGGTTTTGCCGTATATGGTGGCAAATAATCATGGATTGATCATTAACATCGGTTCAACAGCGGGCAATCATCCATATTTTGGCGCAAATGTGTATGGCGCTTCTAAGGCTTTTGTTAAGCAATTTAGCAATAATCTTAGAGCTGATCTGATCAATACACGAGTGCGTGTGACAAATATTGAGCCTGGTATGTGCGGCGGTACGCAGTTTAGTCAGGTACGTTTTAAAGGCGATGACACCAAGGCAGCCGCAGTCTATGAAGGTGTGGAGTATCTGACCGCTAGCGATATTAGCAATACAGTGCAGTGGGTCGCCTCACAGCCTTGGCATGTGAATATCAATGCCATCGAGCTGATGCCAACTGCCCAAACTTATGCAGGGCTTGCGGTTGCGCGCGATATTTAAATTTTTTAGAAGTGGTTTAAAAGGTTAATAAAATAAGGTAATTTATGACAACGAATCTTGATTTTGGACAATTCCCTGACGCCAGCGGACATTTTGGCGTACACGGTGGTCGTTTTGTTTCAGAGACTTTGATGAAGGCGCTTGAAGAGCTTGAGCAGATCTATAAAACTGCCAAAGCCGATCCTGAGTTTTGGAATGAATTCATGGCGGACTTGACGGATTATGTCGGACGCCCAACGCCACTATATTTTGCTGAGCGCTTGAGTCGTGAGATTGGCGGTGCCAAAATCTTTTTTAAGCGTGAGGATTTGAACCATACAGGCGCTCATAAAGTTAATAATACCATCGGTCAGGCGCTGCTCGCTAAGATGGTTGGCAAAAAGCGCATCATTGCGGAGACGGGAGCAGGTCAGCATGGCGTCGCTACCGCCACGATTGCGGCGCGTCTTGGTCTTGAGTGTGTGGTTTATATGGGTGCAGATGATGTCGAGCGCCAAAAAATGAACGTCTATCGGATGCGCCTGCTTGGGGCGACCGTCGTGCCTGTCACTTCAGGTTCACGCACCCTAAAAGATGCCATGAATGAAGCCATGCGTGATTGGGTGGCAAATGTCGATACCACTTATTATATCATCGGCACAGTGGCAGGTCCGCATCCTTATCCGATGCTCGTACGCGATTTTCAGGCGATCATTGGTCGTGAAGCAAGGATTCAACATCTTGAAAAAACAGGTCGCCTGCCTGACGCATTGGTGGCGTGTGTTGGCGGCGGGTCGAATGCCATTGGACTGTTTTATGATTTTTTGAATGACGGTGAAGTGGCGATGTATGGCGTGGAAGCCAATGGTCTAGGTCTTGATACGCCTGATCATGCAGCACCCCTGCAGGCAGGACGCGTGGGCGTTTTGCATGGTAATCGTACTTATCTGATGGCAGACGATGAAGGTCAAATCTTGGGCACGCATTCGATCTCAGCAGGGCTTGACTATCCAGGTGTGGGACCTGAGCACAGCTTTTTAAAAGATGTTGAGCGTGTTCACTATGTCGGCGCGACAGATGATGAGGCTTTACATGCCTTTAAAGAAGTCACTCGCAAAGAAGGCATCATCCCAGCGCTTGAAAGCGCCCATGCAGTGGCTTATGGTCTAAAATTAGCAGCAACCATGCGCCCAGATCAGTCAATTATCGTGAATATGTCAGGTCGTGGCGATAAGGACTTGCATACAGTCATGGCAAAAGATGGTATTGAAGCTGACTAAGCCACCACCAATTACCGACAGTAAATGATTTGATGAGAACATAATGAAAACAAGAATTGAACTGACTTTTGAGGCGCTGCGCCAAGCTGGCAAAAAAGCGTTAATCCCTTATATTATGGCTGGCGATCCACGTCCTGATGTGACGGTGGATTTGATGCATAAGCTTGTTGAGCATGGGGCGGACATCATCGAGGTGGGGCTGCCATTTAGTGATCCGATGGCGGACGGACCTGTGATTGCCCATGCAGCCGAAAGGGCGCTGGCGGCAGGCGTGAGTACGCGAGATGCGCTGAATATGGTTGCCAAATTTCGTGAGCTTAACCAAACGACGCCTGTATTAGTGATGGGTTACCTAAATCCAGTTGAAATCATTGGTTATGATAACTTTGCCAAGATGTGCGCTGACGCTGGCGTCGATGCGATCTTAATGGTGGATCTGCCACCAAGCGAGGCAGGGAGTTATCCCAAAGCGCTCACTGAACGGACCGATCACCCCATCAATCAAATTTTCTTGCTTTCACCGACCACCGAGCCTGACCGCCGCGCCAAAGTGATCGAAAACTGTAGCGGATTCATCTATTATGTATCGCTCAAAGGCGTGACAGGCTCGGGCGCGCTGGATGTGGACGAAGTGCGCAAGCAAGTTGCGCAAGTCAAGAGCGAAACCGATATCCCTGTATGCGTGGGCTTTGGTATTCGTGATGGTGCTTCCGCCAAGGCGCTGGGTGCGGTGGCAGACGGCGTGATCGTCGGCTCAGAACTGGTCAAAAACTTTGCCGTCTGTGACAATGATGATCAAAAGATCGCCCAAGCCAAAGCTAAGCTGCTTGCCAAGATGGATGAATTAAGACAAGCGCTTGATGAGATTCATTGATTTTTGCTGAATCAAAAGTCTTAAGTGGGCGGGCATGGTCGCTTGTGATGGCATGACTTGATGGGCTGTGGGCTAAATTTTGTTTGCCAAAATCAATTTACAAGTGTAAACTATATGCCATATTGGGTGGATGCCCAAACATAGTAAAAAGGATAAATTATGAGTCAAACTCAACTGACCGAACCCACCAGTTGGCTAAAGCGTGAAGTGCCTGGCGTTAAGCGAACCACTGTGCCGACCTTGACCGCTGTCGAGACTGAGCCGTCGACCGAGTGCCCAAATTGCCATGCGCTGATTACCAATACGGCGCTGAATTTGAACCAGTATGTGTGCCCTGAATGCGATCATCATTTGACTATGACGGCGCGTCAGCGTTTGGAGTGGTTCTTGAATTGCATTGATTCAGAGCTTGGTCAAGAGTTCACGACAGGCAATCCTTTGCATTTTGTGGATTCTAAGCCTTATCCTGAACGTATGAAAGAAGCCCAAAATAAGACCGGCGAATCTGAAGGCTTGGTGGTGATGACAGGTAAGCTTAAAAACTTAGATGTCATTGCTTGTGCTTTTGATTTTCGCTTTATGGGCGGATCTATGGGGTCTGTGGTGGGCGACCGCTTTGTCCAAGCTGCCGAAACAGCCTTGGCACAGCGAAAGCCCTTGGTATGCTTTGCTGCGTCAGGCGGCGCGCGTATGCAAGAAGGGCTGTTATCGCTCATGCAGATGGCACGCACATCCGCTGCCATCGAAAGATTGAGACTGGCAGGCGTGCCTTATGTGGTAGTGCTGACCAACCCTGTGTATGGCGGTGTGACTGCATCTTTGGCGATGCTTGGTGATGTACATATCGCCGAACCCAAGGCGATGATTGGCTTTGCAGGTAAGCGCGTCATTGAGCAGACAGTGCGTGAGGTGCTTAATGAGCCTTTTCAGCGAGCTGAGTTTTTGCTTGAAAAAGGCGCGGTGGATATGGTGGTGCATCGCCATGAACTCATCGATACGACGCATCGCATTTTAGCAAAACTCTCAAAAGCTGCCGTTTAGCTTACACTTAAATTTGATGCATTAAAGACGCTTTGTAGGCGTCTTTTTTGTTGGCAAATAAAATCCTCCAACCCTGAGTGATTTTTGTTTTAAAAGCCCACCAAACCAAGTACAATAGCCTAAAGTATTTGGGAATCATAATTATGACAAGAACTTTAAGCCAGTGGCTAGAATATATCGGTGGCATTCATGTCTCCGCCATTGATATGGGGCTTGAGCGCGTGTTGCCTGTTGCCAAGCGCTTGGGCATTCTAAAAGATAGTAGGGTATCTGATAAAAAACCAACAGTTTTTATGGTGGCAGGCACCAATGGTAAAGGCTCAACCACGGCAACCATCGCCGCAATTTGTCAAGCAGCTGGTCTAAAAACTGCACTGTATCAGTCGCCGCATTTGGTATCTTTTACTGAGCGTATTCGCATTGATGGCGAGCAGATCACCGAAAGTGATTTGGTGGCAGCCTTTGAGGTAGTGGAAGCGGCGCGCCTTGCTGAGAATTTGACCTTGTCATTTTTTGAGATGACGACTTTGGCGGCATTTTGGTATTTTGAGCAGTCAAACTGTGATGTGTGGGTGCTTGAAATTGGGCTTGGCGGACGCTTGGATGTCGTTAACATCATTGATCCTGATGTTGCTGTCATTACTAATATTGGCATTGATCATGTGGACTGGTTGGGTGATGATATTGAGGGTATCGGTCAAGAAAAAGCAGGCATTATCCGAGCGGATATTCCTGTGATCTTGGGCGCACGCCAGATGCCAAACAGTGTGCATGCAGTGGCAAACAGTTTGACGAGTCGTGTATATCAGTTGGGCGTGGACTATGACTATGTCGATCAAGGTGAAGCATGGATTTTTACAAATGATGCCTTGACCATGCGACTGCCTAAGCCAAAATTATCCTTACAAAATGCTGTCAACGCCGTCGAAGCAGTATTACAAAGTGGTTTACAGATTCATACCGATGCCATCACGCATGGACTTGATAAGGTTAGACTCTCTGGGCGATTTGACCAGCGTACGATCGAAAATAGGCACTGGATCTTTGATGTGGCACACAATGCTCATGGCATCGAGTTTTTCTTAAGACAGTGGATTTTGGCGTGGCATCAGCATCTCAAAGACTATCCTGATGCATCGCTTAAAGTCCTGTTTTCGATGTTGGGTGATAAAGATGTCGGTGCAGTATTGAGCGCTGTGGCATCTGCCAAGGATGAGATCGCCATTGATCAGTGGCATGTGGCTGCTATTGATCACCCAAGAGCAATGCCGCTAGAGACGCTTTTAAACCAAGTATATGCATACATCGATCCGTCTCAAGTCATATCCTATCAAAGCCTACCGTCAGCCACCCGCGGTATTTTGGCGGACAGTCAGCCTAAGGATATGATTGTGGTGTTTGGCTCATTTCATACGATCAGCGAAAGCTTGATTGAGTTATTTGGTAAGCCATATTAAATTGTAAAAACATTTACCCATATCACACAAATTTTATATATGATTGTCTTGACAATTTGATAAAAAAACGATATTTTTATTAGTTTATGATAAAATTAGCCTTATGGCGACATATGCAAATTCTATCTATAAAGTCAATAACAGGTTGGTGGTTTGGTTATGATTTCTAAACAAATTATATTGGGCGTTACGCTGATCGTCGGTGGCAGCGTGGCTTTTTTTGCACTGGCAAAAAATGACGCTCAAACCGCCAAATCGGCACAAGTCGCCCAGCAGACATCAACCGATACCAAGGTGGCAAAACCTGTGGTTCAGCCCCTGACGGCAGATGTGGCGACCGAAGAAAAGCTGTTGGCTGAAAAGCAGCGCGCACGTGAGGCGCATACGCTGCAAATGCAAAAGCAAGCGGCAGCTTTGCTTGAAGAGCAAAACAACGCGCGCAAACAAGCCCTCGAAAAAGCCAATGCCGAAGCCAATGGACGCACTGTGACCAATACTCAGGCAGTATCGGCAGACAGCGCGGCCAAAAGTGAGCTGATCGCAGCGCCGACGGTTCAGACACGCCCTGAAGCGATAGAAGCTGCTCGTAAAGCCGAAGAAGCCAAAAAGGCCGCTGAAGAAGCCAAAAAATCTGAGCAAAAAGCTAAGGATGAAAAAGCCAAATCAGCCGATAAGCCCACCGAAAATAAAGCTGAAAACAAAAAAGAAGATAAAAACGCCCAAACCAAAGCACCTGCCAAGGCGGGTACTTATGATGTCCAGCCTGGCGAAACTTGGCAGGGTATCGCTAATCGTCACGGTATCTCGGTGGCGGCATTGGTTGAGGCCAATGGCATGACGCGTCATGATATTTTGAGAGCAGGGCGTAGTATCAAGATACCTTCTGCATCTCAAGTGGCTCGGTTGGAGCGTGATAATAAAGCCAGAGAAGCCAAATCCAAAGAAGAAACTAAAAAATCTGATAACCAGTCTCAATCAAAGACAGAGCCTAAGAGCGATAAAAAAACCGACTCAAAATCTCAAGGCACTCAAGCGTCTGGACGATACACCGTTCAAGTGGCGATTTCTCCAGACAAAGACAAGGTCGATGAAGTGGTTAAAAAGTATCGTGACGCTGGCTATAAAGTCACAACCAGTAGCACCAGCCGTGGTTTGCGCGTATTGGTCGGTAGCGAAAAAACAGAAGAAGGCGCAAAAGCCCTGCGCTCCAAGATCGCGGCAGACTCTCGTGTTCCTTCATCAGGCGCTTTTGTGCATAAGACTCAATAATCGGCGCGATGTTAGCGCTGCATTGACCGATCGATAAACTATCGAATTTAAAAGCATGGATCAAAAGCCGTGCTTTTTTATATGGCTTGCCATAATAAGGATAACATATTGGATAATCATTTGATGATCTATGGACTGCTCGCTGGTGTGGCGATCTTGGTGTTTTTATTGCGTCCTAAGTCCAAAAAAATCAAAGGCGATGATATGCCTGTGTGGCCATTTGAACCCATGCCTTTGATGACTGACAGTGAAGTGTTGTTTTTTAAGAAGCTCAAAATGGCACTGCCAGAGTATCATATTTTTGGACAAGTTCAATTATCTAGAATCATTGAACCGACCGAAGATGTGGCGAATGAAAGACAGTTTTGGTTTAATCGAGTTTGTCGGCAGAGCGTTGATTTTGTTTTGGTGGCTGATGATTTGCAAACTGTGCTTGCTGCCATCGAGCTTGATGACTGGACGCACAGCAGTAAGACGCGCCAAAAGCAAGATGCTAAAAAAGATAAAGCGCTTGCCAGCTCTGGCATTCCCATTATTCGATTTCATGCCGAAAAAATGCCGACGGCACAGATGATGCGCCATGATATTTTAGAAGTGCTGCGCCATTATCGCTGATTTTTATTTTTAGGGACTTACTACCAAACTCATGATCGTGACCGATCGGTTATTCATTTTTATTTTAGTGTGTATTAAGTATGATACCATGTGCTAAACCGCCAAAAAGGATAATTATGGAAAATTTAAAGACGCTCACTGTACAAATCGAACATCAGATCGCCACCATCACGCTCAATCGACCGGATAAAAAAAATGCCATCAGCTTTCAGATGATGGATGAGCTGATCAAGGTCGCTCATAAGCTTAAGTGCAATCGTGAAATTCGAGCGGTGATTTTGATGGGCGCTGATGGGAATTTTAGCTCAGGTTTGGATTTGGCGGATTTAAATAACCCTAAGAGCTTGGGTTTTGCTTTGTATGAGCTTGCCAAACCGACACCCAGTAAGTTTCAAAAGGTTTGCTTGATTTGGCAGAGTTTGCCTGTGCCGGTCATTGCTGTTGTAGAGGGCGTGTGCGTGGGCGGCGGTCTTCAGCTTGCACTTGGGGCGGATATTCGTATCGCGGCAGCGGATGCCCGCTTATCGGTGCTTGAGGCTAAGTGGGGCTTAGTTGCTGACATGGGCATTACGCGCACCGCTCGCGATATACGCCGAGATGTGATGAAGCAGATTGCTATGACTGCCGAGATGATGGACGCGCCGACCGCCAAAGACTATGGGCTACTCACGCATATCAGTGATGACCCTGTTCAGATGGCGTTATCGCTGACAGATGCCATCAAGGCGCGTTCGCCGGATGCGGTGCTTGCAGCAAAGCGTGTGATGAATGTTGCACAGCGTCAAGATTATTTGGCGCTATATCAAGAAAAACTTTGGCAGATTAAGCTCATGCTTGGTGCCAATCGAAAGCTGTCTATCAAAAAAGCAAAAGACGATACTGTGCAATTTATCAAGCGCCAATTTAGATGATTTCGCAAAAAATAAAAAATGCCTTACACTGAGTAAAGGCATTTTTTATTTTAAATGAGTTTAATTACTTTTTATAGGCTTTATGGCATGAGCCGCAATTGCTCGCCATTTGACCATACTGGGCTTCGACATCAGCAGCTGTAGTGGCAGTGGCAGCTGCCGCCGATAGCGCATTGATTGATGCGGTAAATTCCTCAGTCTTAGCTCTAAAGCCTTCGGCATCTGTCCACACCTCGTCTTTGGCATCACCACCTTTGGCGGCGTCACCCTCAAAATGAGTCCACATGGCAGCGTTACTGTCAGCAATAAAATCAGCTCGCTCTTTAAAAGTTGCGGCATCAAAAGTATCTGGGTTTTCCATCATGGCTTTCATGCCTTCGTTGGCTTGTCGCCAGTCCTTCATAAGCTTGCTGCGCTCTTCAAGCTGAGGATTATTAGCAGCAGAGGTGCCTGAATTATTACAACCTACCAAAATCATGGTGGCGGACAATGCGGCGGTTAAGGCAATTTTATTAAACATGGCGTCGGCTCCGTTTTGTTAAAAATACAACTTCCATTTGGAAAGACTTATCATCAAAAGATAAGATTTTTTGGGTATTTTAACCAAGTTTTGCTTAGAAATCTGTATATTTACAGAAAAATACACAAAATTTAACAATTGATTAAAATAAAATCTAAAAAATCCCCTCAATAGCGAGGCGATAAGGGGGTAAAAGTGCTTAAGAAAAGCTTATAAGTTCAACCAATCTTGAGGCTTTAAATAAAAATCGGTGAGCTCAAACTCAGGCGTACCTTCTTCAGGCTCGTAGCGATATTCCCAAGCTGCCAAAGGTGGCATGGAAACCAAAATGGACTCCGTGCGTCCATTAGATTGTAGACCGAACAGCGTACCGCGGTCGAACACCAAATTATACTCCACATAGCGACCGCGGCGATACAGCTGAAAATGCCGTTCACGCTCGGTATAGCTTTGATGTTTATTGCGCTCAAAAATTGGCACGATACCCTCAATATAGCCTTGTCCGATAGCTTGCATAAACTGAAAGCAAGTTTCAAAATCCCACCCTGTGGAGGCGGTATTAACATCATCATAAAACAGCCCTCCAACGCCGCGGCGCTCATGACGATGCTTTAAATAAAAATAATCATCACACCAAGTTTTGTATTTGATGTAAACGTCATCACCAAAAGGGCGGCATAAATCATGCGCGACTTGATGCCAGTGTTTGACATCATTAAGGTTGGGATAAAAAGGCGTGAGATCAAATCCGCCACCAAACCACCAAATTGGCGCGCTGCCATCAGTGGGCGTGGCAACAAATAATCGCACATTGGCATGACTGGTCGGAACATACGGGTTTTTAGGATGTACTACCAAGGACACGCCCAAAGCCTCGGCTTGAGCGCCTGCCAGCTCAGGATGGCGAATGGTGGCGGAAACAGGCATTTGCTTGATATGGATGTGGCTGAACATCACGCCTGCTTTTTCAATGACTTGCCCGCCAGATAAAACACACGATCGACCGCCACCGCCTTCGGGGCGCTCCCAAATGTCTGTGATGAATTTGGTCTCTGTGCGACCATCGACACCTCCCAAGCTTTCTTGCTCTTCGAGTGCTTGGATGATACTTTCTTGCAGGTTTAATAAAAACGCTCTGACTGTTTGGATTTGCGTTTGCATGGATTGTCCTAAGTGGCTATGCTAAGTAATGATCCTGAGTGATTAGGGAAGTTCGTTCAAATCATCTGTCTTGATATAGTGATTCATCTGCTCACCTTTGACCATCAGATAAGAAGCGTTGTATTTATTAACGCCAACGATCAAAGGAATGCGTTTAACCACTTCGACCCCCAGCTCATTAAGCTCATTGATTTTGTTAGGATTATTTGTCATCAAAGCCACTTGACTTACGCCGAGATGCGAGAGCATCTGCTGACACATCTCATAAGTGCGCGCATCGGCTGGCAGACCTAATAATAAATTGGCTTCCAGTGTGTCATGACCTTGATCTTGCAGGGCATAAGCACGAATCTTATTGGTCAGACCAATCCCACGCCCCTCTTGACGCAAGTACAAAATCGCCCCCACGCCATGCGCTTGAATGGCACTCATCGCGGCATTGAGCTGTGGTCCGCAGTCACATTTTAGTGAGCCAAACGCATCGCCCGTCAAACATTCAGAATGGATACGCACGATGGGCAGTTTATCTGACTCATTTGGCAATCCTGTGCTTAATAAAATGTGCTCTTGACCGTCCTCATTTTCAAAAATATGAATGTCAAATTCGCCATGAATCGTCGGCAGTTTAGCCTTGGTAATAAATTTATACAAGGGAATATACCTTAAAAATTTCTTTCAAAATCAGTCTATTATAATAAATTATTTACCCAAATCTGTGGGTAAAGCTGACTGTTTGAATCACGCCTAACACGCATTTAAAACATTAAATAAAAATCAAGCTTTCAATGGGGTTTTTCTAGCAAAAATAAAGCCTATCTTGTAAAATAGTCTTTTAACGCCATTGTGATAAAATGATGACACTGCCATGATTTTATGAAAAGATTGGCGGCATCTCGTCAAAAGTGCTATTATGCCATACTCTTTTTGATGATGAAATGTGAATTTATTGATAATCGGAAGCCAAGCAATCATGACGGATTCAGCCACCCATCGCCAATCGTATCGTGCCAAAGTCTTTGATGAGATTTTGACGACGCGTCCTGACACGCCGATCTTGGACCGTGTCGCCAGTCCTGATGACCTAAAGACGATGACGCACGCCGAACTGATCCAGCTTGCCGATGAGCTACGCGCGTATTTGCTGTACTCTACAGGCGTCAGCGGCGGGCATTTTGGCGCCAATCTTGGAGTGATTGAGCTGACCATTGCGCTACATACGGTGCTGAACACGCCCTATGACAAATTGGTGTGGGATGTGGGTCATCAAGCCTACGCTCATAAAGTGCTGACAGGTCGCCGTGAGCGCTTGCCAAGCATCCGCTCAAAAGATGGCTTGACTGCTTTTCCTGAGCGAGAAGAAAGCGAGTATGATACTTTTGGCGTGGGGCATTCTTCTACGTCAATCTCAGCTGCTCTTGGCATGAGTCTGGCGGCGCGTCTGCATGGTGAGGATCGTAAAGTGGCGGCGGTCATCGGCGATGGCGCAATGACAGGCGGCATGGCGTTTGAGGCGATGAATGATGCAGTACAACAAAATGCCGATTTGATGGTCGTCCTTAATGATAATGACATGTCCATTTCAGCAGCGATTGGTGGTTTTTCGCGTCATTTGGCGAAGCTTTGGCAGCGCGGTCTGGCTATGGATATTGATAAGCATGGCAATATTTTGATGGTTAAGCGTGCCATCTCTTCTGATGACCGCCGCATCCGCCATTATCTACAGATGGCAAATGGCGCGATTGAAGATGTCTCAAGCCGCCTACCAAGTAAAATCAGCGAAAAAATCAGTGAGCTGATCCATGGTGTGCCATCGTCACCATTGCCTGATAAAATTGCCGAAAAAATTGGCGACAGATTGTTTGCAGATAATTTATTCAAAGCGATTGGCTTTACTTATCTTGGTCCTTATGATGGTCATGATTTGCCTAAGTTGATTCAAGTGCTAGAGCGTGCCAAACAATTAAAAGGCGCTGTACTTATCCATGTGCATACGGTCAAAGGCAAAGGATTTTTACCTGCCGAAGCTGATCCAATCGGCTATCACGCCATTGGAAAATTGCCCAAAGCAGGCGAAAATAACCCCCTAATATCCAAACCCGCCCCCAAAAAATATTCACAAATATTCGGTGATTGGCTACTTCATCAAGCCTGTCGTGATGATAAACTGGTCGCCATCACGCCAGCCATGGCAGAAGGCTCAGGCATGGTTGAGTATGCTGCCAAATATCCTGAGCGGTTTTTTGATGTGGCGATCGCTGAGCAGCACGCAGTGACACTGGCAGCTGGCATGGCGACTTCTGATCGTGTTAAGCCCGTTGTGGCGATTTATTCGACTTTTTTGCAGCGGGGCTATGATCAGCTCATTCATGATGTCGCCCTACAAAATCTGGATGTGACTTTTGCCATTGACCGTGCTGGCTTGGTGGGTGAGGATGGTGCAACGCACGCAGGCGTTTTTGATTTGGCATACTTAAGATGTGTGCCAAATGTGATCATCGCCGCGCCAAGTGATGAGCACGAATGTCATCAGCTTTTGAACACATGCTATCAGTACCAAGGTGTAGCAGCAGTGCGCTATCCGCGCGGTGCAGGCGTAGGGCGCAAGGTCGATATGACCGACGAACATTACCCAATCGGGCGCGCCAATGTGGTTTGGCAATCACCAGACTTCGATACACAAACTACCAAAAAATTGGCGGTATTGTCATTCGGTACTCGCCTAAAAGATGCTCTGACAGCTGCTCAAAGACTGTCCGATAGCCAAGCAATCGCTTGTATCGTGGTCGATATGCGCTGGGTTAAGCCCATTGATAGCCAGCTGATTGTACAGCTGCTTGAAGCAGGCGTTGATCACATTGCAACTGTTGAAGAGCATCAAATCGCAGGCGGCGCAGGCAGTGCGGTCAATGAATTTGTGATTACCACTCAATCGCCAGTTAAGCTTTTAAATATCGGCATCAAAGATGCGTTCATTCATCATGCCAGTCACGAAGAGCAGCTGTCGTATTGTGGACTGGATACTGATGGGATTTATCAGTCTTTGAGTGAGTTAATGAGTAAGCATTAACTCCTTGCCAGATTAATTCTGTGTTGTCTATTTGCCGCCATTGCCATAATTTTCATTGGTTTTTGGCGGTTTTTCACGTATAATAAAAATCTTTTGCGTGATGAGCGCAAATTGACTCTTTAAGTAGTTTAATTCAATGAAGCAGGTGTAGTATGGAACCGATGGTTGTCATGGCGGCAAACGCAGCCAAAAAAGTGGGTCACGAAATTTTGCGAGCGCATCAAAATCGCCATCGCCTTGATTTGGCGGTAGAATCTAAGGGGCTTGATGGCTTGGTTACCCAAATTGATCGCTATGCAGAAGAGCTGACGATTGCTACGCTCAAAGAAAGCTATCCCAATCATTCTTATTTGGGTGAAGAGTTTGGCTTACAAGAGGGCAAAGGTCATGATGCTGATTGGTGTTGGGTAATTGATCCACTAGATGGCACCCAAAATTTTGTCCATGGCGTACCGCATTTTTGTGTTTCTATCGCTGTCCAAAAAAATGGCGTCACTGAGCATGGCGTGATTTATGATCCTGTTCGTGATGAGATGTTTTCGGCAAGCCGCGGTCGTGGGGCAGTGATGAATCAGCGCCGATTACAGGTCAGTGAGCGCAAGACCATTGAAGGCGGACTGTTTACCACAGGTCATCCTTATGAGCGCATGATGGGCGAAGAGCGCGTCAGCTTTGCGCGTCAGCATTTCGCCAGTTTGCAAGCCATCTGTGAAAATGGTGGTCAAGTGCGCCGCTTTGGTTCTGCTGCCTTGGATTTGTGCTATGTTGCGGCAGGTCGCTATGATGGCTATTTTGAGATGTCGTTGAAGCCTTGGGATGTGGCTGCAGGTGAGCTGATCGTGACCGAAGCGCGTGGCGTGGTGGTTGATCATAAAGGCGCGCCAAATGCGATGACGACTGGTTCTGTGTTTGCTTGTAATGTCAAATTATTAAAGCCACTGATGCAATTGGTCGTACCACGCTGGGAAAATGCTTTGGTGGGTTAATGCTTTTGCAATTTTTGATGATAACGCTCAATTTGAGCGTTATTTTTATGGACAATCCATAAAAAGCTTTGTTTTTCAACATATTTATCCAAAGCCATCAAATATGACAAGATATGTCAAAAATGAAACAAGTGTTTACACTTTATCGGGGTAAATTGGCAATAATTGGTTGTGTACATTTGTAAACCTAGGTTATACTGATCTCAACCAATAAATCAAACACCAAAGCAAATTCATAACAGCCACTGGTGAAAAACATAGGGTATTACAATGAATCAGCCAAAACGCCAAAACATTGAAATGAATATTTTATCTAAAGGGACAGAAAAGCCGATCACCGCCGAGATGATCACCGCCGTCCTAAAAAAACTTGCAAAGAGTCGCCGCGAATCATTGGCACTGACTGCTTAAATGCCTAGGCAAACCGTTTAATCGTTTCTCCAAAACTTGTTGGTTTTCAAGCAAACTTACCGCCTTCGTTGGCGGTTTGTTTGTTTTGGCTCAAAGCTCGCTTAATTTAATATGATTAAAAATCCTAGCCATGACTGATTTATCAGGACTAATAGGATGTGAGTGATAATGGTTATAGAGTCTTAAATAAAAAAGGGCTTGCACACTGGCAAACCTTTGATTATTAAGGTAAAAATGGTAGGCCCAGCAGGACTTGAACCTGCGACCAAAGGATTATGAGTCCTCTGCTCTAACCAACTGAGCTATAGGCCCAAATTTAGATAATAAAAAAACCAATGATGACTGTCACTGGCTTTTTAAATTTGGTGGGGACGGAGAGACTCGAACTCTCACACCTCGCGGCGCTGGAACCTAAATCCAGTGCGTCTACCAATTCCGCCACGTCCCCAAGTTGTTTTTCAAGCAATCTACGCATGACTGCGCGTTCTTGATGTTGGGTATTATATAGACTTTTAAAATTTTGGCAAGCTTTTTTTTGATAAAATGATGACAATCTCATAAAAATTTTATAAACTTTTGATTTTATTGATGATTTATGGACTCATTTCACCTGTTTGTCAAATTCTATGGTGGGATCTGGAAGATTTTCACGGATTTTTTGGGAAAATTCTGCTGACGATATGGGATTTTGATGGGTGTATTGGTCAACTTTTGGATTGATAAGCGCCCGAGTTTTTAATTCATTGAAACTTAACTCTGTGTCAATCATTCCAATTTCGTATAGATACTCAGGCAAGCGACCTGATAATAAGATGCGATAGTCATTGGGTATGGCGCGTATTGGATCCATCAAATCAAATATCGCTGTTGTGCAGTTATCTAATAGTGTATTGTACCAAGAAGGGTGCGCGGCAAGAGTTTCAGCCGCGCGCAAATAAGCTAAAAACAGCTCGCGGATTTCGCTGCTCGGCAATGACAGCGGATAAAGATAAACGCGCTCACCGCGGGCATTGCTGCGAGTGTAGATGATGTCTTTTTCATCAGCGGCGATGATGGTCATCTCATATTGACGAAAAAACCCGCCAATGGATGAAAAACTTTCGCCAATTTCTTTGCGTATTTCAAAAGAAACGGCTATCCGCTGACCATCATCAAAGCCGAATGAAAGCAAAGTATGTCCAATATTGTCGTTATCCCAAATTGAGACGATCAAATCCAACGACTTAATTTGGGATAAATCATAACTGCGCACTTCCCATCTGGGCACATATTCAGTTTTGCTGATCCATTCAAAATTTCTGACATTTTCGACAGTGACTTGATCGCCGATTTGATGAAATCGGATTTGTTCTTCAACTTCATCCTGCCAAGGTCGATCATTGCTTGGCTTTTGAGTATATAGCCAAAAGCTTACAATGCTAAGTGCAGCTGTTAATAGCAGCGTCTGAGTAGCCGCTGAGCGCCGAAGGGTGCATAAATAAGTGATGGGTAGCGCCACCATGGCAGGATAGGTTGCCAGACCAAATGGCCTGTGTACATATAAAGCCAATACGCCCCATGCCGTCCAAAGCGCAAACGCTGAGTGCAGCGAAAACGATGCCAAATAAGCTGAATATACCGAGCTGGGCTTTGTGAATGGATTTAGGCGCTGTAATTTGTGTCGAAACTGATCGGACTTAAGTGGTATCATGGTCATTGATCAAATAATTTTTAATCATCATAGCATATATGATAAACTTATTGATAAGAATTATTTGGAGACTAAAGGAATCAACAATGATCACTGAACTTAAAATCACTGAATTTACACCGACTAAAAATCAAGTAATCTGGGATGTGCGAGACGCCCAAAAGTATCAAGAAGGGCATATCGAATATGCGGTCAATCATCCGCTTGATACGATTAATAAAGCGCTTTTGGATGCCACAAAGGGTGATATTTATGTGCTGTGTGGCGGCGGTACTAAGGCACAAAAAGCAGCAGCATTAATCAATGAGTTAGATCATGAGCGCCGTGTTATTCATTTAACTGGTGGTACGCGCGGTGCGATCGCCAGCGGCATGGTGATTATTACAGAGTCAGATTGAGTTTGATAAATTTCTTATTAAAATCAATCACTTGTAAAATTTATGACAAATTATAGAAATTAGTGGTTGACAGCTTGGGGTCTTAGTTGTATTATACGCACCACAACGACGAGCTGATAACAAAAAGCTTGAAGTGATGAAATCGGAGTGTAGCGCAGCTTGGTAGCGCATCTGCTTTGGGAGCAGAGGGTCGGGGGTTCGAATCCCTCCACTCCGACCATTTAAAGCCGAACAGGCTTTTTTTGTTGGCATTGTCAACATACTAAGCCACTCGAGCGCCTGTAGCTCAGTTGGATAGAGCATCTGCCTTCTAAGCAGGTGGTCGCAGGTTCGAATCCTGCCAGGCGCGCCATATGCCTGCATTACTATGGCGGCTATAGCTCAGTTGGTAGAGCCCCGGGTTGTGATCTCGGTTGTCGTGGGTTCGAGTCCCATTAGTCGCCCCATATTCAAAAATCCTATCAATAGGTTATTGATGGGATTTTTTTGTTGCCTTATTTGAAATTATTGGGTGAATCATTGTCATAAAAAGGTCTTTACTGTACAATATTTCGGCGTATTTAATGATTATTAATCAATCAAAGCATGATTAATGCTGAATTCTTAGACGTTATAAGGGGTTTGATATGTCGGATAAATTGATTATTGGTAGCAGAACTTTTGAGTCGCGCTTGCTGGTTGGTACAGGTAAATATAAAGATCTTAATGAAACCAAAGATGCCATTGAAGCCAGCGGCGCTCAAATTGTCACCGTCGCGATTCGCCGAACCAACATCGGTCAAAATAAAGATGAGCCGAATCTTTTGGATGTGATTTCCCCAAATAAATATACCATTTTGCCTAATACGGCAGGCTGCTTTGATGCCGATAGCGCCATTCGTACCTGTATGCTGGCGCGAGAGCTGCTTGATGGCCATAATCTGGTGAAGCTTGAAGTGCTTGGTGATGAGAAGAATTTATATCCAAATGTCATCGAGACCGTCAAAGCGGCACAAGTACTGATTGAGGATGGATTTGAGGTGATGGTTTATACATCAGATGATCCCATCGTCGCCAAAGAGCTTGAGAGCATGGGCTGTGTGGCAATCATGCCACTTGGCAGTTTGATTGGTTCGGGGCTTGGGTTGTTAAATCGTCATACATTAAGTTTGATTATTGAGCAGACCCAAGTACCTGTACTGGTCGATGCAGGCGTGGGTACGGCATCAGATGCAGCGATCGCCATGGAGCTTGGATGTGATGGGGTCTTGATGAACACTGCCATCGCTCACGCCAAAAATCCAGTGTTGATGGCTTCAGCGATGAACCATGCGGTGGTAGCAGGTCGAGAAGCTTTCTTGGCGGGGCGTATGCCAGCACGCTATATGGCACAAGCAAGCTCACCGCAGACAGGATATTTTTTCAAATAATCCGACGATGCCTTAAACTGGGCAGTCTTAGCCTGATTTGACCTTAAAATACTTAGCAGCGACAAAAATAAAAATTTGAGGACTTATCATTAACCCAAAATTTTGTTATCATAGAACACTTTTTGGGTTAAGGGGTCTTGGATTATGCGTGCGCTAAGCATTGTTGATTCACTATTTTTATTACTAGAAAATGCCAAACAGCCAATGCATGTGGCTGGCATTTGTGTTTTTGAGCTGCCCGAAGATCAAGATGAAGCCAGCTTTATCAATGAGCTTGCCAATCGAATCGACCCTGATGCCATCCCTAATTTCCCATTTAATCAAGTGCTTTATCATAGGGTTGCTTGGAAAACCATTCGCAAATTTCATATCGACCGCCATTGTTATCAGCACAGTCTACAAACTGGCAAGATGTCGGAGGCGCTCGCTCAAATCTCAAGACTGCATGAGCGTCAATTAGATCGCACCAGACCGCTATGGGAGCTGCATTTATTTGATAATCTTGAGCCAGAAACACAAGGCGGATCTAAGCGGTTTTTGTTGTACCTAAAAGTTCATCATGCAATGATGGATGGCGTCGCCGCGATGAGATTGTTTCAGCGTTCGCTGTCACATTCGCCTGATGAAAAGCTGTCCAAGCCAATTTGGTTGAGAGACATTCGCCGTAAAGGGTCAAGCTTTGCGATGGATAAAAAGTCGATTTTAGGGCATTTTAAAGATCAAATTGTGGGTCTAAAGCCAGTCTATCAAGAGCTTAAGTCTGATTATCAGCTGAGCCAAACCGCCTCATCTCAGACACCAAAAACACAGTTTATCAGTAGCTTACAGGCACCGTCATCCATACTCAATCAGCGGATTGGTACCAGTCGCCACATTTCTGTCACGACACTAAAAAAAGCACGTTTTGTGCAGATCGCCAAACAGCTCAATGTCAGCACCAATGACATGATCTTGGCGGTGTGCTCATCAGCCGTCAGGGCTTATCTGATTTCACAAAACGCCTTGCCTGATGCGCCATTGATTGCTTTTGTGCCGACATCATTGCGTAAAAATGACACCGCAATTGGTAATCAAATCTCATTCATTCCTACCAATTTGGGCACAGATAATCCCGATCCTATCATGCGACTGATGGTGATTCATGACAGTATGCAGGCGGGCAAAGGGCGTATTGGGCGCATGACTCAACCTGAGTTTATTAACTATACCGCAGCGCACTATGCTTGGGCGGGGGTGAATTTGGCGACACGAGCATTTCCAACCAAGCAAGCATTTAATCTGATCATCTCAAATATCCCTGGTGATGACACACCGTTGTATTTAAGTGGTGCGCGTCTGACAGCGATGTATCCTGTCTCGGTGCTGCTTGATGGGCAGGCACTGAATATCAGCTTTACCAATTATCAAGATTGTATTGATTTTGGGATCACCGCTTGCCAAGCAGCGCTGCCAAACATCCAATCTTTGCCATCGCTGCTTGCAAAAGCGCTTGATGAGTATGAAAGTCTCTGTGATGACAAGAACAGCCAACATCCAGTTGCTGAGAGCTGATGTCTATTAAACTCATTGATCTTTTGAAAAAAATCCGCTGAATGCCTAACATTCGGCGGATTTTATAATTGTGCGGTTATGCCAAAGTGGCGCCAATCGGCATTTGATCAGGCAGGGTGATCACGGTTAATTGTCCGTCTTTTTCGGCGGATAAAATCATCCCCTCTGAGATACCAAACTTCATCTTGCGGGGTGCCAAATTGGTCACACAAACCACCTTTTTACCGGTCAGCTCCTCAGGCTGATAAAATTTGGCGATACCGCTAAATACATTGCGAGTAGTTTGTTCACCGATATCTAAGGTGAATTGTAATAGCTTATCTGCACCCTCAACGCGTTGGCAGTCAACCACATGTGCCACTTGCATTGTCACTTTGGCAAAATCATCAATGCTGATATGATCGCCAGTTTGTACGGCTGATTTTTTGTTAGATTGTTGCTGATTGGTATTTTTGGTAGGCTTTGACTCAGTCAAGCTTTCTTTTGAATCATTGACCATGGCACTGATTTTATCCTTTTCGATACGCTGCATGAGCGGTGAAAAGGCATTGATGGTGTGCGCTGTTAGGTGCTGATGGCGAGACTCAAAATCCAAACTATCGACATTTAAAAATGCTTTGGCTTGCTCTGATAATTTAGGCAAAATGGGCGCAAGATAAATGACAAGCTTATGGAAAATATTGAGTGCGACCGTACAAACCGCCTGAACCTCCTCGATTTTGCCTTCTTTATTGAGCGCCCAAGGCTTATGAGTGTCGATATATTCATTGGCTTTGTCGGCGCACGCCATGATTAGGCGGGTAGCTTTAGAAAATTCGCGTGCTTCATAAGCGGCGGCAATCTCATCGCCCGCTGCAATGATATCTTCCAAAAGCTTGGGTTCAGATAAGCTGTCGGCAAGTTTGCCTGCATTATTTTTATGGATAAATCCTGCCGAACGCGACGCGATATTGACCACTTTACCAACCAAATCTGAATTGACTTTTTGCATAAAATCATCCAGATCAAGGTTAATGTCTTCAACGTTTGCTGATAGTTTGCTAGCAAAATAATAGCGCAAATATTCAGGATTTAGATGAGACAGATAAGTTTCTGCTTTGATAAAGGTGCCACGCGACTTGCTCATTTTTTCGCCATTGACGGTCAAAAAACCATGCGCATTGATGGCTGTCGGCGTACGGTAGCCAGCGCCTTCAAGCATGGCTGGCCAAAACAGCGCATGAAAATACACGATGTCTTTTCCGATAAAATGATACAGCTCGGTTTGACTGTCCTTATTAAAATATTCGTCAAAATCTATGCCATTACGCTCACACAGATTTTTAAAGCTTGCCATGTAGCCCACAGGCGCATCAAGCCAAACATAAAAATATTTGTCTGGTTCGCCGGCGGGGGTATTGGGAATTTTAAAGCCAAAATATGGCGCATCACGGCTGATGTCCCAAGGCGCAAGACCGGCTTCAAACCACTCAGACAACTTGTTATAAATGGCGGGCTGAAGGCGTCCGTCCGCTTTTGTCCATGTCTTTAAAAAGTCATCAAACTGCGGTAAATCAAAAAAATAGTGTTTTGATGACTTGATGACAGGCACTGAGTTAGAAAGCGTGGAATACGGGTTTTTTAGTTCAGTGGCATTATAGGTGCTTGAGCAGACTTCGCAGTTATCGCCGTATTGGTCGGGTGCGCCGCATTCAGGGCAGTCGCCCTTGACGAAGCGATCCGCCAAAAATAGCCCCTTTTCAGTATCAAACAGCTGCTCAACATCTTTAGTGAAGATGTAGCCATTTTCTTGTAATTTGGTATAAATTTCTTGGGAAAAGTGCTCATTTTCAGGGCTGTGTGTTGAGTAATAATTATCAAAATCAACGAAAAATCCTGCAAAGTCCTTCTCATGGCTTGCCTTGACCGTGGCGATCTGCTCTTCGGGTGTGACGCCATTGGCTTCGGCTTTGAGCATGATGGCGGTGCCGTGTGCGTCATCGGCGCACACATAAGTCACGGTATGGCCCATGGCTTTCATGGCACGCACCCAAATGTCGGTTTGGATATACTCAACCAGATGCCCCAAATGAATTGGACCATTGGCATAAGGCAAAGCGCTAGTAACTAAAATTTTGCGGTTCGTTGTCATAAAAATCCCATTAATTGTAAAATCGCTATAAAATGGCGTTATTATAGCCCATATCAGTGGTAAAATCATCCAAAACCCAGTCACATCACCCAAACTGATGATGACACATCCATCAAAACTGCCGTCGCCAAATGAATCGATGCTCAAACAGCACCATCATCAAATCTTTTGCAAATTTACTGAAATCTAAAGAAAAATTTGCTATTATGAGTGGTTAATCGTCATATTTTAAGCCCACATCAAACATAACCAATTTGCCTATCCTTAGGGCAGCTTGATCGGTGGCTTAAGTGATCATCACTATTTTATTGTTTGGAAAATAAGATCATGAGCGCATTACGCCAAACCCAAAAAGACCTACAGCTTTATGATACCCTAAGCGCAACCAAGCGCACATTTAAGCCGATTGAAGCGGGTAAAATAGGCATCTATGTCTGCGGCATGACGGTCTATGACTACTGCCACATGGGTCATGCCCGCGTGATGGTGGGGTTTGATGTGATTGTGCGTTGGCTAAGAGCGATTGGCTTTGATGTCAATTATGTGCGCAATATCACCGATATTGACGACAAAATCATTCACCGGGCCAATGAAAATGGCGAAACCATCACTGATCTGACCGACCGGTTTATCGCTGCGATGTGGCAAGACGAAAAATCGCTCGGCTGCCAATCGCCCAACATGGAGCCGCGCGCTACCGAGCATATCGAAAATATGCAAGATCTTATTCATGGTTTGATGAATAAAGACTTGGCGTACCAAGGCAATGGCGGTGATGTGTATTATGCTGTCGATAAATTTCCCGACTATGGCAAATTATCAAAGCGTAAACTCGATGACATGCAAGCCGGCGCATCAGAGCGCGTCAGTGCAGCAGACGATAAGCAAAACCCATTTGATTTCGTGCTGTGGAAAGCAGCCAAACCCTCTGAGCCACATTGGCAATCACCGTGGGGACTGGGTCGCCCAGGTTGGCACATTGAGTGTAGTGCGATGAGTACATGCTGCTTGGGTGAGACATTTGATATTCATGGCGGGGGGCATGATTTGCAATTTCCGCATCATGAAAACGAAATCGCCCAATCTGAAGGCGTCAGCGGAAAAACCTATGCCAATCATTGGATGCATATGGGCTTTATTAATATTGATGGCGAAAAAATGAGCAAATCTTTGGGCAATTTTTTCACCATTCGCGAAGTGGTGGATAAATTTCATCCTGAAACGGTGCGCTTTTTCTTATTATCTAGCCACTATCGCAGCCCAGTGAATTTTTCTGATACCGCACTCAAAGAAAGCCATACGGCGCTGTCACGCATTTATCAATCGCTAAAATCTGCTGAAAACTTCGGCTCAATCTCAATCTCACCAAGCGCTTGGGAGAGTCAGGCAGGTCAAGAATTCGCCAAAGCGATGAATGATGACTTTAATACCCCAAAAGCGGTGAGCGTACTTTTTGGTATCGTGGCGGAGATCAATCGAGCAATAAAAGCAGGTGAGCACCAAAAAGCAGTCCAAGAAGCTACCATTCTAAAGACGCTGTCTTCGGTGCTGAATATCGCCCAATCATCGCCTAATGAGTTTTTGCAAGCCCATATCGGCAGCACCCGCGACGGCTTGAGCGATGCTGCCATCGCTGCCAAGATCGTGGAGCGCCAAAAAGCCAAAGCCGATAAAGACTTTGTCAAGGCAGACGCCATCCGTGATGAGCTAAAATCGCAAGGTATTGAGCTTGAAGACAGCCGAGCTGGCACGACTTGGCGACGCATATAACACATAAGGGGTTTTAAGTTTGATCTGTGTGACAGGACTTGAGCGACCGTTTACCAAAATGCTCTTGTAATTATGCTAAAAACACCCATAATAAAGACTCATTTCATTACATGAGAGTGTTCTTATGAAAACTATGATCTCGCTGTTAATGGTCCTGGGTTTGACTGCGGTCTCAACTGCGCACGCTGATGTGAGCCAAACTTATACCAAAAGCTGTGCAGCTTGTCATGATAGTGGTACTTTTAATGCGCCCAAAAAAGGCGATGTCGCCACATGGAATCGCCTAAATCAGCAAAAAGGTAAAGAAGCATTGATCAAATCCACTCGCCAAGGGATGCCGCAGATGCCTGCCATGGGGCTGTGCCAAAATTGTACAGACAAAGACTTTGCTGAACTGATTGAATACATGAGTAAATAGAGCAAAGGGCGATAATCAATCTGCTTGGCTGCCTCTAAATGTTCATCCATCTGCTGATTTTGTCAATAAAATCACGATTATTTGAAAAAAATGTTACTAAAACCACAATTTTTGTAGGAAAATTTACCCAACTCTTGCTATAATAGCGAAAGTTACTTAGATGAATTGTCATCAGTGGTTTTTTGAATTATAAATGATGGGCTAAATTCAGATTTAGCCATAGTATCACCCAAGACTTAGCCAAGTTAGTAGGAAATTATTATGAAACCTGCCAAAAAAGCAACTTTAGCCAAACTCGCTCTAGCCTCAGGAATTGGTCTTGCCAGTTTTTCAGCTTATGCTGTGACTGTGCCTGCATACGACATTGAAGCAGGTAGAGCCATTGTTGAAGCCAACTGTGCTGCATGTCATGGTCTTGATGGTGTGAGCCCTGTACCTGCTCAGCCGAACCTTGGCGGTCAAAATATCAAGTATCTTTATAAGCAGATGGTTGATTTTAAAACCAAAGCGCGTCGTAATGGCATTATGGAAGCTCAATTGGCTGGATTGAATCAGCAGGATTTGGCAAACTTGGCAGGGTATTATGCCAGCCAAACGCCATGGACGCCAGGCTATGGTAATAAAGCCACTGTTGCAGAAGCCACCAAATTGTATTTGGGCGGCGATAAGACGCGTGGCGTGATTCCTTGTGCAGGTTGTCATGATCCAAAGGGTGCAGGTAATGCCTATGCAGCATTCCCTCGTTTGGGTGGTCAGCACGCTGCTTATCTTGCCACTCAGCTAAAACTGTTCCGCGCCGCTGGTCGTGAAGATGATGTGGCATCAGATATGGAAGTACGTACCAATGATGCCGCCAAAGCAGGCGATAAGGGCATGATGCAGATGGTGGCGGCGCGACTGTCTGATCGTGATATCAAAATCTTGTCTGAATATTTAGCAGCTGTTCACTGATTGTATACTTAAAACCAAAGCCCCCACTATGGGGGTTTTTTTGTTGATGGTTGATGAGATTTAGGCTTTGCTGGTTTTTATGTTAAAATATCCCAAATCTTTATCATGGTGTTAATTATGTTACATCGATATACGGTATTTTTTGTGGCGTGTGCCTTGCCTTTGATATTTATCGGTCAAGTAGCGCCCAATATGGCGCGCGAGCTGGACTTTTGGCTGATTTGGGTTTTGGCAATGGTCTTGGTTGGTCTGCCTGTTTTGTTTGCTGAGTTTGCGTTGTCGGCGCGTTCGGGCGATACACCGTGGCAAGGCATGCAAAAATTGACTCGTGAGGCAGATGCTGGCTTGGTTTGGCGTGGGTTTGCGCTGCTTTCTGTGCTGATCGCCATATTGATCGCTGCCAGTATTTCGGGGCGTATAGCTTTGGGAGCGTATGCACATTTTGGCTCAACCTTGCAGCACTCCGATATACCAGCTTTTGGTATTGCAGCGGGTTTGACGGTCATTGCGCTGATCTTAAGCCTACTTAAAAGCCGCTTGCTGATCGTTGGGGTCTTGCTGATTTTGATGGGTTCATTATTATCTTTGGCTGATAGCGCGGTGAGTGTGCCTGTCATGACCGAGGTCAGTTTGGCAGAGTGGTCTCGCGCGGTGGTGCTTGCGCTGTTGTGTGTTGGCGTTGGGACGGGTTTGTATTGGTTTGGGGGTATGGCGACGACGCCAAGCCTTATGCAAGCCAAAAAATCTTTGGCAGGATACATCTTGCCGATTTGGCTGACACAGCTGATCTTTGGTTCACTGGCCATTTTAGCAGGCTCGGCTTTGGTGACCATTCCGTCTTTTGTTGTGACCAGTCTTGGAATGCTATTGATTGCTGCATTTTTATTATACTATGCTGCCATACAGCTTACCGCACGTTTTGGATTTTTGGTGGCGGCAGCGGCAACGCTTTTACTTGCGATTTTATTTAGTGTCATTCCTGCCAATATTTTATTAATTATTATTATTTGCCTAAGCTTGGTGGCAGTGCTGATGCTGTCGATCTTTTCAGGCTTTGTCATGAAAATTAGCCATTTGCGCAAAACATTTAATATGAACAGCGAGCTTCGTTATAATATTTGGCGAGTGTTTGTGCGTATCATTGTTCCAATTGCGATCATTGCCTCGCTCGTGGGTTTGGTGCTTGAATGGATTGCGTAGAGCCTAATATTACCGTTGCCATAAGCCATGTTTCACTTTTGGGCAGGCAGTATTATAGCGAGATCAGCTTGCCAGTGGATGCGACAATTTATGAAGCATTAAAGGCGACGCCTTGGGCATGCGGTGAAGAGTTTAACGAGTTTTGGGCTTGGGTGCACCATAACATGGCTAACGATCCCAATCATAAAGCGTGGTATGTGGGTGTTTTTAGCCAAAAAAGACGCCTTGATACAACGCTTCGCTCAGGCGATCGCGTGGAAATTTATCGAGACTTGACGATCGATCCGATGGGTAAGCGAAAAGCATTATCCAAAAAACGGTCATAAGCTCACAATTCTCCCAATAACATTCATCCAATCAAGCAGTCAATCATACTATAAATAATCAACTATAAAACCCCAACCAAAGCGAATTTGGTTGGGGTTTTGGATATAAAAAGTATTAACTTTTTAAAGACTTACATCGATTTGGCGGTCGCTTCGCAGCTTAGCATATGCTCTTTACCTGCGATTGTGACTGATAAAATACCGTCACGACCTTTGGCATGCCAAGCGTATAGACTGTTTGGGTTAGTATCGTTAATAAAACGCATACCCGAGCCGCTCACTGCTGGACGCATGGTGATTTCTTGGTTGTTTAGCTGCCAAGTCGGTGCGTTGATGGTTAAGACCGCGCGATCTTCGTTTGGCTGATATTTTGCCATAACCTTAGCGTTTTGATCACATTGGTAAGTAGCGACAAGCGTTTGCTGATGCGCTGTATTAGCAGGCATGGTCATCTTGGTTTGTGAAGCTGGCGTGCTGACTGTCGTTGAAGTGGCACAGCCAGTGATTGCCATGGTAACGATTGCAGAGCTTAGAAGTAATTTTTTCATCATATTGTTCCTTTTGTAAACACACAGATGCCATAATTGGTTTTATTATTATAGGTCAAATGACGATTTTTTGAATGATGTTTGATGAGTAAACTGTAATATTGATGTGAACAATGTTACTTAAGTTTTGCGTCTTTAAGCTTTAGATACCTAATGCAAAAACTTAAAAATTAAGCCAACATATGCGTTGGCTTAAGATTTCAAATATTTATTGATCAGCTTATTTTAAGCCATTGGCTGTTGGAATAAAGCCTTCGCCTGAGTCTTTGGCAAGCACAGGGTGATCAGCGTTTGGAATGTTACCGCGTAAGATGACATAGCCAATAACGCCTGAGATGATCGAACCTAGGATGATGCCTAGACGTGGATCAAAGCCATCGGGGATTCCGCCAAATGCCAAACCTGAGATGAACAAACTCATCGTAAAGCCGATGCCGCACAGCATGGATACGCCATACAGCTGTTTGACGGTTGTGCCTTTTGGCAAGCCTGCCAGTCCAAGCTTTAAGCAGAAGAATACAGCTGCCATGACGCCAATTTGTTTACCGATAAATAAGCCTGCAGCGATGCCAAGCGGCACAGGGTGAAGTAAAGTATCAATGCTTGTGCCCGCTAGGCTAATGCCTGCATTGGCAAAGGCGAACAAAGGCAGCACACCAAAAGCTACGGTATTGTGCAAATCATGCTCAAGCTCTTCTAATGGGGAATGCTCAGGGTCGTTCTTATTTCGTAATGGGATAAAAAACGCAAGCAAAACCCCTGCCAAAGTCGCGTGCACACCTGATTTTAGCAAAGCAGCCCACATTACCAAACCAATAAGTAAGTAAGGCGTGAGTCTGACAACATTCATTCTATTTAAAACAAATAAAAACGGAAAACACACTGTAGCCACTGCCAATGAAAATAGCGATAAATCACTGGTATAAAACAAAGCAATGATCACAATCGCGCCAAGGTCATCAAAGATGGCGATGGATACCAAAAAGACTTTCAGTGCATTTGGCACTCGGTTACCAAGCAAACTTAGCACACCCAAAGCAAAGGCGATGTCTGTAGCGGCAGGGATCGCCCAACCTGCCAACTGTTCGGGATTGCCATAGTTAAAGGCGGCATAAATCAACGCCGGTACAATCATACCCCCTATAGCCGCCAAGGCAGGCATCATAATCTGCTTAATGTCAGACAGCTCGCCCACCAAAGCTTCACGCTTTAGCTCAAGTCCCACCAAAAAGAAAAATATCGCCATCAAGCCATCATTGATCCAATGATGGGCATCTTTGGCAATCTCAAATGCGCCCACTTGCACTACCACAGGCGCATGAATAAAGGCATCATAGAAGCTTTTTAAGGGTGAATTGGCGACAATCATGGCAAGAAGGGCGGCGGCGGCAAGCACGATGCCACCTGCCGCTTCAAGCTCTAAAAATCGTTTGATTCGTGCAAACATAAGAATCCTACATTGGGTGCTTTGTATCATCAAATGGGCATTATCCGATATCAGGCACTGAATTTGATAAAATGATGCCTAACTTTAGCATAAAAATAAGGTTATGATAAAGGCTTGATTACAAAACTTTAGCGAATTTATCTCAAAAATACCAAATTCACTCAGGCAAAATAATTCTGAAAGATCAAATGCGTCATGTATAATAGCTTAGCTGTCAACATGGGCGGATATTAAGGGTGGGTATGGATTTAGGCTTTGAGATTTTGGCGCTGTTATTTGCGGTGGCACTTGTGGCAGGCTTTGTGGATGCGATGGCGGGCGGTGGTGGGCTGTTGACGATTCCTGCGCTTTTGTTGGCAGGTGTACCGCCTGTGGCAACGCTTGCGACAAATAAACTTCAAGCGTCGGCAGGGTCTTTTTCTGCTTCTTTAACCATGATAAAAAAGGGCATCATCCATCCTGCGCAGATCAAAGGCGCGATATTGATGGCATTCATTGGCTCTGCGCTTGGGACGCTTTTGGTGCAGCTATCACCGCCTGAGATGCTCAAAGTCGTCATTCCTTTTTTGGTGGCAGGTGTTGGGATTTATACTTTATTTGCGCCAAATTTGGGAGAAATTGAGCAAGCACCCAAAATCAGTCATCACACTTGGCAAAAAACTGCCGTTCCGCTTGTTGGGTTTTATGATGGCTACTTAGGACCAGGCACAGGCACATTTTTTGCATTATCCAATGTCGCTTTGCGCGGCATGAATTTGATCAAAGCCACAGCAGTTGCCAAGCTTTTAAACTTTTCGACCAATATTGCCAGCTTGTTATTTTTTATGCTGGGCGGTCATGTGTTGTGGAAAGTGGGATTTGTGATGATGGCAGGGCAGATCATCGGTGCGATTGCAGGCAGTCAAATGGTGGTGAAAGGCGGCGCAAAATTTATCAGACCCGTCATTGTGCTGATGTGCTTTGCCATGGTGTGTCGATATTTGTTTTGGTAGCATCTTGGATTGTGGGTGATGATAAGGGCGTTATGGTGTATAATGCCAATTTATTTGTCAGATGAAAATTATGAGCAAATTACCAAATATTTTATTGGCTGTGACAGGGGGTATTGCCGCCTATAAGTCTGCCGTACTGGCCCGATTGCTGATCAAGGCAGGGTGCTCTGTCAAAGTCATGATGACGGCAGGGGCGTGTGAATTTATCACGCCTTTGACATTTCAAGCCTTGACAGGGCAGGCGGTGCACACTGAACTGCTAGATGAGACCGCCGAGCTTGGCATGGGGCATATTGAGCTTGCAAAATGGGCGGATTTGGTGGTGGTTGCGCCCGCTTCTGCCAATACGATCGCCAAGCTTGCCGGTGGTTTTGCGGATAATCTAGTGACGACAGTTTGTGTGGCAACAAGCGCGCCAATCATGATCGCGCCTGCCATGAATCAGCAGATGTGGGCGAATGCGATCGTCCAAGATAATCTTAAAAAACTACGCCAATTTGGTCATCATGTGATCAGTCCTGACAGCGGCGAGCAGGCATGTGGTGATGTTGGCGCAGGTCGCTTGCCTGAGCCTGAAGATCTGTGTGAGCGGATTTTGGCTTTTTATGCGCGTCGCCAAATTCCCCAGTCGCTTCTTGGTAAGACGGTCGTAATCACCGCCGGCTCCACGATTGAGCCGATAGATCCGGTGCGCTTTTTATCCAATCACTCTACCGGCAAGATGGGCTATGCTTTGGCGAGTGCTTGCCGGGACGCTGGGGCGGATGTTATTTTGGTGTCGGGCAAGCGCGTCGTTTTACAGACACCCTACGGTGTCAAAAAAATGACCGTAGGCACTGCAGATGAGATGCTGCAGACGTGCTTAAGTGTGTGTCAAAGAGCGGATGTTTTCATCGCGACGGCGGCGGTGGCTGATTTTAAGATGGCATCTGTCGCCACGCATAAAATTAAAAAAACCCAAGGTCAAGAAAGCATGACGCTTGAACTGGTGAAAAATCCAGATGTTCTGGCAACCATTTGCAGCGCCTATCCCAATCTTTTGGCTGTTGGCTTTGCTGCTGAGACTCAAGACACCGAAAATTACGCCAAAGCCAAGCTTGCCGCCAAGCGTTTGGATATGATTGCGGTGAATGATGTGTCGGATCAATCGATTGGGTTTGGTAGTGATGATAATGCCATGACGGTATTTTTTGCTGAGCGATATGTTGAGTCATCAGTCGATTTGCCCAAAGCTAGCAAAGCTAACATTGCCGAGCAGTTGGTCAGGTGTATCGCAAAGATCATTGATAAAAAATCTCTTTAAGATAATTTGAGATATTTGTCAATCAAAAAATGTGAAAAACAGTTCATAAAAAAAGATTGTCAATCGGTGTTTGGCTTTGTACTGTACTGCTTTGCTGTATTCAAAATTCAAAATCATAAATAGGGGGTTATCTATGACTAATTATTCGGGGTTTGTGACGCCAGCGGATCGTGCTTGGCAGGCAACCTATCAAAAAAACAATTTGGACATTCAATTAAAGATGCCAGAAGGCGTCAATTCTTTGCTAGATTTTTTTGATGTGAATTTTCAAGCCAATCGTGGACAGCGCGCAATTACTTTTATGGGTGTGCACATCGGCTATGATGAGCTTGATCAAGTAAGTCAAAATATCGCTGGATATCTACAATCTTTGGGCTTGGAGCAAGGCGATAAAGTGGCAGTTATGATGCCAAATACACCGCAGTATTTGGCAGTGATGATGGGCATTGTTCGTGCAGGATATGTGCTTGTCAATGTCAATCCTTTGTACACCGCGCATGAGCTTGAGCATCAGCTGAAGGATTCTGAAGCCAAAGTGCTATTTATTGTTGAGAATTTTGCGCATACTTTTGAAAAGGTTCAAGACAAAGGTCAAATTCGCCAAGTGATCACCACGGGCATTGGTGATATGATGCGTCTAAAAGGCATAGTGATCAATACTGTCGTGCGCCACATCAAAAAAATGGTGCCAAATTATTGCATCCCAAATAAAGTCAGCTTTAAGGATATTTTAAAAGGTAATTACTCATATACCAAGCCGATGGTTGATTTGGATGATGTGGTTATTTTGCAGTACACAGGTGGTACGACAGGCGTGGCAAAGGGCGCCATGCTCACGCACGGTAATTTGATCGCCAACGTAGAGCAGTGCATGACCTATGTCAAATCAGGCTTTGAAAAGTCGCACCAACACGGCGAGTACATGGCGGTTGCTTTGCCTTTGTATCACATTTTTTCGTTCATGGTGACCATGCTTGGCATGAAAATGGGCTTTGCGCTTTTATTAATTCCGAACGCGCGTGATTTTGATGATTTAACCAAGCAATTTGGCAAATATCGCCCCCAGTTCTTCCCTGCGGTGAATACTTTGTTTAATGCTCTTTGTAATCATAAAGGCTTTAAATCATTGGATCACAGCAATTTGGTCGTGTCATTGGGCGGTGGTATGGCGGTATTACCAAGCACTGCCGAAGCTTGGGAAAAAATCACCGGCAATTATATCATCGAAGGTTACGGCTTGTCTGAGACATCACCGGTGCTGACCTTTAATCCTTTGGGCAGCTATACCGGCAAAATTGGTATTCCTTTTCCTTCAACCGACATCATTTTGCTTGATGATGATGGCAATAAAGTTGCGCAAGGCGAAGCAGGCGAGATTGCTGCCAAGGGTCCCCAAGTCATGAAAGGCTATTGGAAACAGCCTGAAGAAACTGCCAAAGCGATGACAGAAGATGGCTATTTTAGAACCGGTGATATTGGTGTGATGGACGAAAACGGCTACTTTAAAATCGTCGATCGTAAAAAAGATATGATTTTGGTATCAGGGTTTAATGTGTATCCAAATGAAGTTGAGCAGGTCATTTCAAGTCATCCAGGCGTATTAGAGTGTGGCGTCATCGGTGTGCCCGATGAGCACAGCGGTGAAGTGGTGAAAGTCTTTATCGTCAAAAAAGATCCTGAATTGAGCGAAAAAGACATTAGAATGTGGGCAAAGAAAAATCTAACAGGCTATAAGCGCCCCAAAAAAATTGCTTTTGTGGATGAGCTGCCTAAGTCTAATGTGGGTAAGATTTTAAGAAAAGAGCTAAGAAATTTATAAATGAATACTTGGCAACATGACAGAGCATAAAGCGAGGAGTCTCCTCGCTTTTTTATTTTAACGCCGCTTTGCCCATTTTTATGGCTGACCATCATTTGATCAATATACCATGATCACACCCTCAAAAACTTTATAAAAATCTCCATTATTTGATTGAAATTTTTATAGTATTTTTGCATAAAATGATATCGCAAAGTAAATTGTAACTTTTTGGTCACAGTTCTTGTCTAATTGGGTAACTTATGCTAGATTTACAACCATAGCGCACCATGCGCTATGCATCGCGCCCCTTTTGGCTTTTGATGGATTTGTTTAATATAAGGAAATAAATGAACATGACTAATACAACCGATTTCACCATCTCAACTGATTCGCCTTGGTATCAAACCTATCAAGAACATAATCTAGATTTTAACTTCAGTTTGCCTGACAATGTCAATTCGCTCATGGATATTTTTGATGAGGCATTTGCGCGTTTTGGTGATCGAGTTGCGTTTACTTGTATGGATAAATCGCTGACTTATCGCGAAATTGATAACTATAGCCGTCAAATGGCCGCGTATCTTCAGTCGCTCGGCTTGGTCAAAGGCGATAAAGTTGCGGTGATGATGCCAAATATTTTGCAATATCCGATTGCGATGATTGCCATTGTGCGTGCAGGATTGACACTGGTGAATGTCAATCCTTTGTACACCTCGCATGAGCTTGAGCATCAGCTGAACGATTCAGAGGCTAAAGCACTATTTATTGTTGAGAATTTTGCGCATACATTTGAAAAAGTGGTGAATAAAGGTCAAGTGCGCCATGTAATCGTCGCATCTTTGGGTGATATGCTTGGCTTAAAGGGATTTTTGGTGAATGCCGTCGTCCGTCACGTCAAAAAAATGGTGCCTGAGTGGAATATTCCTGGTCATGTTTCTTTTAAAGAGGCGCTCAATAAAGTCCCGGCAGGTAGCTATAATCGCCCTGAGTTGAGCTTGGATGACATTGCTGTATTGCAATACACGGGCGGCACGACAGGTGTGGCAAAAGGCGCCATGTTGACACATCGTAACCTTGCTGCGAATGTTGAGCAGTGTATCCCATTTTTCAATAAAGTCTTCCCTGAGCAGGATCTATCAAATCGATATGTCGCGGTTGCCTTGCCGCTTTATCACATTTTTTCGTTCACAGCGTGTGGTCTGTTGGGCATGAAAATGGGCTTTAGTATGCTGCTGATCACCAACCCAAGAGATTTTCCAGCGCTATGTAAAGATTATGCCAAATATAAGCCTGCGTTCTTCCCAGCGGTTAATACCTTGTTTAATGGTTTGGTGCATCATGAAGGATTTAAGCAGCTTGACCACAGCAATTTAAAATTGTCATTGGGCGGCGGGATGTCGGTATTATCTGACACTGCTAAGGCTTGGGAGCGCCTGACGGGTAACTACATTATCGAAGGCTACGGCTTGTCTGAGACATCACCGGTACTGACCTTGAATCCGCCAGGCGGCTATACAGGTAAAATCGGTATCCCCATGCCAGCAACCGACATCAAAATTTTGGATGATGATGGTAATGAAGTGGCAATGGGTGAGCCAGGTGAGATCTGTGCCAAAGGTCCTCAGGTGATGGTCGGCTATTGGAAGCGCCCTGATGAGACCCAAAAAGTCACCACTGAGGATGGTTATTTCCGCACGGGGGACATCGGCTTCATGGACGAAAAAGGTTTTGTGAAAATTGTCGATCGCAAAAAAGACATGATTTTGGTGTCTGGCTTTAATGTCTATCCAAATGAGGTCGAAGATGTCATCACCGCCCATCCAAAAGTCATTGAGTGCGGTGTGATCGGCGTGCCTGATGATCACAGCGGTGAAGTGGTCAAGGTCTTTGTGGTTAAAAAGGATCCCTCACTGACCACAGAAGAAGTGCGCGCGTGGGCAAAAGAAAACCTGACAGGCTATAAGCGCCCTAAATACATAGAGTTCATCAGTGAATTACCCAAATCTAACGTCGGTAAGATTCTGCGTAAAGAGCTCAGAAAACTTGAAGAAAGCAAATAATGCGTGACCAAAACCTGCCAAAGTTATGGCAGGTTTTTTGGTTTTTGAAATTTAATTTGATGATACTTTGTAATATCAAGCATATCTTGGTAAAATGACATCCAACAAAATTAAATCATTGAGAGCCGTCATGCGCATCGATAATCGTCAAGAAAATCAACTTCGCCCCATCAGTTTTTCCCGTCAATACACCAAACACGCCGAAGGCTCGGTGCTTGTCTGCTTTGGAGAGACTAAGGTTTTATGTACTGCTAGTATCGAAGCTGGCGTGCCACGCTGGCTAAAAGGTCAAGGTAAGGGCTGGCTGACTGCTGAATATGGCATGTTGCCACGCGCCACAGGTACCCGTACGCAGCGCGAAGCGGCGCGAGGAAAGCAATCAGGGCGTACCCAAGAGATTCAACGTCTGATCGGGCGTTCATTGCGTGCCATGTTGGATCTGTCAAAGCTTGGCGAAAACACCATTTACATTGATTGCGATGTGATTCAGGCTGATGGCGGTACACGCACAGCCAGTATTAGTGGCGCAGCTGTGGCTTTGATTGATGCTTTAGAACATCTTCAGCGTGATAAGAAACTCACCCAAGACCCGCTTTTGGGATTGGTGGCGGCAGTTTCTGTGGGCATCAAGGATGGTCAGGCGCTGCTTGATCTGAATTATGCCGAAGATTCAACTTGTGATACTGACCTGAATGTGGTGATGACGCAAGCAGGAGGGTTTATTGAGATTCAGGGCACCGCAGAAGAAAAGCCGTTCACTCGTGATGAAGCTGATGCGATGCTAGGATTGGCAGAGTCAGGCATCAAGCAAATCATCGAAGCACAGAAGCAAGCGCTGGGCTGGTAATATGCTCACAGTTGACGGCGATGGCGTTATCATCACATTAAATGGACAAGCAAAAGATCCGCTATTTTGGTGGTCAATTATCTTATTGGTATGCGGTTTGATTGTGGCGGTCATTTGCTTTACTGCCCCTGTATCGATTGCGATAGCCGCACTGTTTTTGTTTGCAGTGCAAATTTTCGCTTTTAATATTCAAAGACAAAAAGCAAAATCTCGCCATATGTTTTCACAAGGTCAGCTCAGATTGACACCCAAGCGCTTTGAAATCAATAATAAAGCCCTAACCTTATCGCCATCAGCTACAGTCACCGCTAAAGATGGCGAAATTACAGTCATCGACCGTGATATTGAGTATCGTTTTACGGGTTTTGGTGATGTTCGTGAAGTAAAAGTGGCTGAGCAGTTGCTACTGGGTAAGTCCGTCCAAGCCAATCAAGTGACGATCAAATTGGCAGAAACATAGTCACTTTCTTTATGATCAAGTCATTCAGATGGATTGTCACCAGTCTCTTGAGGGGTTTGTTTGGGCGCTGATATTTCAGTGCGTTCTGCAATCACCGCCGCCAATTTTTGCTCATTGAGTTTGCGAACTTGATTGATTGCAATTGAAATCTCTGCATCGATGAGATCTGCTTGCTGAGCTGCCTCAGTATTAATATATTCTTGATCGACGATTGGTGCAGCAGCAGGCACTTGTCGCGACGGCAAATGCAGCTCTGGGGGTGGAATTTGAGGTTGTGGGGCTTGATTATTAGCGCTTGATTGAGGTGTAGCCGATGATTGTTTGGGTTCGTTATCAGGTTCACTGTCAGCTTCTCTGGTTTGAACAGTGGGCTGTGATGGCTCTTCAGCGGACTCTTCTTTAGCTTCTGACTCATCAGCCTCTGTCAGTGCTTCTGACTCTAATAGCTCAGCTTCAGTTAAAGCTTGCAAAACTGCCTTTTCTTCCTCGGATAAAGGTGTAATACTCAAATCAGATACAGCTTCAGAGTCCTGGGCGGGCGGCGTGGGTTCATAATGAGAGGTTAAATAAATGACGCTGACAACCAATAACCCAGCCATTGCTATCACTGCAAGCAAGATAATTAAAAAAGAGTGCCGAAAGTTTGACTGATTGGCTTTTGGCTTAACAGGTGGCGACTTTGGGGTATTCATGGATTGATAATAGACTAAAAAAAGAGTAAATGTAGTATAGCATATTAATGATTTAAGAAAGATAATGAGATCGGTTAGATTTATGTTATTAATAAGATAGCAAAAACGATCTAGTAACCATAATCCTGTCAATTGGATGGTAAATGAGGACGCTTATTAAATCAAGTAATAAAAATTTGATAGCTTTGATGAATAATTTGCTATAATAATTAGCTGTGGTCTATCAGCAGGCATTGGCATATTTATTGACTATCTTTGTAATTATCAAAAGATTGCTAAGTTAATGCAGTTTTAACGATAGCCAAAGCACAAGCAGTTTTATTGCTGCCTGTTATGAGTATGAATACATGATTAATTCTTTACACAAACGCTCAATCCGTTTTTTACCAAAAAAATTGCCTTTGAACAAATTGGCGGTAGCGGTCGTTGGACTGTCTATGTTGCCTGCATTTGCTAATGTTAATCCATTGCAGGTGAATCAGCTTATCAGCATGGCTGTACAGACACATCCTCTGGTGGGGGCAGCTGTCGCAGATCGGCAAGCCACCTTAGAGGGTGTAACCGCTGCCAAGCTCGGCTATCTGCCGACCCCAAGCTTGTCGTCTCAGTATGATAGCAATGATGGCAATATAACCAGTTTTGCTGTCAGTCAGCCTTTATGGACAGGGGGGAAGCTTACCGCTGATGTCAATCGAGCTATCAATGACGATAGAGCAGCAAATGCAAAAATCCTTGAGCAGCAAAATGAAGTTGCAAAAAATACCATTGATGTATGGCAAAGTTATATTTATGCGTTGTCGCTACAAGAGCTTTATATTAATAATCTAAAACAGCTAGAAGAATTTGAGGCGATGATGCAGCGCCGAGTCTCTCAAGGCGTCTCTGCAAAAATTGAGTTAGACCTTGTCACCAATCGCATCTTACAAGATCAAAACTCACTACAAGGTGCCATCGAACAGCAGCGAATCGCTGAGGCGCGACTTGAGCAGATGATCGGGGTTTCTGTGGGTGCGCCGAGTGGCATGAATGTGGCAGAAATGGCAAAGCAAGCCAAAGAGCAGTCCCAAAATTATGGCGATTTGGCATTTGCTCAGATTAGTGAAAATCATCCAAGTGTGATCCGCCAGCGTTTTGAGATTGACTCAGCGCGTTATGAAGTCAAGTCACAGCGTGCCAGTCAAATGCCCACGGTGTATGTACAATACAAAAACGATTATCATCATCGCAATAATCGCTTTGAAGATAATGTGACAGTTGGTGTGAGCTATAATCCTGGCGCAGGTTTTTCAAATATTGCCCTGGCGCGCGCTTCAGAGGCTCGTGTCCAAAGCTTGATTCAGTCTCAAGAAGCCGCCAGACGCACAGTGATGGAAAATATCCAGACACAATATCAGCAATTCGTCAGTGCACGCGATCAAGAGCTGTCTTTAACAGCGGCAGTGGCAGGTGCACAGATTGTATTAAATTCATATCGCCGTCAGTTCATTGCGGGACGTAAAAGCTGGCTTGAGGTTCTAAATTCATTGCGTGATCAAGCACAATATGAGCAACAGCTACGCCAAGTCCAAGCACAAATGGTCGCCAATTTTTATAAACTGCAAGTGGATTTTGCTTTGATGCCATGGCAGCAAGAAGGGGTGAGATTCATTCAGCAGCCGGCGGGCGAGTTTCGTCCTTTTGTCTATGCCAAAGACGAGTTAGGCGAGTATCTGGCAGCCAGACAAGGATCTGAGCAGCCCACCAGTCTATCAACGATTGAATACCCTGCTTCTCTACCTTCGACGACAGAGCCTATGATTCGCGATGTATCTGATGTTACCGATGACTGGGAATATCATGATGGCAGCGATGGCTTGCTAGAAAATCCCACTCAAGATGAGATAGAGTCGGTCTTACAAGATTTTGCACGAACAAACAGCGATCACTTGACCATAGCGCCACCAGTGATGGTTGGTAATATTACTATTGATTCTGATATTAATCGCTTGATTGCTCAAGATTTGCTGAATCATGCATATGCATCGGATGAAGAGTTAGCTCATCTTTTGGCTGCTTCGCCCTTATTACATGATCATATTAATGAATCGCTGATTTTGGATGCTTATTATCCAACATCTAATCAAAATATCGCAGCACAGCAGTACTATACCGCCTCTGTAAACGAATAATTTAGTCTCAGTTAAAACTGATATCGCCGATCAAGGAAAATTAGTCATGTCTTTGCCCACGCAAGATATTCAAGTCCACCAAAATATCAATCCTCAAGAGCTTGCGCATGCTGTCAGCATCATATTAAAGGAGCAAGGCTACCCTGTTGATAAAAATCGCATGCAGTCAAGTCTGGCGTTGGCAACAAAGACAACGACGCCACGCGCAAGTCTTGAAACGATGCTACAGTCATTGGGCGTAAATGACGGCATACAGATCTTAGCAGCGCCAGATGCTGCTTTTATGCCGCTTTTGGGCTATCATAAAACTTTGGGGTTTGGGCGTATTGTTCAATTAGAGCAAGATATTTGGGTGTTTGTTCAACAAGATCAAACACACCGCTGCCGTGCCGAAGATTTTGAATTGACAGCGAAAATTGACATTAAAGGTGTCGCACAGCAGCAACAAAAGATCACTTTTGCTAAGCTTTTGCGTGAAAATATCTTGGAGCATAAGTCAGTTGTTATTGAAGCGGTGATTGCTTCATTCATCATCAGCTTATTAGCGCTGGCAGTTTCGCTATTTTCGATGCAAGTTTATGACCGCGTTATCCCCACCAGAAGCGAATACACTCTTATTATTTTGAGCTCGGGCGTGGCTTTGGTGATTTTCTTCGAAGCATTTATGAAGTTTGCGCGTTCGCGCGTGATGGATCGAATGGTGGTTGGGATGGACCAAAATTTATCGCGTTCTGTGTTTGAGCGACTGCTCAAAGTACGCGTGGATCAGATGCCAAATTCGGTCGGTTCTTTGGCAGCGCAGTTAAGGGGCTATGAGCAAGTACGCAGCTTTTTTACTGCATCGACTTTGTTTACCTTGGTTGATTTGCCAATGAGCATCTTGTACCTTGCTATCATTGCTGTAATTGGCTCTCCGATTATTGCGCTTGTACCCTTGATTGCTGCTA
Organism: Moraxella canis; assembly: GCF_002014965.1. Classification (GTDB taxonomy): domain Bacteria; phylum Pseudomonadota; class Gammaproteobacteria; order Pseudomonadales; family Moraxellaceae; genus Moraxella; species Moraxella canis. The sequence goes on from NZ_MUXT01000004.1 coordinate 60,939, forward strand.
TTATTGGTTTATTGCTTGGTCTGCACAGTAAAAATAAAATCAATCAAATCGCCCAAGAAGGCGCTCAAGCTTCCTATCAAAAAACGGGTATCTTGGTTGAAGCTGTTGAAGGCATTGAGACCATCAAAGCAGGTTCGGGTAATTGGAAATTTTTATCCAAATGGCTCAATGTCATGAATGTCACCACTCAAAACGACCTAAAAATGCGCCACGCTAATGACAATTTAAACTATATTGTGCAGATGCTACAGCAGGTGAGCTATGTGGGGATTGTGATTACGGGTGCTTATATTGTCATGAATGGCGATATGACCATCGGTGGCTTGATTGCTTCGACCATTTTGGGCGGTCGTATTTTGTCGCCGATCATGAATGTGCCAAATATGCTTGTGCAATATTCCCATGCCAAAGCTGCTCAAATGAACATTGAAAATCTGTATAACCTTCAGCAAGATAACCAAGGCGTCAATTATCCTTTATCGCCTTCAAAAATTTATGGTAATTACCAGTGCAGCCAATTACAGTTTAATTATGTGGATAATGATCGCCCAGCGCTTCAGGTGCCTAATTTAACGATTCGTGCTGGCGAGCGCGTGGCTATCTTAGGGGCGATCGGTTCGGGTAAGTCAACTTTACTTAAGCTGCTTTCGGGGTTGTATGCGCCTACATCGGGGCATATTTTGCTAGATGGTTTGGATATGTCGCAAATTAGCCGAGAAAGCTTAAGCGATCAAGTGGGGTATCTGCAGCAGGATCACCGTCTGTTCCAGGGCACACTTCGAGATAACTTGCTGATCGGTATGCCGACGCCGAATGACGATGTATTGAGCCGAGCTTTGCATAGAACAGGTTTGATCAAGTTGGTTTCAGGGCATTCTAGCGGTTTGGATCTGATGATCAGTGAAGGCGGTAAGGGGCTGTCAGGAGGTCAAAAGCAGCTCGTGGCATTCACGCGCTTAGTGCTGACTCAGCCATCTGTATGGCTGCTGGATGAGCCGACCGCCTCCATGGATAATAACCAAGAGCATCAGTGTATCCAAGTGTTGGCTCAGGAGCTGCAAGACCCACAAAAGACCTTGATTTTGTCAACTCACAAATCTGCGCTATTGGCATTGGTAGATCGTATTATTATCATGAATGATAGTAAGATTGTGATGGATGGTCCAAAGCAGGCAGTTTTGGATCAGCTGCGAAAAAATGAAGAAGCTGCTCGGGCTCAGCGCCAAACCAAAGTGGTACAAGCTCAAGCTGCTTCAAAGCCTGAGGCTCGCATCACAGATGGTCAAGCGCCTACGACGCCAGCTCAGTCATAATATAGTGTGATATGATCATCGATGATGATTGGTGTAGTATTAGCTTAGTATTTTATAAAATAAATCCATTGTTTGTGGAAAATTTAAATAATGTCAAATTCATATCGCTATCAGCCGCATAAACCCAATTCAAATAGGGCGCGAATTATCATTTGGACGGCTTTAGTTACAGTGTTGGTTCTGCTAACTTGGGCATACTTTGCTAAGATTGACCAGGTGACACGCGCGACAGCCACAGTGATCGCAAGCTCACGAACCCAAGAAATCCAAGCGTCAGAAGGCGGGGTGTTGTCGTCAATCTTGGTAAAAGAAGGTGAGGATGTCACGCGAGGTCAGCTGCTTTTGGTGCTAGAAGAAGAGCGTGCTCAGGCTGCACTTGATAATTCAGCAACCAAAGTAGCGGCACTGCAAGCCAAAGTTGCACGACTAGAAGCTGAGATTTTAAATCGTCCATTGACATTTCCAGAGGGTGTTAATCGCTACCCTGAATATGTCCAAAACCAAACAGAGCTTTATAATCGTCGTCGCCAAGCCATTTCTCAAGAGATTGCTTCGCTTGAGCAGATGTTGTCTTTGGCAAGTCAAGAGCTATCATTAAATGAGCCTTTATTAGAATATGGCGACGTAAGCCAAGCTGATGTGATTCGCCTGCGCCGTCAAGTGGCAGATATTAAAGCCCAGATCACCAATAAGCGCAATAAATACTTTGAAGATGCGCAAGCAGAAATGACACGTGCTCAAGAAGAGCTGCAATCTGAGCAAGAGCAGCTGCGTGATCGCAGCCAAGTCCTTCAGGAAAAACGCTTATTTGCACCGACAGAAGGTAAAGTGAATAATATTCGTGTTACAACCATCGGCGGTGTGGTCAGACCAGGTGAAGTGATTATGGAAATTTTACCGACAGACAGTGATTTGGTGGTAGAAGCTAAGGTTCGTCCTGCGGATATTGCTTATGTTAAAGAAGGTCAAACTGCCAGCGTCAAATTAGATGCGTACGACTACTCTATTTTTGGTGCTATGAATGGTGAGGTGGTTTATATCAGTCCAGATACGCTTATGGAACAAAGCCCTCAAGGCGAGCAGCCTTATTACCGTGTGCAGATTCGCATCTCTGGAGCTGAATTTGATGGCAGAGCTGATGATATTGTGATTCGCCCAGGTATGACAGCCAGTGTAGACATCAAGGCGATGGAGCGAAGCGTCCTATCTTACTTGACCAAGCCAATTACCAAAACATTATCAGAAGGTTTGGGCGAGCGTTGATTTTCAATTTACATAAAAAACTTATCAAGCAAGTCTTAATCTGCAGCGGCATTATCGCCGCTGCTACCATGTTCATTGGGTGTCAGCCTCCCGACAGGGTCGCCCATGAACAAGATCGTGACATCGCTCACGGGCAGCTTGAACACCCAAAAGCCTTGCCGTGCCATAATGAGCTGATTTCCCAAAGTTTTGAAAAAAGACGCTCTGATGTACAAGTCAAAGGCTGTGGTAGGGTGCGGGCAATATTAAAAGATGATCTCAAAGGCAGTCGTCATCAAAAATTCATTGTCGATCTGCAAGGATACTCTCACACTGTATTAATCGCTCATAATATCGATTTGGCACCACGCGTTGATAACCTTAATCAAGGGGATTGGGTGGATTTCTATGGTGAATATGAATATACCGAGCAAGGCGGCGTCGTGCATTGGACACACCATGATCCTGCCGGTCGTCACCAAGATGGATATATCATCCACCACGCTCAAAAGTATCATTAGCTTGCGCACTAATGAGTCATATTTGCGCTTGACTGAAATTTTTTATCTTTGTTTGGATTTTAGACTGTGCTATGATAGCCGAGTTTAAAACCTATCACCAAAATCACTCATTTTGATCGGTAAGATGAGTTATTTAGAGTAAGTTCATGAAAATTTCACTTTCTACCCTATCTGCATCTGTCTTGGCTTGTTTGAGCGTGATGTGCACTCAAAATGCCCATGCAGTACCTAATCCTGTTGCCTTTGTTGAAGAGATACAAGATGACGCTGTGACAACAGATACTCAAGCTAACAATAGTAGCCCCATAGCGCTTGAGCCACAATCGGCACCTGGGGTGACAACCATCATCACGAAAGCCAAGCCTGCTTTTGATGCGCCGCAGTCAGCGCCATCTGCTGCCGATGAGCAAAGATTTTATAGAGCAGCTTTAGACGACAGAACCATGCTGAGGAACTGCGCGGAGCTGACTCAAGATGCCATGCGTTTGGCATGCTATGATACATTGGCGCGCGGTGAAAATCCCACGGTAATCGAGACAAAGCGCCCTATTAAGCTGGGTGAAACCCTGTGGCAAACCCTTAAGGGCAACCCTCAGGTTATTTATACCGAAACCTCTGATCCTGTGATATTGACAGGCGATGAGCAGGGCTTATTGACCGAAGAAGACACCAAGCAGCTTGAGCGCGTGGCAAAGCAGTTCACGCCTTTAAGTTTGGCATTTGACCTAGATCGTAACAACACACCACTTTGGTCATCACGTCCACACAACCCCATGTATGTGCTGCCTTTATTCATGAATGGCAAGCCCAATCGCAGCCCAAGCACGCCAAATTTTGAGCCAAGACATTATACCCCCAACGAGTTTCGTGCGCCTGAATTAAAATTCCAAGTCTCTGTCAAGGTGAAGGCAGCCGAAGATTTACTAGGCACGGATGCCGACTTGTGGTTTGGTTACACTCAGCAGTCGCATTGGCAGATTTATAATGAAGATAATTCTCGACCATTTCGCGTGCACGATTATCAGCCAGAGATCTTCTTGACCCAGCCTGTATATTCAGACTTGCCATGGGGTGGTAAACTGCGCATGATCGGTGCTGGCGCTGTCCATCATTCAAATGGTGAGAGCGAAAATCTTTCTCGGTCGTGGAATCGCGCCTATCTGATGGCAGGCATGGAGTGGGGTAATCTGACCATTATGCCACGCTTATGGGGTCGTATCTTAAAAGAAGGTAATCATCTCCAGCCAGATGATAACCCTGATATTTTGGATTATTATGGTTATGGCGATGTGCGCTTTTTATATCAATTAGAAAATAAAAGCAACATCTCAGGAACAGCGCGCTATAATCCAAAAACTGGCAAAGGCGCGCTACAGTTAGATTATGTACATCCTTTGGGTAAAGGGATTAGCGGCTATTTTCAAATCTTCCAAGGCTATGGTCAGTCTTTGATTGATTATAATCATGAAACGACCAGCTTTGGTATTGGACTGATGCTCAATGACTGGATGGGCTTATAAATCAGTCCCAAACTGATGCGGAACATGGCTTGATAAACTCATCCCCAAATCATCAGCTTGAGCAGGCGTTCGATCATGGCGTCCTGCCTAAGCCTGTGTTTCATCAGCCGCTTTGGGTGCATCATCAGGCGGCGATTTGGCTATTTTGGGCACATCGCCGCTGCTGTTTGTGTGGGCTTGTGTGCTGTGACTACAAAAGAGTGGAAATGAATTTTATGTGTGAGCATTGCCAAAGTGGCATCCCTCGCCAAATTCCTGCGATCAAAATACCACTCAATCACGCCAATGTCGCACATCAAAACCTGAATAGTATCAAGACACCTGACAGTCAGCAGCGATTTTTGCGCACATATCCTGCGAATTATTATCAATATCCAGTGAATCTTTTGATGAATCATTTTAAGGATAAAGAAGATGCCCGCTCACTGCTGGGTTTGTATTCTTTACTGGCTAGACTACCCAAGCCTGAGCGTTGCCACGCTGGTAACACAGTGATTTTGCCCATTCCGACGACTTTTGATCGCATACGCCATCGCGGCTTTAATCCAGTGCTGATGTTGGCAAAATTTTTGGCTTGGCGTTGGCAGCTGCCAATTTGGCAAGGGGTTGCTCGTCATGATGGCAGGCGTCATCAGCGCGGCTTAAGCCGAGATGAGCGCCTGACTAATATCCAGACCGATTTTTATTTATGTCAACAAGTCCCCAATCGTCAAATCATCTTATTTGATGATGTGGTCACTACAGGATCCACTATGGCAGCCGTTGCAAAGCTATTGATGACTCAGCGTAAAACCTTGCGTATGATTGGGATTTGTGTGGCGCACGGATCGGTTGACTTTGGTCTTGATCGCGCATGAATGGTAAAAAACGCGCCCCCTTAATGACTACTTATGAAAGCGGTTTTGGGCTAATAGAAGTATTGGTTTCGCTTTTATTGTTATCGGTGGTGGCGCTTGGATTAATGACGGTACAAGGGCGGCTACTTATTCAGACTAAGGATGCCGATCTTCGCTTGCAGGCAGTGCAGCTGATGGTAAATGACTACCACGCACTTCGATCATTGACGCCTGACCAAAAGCAGGCTTATATTCAAACACTCCAAAGGATCGCTCAAACAGCACAAAGCCAATCAGAATCAGCCATTGCCAACTATCATATGGCAGCTCACGCCATCTCAACTGGCTGTGATATGGGATGCGATTTGGATGAGCAGGCTCAAGCTTTGGCGATACAGTCAGCACAGGCTGCTGCACGAGCACATATCATACTATCGGTCACCGAGTGTCAATCGGGTCATTGCTGGGTTGCAGGATGGGGCGCTCAAGCTTTTGAGCAAATCAAAACTTGCCCCACTGATGGATTTGGCTTAAAGACAAGTTCATCAAGTTGCGCCATCATGGATGGTTTATGAGAGTGATATTGACCAAAAATCAGCAAGGCATGACGGTGATGGAGCTGGTGGTTGCCTTGGGTTTGGGTTCACTCATTATCTTGATGGCGGTGAGTCTTTATGCGTCATCAGCAAAAAATAGCGCCCAGACATACAGTATTGCACAGTTTATAGATCGTGAAACTTTGGGCATCGCGGCGATGACCGAGCAGCTTAGACTGACAGGCATTGGCATGATGGATGCACCAGCGGTGCTTGTAAACAGGGATGAGCTGACAGGTATCACCACCAGTCAAAGCATCAATCTTAATCGCCAGCTTTCCCAAACGGGCGGTTTGCCAAGTCATTATGCCAAATCCTCCGATCAGCTTACCATACGCTATATTGCGCCTGCTGATATGTGGGACTGTGAAGGGGATGTGGTTCTTGGTCCACGACGAGCGCGCCTAAAAAACGGCAACATGTCTATGGTAGATGGTCAGGTTGTCATCGAAAGATATTTTGTTGAAACAGAAGCGGATGGCTCGCTGTCTCTTCGCTGTGATGCAGGGCGCTACATTACTGACGATATCGTGCGCGACAGTACCCGAGATCGGCGGGGTATCAGTGCGCCCTATATTACTGCTATCATTGATACTCAAGTCAGCAAACGATTTGGCACGGATAAGCCCCATCACATTCGCGGACTTGGTAAGGGAGATGTGATACTTTCGGATATCGAAGGGTTTTGGGTGCAGCTGATCGTGGATGATGGGACGCTTAGACGCAGCATGACGATCGAAGACTATCAAGCGCGCTGGTATGGTTATCCGATTGTCGGTGTTCAGCTTGCCATACTCAGTCGCAGCTCGCCTGCACCGAATACAATTAAGACCCAAGACTTTTTAATTTTTGATGACGTAATCTCACCACCTGATGATGGCTTGCCAAGAAGACTGCACATGATGACTGTAAATTTTGTCAATGTTTTTCAAAATCATCTAAAGACAAGTCAAAGCAGCAGAATCATCCATGAATAACTCTGTCAATCAGCTTAGCACTCTAAAAGCGCTTCCGATAAGCACGCATGGCAAGCGTCAATCAGGCTTTATATTATTAGCTGTTTTGGTGATATTGCTGTTGATCAGTGGGCTGACAGCACTCATGATGAGCCAAAATTCTGTAGATGTACGAAGTGTGCTTTATCATCAAAATCAATCCAAGCTTTTGATAACAGCTGATCAAGCGACCATGAACCTGTGGCAATTACCGCCTGAGCGTCTTGTGCAGATGGCTCAGGCTGAGACATGGCTTGCCTCACTATTATCTACCAATAATGATTTCACCAAAATTTATACAGCCCAAAGCTGCGATAACTGGCAGACGTTCACCATCGGCACACTTGATGATCCGCCGCTACAGTGTCATCACACCGCACCATTGCTACTTTGGCAAGCGGCTTATATAGAGCCTATCGGCAAAGATCATTATTTGCATAGACTGTCCCAAAATACTCCGCCACAGCAATCAACTTCCGATCTTCAAGATTCTGATCACGAATCGACAGATCAAAAGGCAGCCGATCATGAAATTTTGCATTTGCGGCTATATGCCATTGCTGCCCAAAATTCAGAAGGTATCGCTCAATGTGAAGAGCTGCTATATCAAGCGCATATTGCAGCTTGCCTAAGTGAGCATGGAGTCATTCATAAAATCAGCGTTGCTGAATGGCTGATTGAGCGTCAAACTACTTCAAAGACTGACCCAGCTTCTGAAACGGTTACTACTTTTACGATCACGCCTTTGCGAATCTATGATATCCGCTCTATGCGTGAATAAATTACACAGATTAAAACGAACTGATGGTTCACAAAAAATTATCGCTGTCGCTGAAATTTTTATTCAGCTGTGATAAAATAGCCGAGATTTTTTGTGGATTGGTTAGTGATGTTATAATTGTAAAATATTGTAACAATGCTAACGCATTTCTATCAGGTAATAGATAGGTAATACATTTCTTACTTGTTTATTTACATAAAGGCATAGAAATACCATAAAAATAGGGGTGACATTCAACGAATAATCGTATTAAAATGTAACCATCAATAACGAGATATGCCTTTTGAGAGATTGGTGTATCGATTTTAGGAGAAAGCTATGAAAGCTGTTAAATTATCTGTGGTTTCTGCTGCAGTTCTACTATCAACTTCTGCAATGGCAAATGTTGTAACCAATACTGGCGCTACAGTTGTTGATGGTACGCGCACTATTTTTAGTACTTTGGTACGCCCTGCGGCAGTGAGTGCTGAAGTGGGTACTCTAGGTTACGGTGCTAACATTGCATGGGCTGTTAACGACAGAGTTGAACTACAAGCTGGTTGGGCTGGCGGTGATATTGCTGAAGCTATCAACGACAACTTTGATGCTAATGGCGTAAACTATCAAGTTGAGACTGATTTTTCTAACCCATATCTAGGCGTACAAATGCGCCCTGCAGCCAACTGGTTTACAGTAGGCGCTGGTGTCATCGTTCCTGATAACGATATTGATGTACGTGCTAATCCTGCTGGTAGTGAGAATGGTGGTTACTACCGTATCGGTGGTGAGAATGTTTCAATTAAAGCTCTTGGAACAATGGAAGGTAAGCTTGAGCATCGTAACAAACTTGCTCCATACTTGACTGTTGGCTTCCGTCCAAATCTTCATAACAATTGGGGTGTGTTTGGCGAACTTGGCGCAGCTTACTTAGGTAAAGTAGACGCCCAGATCCGTACCGTGAATGGTGATGGTACCATGAGTCAAGTGGAACAAAGAAAATATGCTGCACAAGCTGAGCGTGATATCGAAGATAAAGATTACGCTAACTGGTTCCCAATCGCTAAAGTTGGTGTAACTTACCGCTTCTAATTTAAGCTTAGGCTTAATTCAAAAAGGCAGTGCTTAGGCATTGCCTTTTTATTTACCAATTAAAATAATGCCGTTAGTTTTAGGTCAGGATGATTGTATAAATAGTGAGCATTGGTTTTGTTTAGACTGATTGAATTAAGCTGAATGCCAATAACATAAGGCGTCATATCTGCACCCATCCCAGTATATAGCTGATCTTGAAGCAGCTTAATTCGGCACTCTTTTAATCGCCATAAAAAATTGATGAGCTTCTGCTTGTCAGTGCAGCTTAAGTTAGAAAGCATCTCAATTTCATTAGGATGGAAATATCGCTCAGCGATATTGTGCTTAATGTCCTTGGTTTCTATGTCAATGGCGCAAGGCGATAAGCTGATAATTAACGCAACTTGGTTCTTTGAATGACTAAAGCTAACAAAGTAACGCCTATCGCTTGATTGGATGTGATAAGGATATGCGTGGTCATAAAATTCGCCTACGATGTCAAAGCGCTGCATGGCTATTTGTAACAGTAAGCGCACGCAGGCAGACTGAGCGTTTTTTTGCTGAGCTCGATTACTGCTTTGTTGCGCCATTTGTGCAGATGCAATAATCACTTGCGGCGCAGGCTGTAAAAATATGACGGAGTGAAGCTTGGGCATGGCAATCAGAAAAATAAAAAGCTCAAAACAGGCTTAGGCTGATTTGAGCTTATTGGATTAGCTGAGATTAATAAGACAGCTCGGCGCGGCGATTTTGAGACCAGGCTTCTTCGTTAGAACCTGTCGCCATAGGGCGCTCTTCACCAAAACTCACAATCTCTACATTGGCTTGGCTGACACCCCTAGCAAGTAAATAACTACGTACCGCAGCAGCACGGCGCTCACCGAGTGACATATTATACTCACGGCTGCCACGCTCATCAGTGTGACCTGCCACCAAGACGCGTGCGGCTTGGTTGGCGCTTAAGAATTTGACCTGCTCATCCAAGATAGCGGCAGCTTGTGGCTTAATTTCATCTGAATCAAAATCAAAATGCACGAGACTTGGCATGTTTGCCGCTGCAGCCTTGATCGCTTCTGAATTATCGACCAAAGGGGCTGCTGTCGTATAGACAGGACCTGTATAGCCTGTTGGTGCATTGGGAGCGACTACGACATTGCCAGTTGATTTACTGGCGCAGCCTGTGGTGATGGCAAGAGCAGATAGTGCAGCGGCGATAAATGATACTTTAAGATGTGGCATAAGGACACCTTGTAATTTATTATAACTGTTATAATTAAATAAGGTCAAATGAGTGATTATCAAGTAATAATCTTTCACAGATGTGAATATAATGACAAATTTATCACGCTTTTACAAGAGATTTTTAATAAAAATCCTTGAAAAATCGCTAGGCTCACTCTCCAGAATGAATCGCAGATGAATCACTGGCAAAAATTGCCGAATGCGCAAAATTTTGTTAACATGGCGGAATTTTCGATAGAATTTTTAATTGTTAAAATACCAAAGTGAATTGATATGACAAACAAAACCCAAACTCCTCAAAAAATTTATCTTAAAGATTACACACCGCCAAGCTATGCCGTGGACAAAGTGGACTTGGATATTCGCCTGTATGACGATCATGCCATCGTTGGGGCGCATCTTCATATGACAAGGGCGCACGCAGGCAGGCTTGAGCTGTTTGGGCGGGATTTGACGCTTAAAAGCATCTGCTTAAATGGGCGTGAACTATCAGCAGAAGATTATCAAATGGATGAGGAGGGCTTGATGATTTTGGAGGCGCCCGATTCTGCCTTGATAGAGACTTGGGTTCAAATCTCGCCGCAAACCAATACAACGCTTGAAGGTCTGTATCAAGCAGGCACAGGCGATGAGCTAATGTTTGTGACACAATGTGAGCCAGAAGGGTTTCGCAAAATCACCTTTTTTCCAGATCGTCCCGATGTGCTGACAGAATACACAACCCGTCTGGAGGCGCCGAAGCGTTTTGGGACGCTGCTTGCCAATGGTAATTTGATCGAATCAGGTGAGGTGGATGAAGATCGCCATTATACCATTTGGCACGATCCCACTAAAAAGCCCAGTTATCTTTTTGCCGCGGTGATCGCAAACCTAGAAGTGATGCAAGATAGCTACACGACGATGGAGGGTCGTGAGGTTTTGCTTGAGATTTATGCCGATGCCCAAGACATTGATAAATGCCATGTGGGCATGCAAGCGCTCAAAGATGCGATGAAATGGGATGAAGACAATTATGGGCGTGCTTATGACTTAGATCGCTATATGATCGTGGCGACAGGTCAGTTTAATATGGGCGCAATGGAAAATAAAGGCTTGAACATTTTTAATACCAGCTGTGTGTTATCAAGCCCTGAGACTACTACCGATGAGCGCAGTTTTCATGTCAAATCGGTGATTGCACACGAATATTTTCATAATTGGACGGGCAATCGCATCACTTGTCGTGACTGGTTTCAGCTGTGTCTCAAAGAGGGCTTTACGGTATTTCGCGATCAAAGCTTTTCAGGAGATTTTCGCTCAAAAGCCGTTCAGCGTATCGAAGATGTCTCGCTACTTCGCTCGGCACAGTTTGCCGAAGATGCAGGCTCGCTGGCGCATCCTGTTCGCCCCGAGAGCTTTGTTGAGATTAATAACTTTTATACGATGACCATCTATGAAAAAGGCGCAGAAATTGTGCGTATGATTGCCAATTTCTTAGGTAAAGATAAATTTCGTCAAGGCTCGGATGAATATTTTGCGCGCTATGATGGGCAAGCAGTGACAGTTGAAGATTTTTTATCGGCTTTATCGGTGGCAGATGCACGCGTCATGGATTTTTTGCCTTGGTATCGTCAGCCAGGCACGCCAGTGGTATCAGGCAGTTATCATGTTCAAGGCGATAAGGTGAGTGTAAAGTTAGCTCAAAAAACTCGTCATGTGCCTAATTATGATGCGCCGATTGCACTACCCATTCCCGTGGATACAGCGATTTTTGATAGCGCGACAGGTGAGATGTTGGCAAGTCAAATGCTGCTATTGACCAAAGACAGTGATGTATTTGAGTTTGATGGGATTGAGCTGTCTGACGGCGCGCATCCTGTGGTATCGATATTGCGTAATTTTTCGGCACCTGTTAAGAGTGATTTTGATTATACGGATGAAGATTTGGCGCGCTTGGTGGCGTTTGAGACCGAAGGATTTAATCGCTGGCAAGCACTTCAGACACTGGTGAACCGCTGGCTATTTGGCACATCCAAAGAGGCTGATTTGATCGTCGATGTGATCCAAAAAGCGGTTGATGCACTGATTGATAGCGATCCAATGTTGGCAGCGCGTCTATTTGATTTGCCAAGCCAAAAAGAGCTTGCCATGGCGTATGATGAAAATTATGATCCTGCCTTTGTCAAGGCTCGTCGGGATGAGCTGTATCAGCTTATCGCTGATGGATTGTCGTCAGATACTAAGCGCTGGTATCACAGGCTGCCAATGCAGGCTTATGAAGATACGCCAGATGCGTGCGGACGCCGCCTGCTACGCAATGTTTTATTGGATTTGCGCCTGACGGCAAATGATAATGATGCCAAAGATGATGCTTATCAGCAATATGAGCAAGCGTCTTGTATGAGTGAGCGATTGGGTGCTTTGACGGCGATGATCAATCATAATTTAGATCAAAAAGACAATTATGTTCATGATTTTTATGAGAAATTTAGCCATGAAGATTTGGTGATTGATGCTTGGTTTAGTGCACAAGCCATGTCAGATCATACCAGTGTCGAACACATCGCCGCTCTGATGCAGCGTAAAGACTATGACTGGAATACGCCAAATCGTGTACGGACCACGCTGGGGGCTTTGGCTGCCAAGCCTGTGCAGCTGTGGACGGCTGAAGGGCTGGACTTGTACTTATCGGCGGTTGAGCGCTTAGATAGCGCCAATCCATTGCTGGCAGCCCGTCTGTTGTCCGCACTGGCGCGTTGGTACACGCTGACACCTGATCATAAAGCCATGGCAAAACAAAAGCTGACCGAGCTGTCCGCTAAGGCAGCTTCCAAAAATGTGCTTGAGTTTTTAGAAAATATGCAAACCGTGTCTTAAGTGCCATGACTGTGAATTCGGGCAGGCGATGGCTTGCCCGTTTTTATTATTTTTATCATGACTGAGTGGGATAAATCTTCTATCAAACCGACCAAAAATGTTACAATCTTGTTTTATTCATAAAACCGCTTATCACCATGTCTAATGCCCCCGCTGTTCGACCGCCGTTATATTATCGCCTGACCACTGCCATACTTGCGCCCATTTATCGGCAAATGGTCATCAAAAAATCCAAAGACAAGCCAACGCTTGAGCGAGAGCTCAATGAGCGTTTTGCCAAGCAGTATCAGCCGCCACCGTCTGGGGCGCTCGGTGTGATATGGTGTCATGCTGTTTCATTGGGTGAGCTTAATACCGTTTACCCTTTACTAAGCAGGCTATTGGATCAAGGCTATGGACTGTGGGTGACGAGCACCACACAGACGGGGTTTGAGCGCGCCGCCAGATTATTTGACGGGCAAATCCGATCAGGACGCGTGGCGCACAGTTTTGTGCCTATGGATAGACCTCAGGTGATTGATGCATTTTTGGATCATGTCAAGCCGATCGCAGTGATGTTCATTGAGACTGAGCTTTGGGCAAATACTTTATATGCTTGCCGCAAACGGGGCATCAAGACCATGATGGTCAATGCTCGCCTGACCCAAAAATCCTATCAAGGATATGCCAAAATCGCCAAAGTCAGCCAAACCATGATGGCAAATCTTGATGGCATCATCGCTCAAGATGCCGAGTCGGTGCAGCGATTTAAGCAGCTTGGTAAAACTGACATCGTCCAAAGCGATTCGCTCAAATGGGCAAGTATCAGTGCGCTCAGTGAAGCACAGCTCACCGCCGCTCAAGCCCTAACGGCTCAGATTCACGAAGCGCACAAAAAACAAGTTTGGGTGATGGCAAGCACGCATGATGGTGAAGAGAGCATTGCACTAAGTGCCCATAAAAAGTTTTTACAAAAATCGCCCGATGCACTACTCATACTTGTACCAAGGCATCCCGAGCGATTTGAAGCTGTCCATCAAATGTGCTTACAAGGCGGCTTTGTGACTGCGCGGCGCTCAATGGATGAGTCCATCACGCCAAAGACCCAAATTTATCTTGCTGACACCATGGGCGAGCTGCTTGCTTGGTATCAAGTCGCTCAGATTGCGGCGGTTGGTGGCTCATTTGTGCCGATCGGTGGACATAACCCCATTGAGCCTGCCAGTCTTGCGACACCTGTCATCATGGGCGCGCATGATGATAACTGTAAAGATCTTGTCAAAGCACTCAAAAAAGTCGGCGCGCTAGCGCAGCTGCCTGATGAGCCGAATGTGGCGGATCAGTTATTTGAAGGGCTGATGCAGGGCTATTTATATCATTGGACGGCTGAGCAAGGCGCGTTATTGGTGAAACAAAAACAGCGCGTTTTGGAAGATCAGCTGAACTTTGTGCTAAGTATCATCCACGCCTAAAGCAGGATTGTGAACAAAAACTGCTCTTAGTGTTTTATGTGGGAGCTGTGTTACCACCACGGATGAATGGCGTTTGTTAACATTTTAGCAAGTCATTTTTGCATTTTTGGGTATGATAATTTAAACATTTTATCTTATAATAATCAAAGACAAAATCAAACTGGAGAAGATGATGAGTGCTAAAAAACTGACTGCCAGAACTGCGGAAGTGGGCGGTATTCCTATCGCGCGTCTTTTGCCTAATAGAGGCAAGCAGCCAATTGGCGCATGGTGTTTTTTGGATCATATCGGTCCTGCAGAAATTGAGGCAGGCGAGCCAGGTATGCAGGTGGGACGCCATCCGCACACCAATTTACAGACCTTCACATGGATGTTGCATGGCGAGATCAGACACCGTGACAGCTTGGGCTATGACCAAATTATCCGCAAAGGGCAAGTCAATTTGATGACCGCAGGGACAGGTTCTGAGACGGGCATCAGCCACACTGAGCAAAGTGTGGTGGATGAAGACAATCGCTTTCATGCAGTGCAGCTTTGGATTGCGCTGCCGATGGATAAACAGATTCAGCCAAGTTTTCATCACTATCCTGACTTGCCGACTTGGCAATCGCAAGGCATTCGTTATGCCTTAACCACAGGCAGCTATACCGATGGCGAGACTTACACAGCACCGACCTTACAGTACTCTAAGCTTGTGGGCTTGGATGTGATCTTTGATGAAGATGGCACTGCCAATCTGTCTTTTGAGGCAGGCATGGAATATGGCATTTTGATCATCAGCGGTGAAGTGACCCATGAGGGTGAGACTTTTGTGCAAGATGAGCTGATGCGCTTTGAGACAAGTCAAGATGCCCAGCGCGTACAAATCACTGCCAAAGCTGGCACACATGTGATGTTGTTGGGTGGTGAACCATTGCCGCATAAGACTTTGCTTTGGTGGAACTTTGTGGATAAAAGCAAAGCGGGCATCGAAAAGTCTATTGAAGATTGGAATAATGGGCATGAGCGCTTTGGTGATGTCGCAGGTGGGATGCATCGTTTGCCATCACCACCTTTACCAGACAGCTTCAAAGAATAATTGAACGACTATCAAACCCAGCAAAATTTGCTGGGTTTTTGATGGAATGTGATTAATCAAATGCTGAGCGATACCCATCTTTGATATAATATTGATCAATTTTAGGGTATTTTTCGCTGAGTATGAATATTATCTTATTAGATGACGCAAATTTTATCACCGATCGTATGGCAGTGATTGAGGATCAAGCAGTCATTCGCCATCTGCAATCGGTGCTTAAAGCACAAACAGGCGATGTGCTAAAACTGGGAAAGCTTGGCAATCGCATCGGTCAGGGTAAAGTGATTGAGCTTAGTCACCGTCATGCCGTCTTGTCCGATATCACGCTCACCGCGTCGCCGCCAAATAAGCTGAATCTGACGCTGATTTTGGCACTGCCGCGCCCAAAAGTACTCAGGCGGCTCATCATGGATATGACAGCGATGGGTGTGGATCACATTGTGCTCATCAATAGCTACCGCACGGACAAATCCTACTGGAGCTCGCCGCTGCTATCTCGCCTTGATGAGTTTGTGCTCGAAGGGCTGCAGCAGGGCGTAGATACCATGCCGCCTAAGATCACCCTTGCCAAACGATTTAAGCCGTTTGTGCAAGATGATTTGCCAAGCCTTATCGGTGATGGTGGTGCAATCGTGGCGCATCCGTATGCCAAAGATCGCTTTGGTCAATTGATCGAGCAGCGCTTACCACAGGTTTTGGTGGTGGGCGCTGAAGGTGGATTTATTCCTTATGAAATTGAACTTTTGGGCAGTGTGGGTGTGCAGCCAGCCAGCTTGGGCGATCGAATTTTGCGCACAGAGGCGGCGGTCAATGCTTTATTGGGTAGATGGCTGCCTTAATCCTTTCCTAGCGCTTGATCAGTGCATTGGCTGCGGTGGCGGTCACGATGAGTAACGTACCGATCATTTGTATGATGGTTAAAGGCTGGTGTAACAAAAATACCGCAAGTGCAATGGCTGTTAAAGGCTCAACGATCGTGAAAACTGATGCTGTACTGGCAGGCAGCTTTTGTAACGCACTCATGTACAAAAAAAACGGAACAATCGTACCAATCAATCCTAAGCCCAGCGCAAAAGCCCAAGCCTGCACTGGTAATTCAAAAAGCGCGCCATAAGTTTGGTATGTCGTCGGTAAGATCAGCAGCGTGGCGGCACTGATTGTAACCGAGCTAAAAAACACCAAATATGACGAGTGGTTTTTAGACATTGCCTTTTTACCAAGTATGCCATACAAAGCATAGCACACACCCGACAACAGACCAATGAGTACGCCACTGTTAAAGCTAAAAGAATCCGCCCCTGCCATCAAACACCCCACGCCGATGACCGCGACGACCGCCAGCAGGGCAGAAGTCGCTGAGATACGCTCACCCAAAATCACCCGTGCCAATATCAAGCTAAACACAGGTGCGGTATATAGTAGCGCCACTGCCATGCTCACACCCACGTGGTTGACGGCATAAAAATAGCACAAAGTCATCCCAAGCACGCCAATGAGCGACTGCATGATCAGCCCAAAGGATGCTTTGAAGGTTAAGCCTCTAAGCTCAGGCAGAAGTTTGGGTATGAGTAAAAGTACGATCACGCCTGCGGTAACGATGCGTAAAATGGTAATCGAAAAGCTGTCAAAGCCCAAATCAGCCAATTTTGAGGCAATGATGCCCAAAGTGCCCCAGCAGATGCCTGCAAGGATGACTTGTAAAGCGCCAATCAGCTGATCGGTGCGGGTGGAGTGGGTGTGATTCATAGAGTCTTATGATAAATAAATAGCAAGAGATCAGCGCCCCTTGCTATGATAAATGAGAAAAATTATTGTTGATAAACACTGCGTGTCGTCGAAACCGATGGCGTGCTCACAGGCTGCGTCAGGGGCGTATTGATTTGGCTTGGCTTCAAGGTCGTCAATGCCAATGAGATAATATCTTCTGCCATCAAAGTGCCTAGCTGCCCATAGCCTGAATGCGTAAAATGGACGCCGTCTTTGGCAGCAAGACCGCGATTCATCCATTGTTTCATTGAGCAGCTGCCGCCCATGGCTGCTTGCCAATCCCAAAACAGCGTGTGTTTAGATTGAGCGGTTTGGCGCTGAACTTCTTGGATGGCACTTAGCTCGGCAGGGCGAGTGCCGCAGCTGCCAGAGGTGCTTCTGAGTGCTTCAGGCGATGAGACAACCATGATGGCTGACTTTGGCGATGCATGGCGGATCTGATCGATGCGCTCACTTAAGACGCTGCGGACGCGCTCGGGATTGACGCTGTTATACGCTTCATTGGTGCCATAGGCAAGTACGATCAGCTCAGGTGCGATCGTGCCCAATTCTTTTTGCCAGGCATAGCCATTCCAGCGGCTCCAGTGTGATAGCTCGGCGCCATTGATGCCAAGTGATGAGACGATCGCGCCAGAGGTGTGTTTTGATCGACCCCACCATCCGCCGATGGCAGTGTCAGACATCGCACCTTCGGCTGTGAGGGTAAATGGCAGCTTGGCATCAAAAGTCATTGTCTGCCAAGTCCCATCTTTAATGGGGGCTTCAAGAATGAAGCGGTGACCATCGGCATCGATACCGCTTAGCACGCCATCTGCTGCGCTTTGACGAATGCTGACCGTCATGGCTTGCAAAGGTTCATTGCCTTTTGCTTTGATGGTGAGCGTACTGCCCGAAAAATTAGGCTTAGCGATCAAGCCGCCCAGGGTATAATTTTCATTTTGATTTCGGCGACTGGAGATGGGCGTCCATTGATAATTATCATAACCATATCGTGCCATACGCTGACCGCTAAAATACATTGGCATAGCCCAGCCCATGCCACCGTTGCCGTAGCGACTTTGTAGCTGACTGCGCAGCGCGTCCGTCATGCTGTCGCCTGCGGTATGCGAGTCGCCCAGCTGTACGATATGAATGCGGCTGTTATTGAGCGCTTGAATCAGCTGATCGGTGTTTGGATCTTGATAATTGGTCAAATAATTTGCTGATGCGCTCATAGACATGACCAAAGCGGACAACACAAAAAACAGTTTCATAAATTCACCTAATGAGTATTACGGTATGATGGTGATCTGATCTTGTAAGGCTTGGGCGATTAGTTTTTGTCCCTTGATGCTAAAATGAATGCCATCAGATGTACGCATTTTAATGGTTTCGCCATCTTTTACAAGATAATCATTGTAAACATCATTACTTGTGCCTAACAGCTCACGTGCATCGATGGTCAGAACATCATGCTGCTTTAGCTCATCTTGCATGACTTGATTAAGATAAATCATTTGCTCATTGAGCGTTTGTTTTTTCATGTTAGGCGGGGTGATCCAGATGACTTTGACGCCATGGTTTTTGGCACTATCCAAAATGCTGACCATGCGCTGACGGTAGCCTGCTTCCCATTCTGGCGTTTGGAATTTTAATTGACCACCATTGACCAAATCAGGCATATCCCAAGGATCATTGGGACCCAAAAACACCACCAAAATCTTGATATTGGCATTATTAGTGAGCGTCTCATCAATGGTCTTTGGCCAGTTAAACAAGCTTGGATAAGCCAAGCCTGTGCTTTGTTTGGCGAGATTGACAGAGCTGATGTTGTGGTTTTTTTGAAGGTATTGCTGAACATGGGGCGCCACGCCTTGCATCATCGAGTCGCCAGCAAAGAAAATCTGATCGCCTGGGCGCAGTACATACGCAGAATGAGAGTGGACTTGTGGTGCATCTGCATGATCGATTGGCGCAGCAGGCATTTCGGCGCTTTTGGTCATCATCGCCTGATATTCAGAAGTATAAGCCAAATTATCATTAAAATAATCCACGACCTGCTGATTTTTTTGACCAATGCGATCGGTCAAGTGATCATGCCAAGCATACAGCGTATCGCCAATGTCGCCACCCATTTTCCAAGCGTCATAGCGATCAAGTAAGCTCAGAGGGCTACTTTTATGATAAGTTTGTAGATAATAGGCATTGATCGAGTGCTGCATGATCCATGCGCCAAGCAGGGCAAATGGGCACAGCACCATCAGCAGATAGCCATAGCTTTTGCCATGAAAATAAGGCTTGGAGCGCGGCTTTAGCTGAATGTGCTTAGGCTCAGGGTATTGCTTGGTTTGGGCGATCGTGTGAGTTGGCTGATTAGAAGTTTGCATAAATAAATCCTGGAATGCCAGCAGGGGCAAAAATAACAACAATCATTAAGCAGACAAATAATAAACTCACCACCATCAGCTTGGGCAGGCGCGCACCGATACGCACCAAAGCGTGGGTTTTTTGGGTATAAATGGGATAGATGACCCAAGCGAGCATAAATAGCAACAGCATGAATAAAGGATTGCCGCTCCAGCCGATATTCGTGTGATTGTACGCCAAAGCTTCAAAAATCCCCATCGCTTCGCTCCAGCTGGTCGCACGAAAAAACACAAAACAAAATGCCACAAAATTTACCGTCACAAAAATCCCTATTACCTTGCCAAGCCAACTATGGCGATACAGAGCATTGCGCGAAGTCTTGGTATCGACGCCACTGATGCGCTGATACAGCTTGTCGGTGCAGTTTAGCCAAATGATGGCAAGCCCATGCAAGACACCCCAAAGCAAAAAATTCACACTAGAGCCATGCCAAATGCCTGATAAAGCCATGGCGATTAATAAGTTGACTTGAGTTCTAAAAAACCCTTGGCGGCTGCCGCCCAGCGGAATATAAATATAATCACGAATCCATGTCGATAAGCTGATGTGCCATCTGTCCCAAAATGCACGAATGTTATGCGCGATGAGCGGCGCCTTAAAATTCACAGGCAACCGAAATCCAAGCAATAACCCAAACGCCACCATCATCTCACTATAGCCTGAAAAATCCAAAAACAGCTGTAGCGTGTAGCCATAGATCGCCACCAAAACTTCCAAGCTATGATACTGCATGGGATTAGCAAAGATGGGATTGACCCAGTGATCAGCCAGCCATCCTGCCAGCCACCATTTTTTGATGAGCGCCAATAAAATCAAGCAAAGCGCAATCGTGGGAAGTAAGATGCGCCGCGGCTCACTGCTGATGATCTGCTCACTCATGCCGCATGGCTGACCTTCGATGTCGGTCAATCCTGATGCAGACTTAGTGCGTGCGATCGGTCCTGCACTGATCGTCCCAAAAAATGACAAGTACTGTAGCAGTCCCCCAAAGCCAAAAGGCGGCACTTCAGGCTCGTTATGGTAGCGGCTCACCATGTAACTGATGGCTTGGAAAGAATAATAAGAAATACCAAGTGGAAAAATAATATTCGCCATCACGCCTGATGAGTCCAGCTGCATGGCATCAAGGCTGTATTTGATCCCTTCTCGAAAAAAATCATAATATTTAAACACACTGAGCTGAATCAGTGTGATGACGATCCCTAAGATCAGCCAAAATTTCTTGGCTTTAGAGTTTTGCATCGCTTTTGTGATCAAAAACACAAACATCGTATAACCAAATAAAATCCCTGTCGCAAGTGCGCCTGCCATCAGGTAGATGATCACATAACTGAATAAAACGATGAGCAAATTTTGGAATTTTGGCGCTTGGCGAAACAGCCAATAAATCGCCAAAAAACCAATGAACATCAAGGCAAATTCTAAAGACAAAAAAGAAAACATGGCCCAATTCTACCAAACCAAGAAAACCACTTATTTTAACATATTATGATTTAATGATTAATAGATTTAAATATTGTTCTTATAGAATTTGGTTGATTAGACGGAGTTTTTGAAGGCGATGGTGTGCAGATATCGCCCCATGGCTCGAAAAGGCAGCTGGCGTGAGTATTCAAGCTCCATTGCTACCACATCATCAGGGTTATTTAGACCACCACGCTTCAGGGGTGCGTAATCTGAAAATACCCGAATGCCTGAGCGAATACATATCTCATAATGATGAGTCCCAAGCCACGCTTCGACGGTGTCGGGTGCGACAGGGTGATTGGGCGTTAGGCTTTTATCATCAGCAGGGCGGGGCGTGTTCAGCTGATAAAAATTTCCCATGATTAAATTTCGATAAATCTTACTGGCAGGATTATAAAAACACAAAGACAGCATCCCGCCATCCGCCAAATACTCATCAAAAAAAGCCATGATCTTTTCAGGCTCACCCAGCCACTCAAGTAGCGCATGACATAAGATGATGTCAAACTGCTCGCCTGCCAAATGATCTGGCAGCGCTTGATAAGGGCAGGTGATGAACCGCACTTTGTCATCCACGCCAAGCGATTTGGCGTGATCTTTTGCCATGGCAAGCATATTGGCTGAGATGTCATTGACCGTCACATGATGATCTTTTGCCAAAGACAGGCTGATCTGAGCCAGTCCTGCACCCACATCTAAGATGCGCAAAGGGCGATCAAGCGCAAGCTGATCCATCGCTTCGCTCAAATCTTGGTGAAGCACCGCTAGGCGTATGCGCCCTTTAAGACCACCATAGACTTTTTTGGCAAAGTGTTCACTGATGGCATCAAAATTTCTATCGTTGGTTATGGTCATGGTAAGCTTGATTAAAATTAACAATAAAGCACCCAAACTCAAAGGTCGGTGTGCATGATTTGCTGATGAAGTGTGATATAATGGGGATATTTTCGCCGATCAAGTATTATAGCACAGCGTGCTTTACTTTTATAAATCGGCTTTTGAGTGATGAGCATCTTTATGAAAAAAACTACCATCCAATATTTGACCCTGCCAACCGTCGCACTTTTGGCGTTGGTTGGTTGTAGTAATGACAACCGCCGCGATGATGAAATGACGGTGGCTGAGCCTGTGGTTCAGCAGATCGATGACATTTGCCAAGCGCCAGCGATGCAGGCATATCTTCAAAACAGCATCAAGCAGTCTATTTTGAATGCAGCGATGAGCCAAATGGTGGGTGCAGATCCCAACCAAAGCCTAGCTATGCAAAACACGCTTGGTCAGCAGCTGAATACTTTACAAATCACCACCCAAAATGCCACGAATTTTGCTGACAGCTGTATGGTAGATGTGCATGTGACGGTCAGCCCTCAAGATTTGGTAAATGCAGAATTTGCTTTTGCTCGTTCAGGGGCGACTTTAATGCAGCGCGCCAGCCAAGATCAAGTTGAGCTTTATAATGGCACGATTGTCGCCAAGCAAATCACTTATCAAATGGTCAATGGGAATGTGGTGATGTATGGTAATAATCATCATGCCATTCGTCTGATTGCTGATATTTTGGTGGCTTCGGCAGGCAGTTTGCCACAAGTATCTACGCAGCCTAATACCACCGCACGTCCGCAAGCGATTGAGCGGCTGCCAGAGACGCCAAGATCTGAGCCATCAAGCACTCAAGATACCCCTAGCGTGACAACGCGTATTGAGCGTCAGCCGGCACCTAGCGCGCAGCCGCCATCTCGTCCGCGCACTGAGACATCGACAGACAACACAGCTCAAAGAAATACGCAAAGTTCAGCGGCACAATCTTCTACATCCAGCAGCACGCCGCGCGTCACTCGTGATAATCAAACCACCCAAACGAGCACCGAGCGCGCCACAGAGCGTGCTACAAGCGAGCCAACCCAAGCACCAGCACGCTCACAGGCGCCAGCGAACACCAGTAGCGATGGTGAAACCAGCATCAGTATCGTTGAGTCAAACGAAACTTACTGATCGCTTTTTATCTTAAATCAAAAAAACCCTTTTGGTCACTCAAAAAGGGTTTTTTTGATGGCTGTAGCGGCTTAGACGGGCTACCAAAATGGATACTCAATCTATGAAATTTATGTTACAATCGATCAGATTTTTAAGTTTTTGTTTTATCACGATCAAAATATATTGGAGAGATTCATGACTTTAGCTCGCAATAAGTTCGCCCAAGTAATGCCAAAGTTTGCCGCCGCTGCCATCGCTGCTGCGGTGGTCGGATGTAGCCAGCCTGCCCAAACTACCCAATCACCTGCCGACACTTCAGAGACACCCACCGAAAAAACAGCCAAAACCGTTGCGATTACCGCTATTGTTGAGCATCCATCATTGGATGATATCCGCTTAGGCGTGGTCGATGGCTTGGCAAGTTTGGGTTATAAAGAAGGTGAAAATTTGACAGTTAATTTCCAATCTGCCCAAGGCAACATGGCGACTGTCGGTCAGATCGCGAAGCAGTTTGTGGCGGATACGCCTGATGCCATCGTAGGTATCACGACACCGAGCGCCCAAAGTCTGGCGGCGGCAACCACGAGTATTCCGCTGATTTATACGGCTGTCTCTGATCCTGTGGCTGCCAAATTATTAAATGAAAATCATCAAGCTTCGCAGCCTAATATTACTGGTTTGTCCAGTCAGCTGCCTATCGAGCCACAAGTTGAACTATTCCAAAAAATCAAGCCTGATGCCAAGCGCATCGGATTTGTGTTTAGCCCTGGAGAAGCCAATTCGGTCGCTGTCAAAAATGAGCTGATCGAAATTTTGCCAAAATATGGCATGACTTTGGTGGAAGTGCCCGCCAATCGATCCAGTGATGTGGGCGATGCGACGCGTTCATTAGCAGGCAAGGTAGATCTTCTTTATACTTCACTGGATAACGGCGTGGCATCGGCGATGGAAGCGATGGTTCAAGCCGCTAACGAGCTACAAGTGCCTGTGATTACCTCAGATGAATTTTCGGTGCGCCGCGGTGCAACAGCTGCGTTGGGCGTGAATGATTATGACTTTGGATTGACAACCGCCAAATTGGTCGCTCAAGTATTAGATGGTAAAGCTCCAAATGACATCAAGCCTGAAGTGATGAATACTTTAACCTTATTTATCAGTCCAAAACACGCAGCCAATCAAGGCGTGACAGTGGATTTGACAACACTGGGCGAGAGCATCAATGTCGATACCACGCCAGCGCGCCAGCCGAATAACTAAGATCATTTTGACCGAAACTCAGTGAGAGCGAGTGTCAGCCAGTTTGATAGGTGTAGTTTGCAAGTTTTTCAATCATCAACGGCTGACATCGTTTCTTGGAATTTTGTTAATGTTATGTGAATAAATCTTACTAAATATCTTGGCAAGATAATCTGCAGTATGATAAACTGCACAAAAGTTTTAATTCAAATCAGTTTAACGAGATTACCTTGGCATTACAGGAGTTTGCTATGAACAAATTTTTAAAAACAACGCTGTGGGCAAGTTTGGCAGCGCTTACCTTGACGGCGTGTGGCGGTGATAAGCCCGCCGCTCAAGCCGATTCAGCGGCTACTGAAGCCAAAACAGTGGCAATTACCGCCATTGTTGAACATCCGGCTTTGGATGCCGCTCGTCAAGGTGCCCTAGATCAATTGGCTGAAGAAGGCTTTAAAGAAGGTGAGAATCTGACGGTGAATTTCCAATCTGCTCAAGGCAATATGGGAACAGCAGGTCAAATCGCCAGACAGTTTACCTCAGATAATCCTGATCTTATTTATGCCATTGCCACACCTTCAGCGCAGGCTATTGCAGCGGCGACCCAAGACATCCCTGTGGTATTCTCAGCGGTGACTGATCCTGTTGAAGCCAAGCTGGTTGGAAGTCTAGAAAGCTCAGGTAATAACATCACTGGCGCTTCAGATGCGCTGCCTTATGAGCCTCAAATTGCCCTGATCCAAGAGCTTGTGCCAAATGTTAAAAATGTTGGCTTTGTGTACAATCCAGGCGAAGTAAACTCGACTGTGGTGCTTAGAACGCTCAAAGAAAAATTAGCACCGCTAGGTATCAATATTGTTGAAGCGCCAGCCTCTAAATCTACAGATATCACTCAAGCAGCAAATTCACTGGTTGGCAAAGTAGATGTGTTTTATACTTCAACTGATAACATGGTTGCTAATGCTTATGAGGCAATTTATCAGGTTGCTAAAGATGCTAAGATACCACTCATCGCTTCTAATACCGACGCTGTCGAACGCGGCGCTGTCGCTGCATTGGGCGTCAATTACACCGATCTTGGTAAAGAGTCTGGTAAAATTATTGCACGCATCTTAAAAGGTGAAAAACCTGCTGATATCCCTGTTTATATCTCTGAAAATCTAGACTTATATGTCAGTAAAAAACATGCTGCTGAGCAGGGTGTGACATTGCCGCAAGCGGTGCTTGATCGTGCTGCTAAAGTGGTTGAATAAGGCTTTATTAGACAGGCATCTTTTGTCAAAAAGATGCCAAAAGATGCCTGATGTCATGAGTCAAAGCTAACCGCCGTTTAAACCCAAGCTGATCAGTGCGCTGTAACGCTTGGGTTTGTTTTGTGGTGAATTTTAATCCTATGATGGCTTGGATTTTGTTATAATACGTGTTTTAACTTTTTAGGCGAGTATGGCCGATGAATTTGATTGCTTTTTTTGGAGCGCTGGAGAGCGGTCTGATTTATGCCTTGATGGCACTGGGCGTGCTGATCTCCTTTCGTATTTTGGATTTTCCTGATCTGACCGCTGATGGTAGCTTTCCATTGGGCGGTGCGGTTGCAGGGATTTGCATTGTGGCAGGATTTAATCCTTGGCTGGCTTGTGTTTTTGGCATGGCAGCAGGCATGGCAGCAGGCGTGATGACGGCTTGGCTGCATGTGAAGCTCGGCATTTTACATCTACTCGCTGGTATTTTGATGATGACCGCCTTATATTCGATCAATCTACGGATTATGAATGCCCCAAACTTACCACTACTTGGACAGCCGACCGTGTTCACGCCATTTATTGATGGGGGTAATGGATTTTGGGTGCGTGTGGCAGTGGTTGCAGGCGTTGTGTTGGTGGTAAAATTGGTTTTGGATTGGTTCTTTACCACCGAAACGGGTCTGTCGATGCGTGCCACAGGTTCAAATCTGCGCATGGCGCAAGCTCAGGGCATCAATACACCCTGGATCATCATTCTTGGCATGGCGATTTCAAATGGTTTGATTGCGCTATCGGGCGCTTTGTTTGTACAGACCCAAGGATTTGCTGATGTGTCGATGGGTATCGGTACGATCGTGATTGGATTGGCTGCGGTGATTATTGGTGAAGCGGTTTTGTCGGCTAAGCGGATTTTTTGGATGACTTTGGCGGTGGTGATTGGTGCCATTTTGTACCGTTTATTTGTACAAATTGCGCTATCTAGTGAGCTGCTGCGCGGAATTGGCTTTAAATCCCAAGATTTAAATTTGGTCACAGCGCTTCTTGTGGTCATCGTTTTGATGTTGCCAAAAATTAAAGCCAAGCTTTCACTGAAAAAACACTAAGGAGTGCACCATGTTACAAGCTACTGATCTGCGCCTAACCTTTAATCCAGGCACTCCCATCGAAAACCCTGCGCTGCGCGGACTGTCGTTATCCATTGCTGATGGTGAGTTTGTGACGGTAATTGGCACCAATGGCGCTGGCAAATCCACTTTCTTAAATGCCATCAGTGGTGCGGTGCGTGTCGATAGTGGCAGCATCAAAATCAATGGTCAAGATGTCACCCGCTTAGAGACGCATAAGCGCGCCAAACAAGTGGCACGCGTTTTTCAGGACCCAATGGCAGGTACCTGTGAGGCGCTCACCATTGAGGAGAATATGGCACTGGCTTATAAGCGTGGCGGTGTGCGCGGCTTGGCAGGTGCATTAAACAACAAAAATCGTGAGCTGTTCCGTGAAAAGCTATCTATCTTAAAACTTGGATTAGAAAACCGCTTAACCGACCGTATGGGGCTTTTGTCAGGCGGTCAGCGTCAGGCGGTCAGTCTGTTGATGGCAAGCCTACAGCCCTCAAAAATTCTGCTGCTAGATGAGCATACAGCAGCACTTGACCCAAAAACTGCCGCCTTTGTTTTGGATTTGACTGATAAAATCGTCGGTGAAGGGCGTCTGACCACGATGATGGTCACGCACTCAATGCAGCAAGCGCTCACGCATGGCACGCGCACCGTCATGCTGCATCAAGGTCAGGTAGTGCTTGATGTGTCAGGAGATGAAAGACAGGGTATGAGCGTTCAAGACTTATTAAATATGTTTGAAAGAACTCGCCGTGAAAAGGTAGAAGATGACAGCTTGATCTTGGGCTGATGGCGAATTTGGCAGATTGGCACATCTATTGGCGCTATCTTGACTTAGCCCAGTGATCAACAATAAAGCTCAGCTTTGTCTGAGCTTTCGTTATTTAAGAAACAAGATGGCTGCAAAAGCCAGTAAACAATGATAAAATTGGCGCATCTTAGCGCTTACTAAGCGTATCAATGAATAAATCAAATGAGTGAATGACTATGGCTAATTGTTTGCGCTGTGAAAATGAAATCGGGCGATTGTTGGTGACTTGCGAAGATCAGTCAGGCATCGTGCAGGCGGTCTCAGGGTTTTTGTATCGTCATGGCGCCAATATCATCTCGCTGGATCAACACACGACCGAAGCGTATGGTGGTCGTTACTTTATGCGTGTGGAGTTTCATCTTAGAGGCTTGGTCGCCCAAAAAAATCAGCTTGAGGAGGCTTTCGCCCAAGAAGTGGCAGAGCAGTACCGTATGAATTGGCAAATGACCAGTACCCAAGCACTCAAAAAAGTCGGTATTTTAGTTTCAAAAGAAGATCATGCGCTACTTGAGCTATTGTGGCGCTACCGCCGCGGTACGCTGCCTTGTCATATCACGCAAGTGGTCTCAAACCACGAAAGCCTGCGCGCATCCGTTGAATCATTTGGCATTGAGTTTATTCATATTCCTGTGGATAAAGATAATAAACAAGCAGCCTATGATGAGATTGACCGTGTGATGGCGGATAATGATCTGTTGGTGTTGGCGCGTTATATGCAGATTTTGACCCCATCATTTGTGGATAAGTGGCAGGGTAAGATCATTAATATCCATCATTCTTTTTTGCCAGCTTTTGTGGGCGCCAATCCGTACAAGCAAGCCTTTGACAAAGGGGTAAAACTGATCGGCGCCACCGCGCACTATGTGACCAGTGAGCTTGACCAAGGACCGATCATTGAGCAAGGCGTGGCACGTGTCAGCCACGCATTTAATGTCAGTGATCTACGAGAGCTTGGGCGTGATATTGAGCGCGATGTGCTCGCTCGCGCAGTCAGATGGCATCTGGAGGATCGCGTCATCATCGATGGCGCAAAAACGATCGTGTTTGATTAAGCGGCGCATACCATCATCTTAACAGGGCAATTTATTGACCCTGTTTTTTTATTATTAAGAAAATGTATTTTGGTTAATTTAATGAATGTCATGCGATGGTATTTTCGTAAGTGAAGCTAGTAGTTTAAAAAATTATTATTACAATAAAATCAGTAACTTATAAAAATAGTTGTGGATAACTTTAATCCACTATTGAAAAATTTAAGACTGCCTACCATATAACAGCTAACAATGCAATGTATATTTATTGAGATTTGATCGTTAATAAATCTTAATGAATATATCATGTGAATGATCGTATTCAAGGATAATAATATGAATTTTGAAAAATATACTCGAACGCTGCAGGAGATCATACGTGGGGCGCAGCAAAGCAGTCTTGGGCATAACCATACCGCGATTGCCCCTGTGCATCTGCTGAGTGCTGTGGCTGATAATAACACTGCAGCGTCTATCATTGAGGCAAGTGGTGCAAATTTAGCTCGGCTAACAGATGAAATTGAGGTTCTGCTTTCCCATCAAGCGGTGATCAATCAGCCCACAGGTCAAGTGAATTTATCACCTGATACTGCTAAAGTCTTACAGGCGACAGAAAATTATGCCGCCAAAGCAGGTGATGAATTTGTGCCGATTGAGTGGCTGATTTTGGCACTTTTTGAAGATAAATCACTCAATAAAGCCTTTGTGTCGGCAGGCATTACTGCCCAAAATTTACAAACGATAATTACAAATATTCGAGGAGATGAGACTGTGACTGATCAAAATAGCGAACAAAACCGCCAAGCATTAGATAAATATACCATCAATCTCACCGAGCGCGCGCTGGCAGGGAAGCTTGATCCTGTGATTGGGCGTGATGACGAAATCCGCCGTACCGTACAGGTGCTGTCTCGCCGCACCAAAAATAACCCAGTGCTCATCGGTGAGGCAGGTGTCGGTAAAACTGCCATCGTCGAAGGGCTTGCACAGCGTATCGTCAATGGTGAGGTGCCTGAGAGTCTAAGAAATAAAAGCGTGCTATCGCTAGATATGGGGTCTTTGATTGCTGGGGCTAAATATCATGGTGAGTTTGAGGAGCGCCTAAAAGCAGTACTAAACGAGCTTGCCAAACAAGACGGCAATGTCATTTTGTTCATTGATGAGCTACACACCATGGTGGGCGCTGGCAAGACCAGTGGTGCGATGGATGCTGGTAATATGCTCAAGCCTGCGCTTGCTCGCGGTGAGCTGCGCTGCGTGGGGGCAACGACTTTGGATGAGTATCGTCAATATATCGAAAAAGACCCAGCGCTTGAGCGCCGCTTCCAAAAAGTCTTGGTGGATGAGCCAAGTGTTGAGGACACCATTGCCATTTTACGCGGTCTAAAAGAGCGTTATGAGCTACATCATGGCGTCAAAATCATGGATTCAGCCATCATCGCTGCTGCCAAGATGAGCCATCGCTACATCACCGATCGTCAGCTGCCGGATAAGGCGATTGACTTGATTGACGAAGCTGCCAGCCGTATCAAAATGGAGCTTGATAGCAAGCCTGAAAGTCTAGATAAGCTAGATCGCCGCATCATTCAGCTAAAAATGCAGCTAGAAGCTGTGAAAAATGAAGAAGATGCTGGTGCAAAATCGCAAGTCAAATCACTTGAGCAGCAAATTGACGAAGCGCAAAAGCAATACAGTGAGCTTGAAGAGGTTTGGAAAGCTGAAAAAGCAGGTGTTGAAAAAAGTAAGCAGCTTCAAGCTAAGCTAGACACCGCGCGCGTGACATTAGAAAAGGCGTTGCGTGAAGGGGATTATGCCCGCGCTTCACAGCTACAATATGGTGAGATCATTGAGCTTGAAAAGCAATTGGCAGAAGAGCAGCTGGACGAAACAGAGCACGCGCCTAAGCTGCTTCGCAATAAAGTCACTGATAACGAAATCGCCGAGGTGGTCTCTGCAGCAACTGGCATTCCTGTTGCCAAAATGCTTCAAGGTGAACGCAATAAACTGCTGGCGATGGAAGAGGTGCTACATGAACGCGTCATCGGTCAGAATGAGGCAGTGACAGCGGTATCAAATGCGGTGCGACGCAGCCGTTCGGGCTTGTCGGATCCTAATAAGCCAAGCGGTTCTTTCTTATTCTTGGGACCGACAGGCGTGGGTAAGACCGAGCTGACCAAGGCACTGGCAAATTTCTTGTTCGACTCTGAAGATGCAATGGTTCGCATTGACATGAGTGAGTATATGGAAAAGCACAGCGTCTCACGCTTGGTGGGTGCACCTCCAGGCTATGTAGGTTATGAAGAAGGGGGTGTACTGACCGAAGCGGTACGCCGCAAGCCGTACAGTGTTGTACTCTTTGATGAGATTGAAAAAGCACATCCAGATGTCTTTAATATCCTGCTGCAGGTGCTTGACGATGGTCGCTTAACCGACAGTCAAGGTCGCGTGGTGAACTTTAAAAATACGGTTATTATCATGACCAGTAACTTGGGCAGTCATGCGATTCATGAGATGGCAGATGCGCCTTATGAAGACATTAAGGCTGCTGTGATGACTTCGGTAACAGGTCACTTTAGGCCAGAATTTATTAACCGTATTGATGAGATCGTCGTATTCCATGGCTTGGGTGCGGATCAAATGACGGGCATTGCCGAGATTCAGCTTGATCGTCTGCGCGCGCGCCTTAAAGAGCGTGAGCTTGGCCTCAGTGTGAGTGATGAAGCGATGAGTCATTTGGTGGCAGTGGGTTATGATCCTGTCTTTGGTGCTCGCCCATTGAAGCGCGCGATTCAGCAAGAGATTGAAAATCCGTTGGCGCAGCTTTTACTCTCTGGCGAGTTCGTCGCAGGGGATACCATCTCTGTTGAGTGGCTAAATGATCAGTTTGCTTTTAATAAGCTGCGTTATAGCTGATTTTCATCCGATCTTATCATCAAAAACCATCGGCAAACTGTCGATGGTTTTTATTTGTGCTTTAAATGACCAAACCATGAAAAGATTTGACCCATCTGCTCACCCTGCTGCTGTTTTTCTTGCCAAGCCAGATGATGGTTTTGAAGACAGAGTAAATTTGAAACCCGTGTACCGTAATTTGAACTTTGAATAAAAATACTGGACAATAGCCGCTCCAAGGGTAGATCTACGCCTGTATTGGGCAGTTGGTCATCTTCAGCTTTTTGTGTATCTTCAAGCACTTGCCACACAGCTTGGCTCAGCTCTGGCGTGATGATCAGATTATCAAAGCCAAGCTTTTCATTAAACAAAGGTAGAATTTCTTGACAAAAGCGCATCCTTAAACGCGCGCACTTGAACCATTCATCACTGATCAGACCATTTGATAAAGTGTACACGCCAGCTGCCAGTACGATCGGCGCTACACCTTTGTTGCTCATATAGGCAGCTTGAGTGCGGTCGCCGACGATGAGATTAAACCCTGCAAAGTCTGTTTGCGATGACTTTAAGTCTTCCAAAAATCGTAATGGCGGCATCTGTGATTCAAGATAGGTTTGAACCAATGTGCCACGCGAGGTCGCATACTGTCTTTTGTCTTGCCCATCACGAAAATTGGTCAAAATCGCCCAGCGACCTGATAGGGTTACACCCATCCAAGTACCACCTGCCTGCTTATCGCGTCCGGCAATGATGCCATCACAGGCGTGTAGTGGCAAGGTCGGACGCTCATAAAATTCATCTCGATTTGAGATTAATAACAGCGGCGTATCAGGCAGCGTCTGCCAAGCCAAAGCAGCAATGCACATTAATTAGTCCAATACTCTTAGAGTTGAGCCTTTTGAGGTGGGCTGAGTTTCGGTGTCGGTTTTAGGCGATTGTTGGTCGGCATATTCAGCAGGATCAAAAAATGCGCCATGTTCAGGGTCTTCTTTGGCATATATTGCCATCAAAGCTGCCATAGGGATCCAGACATCTTGAGATATGCCACCAAATCTGGCAGCAAAACTGATGGCGTCATTATGAATTTGCAGGTTATGCGTGGCTTGATAAGACGCAGCCAGTACCAAGCGACCGTCTTGGGCGTACTCAAGTGGTGCGACAACATCTTCATGTGTCGCATCAATCATGAGATAAGGGGTGAAATCGTTATCTTCCATCCATTCATGAAAAGCGCGTACGATATAAGGGCGTTTTGGTGTCATAATCATTCCTTAAAAGAAATACTATTAATAAAGCTTGGTCTGGCAAATTGGCGCTCTTGATATTCTATCAGTGGGCGTATTAGATGCGCGGGAAGCTCAATGCCCATCTTAGGCAGCCGCCAAAGTAGCGGCAATAATAACACATCACACCATCCAAAAGTATCCGACATAAAATAAGGCTTATGCCCAAATAGTGGCGCAATCGTTACCAGTGAATCACTCAATGACTTTCTGGCGGCTGTGGCAGCTTGAACATCAAAACTGTCAGGATGGGTCAGTAGGGTATAGCCATGCTTTAACCAGTCTTTTTGGAGTCGCCATGCCAATTGGCGCACTTTGGCGCGTTCGCTTGGTGCATCAGGCATGAGGCGTGGGACTTGATGACGCTCCTCAAGATATTCAAAGATGACATTATGCTCATACAATGAAATGTCTCGATTGACCAAGATGGGGAGGGTATGATAAGGGTTTAGCTCAATCAGCTCTTCAGGGCGGTCCTCATCAATGAGCACAGTTTCATAATTCAAGCGTTTTTCTTCAAGCAGTAGCCGTACGATATGGCTGTTAATTCCATGATCAGCATAAAGAACAAACTGTGTTAAAGAAAGATGAGGTAAATTTGCCATGCGTAGCGATGATATAAATGAGCCTCTTAGTGTATCAAAATTTTTGCTTGAAGTGTGAAATTATGTGCTCAGACATAAAATCATCAATCAATAAAAAATAAAAAAAGACCGAAACGATTCGGTCTTTTTTTTGGAGGATTTTATTTGACGTCTTTCCAGAATTCTTTATTAAGCAGATAAACTGGAATCAATAAAATCAATAAGAACAAAATCACAAAGGCGCCATACACTTTACGATCATGGCGGACAGGTTCAGCCATCCATGCCATAAAGTTAACCAAATCGCCAACGCGCGCTTCATATTCTTCTTTACCCAGCTCTTCTTGCAGGTTATGAAGAACGTGAGGCATTGCAGCGTTTGCAAGTACTAGGTTGTTTGCACCCCAAGGGCGGCTTGGATCTTCGTAAAATGACAATAGATAGGTATAAACCCAGTCATCACCACGCAGACGAGTTTCTAGCGATAAATCAGGTGGTGCAGCACCAAACCATTGACCTTGTAATTCTGGATCGATACCAGCGTTGATGTGATCACCAATGGCATCGCTGCTGACAAGCAAATATTTCTCAACCAATTCAGGTGGAATCTCAAGATCTTGAGCGATTCTAGAGTGGCGGACATATTGAGCTGAGTGGCAGCCGACGCAGTAGTTCATAAACATGGCAGCGCCACGCTGCAAAGAACCTTTATTCGTAAGATCGATCGGTGCTGTGCTACATTCTAATGTTACCACAGTGCCATCGGCTTCAGTATATTCACCACAACCTTGTGCACCGGCAGCCATTGCGTTGGTGCTTGCAAAAGCACCAACTGTTGCTAACACAGCGCCTGCACCAAATTTTACA
The DNA here is from genome assembly GCF_002014965.1 of Moraxella canis. GTDB lineage: Bacteria > Pseudomonadota > Gammaproteobacteria > Pseudomonadales > Moraxellaceae > Moraxella > Moraxella canis. Next base: position 95,094 of record NZ_MUXT01000004.1, read on the forward strand.
AGTGAATTAAGCGCTTTCATTAATGACCTCCGGTAACACGTTCAGGTGGTTGTTTGCATTTCTCAATTGATGTATAAAATGGCATCAATAAGAAGTACAAGAAGTATAGGACTGTACAGATACGACCCACGATGGTAGCTGTTGGTGTTGAAGCTGTACCGCCCAAGTAGCCTAGAATGATGAAGCTTACAACAAAGATCGCCAATGCAATTTTTGACAAAATGCCTTTATAACGAATTGAGCGTACTGGCGAACGATCTAACCATGGCAGCACGAACAATACGGCAATTGCAGCACCCATAGCGATGACACCACCTAGCTTATGCGGTACCGCGCGCAAGATCGCATAGAATGGCATATAATACCATACAGGCGCAATGTGTGGCGGCGTTTTCAGGGCGTTTGCAGCTTCAAAGTTTGGTTTTTCTAGGAAGTAGCCACCACCTTCAGGTACAAAGAACACAACCGCAAAGAAGAAGATGAAGAACACAACAATACCAACCATATCGTGTACAGTGTAGTATGGATGGAATGGAACGCCATCTAACGGCACGCCGTTTTTATCTTTTAGCTTTTTAATATCAATGCCGTCTGGGTTGTTCGAACCGACATGGTGTAGTGCAACCAAGTGCATGAATACTAAGCCAACCAAAACCAATGGAATGGCGACAACGTGAAGGGCAAAGAAACGGTTTAGCGTAATACCAGAGATCAGATAGTCACCACGAACCCACTCAGCCAGGGCATCGCCAATGAATGGAATGGCAGCTGGTAGGTTCAAGATCACCTGAGCACCCCAATATGACATATTACCCCATGGTAGTAGGTAACCAAAGAAGCCTTCAGCCATCAAGCATAGGTAGATACCCATACCGATCAGCCAAACAAGCTCGCGTGGTTTTTTATATGAGCCGTACAATAAACCACGGAACATATGTAAATAAACAACGATAAAGAATGCCGATGCACCTGTGGAGTGCATATAACGAATGAGCCAACCGCCTTTTACATCACGCATGATATATTCAAGCGATGCAAATGCGCCTTCAGCGCTTGGGTTGAACATCATGGTTAGCCAAATACCTGTTACCAACTGATTGACCAAAACAATCATTGATAAAACACCAAAAAAATACCAAAAGTTGAAATTTTTTGGTGCATAATACTTGGACATATGGTATTCATAAGTTTCTGTGGCAGGATAGCGTGCGTCTACCCAGCTCATAAACTTCTTAGCAATACTCATGATTAAACCTCCCCAACGGTCAAGATGGTGCCATCGACGCTATAAATTGGCACGGGTAAGTTCGTAGGGGCGGGTACGCCACTATAAACGCGTCCTGCTAGGTCGTATAGCGATCCATGACAAGGACAGAAGAAACCACCAAACCAATCAGCACCACCCAAATCTGCCGCGCCGACTTCAGGACGGTAAGTCGGTGCGCAGCCAAGATGCGTACACACACCTTCCACTACCAAAAGTTCTGGCTGCAGGGAGCGCGTTTCGTTTTTGCACTCTTCAGGCTGGATTGAAGCCTCAGAATTTGGATCGCTTAATTTTGGGGTTACTTTGCTTAGGTTTGCCACCATTTCTTCAGTACGTCTAACAACAAAGATGGGCTTACCGCGATATTTAACGGTGATCATTTGACCGTTTTCAATGCCTGAAATGTCTTGAACGACAGCGGCACCTGCAGCTTCCGCTTTGGCGCTTGGATACCAAGAGCGCACAAATGGGGTGGCAATCGCACCAACACCAACCGCTCCAATGGCAGCTGTGGTTGCGATTAGGACTCTACGGCGTTTAACATTCACGCCTTCGGCATGGCTCATTAAAACTTCCTCCAGAAAAAGAATGGGAATATTCCCATACTGGGTGTGTGGCTATAATAAAACACTTTTATTAAATTTGCCACATTTGCTGTGCCTATTTTTGCTAAATATGACTATTTTAAGCTATTTTTGTAATAAAATAAATTATTCTCTTACAAAGTTGGCAAAAAATTCGCAAAAAAATTGAGTGATTTAACGAAAATGTGTTTTTATAAAATACTAGCTTATAAAAGGTGTTTGAAAAGCTAATATGTTTAAAATTTTCGTAAAAAAATTATCTCTATAATGTTACCATATTTTAAAAATTTTTTCTGCACTAAAGCTGATAAAACACTCAAAAATTTGCAAATGTTTCAACTCATCGTTCGTAAATTTAGCACGCATGAAGCTTAATAGGGGTACTGATATAGAGTTGCAATTATTTGACCTGCCACTCTGACTGACTCGATCAGCTGATAAAAAATAACCATAAAAAAACTCTCGATAAATCGAGAGTTTTTTCGAAACGATAAGTGTGAATTAACGTTTTGAGAATTGTGGACGGCGACGTGCTTTGCGCAGACCCAATTTTTTACGTTCAACTTCACGAGCATCACGAGTCACGAAGCCAGCTGCTTTAAGTGCAGGCTTGTGGCTTTCGTCAGACTCAATCAATGCACGAGTAATACCGTGACGGATTGCACCTGCTTGACCATTGATACCGCCGCCAACAACAGTGATATAAAGATCAACGCTGTCAGTCAGTTCAAGTAGCTCTAGAGGCTGACGAACAACCATGCGGGAAGTTTCACGACCAAAATATTCGTCCAATGATTTGCCATTAACAACGATATTACCTGTGCCTTTTGACAAGAAGACACGAGCGGTAGAAGTTTTGCGGCGACCAGTGCCGTAATTGCGTTCCATAATGTCTCCTTAGATGTCTAATGCTTTTGGTTGCTGAGCTGCATGTGGATGTTCAGTACCTGCATACAGTTTTAGCTTTTTGATCATTGCATAGCCCAAAGGACCCTTTGGAAGCATGCCTTTAACAGCTTTAAACAACACATCTTCAGGCTTGTGTGCAAGAAGTTTGGTGAAGTTAGTTTCTTTAATACCGCCTGGATAACCAGTATGACGATAATATTTTTTATCCTGAGCTTTTTTGCCAGTGACAGCAATCTTGTCAGCATTGATGACAACGATATAATCGCCTGTATCAACGTGTGGAGTGTACGATGGCTTATGCTTGCCACGAAGACGAGAAGCAATCTCAGAAGCTAGGCGACCTAGAGTTTTGCCTTCAGCGTCCACGACATACCAGTCATGTACAACTTCAGCGGGTTTGGCACTGATAGTAGTAGTCATATAAAACCTATTTAGTTGAGTTTGAGAGTAATACAAATAAAAATGTCAAGCCTAAGCTTGATTTTACTTGTTTTTAGAGTTGGGGAAACGAAGGGCTCTCAAAAAACAGCCGCCATTATACCAAATTACCATGGCGATATGCAAGCGTTATTTGAGAGTTTTTAGCCGATTCGATGGTTATTTTTTCTTATCTTTTTTATCGTCGCTATCACCTGGGATGATTGCTTTACCGACGGCGACAGTGCCTTTCACAACACCTTTGGTTGTCTTATAGGCAATTTTGGTGGGTACAGTCACAACTTTATGAACGCAGGCGCTCAGTAAGGTGCAAGTCATGAGCATGGCTAATATAGGAAAAAATTTCATAGAATGATCGGCTTACATGAATCGCTTAATATATTAAATGTTTCGAGCGTATTTAGCAAGAGATGTTTGGCTAATTTAAGTAAATCTTGAAATTTAAGCGGCTTGGCATCATTGATTTTGTGAAATTATCGCCTAAATTGTGTTAAAATAGCAAGTTTTTATCAAATCACTGATTTTGCCTATTAAAGCAAGTCTATCGGAAAAAAGCCCATGAATGCAACCACTTATAATTATCCCAAAACTTATGATGTCATCGTCATTGGCGGTGGTCATGCAGGCACTGAAGCTGCATTGGCGGCAGCTCGAACTGGCGCACAGACTTTGCTTGTGACGCATAATATTGAGACTTTGGGGCAGATGAGCTGCAATCCTGCCATTGGTGGGATCGGTAAGTCGCATTTGGTGCGTGAAGTTGATGCCTTGGGCGGTGCAATGGCACTGGCGACAGATAAGGCAGGCATTCAATTTCGGGTGCTCAATAGTCGAAAAGGGGCGGCGGTCAGAGCCACGCGCGCGCAAGCGGATCGTATCTTATATAAGGCTGCCATTCGGCATACGCTTGAAAATCAGCCTAATCTTGATCTATTTCAGCAGCCTGTGGACGATATTATTATTGAAAATGGTAAAGCAGTGGCGGTGGTGACGGCATCGGGTGTGCGGATCGGTGCGCGTGCCGTGGTGCTGACATCAGGGACATTTTTGGGTGGTGTGATTCATGTTGGCTTAGACAGCCAAAGTGGGGGTAGAGCGGGGGATATGCCGTCGATTCGCTTGGCGGATCGCTTGCGTGAGCTCAAGCTGCCGGTGGGACGCCTAAAAACTGGTACGCCGGCGCGCATTGATGCAAGAACGGTGGATTTTAGCGTGATGACGCCGCAGCCAGGTGATACGCCGCTGCCTGTCATGAGCTATATGGGTGATGTATCAATGCATCCGACCCAAATTAACTGCTATATCACTCATACCAATAAACGCACGCATGATATTATCCGTGCCAATCTTGATCGCAGCCCCATGTTCAGCGGTAAAATTGAAGGTGTTGGACCTCGTTATTGTCCAAGTATCGAAGATAAGATTCACCGTTTTGCTGATAAAGACAGCCATCAAATTTTTATTGAGCCAGAGGGGCTTACGACGCATGAATTATACCCAAATGGCATCTCGACCAGTTTGCCATTTGATGTTCAGGTTGATTTTATTCATAGTATGAAAGGGCTTGAAAATGCGCACATCACGCGTCCAGGCTATGCCATTGAATATGATTATTTTGATCCACAAAATCTAAAACCGACTTTGGAGACCAAGTCGATTGATGCTTTGTATTTTGCAGGTCAAATCAATGGTACCACGGGCTATGAAGAAGCTGCCGCTCAAGGGTTGCTGGCTGGACTAAATGCCGCGCGTCAAGCAACCAATCAAGAAGAATGGATCCCGCAGCGTCATGAGGCTTATTTGGGCGTGCTGGTGGATGATTTGATTACTCATGGCACCAAAGAACCTTATCGGATGTTCACCAGCCGTGCTGAGCATCGCCTGCTTTTGCGCGAAGACAACGCTGATGAGCGCCTAACTGCCATCGGGCGCAAGCTTGGTCTTGTTGATGATGAGCGCTGGGATAAATTTAATCAAAAAATGGACGCCATCGCCACAGAAACTGCGCGCCTAAAAGACATTTGGGCAGCACCAAACAATGCCATCGGTAAAGAGTTTATGGCTAATACAGGCGAAGTTTTGACCAAAGAAAATTCATTGCTGGATTTGCTTAAGCGTCCTACTATTAATTTTTCTGACATTGCTTTGGTATCTGACAGTCAAGTGAGCGCCGAAGTGGGTGAGCAGATTGAAATTGGCGTCAAATATGCAGGCTATATTGATCGTCAAAATGAAGAAATTGAGCAGATGAAACGCCTTGAAAACACAGCGCTGCCCCTTGATTTTGATTATGTGGGCGTGTCGGGTTTGTCTAATGAGATTGTCCAAAAACTCTCACAGGTGCGACCAGCGACATTGGGTCAAGCAAGCCGTATCAGCGGCGTTACGCCTGCCGCGATCAATTTGCTTGCCATGACCCTTAAAAAACAAAAAGCTGCGATGAAGCGCTAACAGGTCTTTGATCAAATGAATGGTTGTATTTTGTTAGCCATTCATTTAAATTAATATACAAAACAACGCGTGAGGCTAACACTGTGAGTGCTCAAGAGTTATTTGCTGCCATTGGTTTTGCATTTGTCATTGTCTTTCCAAACCTTGCTTTGATGACTTTGGGGTACGGTATGCAGCGGCGCGACGTGGTGAATGCAAATTTCATCGAAGTGGCATCGAACATGGTGTTTAATTATTGCTTGCCTTGCTTGTTATTCTTTAGTGTCCTAAAAAGCGATGTGCAGATTTTGGCGCAGTCTAAGCTGTTGTTAGCAGGATTTATCACGACTTTTACACTGTTTTTTTTGGCGGAAATTTACGCCAAATTTTTTATCAGCGATCCCAAAGACAAAGGCGTCTTCGTTCAAGGCGTTTTTCGCTCAAATATGGCAATCATCAGCCTTGCAACCGTTTCTAACGCTTATGGCAGCGAAGGCTTGGGCGTGGGTGCAGTCTATATGGGCGTTATCACCATTTTATATAATATCTTGGCGGTCATCACGCTGTCACGCACCACTCAAAACACGGGCGGATTGTTCACGCAAGCCAAAAGTATTTTAATCAAAATCATCAAAAATCCACTGATCATTGCTTTGGTGTCTGCTTTTTTATATAAAGCGCTTGATTTGCCTATGCTGCCAGAATTTATCAATAAAACAGGGGCGCTACTTGGCGCGGTCGCCTTGCCGCTTGCGCTGATTTGTGCTGGCGCCACGCTGGATGTCAAATCGATGATGAGCTTATCTGGATTATCAATGCAGGCAAGCATTGGGCGAATTATTGTGGCGCCTATTTTAACTGTTTTAGTGGGTGTGCTGATGAAACTGCCGCCTTTGCATTTTGGGGTATTATTTTTAATGGTGGCAAGTCCAGTAGCCGCTGCAAGTTATGTGATGGCAAAGGCGATGGGCGGTAATGATGTTTTGGCGGCAAATATTTTGGGATTTACGACAGTCTTTGGGATGATTGGCATGGCGATCGGCATGGCGTTTTTAAGGGCGCTTGGTTGGGTTTAGATGTATCATTTTACCTGTGCATACAAACTGTAGCATAATCACTACAAATCAGGGTTAATAATTTTAGGCGAACTTGTTATTATAAAGCCAAGTAATGATGAGATGCTAAAACGATGGCTATCGTCATGTATTAAACTCTGTAATGTAATCTATTAAACACACCCAAGCTGATGCCTTTTGAGCATTGAGCCAAATAACTATAAGGATGTTATGATGAGCCAAAATGATATTTTCCAAGCCCTAATCGTATCACACGATGTACAGCGTAAACTGTGTGATAATATTGAATCGCTGCTAGATTCCGATCTTGATGCCGCCAAAAAGGCATATCCTGAACTTGAAATTGAGCTACAAGCTCACGCCGCTGCCGAAGAGCGTCATCTTTATGCCCCTGTCATGCAATATGATGAAGGGCTCGATTTGTCTCGTCATGCGATCTCTGAGCATCATGAGATGGATGAGATGATGCATAAGCTAAATGATGGTCGCATCAGTGATGATACTTGGAAAGAAACGTGCCATGACTTGATTCATGAAGTTAGACATCATTTAAAAGAAGAAGAAGGCGAGTTTTTTATTCAAGCCAGAAAGCTATTGGATGAAGAGCAGCAAGAGCGATTGGGCGCATTGTATGAAGTCGAACACAGTCATTTTGAGCGCAATAATGACTGATGATCACACTTAACATAGCAGATATTAAAAAGCCCTTACGATAGTAGTAAGGGCTTTATTTTTAAGATGAATTTATGAAATATTTTTGACGCCAGCGCCATGTAGCGTGCTGTAACCGCCAGCGTGTTTTTCAACGACAATTTGAGTATCAATTCTTTCTTTTAAGCTGGCAACATGGCTAATAATACCAATGCTTTTACCGCTTTGCTGTAGCTCAAATAGCGTATTTAGTGCCAAATCCAAAGCTGTTTCGTCCAGTGTGCCAAAGCCTTCATCCAAAAAGAGTGATTCTATCTGCACATTTTGACTGTTAATTTGTGATAACCCTAGCGCTAATGCCAATGAAATAATAAAACTTTCGCCGCCGGATAAATTTTTACTGCTGCGTACAGCATCGCCTTGATGAAGATCTGTCACTAAGATTTCAAGCGCCTTAGAGCTATCGCCATCAAAGGTCAGCAAATAGCGGTCGTTCATTTTTGCTAAGATTTGATTGGCGTGATAAAGCACCAAATCCAGCGTCAAACCCTGTACAAAGTTTCGATATTTTTTGCCATCTGCTGAGCCGATCAGCATATCTAGTTTTGCCCATACCGCATTTCCTTGTTCTTGGCGTTTGATGTCTTCGAGAAGCTGAGAATGTCGCTCACGATTTTTAAGCTCACCACTTTTGATGGCATTCAGCTCGCCAATAGATTGGTTGATGCCTTCTAGTTGCCGCTGTAGATCTGTTAGCTTTGTTTGTAAGTCGTCAGTATTTAATTGCTTGGCATTGGGATGAGCCATGGTAAGCTTGTCAAGTTTTTCTTGGCAGTTATTGAGCGATACTTTGGTTTGATTGAGCTTATCAATGATGGCGTCATGAGCGGTTTTGAGCTCGATCATCTCATCTTCTGAGATCATTGCTGCTAGGAATTCATCTTGAGTGCTAAACTCCGATGCCATCAGTGCGTCATCAAACGCTGCTTTGCTTTGATCAAGCTTATTAGTCAATTCTGTGATGCTAAGATCTAAGCTTTCGATGGTCGCTTTTTGGGCATGTAAGGCGGTCTGATCATCATGCAAAGCTTTGGTGCTACTATCAAGATCTGCTCTGGCTTTGGTGAGTTGATCTTGATACTGTTTGTCGATTTGGTCAGGATCTTGATCACCGAGCAGGGCGGTGCGCTCAGCGGTTTGGGTTTTGATTTCAAGAGTTTTGTCATCCAAAGTGCGGTTTAGCTCATCAATTAAAGGCGTAAGTTCTTGAATTTTTTCGGTGTGTGCGTTGATCTGCGCATCTAAGTGGATGAGTTTGGTTTGTTTCTCCAAAAGATCATCATTCAGCGCCATCGCTTGATTGGCTTGAGATTCAAGTGAATGCTGAGCATTGGATAAAGTGTGCCAAACTTGGTCAAATTCTTCTTCATTAAGCTTGAATACACTCAGACTAAAGTCTTCAGCATTCGGTAGGATATTGCCTTGGGTGTGATGTGCGATGGTATCATACCAAGTGCTGATTTCGGATAGATGCTGTTTGATGGCGCTAAACTCATCTGTCGTGCTAATGGCGCTTTGTGCTTGGATCAGCTGATTAAATGCAGCTAATAGCTGATCGCAAAAATGCGATTTGGCATCAAAGATTTCGCGCATCAGCATCTCTGTATTATCACGAAGCATTAGACCGTTAGCCTTTAGATTTTCTTTTTCAATCGTTTGTTTGTCTTTATGAGCGATCAGCTGATTGAGTTCATGTAAAAGCCCACTGCTTAGCCGATAAGTCTCTTCAAGATGTTGAATGTTATCTTGACTATTTTTAATCAATTTATCAATTTCACTTTTGCTTGGCAGGGCAGTTGGATTGTCTGAGTTTATCTCACCAGCGATCGCCTGCCATGCGGCATTAAGATCGTGATACAGATGCTTGCTTTTATTTTGTGCAAGACTCAAACGCTCTTGATGAGCATCCAAAGTCACCTGCAGCTTGTGTAATGTGGTCGTGTGCTGATTGGCGGTCTCATTGAGTTCATTGAGCTTGGTTTCGCACAATAATAATTTTTCTTTAGCCAGTTCGGCGTTTTTACCGTCCAAGTGATTGGGCTGCGACTTAAAAGGATGCTCGGTACTCCCACAAAGCGGGCAAGGATCGCCATCTTTGAGCTGATCAAAGTGCGCTTTCATATGCAAAATTTGCTTATGTAGCTCATAATTTTCCAAGACCGTTTTATGAGTCTCGCTCGCTTGTTCGATCTTTTGAGAGAGTGTCTCTAAAGCAGTTTGGATGTTGGCTTTTTCTGTTTGTAGATCACTCATCTTGCGACAGGTGTCACTGATTTCAGATTGAATGAGTGTGTTTTGCTCATAATTTTCACAGATGCGATCTAGCGTATGCAGAATGTGTGTTTGCTGCTTGATTTTTGCGTATTGATTTTCTATGGTTTTTTGTAGGATATCTACATTAATAATATCTTGTTTATTTAAGTTTAATTTATCAATAATTTTATCATTTGTGGCGATAATTTGGCTATCCATAGAGCTTAGAGTGTTACCGATAGCTTTAAAAGTCTTTCGCTTATCCTCAAGCTCGCCAAGACGATTGTTGAATGTCTCAATGCGCTGAAGCTGCTGCTGATGAGCGTGTGTTATCGCGCGCCGCAGCGTATCATATTGTGAGATATGATTATTGCATAGGTGTAATTTTTTATTTATGTTATCACTGTCAATGCGATTAATTTTTTGTTGGATACTATCAATCTCTTGCACCAAAGCTGATTGATTGGCTTGGGTTTCTTTGAGTAGCTCTTGCGCAGATGAATGCGTTTGTTTTGTTTTTTCAAGGGTTTGGATGAGGCTTTGCTGCTCTTTATACAAAGCACTGATATGCTGATCAAGCCTGCGAGCTGCTTGAAGTTTCGGCTTTAAGATGTCATAATCATGAGTTAATTTGTTAATATTTTCTTGAAATTGATCATGCGCTTGACTGTGCTTTTGATGGCTTAAATGTATTTCGTTCAGACGAGTATTAAGTGTGATGAGCTGCTCTTTTTTATTGAGCTGCTCAAGATGCTGCTCATGAAACACTGTGTAAAGTGGCTGCAAATTTTTGGCATTATGAGCGCGATTCAAACGCTGTATATTTGGTTCAAAATTGGTTAAGTCTTCTTGATGCTCGATCAGCTTTGCTTGATAATGCGTGATTTCCTGATTCAAAGTTTGATAGTCATCGGCAGTTTTTTGGTGATCACTGACAAGCTTAATCTGAGACTCAAGCGAGCTTTTTTGTTCTGTGATTGCGCTGATTTGCTCAATTAATTGGTCATATTCTTCTGAATTTAATAAACGAACTTCGCCCAATTTGATTTGTAGATTTTTTAATAAATTAAGCTGTTCTTTGTGCTTTTCAAAGGCTGCTTGCCCGATTTTGGCATAGATGTGCGTGCCTGTAATTTGTTCAAGAATTTGACCGCGCTCGGCGGCGTCCGATTGTAGAAATGCCGCAAATTCGCCTTGTACAAGCATGACCGATCGAGTGAATTGGACTTTATTCATGCCCAAGATACGCTCAACTTCCTTATTGACCAAACTTGCTTTTTCTTCAAGGATTTTTCCATGCGTATCATCGGCGTGCTCAAGTAAGCTGATCTCTCGGCTGACGGCTTGAAGATTACCATCGACTTTTTGCTTGGCTCTGCGCTGCGACCAACTGACTTGATATATTTTATCATTAGCGCGAAAAACGACGGTACTGGCAGCCATGGCGGTGCCAATACTCATCAGCTCATTATGCGTGGCAGAAACATTCAGACGAGGCGTCTCACCATATAAAGCCAAGCAGATGGCATCCAAAATCGTCGTTTTGCCGGCGCCTGTAGGACCTGTGATGGCAAATAAAGCGTGGCTATTAAAAGCAGGATCTTCAAAATCTATCTGCCATTTGCCTTTTAGGGAGTTAATATTTTCAAAGGTAAGTTTTAAGATTTTCATTTTAAGCTAACCTTTAAAATCAGACGGCTTTATGATCGGTTTCTTGGATTTCTTTGATCAAATCTTGGTAAGCGCCGATAAGATCGTTTTTTTCGTCTTGATTGAGATCTTCTTTATCAAGCCGCTTATAAAATACATCCATTTCATCAAGTTCTTCTAAATTTAGGGTAGGCGTGTTTGATTTTAGGCTGCCTTGATAGGTGGCTTTATTTTTGATGCTGATCGCAGCAATGCTTGAGCCTTCAAGCAGATCAACAATTTGCTGCTTTAAATTGGTGATGAGGGTATCGCCAACATATTCAATCTCAAGCCAAATGGGCTCATCATATGCCTTTAGGGTGTCGATGGCGCTAGCGATGAACGCCATATCGCCGCAGATTCTAGCAAGGCTATGAAAAATCGGAACAGGCAGGTTGTGCACACAGATGGCATCGTTATCTTGATTGGCGCTATGAAATAAATCATCCTTAGGGGGCGTTGATGTTTGCGTGCTTTTATTTAGCGGTAAATCAACAATCAGCACTTGTTTGTGGCGTCCAATCTCTCCAAATCCCATCGCGATTGGCGAGCCACTGTAGCGGATATGATTTTTTTGACCGACTTTTTGGGCGGCATGAATATGACCGAGCGCCACATAATCAATGGCATCATCAAAAATCTGACTGCTGATCTGACCAAGCGTTCCAATCTGAATATCGCGCATGCCATCATCGGTGGATGAGACAGCGGCACCAGCGGCATAGAGATGTCCTGTGGCGATGATGGGAATGGTTTTTTGGTGGGTGTGATAAACGGCTTGCTGCTTATCCTTGGCAAGATTGGCTAAAGATTGGTAATAGTCAGCCACACCTTCAAGTAAAAGCTGATTTTTTTGGTGAATTGAGCTGGCATCAATACCACTTCTGACATCACGATCACGGATATAAGGTACTGCCATCACGATGGCGCTTGGGATGCCTGCATCATCTGTCAGCATGATCAGCTCATCGGATTTATCTTGGCTGACACTGCCGATCACATGAGTATTTAACACGCCTAGCACTTCTTTGGTTTTTTGGAGGCTGGTGGGCGAGTCATGATTACCTGCAACCACGACGATGTGCTGAATATGATTTTTAAAGGCGGTGGCAAGAAAGTGATGGTAGAGATGTTCTGCACGGTTGCTTGGCGTCATGGTGTCAAAGATGTCGCCTGCAACAATCAAAACATCCACTTGATACAATGTCAAAGTCTCAATCAGCCAATCCAAAAATTTGGCAAATTCCTCATAGCGCGACTGATTATATAAAAGCTTACCCAAATGCCAATCAGATGTATGCAGTATGCGCAGCGAGTCATTGGGCTTTGGTAGGACGGGCGGAATGGGGCTTTGATGGGTTAGATGCGTTTTAAATGTATTCATGACAGTCACCAAATATCAAAAAAAGACCGCAAAAAAGCGGTCTTTGGTCAAACGACGGTGCGCACGGTTTCGGCTTTATCCAAGGCGGTGTATAGGCGATTGACCTGATCGGCATCGGTTAAATACAAATTCACGCGCACAGAATGAAAGCGACCTGTACGAGACGGGCGAACCTGCATGGTCGCTGCGTCAAACTCAGGGAAAATCTCTGCCAAAATCAGCTTGACTTCATTGATCAGTGCTTCGTGATGTCCTTCGTGCCCGATGATGCTCATGGGATAATCCATTGGAAAATTCCAAAGCTCAGGCGTCTGAATCTCGGTGCGTGTTGGGGTTTTTGGAGTGTCAGTCATGAGTGATCCTAAATGATGTTATTGTGGGTATTAAATGGGGTGTTTTTGTCAAATTTAAAGTGCTGTCATTAAAAGCTAATTGACCAAAAACTCCATCACTGCCTTTGAGCCCACAAAACCGATCGCCAGCAATAAAAATCCATAGACTGCAAAATTTGCCGCACGCTTACCACGCCAGCCGTAGCGATAGTGACCAGCAATCAAAAGCCCGTATAATAGCCAGCTCAGCAAGCTAAACACCATCTTATGTGCCAGATGCTGATCTAAGATATCATAAGTTGCGACCAGACCAAGCCCAAGCGCGATACTCAAAATCACAAATCCAGTCAGCACCATATCAAACAAAAGACTCTCCATGCTCTGTAAAGACGGCAGGCGACTGACCCAAAATCGATGGATGGTTTTGTGTTTAAGCTCACGAATTTGTAAGCGCAGCAGCACACCTTGAACGGCTGCCATCAGTAGCGCACAGTAAGCAGCAAACGATAGTAAAATGTGGATTTGCAGGGTGTTTGACAAATCGGTGAGCGGCTCATAAGCCACTTGACCAAAATACCCTAAACTCACCCCAAGCGCCGCCATCGGCACCGCCAAGATCCCCAAGCTTAAAATTGGTCGATACAGCCCAAAGAGCACATAAAACAGCACAAAAAATAAGCTCGTTAAGCTCAATGTGTTAAATAAATTAAAGTTCAGTCCGTAAAGGGTGATGATTTGAGGTGTTAGCACCCAGCCATGCAGGATCATGGCAGCGACCAGTATGCTGAGAACTGAACGATGGATCGGCGCATCCTTAACCAGCGCATACGCCAAATAAAAGCTTGTCCCTACATACAGTGTCAGACAAAGTAAAAAAATCACCAGCACGGCTACCCCTTTGTTTATGCCCAGTCTTATATTTTTGGGTGAGTTTATCCACAAAAATCACGCTAAAATGTGAAGATTTGGCATGAATCGTGCAATTAAATTGGAATATTTGCCTAATTTAGCATAAAATAGCAGGTATTTGTAGCAATACTTTTATGGGCATTCAAATGATCATAAGCAAATCTTGAGCGATGCCCACACTTTGAAATAACGCATTGGAAAAATTATGTTTGATACTTTAACCGAACGACTTTCTGGCAGTTTGCGCAATATCGCAGGCACAGGACAGCTGACCGAAGACAACATCAAAGACACCCTAAGAGAAGTGCGCATGGCACTGCTTGAGGCGGATGTTGCGCTGCCGGTTGCGCGTGACTTTGTGGCGCGCGTCAAGGAGCAGGCGCTCGGTCAAGAAGTGCTCAAAGAGCTTGCCCCTGGTCAGGCGTTTGTTAAAATTGTTTATGATGAGCTCACCGAGATGATGGGCAGTGCCAATCAGGCGCTTGAGATGACGGGTAAGCCGCCCGTGGTGTATCTGCTGGCAGGCTTGCAGGGTGCAGGTAAGACGACCACTGCAGGTAAGCTTGCTAAATTTTTGCAAGACAAACAAAACAAAAAGGTCATGCTGGTGTCAGCCGACGTGTATCGTCCAGCGGCTATCAAGCAGCTTGAGCAGGTAGCAGCTCAAGTGGGCGCAAGCTTTGTGCCTTCGACAACTGATGAAAATCCGATCGACATCGCGCGCCGAGCCATCGAACAAGCCAAGCTTCAGTACCAAGATATTTTGATCATTGATACCGCAGGTCGTCTGCATATTGATGATGAGATGATGAGCGAAATCAAGGAATTAACCAAGGCGGTCAATCCTGTAGAGACGCTGTTTGTTGTGGATTCGATGACAGGTCAGGATGCGGCAAATACTGCCAAAGCATTTAATGACGCCCTGCCTTTGACAGGCGTGATTTTGACCAAGACCGATGGTGATGCGCGCGGCGGTGCGGCGCTTTCGGTGCGTGCGATCACAGGTAAGCCGATCAAGTTTTTGGGTCGCGGTGAGAAATTAGAAGCGCTTGAGCTGTTCCACCCTGAGCGTATCGCTCAGCGTATCCTTGGCATGGGCGATGTGCTGTCTTTGGTCGAAGAAGTTGAACAAAAAATCGACCGCGAAAAAGCCGAAAAAATGGCGAAAAAAATCCAAAAAGGTGGCGAGTTTGATTTAGAAGACTTACTTACCCAATTTCAGCAGATGAAAAATTTGGGTGGTATGGCAGGATTTTTGGATAAGATGCCAGGCTTGGGCGGTGCTGATATCCAAAAAGCGATGGAAGAAGCCAAACCTGAAGAAAAAGTCAAGGAAATGGAAGCGCTTATTCATTCGATGACGCCTTTTGAGCGCCAAAATCCAGATAAAATCACCCCAAGCCGCAAGCGCCGTATCGCAGCAGGCTCAGGCAGACAGATTCAAGATGTCAATCGCCTGCTCAAGCAGCACAAACAAATGGCAAAAATGATGAAAATGATCAGCCGACCTGATGGCATTGGCAAAATGATGAAAGCGGTGCAAGGTTTGACTCGCGGTATGTCAGGCGGCGGACCTTTATTTGGTAATAAAGGCGCTAATCAGGCAGGCGCGCCAACGATGCAAGAAATGCAAAAATCCATGCAGGATCTGGGTCTAAAGCCAGAAGATATGCCAAGCATGGAAGAGATGCAAAAAAAGATGCAAGAAATGCAAAACCAGCTTCCACCGAACTTTAAAAAGCGTTTTTGATGGGCGGCTGATATGTCAAAGTTAATGGCATTTGATACGGTCTTTGAGCAATGTTCGATTGCGCTCATGGCAGATGGCTTGGTGATTTATGAGCAGACCGTGCCAGGCAGCCGTGGGCAAACTGAGATTATTTTATCTTTGGTGGATGAAGCGCTGTCTAAGACCAATTTTAAGTTATCAAACATAGACTGTTTGGCGTTTAATCGTGGTCCTGGTGCGTTTAGCGGCATTCGTATTAATACGGCGGTGGTACAAGCCTTGTCGGTGGCGCACGAGACGTTGTGCGTGGGTGTGTCAAGTTTGGCTGCGCTAGCGGACACAGCGCATCAGCTGCACCGATTTGAAGGAGCATCACACATTACAGCAGTGATGGATGCGCGTCAAGATCAAGTGTATGCCGGCAATTTCATCATTAAAGATGGCAGTATTGAGCCAGTGATCGATGCTTACAATCCCTATGGCAACGAATTTTTGGCAGAGTATGGCAGCGCAGTAGCTGCTGATGTCATCGTTGGCGACGGCGCATCTTTGATTGAGACAAATGCAAAACTTGTGCAGGCTCAGCCCACGGCAGGTGATATCGCTCGACTGGCTTTGAGTGAATATCACCAAGGTCGCGCGGTGCCTGCTGAACACGCTTTACCTGTTTATCTAAGAGATAATGCTTGGAAGACTTTGGCTGAGCAAGGTAAATGACCGTATCAATCCCTATTTATCCTTGAGTGTATCTTGATAAATGGCGATGTTTATATAGTTATAAAAGCCAATACAGTCACCGCTGAGCTGCTGGCTATCATTTAAGGCGGCTGAAGCAAAGGCGTTGCCTACTTTTTTATTTTTGAGATGATTGATGGATATTTTGCTGATTATCAAAGCGATCATAATGGGCGTGGTAGAAGGCATTGCCGAATTTTTGCCCATTTCAAGCACAGGATATCTGATTTTGTCTGCAGATATCATGAATTTTTTAAGTGGTGAATTTCGCAATTTATTCATTGTGTTTATTCAGCTGGGTGCGATCTCGGCGGTCATTTATGATTACTGGGGCAGGCTTTGGGATGCATTCATGGGATTGATGACAGGGCAATCATCCAGTCTTGCCAATCCAAGACGGCTTGGGTTTTCTTTGATTATCGCAAGCTTACCTGTGATGGTGGTTGGTTTTACGATGGCGGATTTCATCACTGGTGCACTGTTTCATCCTTTGGTGGTGGCGACCATGCTCATCTTAGGTGCGCTGATTATTATTTATGCTGAAAAAAATCCTCGCCAAATTCATGCGCTAGAAGCTGAGCATATCGGCTTTAAGACAGCGCTTGGCATCGGTCTGTGTCAGTGTTTGGCATTGATTCCAGGTACCAGTCGTTCAGGCTCAACGATTATTGGGGCGCTACTATTAGGGACATCTCGCAAGGCGGCGACGGAGTTTTCTTTTTTCTTGGGCATTCCTGTGATCATTGGTGCTGCACTTCTTGACTTGGTCAAACATTTTGATGCAATACAAACCTTGAGTGACTGGCTAATCCTGCTGATTGGGACAGGAGTGTCTTTTGTTGTCGCACTTTTGTGTATTCGACTGATGGTGGCTTGGGTGAGCCAAAAAGACTTTATGATTTTTGCTTGGCTAAGAATCGCGACAGGGGTTTTGGTGTTGATTGCGTTTTTTGGGTTTAATTATCAAATTCAAGCTTGAGCCATCAACCCAAGCGATCATGATGATATGTTAGAGAGCTGCTGTGCGATTATCACTTCTTTATGACAAGCCAAATACAGTGATTGACGAGCTTTTGTCCATTTGTCAAGCGCATGAGCTGCCACTTGATTTGGATGTGCATCAGCAAGACAAGCTAAACGATAAGCAAATTTTACGGTTTAAACAAACTGGCGACGCACCCATCATTGCTATCTTAAAAAACACACCGACGCTAATCAAAGCTGAAGATAAAACCGTCATCAAATCTGCGCTGAACTGGGCAGCGCTTCAGCATCGTATTGTCACAGCAGGGCGTAAGTCAGAGCTGATTTTGCAGGCGTGTAAACTGCAAGCAGGCATGACGGCGCTAGACGGTACTGCAGGGTTTGGTCATGATGCGCTGATTTTGGCGAGCAGTGGAGCGCAGGTAACTTTGTGTGAGAGCAACCCTGTGATGGCGCTGCTGCTATATTATGAATATCACACCATGGCTCAAGTGGCGAATTGGCAGGGGCTTTTGGGTCGGATGGACATCATCTACAACAATACCAGTGAGATGACAGGGGAGTTTGATTGTGTGTATTTGGATCCAATGTTCCCTAAAGACAGCTATAAAGCCAAAGTGAATAAACAAATGCAAGCCTTGCATGATTTGGCAGCGCCGCCGACGCAGTCAGAAGCACATCAGCTTTTTTGTCAGTCGATGGACATGCTTAAACCAAGCGGCAAGCTGATCATCAAAAGACCGATCGGTGCGCCGTATTTTGATCAACAATCACCAGATCATAGCATTCAAAATGAAGCACTAAGATTTGATCGCT
Source organism: Moraxella canis (assembly GCF_002014965.1). Taxonomy (GTDB): domain Bacteria; phylum Pseudomonadota; class Gammaproteobacteria; order Pseudomonadales; family Moraxellaceae; genus Moraxella; species Moraxella canis. The sequence goes on from NZ_MUXT01000004.1 coordinate 113,340, forward strand.
ATGATAAAAATAGGCACTCAGCCTGAGATTTGGGGCGATGATAATTTGTCAAAGCTCATCATAACAGCAGCATAATGGCATAGTTATTTGGGAGAATTTAAGTGGATGGCTGGATAATATGGGCATATCTTGCCCTAAATGTGCTGATATTAATACAAAATTTCACGCAAAAAACCCGTATCCGAAAACTGGAAGATGCGTTATTCGTCTATAAACAACAAGAGTGGCTTGAGTACGCAAAATCGCAATCACACTTACCGCAAGTCAAAGCCATCAAAGCCATTCGTACCAAATTCCCAGAGATCAGCCTAAGACAAGCGGTGCAGCTATATGTGATGATAAGTTCGCCAAAAAATAACTCATGAAAAATCTTAAAACCCACGCACCCATGACTTTGAGCGATAAGTTCATCGCATGGCTGCAGCTGACACGCTTTGATAAACCTGTTGGCACTGAGCTGTTATTACATCCGACGCTTTGGGCATTGTTTTTGGCATACGCAGGTCAAAAATCACTGCCAAGCATTCAGCACATTGTGATTTTTGCTTTGGGAGCCATTTTGATGCGTGCGGCTGGCTGTGCGATCAATGACTTTGCCGACCGAAAAGTAGATGGGCAAGTCAAGCGCACCAATACAAGACCGCTAGCAGATGGCAGGCTGTCGCCAAAAACAGCGGTGCTCACCTTCGTTGGCTTATCTTTATTGGCGGCGTGTTTGCTGTTTTTTTTACCCAAAGCGGTTTTTTATTGGTCTTTGGGTGCGGTGTCATTGGCATTTATTTATCCGTTTATGAAGCGCTTTACCAACATGCCGCAATTGGTGTTGGCAGCGGCATTTGGTTGGGCGATTCCCATGGCATTTGTCGCAGTGCAAGGCGCGCCTGATGTGTGGACTTGGGTGCTGTTTTTTGCCTATATGTGTTGGACGGTGGCTTATGACACCGAGTATGCCATGTGTGATCGGGATGATGATCTTAAAATTGGTGTCAAATCAACTGCCATACTCTTTGGCAGATACGATGTAACAATCACCATGGCTTTGAATATTATCTTTACGGTACTGATGATTGCCTCGTTTTGGCACTATTTTAAAGTGATGCCCAAATGGCTGTGCGTGCTGACATTTGTTCCTGTGCTGATGATGTTTTTTCGACAATATCAGCTCATCGCTGACCGTGAGCGCTTAGCGTGCTTTACCGCTTTTAGAGAAAATGTTTGGGTAGGACGGTATGTTTTAACGATGACGGTAGTTTTATGTGTGATTTATTTTAGATAATCTTAAAATTATATTAATTTACAAAAATTAACCGTCTATCATTTTAAAGAAACTTTTTGTAACTTTGCTAAATTGTCATCAAGCTGTCATAAACCAAATTTATAATTTGTACAGCTTAAGTAACTAAGCCACTGCACAAAAACCTTAGAAACTTAGGTTCTTTGAAGTGGCTTTTTTCATTTCTCTTTGGTGGATTTATGGTAAATTCTACAAAACAAGTCACACCTATGGCAGCCAACATATTCTTTGGCTTGCTGTTGGCTGGGATGAGCATCTATTTTATCCAATGGGGCTTGGTCTACACAATGCATCAGCAGGTGCTGTTGTTTATGATCGCAAGTTTCTTTGGTATTTTTATGGCATTCAACATCGGCGGTAACGATGTTGCAAACTCATTTGGTACATCGGTAGGGGCGGGCACGCTGTCAGTCACTCAGGCGTTGGCGGTTGCGGCGATTTTTGAGGTATCGGGCGCAGTTTTGGCAGGCGCGGCGGTGACAGATACGATTCGTAGCGGCATTGTCGATATCAGTGAATTGGGCGTCTCTCCAAATCAGTTTATTTATTTGATGCTTTCAGCGCTCGTTGCGGCGGCATTTTGGTTGTTATTTGCGACCAAGCGCGGTTTGCCAGTTTCTACAACGCACGCAATCATTGGCGGTATCGTCGGTAGCTCGATCGTTCTTGGTATCAGCATTGGCGGTACGGATTTGGCATTTTCGACAGTAAAATGGTCAAAAATTCGTGACATTGCGATTTCTTGGGTGTTATCACCAGTTTTAGGTGGCGCGCTTTCTTATTTATTGTACAGCGTCATCAAGAAAAATATTTTGGCATATAACGAAAAAGCCGAAGCGATGGTAAAATCCATCAAAGCTGAGAAAAAGACGCTAAAACGCCAACAAAAAGAATATTTCGATACTTTGGCTGATAAAGAAAAGCTGCCTTACACCAACGCCATGTTGCGTGACCAAGAAATCTACAAAGACGGCGATTGCCAACGCGACGACTTGGAGACAGAATACTACCGTTCGGTGTTTGATCTTGAGCGCAAGCGCGAGAATTTGGATACACTTAAAGCATTGAAAACTTGGGTGCCGCTCATCGCTGCATTGGGTGCGGTGATCATGACAGCCATGGTGGTATTTAAGGGTCTAGCAAATACAGGTCTAAAATTATCTACTTTGCAAGCTGGCTTGGTGATGGGGATGCTTGGTGCGATGGTTTGGCTGACTGCCTTTATTTATACCAAAACAATCCGCGGTAAACAAAAAGAAGATCTAGCCAAAGCCACGTTTGTCATGTTCAGCTGGATGCAGGTATTCACTGCGTGTGCTTTTGCGTTTAGTCATGGTTCAAACGATATTGCCAACGCCGTCGGTCCTTTCGTTGCGATCATGGACGTGATCAAAAATAACGCCGTCGAAGCCAAGGCAGCCGTACCTGCGCCTGTCATGTTGACCTTTGGTGTGGCATTGATTGTAGGTCTTTGGTTTATTGGTAAAGAGGTTATCCAAACCGTTGGTACCAACCTAACCGAGATGCATCCTGCATCAGGTTTCTCAGCGGAGCTTGCTGCTGCTGCGGTTGTAATGGGTGCGTCTACCTTGGGTATTCCTGTATCAAGTACGCACATTTTGGTTGGTGCGGTTCTTGGGATCGGTTTGGTCAATAAAAACACCAACTGGAGCCTTATGAAGCCCATTGGCTTGGCTTGGGTTATTACCCTGCCAGCAGCTGCGATCATTAGTGCCATTTCGTTCATGCTGCTAACAAACTTTCTTTGAGTCATAACACGATACTGACATCTGAAAGTTTATTTTAAGCCGTTAAAACCCCTTTAGATCTGCTCTCTAAAGGGGTTTTATTTTTGTAATCAGTTAAAATACCATATCAAACAACACAACAGGCTTTAAAGATCAAAAATTTTATTTTAATCTAAACTAACTAAAATAACTTTAAAAAATAGATGGGTGCAACCGCTGAAAGGTTTGATATTTGCGACATTTTGCAGTGAATTGTTTCTCATGTTTTCTTAATTGTTAAATTTCTATTTTTGCAATCAAGCCTTGCAAAAATGGCGGTTTATCGCACAAATTAATTACGCTATAATTCAAATCAATAACAAATCACAATTGGAGAAAATGATGAAAACTGTATTTCACGCTGCCGATTCTCGTGGCAATGCCGAACATGGTTGGCTAAAAAGCCGCCATACCTTTAGCTTTGCAGAGTATTATAATCCACAGCGCATGGGCTTTGGTGTACTTCGCGTTATTAATGATGACTTCGTTCAAGGTGGAATGGGCTTTGGTAGACACCCGCACCGCGATATGGAAATCATCTCGATTCCTTTGAGTGGCGACTTGGCACACAAAGACAGCATGGGTAACGGTAGTATCATCAAAAATGGTGACATCCAAGTCATGTCAGCGGGCACAGGTGTGACTCACAGCGAGATGAATGCTAACCCTGATCAACCGGTGAAGTTTTTACAAATCTGGGTATTAACTCGTAAAAATGGTGTTGAGCCACGCTATCAACAAATCACGATCGCTGATCAAGCCAAACCAAATGATTTTCAACAAATCTTATCACCAAACGCTGATGATGACGGCGTGTGGATTCATCAAGATGCTTGGTTTTCACTAGCTAACTTTGATAAGGATACCAGCCGCCGCTATGATATCAAAAAACCAGGCAATGGCGTGTATGTATTTGTGATCAAAGGTGAAGCAAAAATCGGTGATCAGCAGCTGAGCGAGCGCGATGGTTTGGGCGTTTGGGATACGGATGGTTTTGAATTGACCGCTACGAGTGATGCCCAAATCCTATTGATGGATGTGCCAATGGATATCGCTGCTAACACCAATCAGCCTTAATGAATTTTTGATGAGTAATCATCAATTAATCGCCCAAAGTGGCTAAACAACATGGATTGCTTTGGGCAAATCTAAATGTAAAATTTAACAACAAAGGAGACATCTGATGTCAAATAAATTTCTAGAATTACTAACCCCAGAAAACAGCCAATTGATCTTTATCGATCATCAGCCACAGATGGCATTTGGCGTGCAATCAATCGACCGTCAAACTCTAAAAAATAACGTCGTTGGCTTGGCAAAAGCAGCCAAAGCTTTTGATATCCCGACCATCATCACCACTGTTGAAACTGAAGCGTTCTCAGGTCATACATATCCAGAGCTGCTAGAAGTATTCCCAGAAACTCAGCTACTTGAGCGTTCTTCTATGAACTCATGGGATGATCAAAATGTCCGTGATGCGTTGGCAAAAAATGCACAAAATGGCCGTAAAAAAGTGATCGTTGCAGGTCTATGGACTGAAGTATGTAACTTAGGCTTTGCTTTGGCAGCGGCAGCTGATACTGACTATGATATCTATATGGTAGCCGATGCTTCTGGCGGTACTTCTGTAGAAGCTCATGACTATGCCATGCAGCGCATGATCCAAGCAGGTATTATTCCAGTGACTTGGCAGCAAGTGATGCTTGAGTGGCAACGTGACTGGGCACGCAGAGATACTTATGATGCAGTTATGGATATCGTGAGAGAGCATTCTGGTGCATATGGTATGGGCGTAGATTATGCCTACACGATGGTACACAGAGCGCCTGAGCGTGTACAACACGGTGAACGTATCGGCCCAAATCCGGCTAAATAATTATTGATAAATGTTTTGACAGAGGCGTGTTTGATTGAATGCGCCTTTGTCGCTTAAGCATTTTGGATACGTCATGAAAATGTATATTTTTTCTTTTGGTGTTGGAATTTTAGTGGGCGTCTTATATTATGTACTAAACGTACGATCGCCTGCACCGCCTGTCGTCGCTTTGATCGGGCTTCTGGGGATGCTTGTGGGTGAGCAAGCAGTTCCTTATGCCAAACAATGGCTGGCACCAAACACTCAGATGAGTGAATCTCAAAGCCAAAATCCACCCAAAACTACCAATGACAAGGAGGCAACATGAGCACAGCTAATCAATCAGTAGATACCATCTTTTATAATGGTAATTTTGCAACATTGGATAAAAATAACCCAACCGCTCAGGCAGTTGCGATCAGTAATGGCAAATTTGTCGCTGTTGGTGATGATAATACCATCATGGCAATGTCGGGCAGCAATACCAAGTGCATCAATTTAAAAGGTAGAAAAGTTCTGCCAGGGTTATTTGACAACCATACACACATCATTCGTGGTGGTCTAAGCTATAACTTGGAGCTGCGCTGGGATGGCGTACGCAGTTTGGCAGATGCGATGGCGATGCTAAAAGCACAAGTTGACATCACGCCAGCACCGCAGTGGGTGCGTGTTGTGGGTGGTTTTACCGAGCATCAATTTGCCGAAAAACGCCTGCCAACGATTGCAGAGATTAACGCAATTGCGCCAGATACGCCTGTATTTATTTTGCATTTGTATGACCGTGCACTATTAAATGCAGCAGCTTTGCGTGCTGTTGGCTACACCAAAGATACGCCAGAACCAGAAGGCGGTGAGATCTTGCGTGACAGTAAAGGCAATCCAACAGGTCTTTTACTTGCCAAGCCTAATGCCATGATCTTGTATTCGACCTTGGCAAAAGGTCCAAAACTGCCTTTTGATTATCAAGTTAATTCAACGCGTCATTTTATGCGTGAGCTTAACCGCTTGGGCGTAACTGGTGTGATTGATGCTGGTGGCGGCTTCCAAAACTACCCAGATGATTATGAAGTTATTCAAAAATTATCAGATGAAGATCAGCTGACAGTACGCATTGCCTATAACTTATTCACCCAAAAGCCCAAGGAAGAAAAAGAAGATTTCTTACGTTGGACGTCATCGGTGGAGTATAAGCAAGGCAATGACTATTTCCGTCATAATGGCGCAGGCGAGATGTTGGTGTTCTCGGCAGCTGACTTTGAGGATTTTCGTCAGCCGCGTCCTGATATGCCACAAGAAATGGAAGGTGAGCTAGAAGAAGTGGTGCGTATCTTGGCTCAAAACCGCTGGCCATGGCGCTTACACGCGACCTATGATGAGACCATCTCGCGTGCGCTTGATGTCTTTGAAAAAGTCAATGAAGACATTCCGCTAGAGGGGCTAAACTGGTTCTTTGACCACGCTGAGACCATCTCGGACAGATCGATTGAGCGTATCGCCAAACTTGGCGGCGGCGTTGCGGTGCAGCATCGTATGGCGTACCAAGGTGAGTATTTTGTTGAGCGTTATGGTAAAGGGGCAGCCGCAGCGACACCGCCAATTAAGCGCATTCTTGAAAGCGGTGTGAAAGTGTCTGCAGGTACGGACGCAACCCGTGTTGCGTCGTATAACCCATGGGTATCTTTGTCTTGGATGACCACTGGTAAAACTGTTGGCGGCATGGGACTTTATCCAAATGAAAATCTGCTTGACCGTGAAACGGCACTGCGCATGTGGACAGAAAATGTGGCGTGGTTCTCAAACGAAGAAGGCAAACGCGGACGCATTGAAGAAGGTCAATTTGCTGACTTCATCATTCCAAGTAAAGACTATTTTTCTGTGACTGATGAAGAATTGCCGCATTTGACATCGCATCTGACTGTGGTCGGCGGTAAAGTGGTCTTTGGTGATGATGAGTTTTCATCACTGGATGAAAATCCACTACCACCTGCCATGCCAGAATGGTCGCCAACTCGCCGCTTCGGAGGTTATGGTGCTTGGGCAGATGAAGACTTAAGCCGTAATTCATTTGCGCCATCGCAAAATGTTCAGCAGATGGTCAGCAGCTGTGGCTGTGGCACAAGCTGTGGTTTGCATGGTCATAATCATGCCAAAGCTTGGGCGTCTACAGTGCCAAGCAGTGACCTAAAGAGCTTCTTTGGTGCATTAGGCTGTTCTTGCTGGATGGCTTAATGGAGGCTTGAATGAACGAAACGTCATCAGACAGTTTCGCTCCATTAAAAGTCAAAGTCTTCTTAGTGATGTGGCTAGCGACCATTTTAGGAAATATCGGTAGCTTCATCAGAGACGTTGGCAGTGCTTGGATTATGACCGACTTGTCACCGTCGCCGATGGCGGTGGCAATGGTGCAAGCGGCAGCAACCTTGCCCATTTTTTTGTTGGCAATTCCAGCGGGAGTTTTGTCGGATATTTTAGATAAGCGCAAGTTTTTGATAGGTATTCAGATGCTCATGGCATTTAGTAGTATCTGTCTTATGCTACTTTCAGCGCTTGGTATGCAATCAGTGGCTTCACTGATTGCATTAACATTTTTAAGTGGTATTGGTGTGGCATTGATGGGGCCGACTTGGCAAGCCATCGTGCCTGAACTGATTGATAGATCTCAGCTAAGAAATGCTGTTGCATTAAATTCCTTAGGCATTAATATCGCTCGAGCCATTGGTCCTGCCTTAGGCGGGCTGATTTTGGCCAGTTTCGGTGTGGCTGCTGCGTATGGCGCGGATGTCTTAAGCTATGTTGTGGTGATTGCTGCACTGATTTGGTGGAAGCGACCCGTTCGCGCTAAGGACGAGATGTCAGAGAGTTTTGTCGGCGCATTTAAGGCGGGTCTACGCTATGCTAAGGCAAGCCGAGAGCTGCATATCATCTTTGGGCGCGTATTTGTTTATTTTGTCATGGCAAGTTCGGTTTGGGCATTGTTGCCATTGGTTGCCAGAACGCTTTTACAGGGCGATGCCAGATTTTATGGTATCATGCTTGGTTTGGTGGGGATCGGTGCGATCGTTGGTGCGGTCATTCTGCCCAAAATTAGAGCGCGATTTAGCGCCGATCAAATGCTGTTATGTGCTGCCTTTATCACCGGCTTGGTGATGCTGGCTTTGTCGGCTTCACCGCCCAAAGCCGTTGCCTTGTTGTTGCTTTTATTTTTGGGAGTTGCGTGGATTACTGCGCTTACTACACTTAATAGCTTAACTCAAGGTATTTTGCCCAACTGGGTTCGTGGACGAGCGTTGGCGCTGTATTTGATGGTGTTCAATGGCGCCATGACCTTAGGTAGTGTGATCTGGGGCGCGGTTGCTACTCAGATTGGGCTGGTTGAGACATTGATTGCTTCTGGTATTTGCTTATTGATTAGTAGCCTTTTGACCTATAAAATCAAATTGCCTAATGATAATCTGGATACCACGCCTTCAAATCATTGGGCGCCGCCAGTTGTCAATACGCCGATTGATCCTAATGACGGTCCTGTGATGATTCAGATAATGTATCAGCCTAAGCCTGAGCATCAAGAAGCGTTTTTAAAGACCATTTATCAGCTGTCAACTCAGCGCTATAAAGATGGTGCTTATCAATGGGGCATTACGAAGTGTACTGATGAAGTGGATGTGTATTTGGAGTACTTTTTTGTTGAATCTTGGCAGGAGCATATGCGCCAGCATCAGCGTGTTTCAAGTGCAGATGCAGCACTTCAGGCTCAGATCCTTGAGTACTTAAAGCCCAATACACAGCCTGAAGTTCGGCACTATCTGACTGCCAGACCAAATAAAGCTTAAGGTTTATGCGCTCAGCGCACTTGTCAGATCAAACCAAAACAGCTACTGATGATTCGGTGGCTGTTTTTATTGGCTAAGGAAAACTTGGGGGTGAATGAACATAAAAAAACGCGCTCAATGTATTGAGCGCGTTTAGAATAGTGGCATCCCATAGGGGATTCGAACCCCTGTTACCGCCGTGAAAGGGCGGTGTCCTAGGCCTCTAGACGAATGGGACACAGTGTGCAAAGCTCAAACCTTTGCTGAATTTCGGCGCTTTCACCGTTGATCCGAAATTGGTTGCCATTATATCATGATATTTTTGGTCGTCAAGCGTTTTATGTCAAAATTTTGACGAAAACTGCTAAGTAATTGATTTTTAATAAAATGGCTCAGATTTACTGAGCCATTTAAGAGAATTGTGGTTGCTATTAGTCTTTGAAGTTATTAAATTGTAGCGGGACGCCAAATTGCTTATCTTTTAAAAATGCCATGGCAAGCTGTAGATTGTCTTTTTTCTTATCGCTGATCCGAACCTTATCGCCTTGGATGCTGGCAGAAACTTTCAGATCAGATTCTTTGAGCGACTTGGAGATTTTCTTGGCGGTGTCGGCATCAAGTCCATCTTTTAGGTTGATGACTTGCTTAATTTGTTTACCTGACTGCTGCTTATCTTGTGGATCTAGCGACTGCAAATCCACACCGCGCTTAATCAGCTGCTTTTCAAAAATGGCATACACATTGTCCGATTGTAGCTCATTATCGGTGGTAATGGTAACAGTTTTGGCTTTTTCGTTCAGCTCAATGCTGATGTCGCTGCCCTTAAAATCAAAGCGAGTGGCGACTTCTTTTTCGGCATTTTGAACCGCGTGCTTGACTTCAAACACTTGTAATTCTGAAACCACATCAAAAGATGGCATAATTTTCTCCCTAATTAAACTAAATGAATCATGGCGCTTCGTCATCGCAACTGCAATCAAGCTCATCAGCGGCTTTTTCGGTCGGCAATAATGCGCTTTGATTGACAATATGACAAAACAGTTCGGCGGTTTTTTGGGTGTCATACAGTGCTGAGTGGGCATGATTATTATCAAAGCCAAGCCCGGCAATCAAACAGGTTTTTGCCAGTACCGTATGCCCATAGGCGAGTGCAGCAAAACTTGCCGTATCAAGCACGCTAAACGCATGAAAGGGCGAGTGATTTTTGCTGTTGGTGCGTGCGATAGCAGCATTTAAAAAGCCCAAATCAAAATGCGCATTATGACCGACCAAAATACACTGGCGGCAACCTTGTTCTTTTTTGATGCGCTTAAGCGTCTTAAAAATACGGCGTAAAGCGGTTTTTTCGTCTTCGCTGATGGCTTTTCTAAAAGGGCTATCCGGATTAATGCCGGTAAATTTCAGTGACGCCGGCTCAAGGTTTGCTCCAACAAACGGCTCAATGTGTGCATTCAAAGGCTCGCCTTGGTACAGCTTTCCTTCATCATCCATCAAAATTGGCACGCAAGCAATCTCAAGCAGTGCATCAGTTGCAGCATTAAAGCCAGCGGTCTCTACATCCACCACCACAGGCAAAAATCCTCGAAATCGATCGGCAATGGTGGGTTTTATTGATTTGACTAATTCGCTCATGCGCTGACCACTTGCCAAGGCAGAACTTCACCTGCCAATAGCGGCGTAAGCGTCTTATCACCCAAATAATCAAAGCTGTCAGGTACGGTCTGTGGCTCTTTGATGAGTGTGATTTGGGTAGTATTGACTGGTAAACCATAAAAATCAGCGCCATATCGGCTCGCAAAATTTTCAAGCTTATCAAGTGCATTGACGCTTTCAAAAGCCATGGCATATAGCGGTAGGGCATGCAAAGCGCTATAGCAGCCAGCACAGCCGCACGCTGCTTCCTTGGTGTGTGTGGCATGTGGTGCTGAATCGGTTCCCAAGAAAAACTTAGGGTTGCCACTGGTTGCCACCTCAAGCAGGCGCGCTTGATGGGTGGCTCGTTTTAAAATGGGTAAACAATAATAGTGAGGCTTAACACCGCCAACCAGCAGATGATTACGATTAAATAACAGATGCTGTGGAGTGATCGTCGCTGCGATATGATCGCCTTGAGCCAAGCAAAAATCTGCCGCATCAGCGGTAGTGATGTGCTCCATGACGATCTTTAGGTTTGGGAATTGGGCGATGATTTTACTCAGCACATCATCCAAAAAGCGTTTTTCACGATCAAAAATATCAATCTCACTGTGAGTCACTTCACCATGTACCAATAGCGGCATACCGTGCTTTTGCATGGCTTCAAATACTGAGCCGCGCGCCAAAATATCAGTCACGCCATCAGCAGAGTTGGTGGTCGCGCCTGCTGGATAAAGCTTCACAGCTGATACGACGCCTGTTTGGACAGCTTTGTCAATGTCTTGGGCGGTGGTGTGATCAGTCAAATACAGCACCATGCGTGGATCAAAGCTATCTTGACGAGCAGATGGCAAATCACTGTCTTTGAGTGCCTTTAAGATGCGTTCGCGATAGGCGACGGCTTGGTCGGCTGTCTTGACAGGCGGTACCAAATTTGGCATACAAATCACACGATTAAAACTGGCTGCCGCGTGCTTAACGGTGGTCGCCAGAGCGTCGCCATCACGCAGATGGATATGCCAATCATCTGGCTGAATGATAGTTAATGTCGTTGTCATAATCTATTTAAACTTAAAAAGAATACAAAAAATCCATTATTGTAGGGATTGGAATTTTTGTCAAGGTTTGAAAGTAAATTTGATAAAAATTCCAACTTATGCCGAGTTTTTCAGCACTGGAGTGATTTGGTAAGCAAATAAAAAACTCCCAATCGTTTTGATTGAGAGTTTGTGGGATTATTTGTTGTCTTTATGCTCAAGCTGTGGCACGGCATTTCCGCCACCCAAGCCTAGCAAGCCTGATTGGACATACAGCCCCAATTTTTGGCGTGTATCTGCAATGTCTAGATTGCGCATGGTCAGCTGACCGATGCGATCAAGTGGTGTAAACGCAGCATCTTCAACCTTCTCCATGGATAGGCGATCAGCTTCATAGGTTAGGTTTGGTGATTCAGTATTTAAGATACTATAATCATTCCCACGGCGCAGCTCTAGCGTGACCGTACCTGTGATCGCCTTGGCAACCCAGCGCTGAGCGGTCTCGCGCAGCATAAGCGCTTGAGAATCAAACCAGCGACCTTGATACAGTAGGCGACCTAAGCGCAAGCCATTGATGCGATACTGCTCGATCGTGTCTTCATTATGGATGCCTGTCACCAAGCGCTCATAAGCGATGTGCAACAGTGCCATACCTGGTGCTTCATAGATACCGCGAGACTTGGCTTCGATGATACGGTTTTCGATTTGGTCGGTCATGCCCAAGCCGTGACGACCGCCAATTTCATTGGCTTTTAGGATCAAATCAACCAAGCTGTCAAAATTTTCACCATTGAGCGCTGTAGGCACGCCTTCTTCAAAGCTGACTGTCACTGTCTCAGCAGCGATTTCGACACTCTCATCCCAAAAACGCACGCCCATGATCGGCTCAACAATCTTATGGCTGGCATCCAAAAACTCAAGATCCTTAGCTTCGTGAGTCGCGCCAAGCATATTTGAGTCAGTTGAGTAGGCTTTTTCTTTGCTCATTTTATAATCAAAGCCATTATCAATCAAAAATTGACTCATCTCAGCGCGACCGCCAAGCTCATCAATAAAAGTTTGATCAAGCCAAGGTTTATAGATTTTAAGCTCAGGATTAGCAAGCAGACCATAGCGATAAAAACGCTCGATGTCATTGCCTTTATAGGTCGATCCATCGCCCCAAATGTTCACATCATCTTCGCGCATCGCTGATACCAGCATCGTGCCTGTCACCGCACGCCCTAAAGGAGTCGTATTAAAATAGGGCATACCACCTGTGGTCACATGAAACGCACCGCACTGAATGGCGGCAACGCCTTCTTGAGCAAGCTGTAAGCGGCAGTCAACCAATCGTGCCTTGACCGCGCCATACTGTGTGGCTTTGTTAGGAATGGCATTGTAGTCATCTTCGTCTGGCTGACCCAAATTGGCAGTATAGGCATAAGGTTCAGCGCCTTTTTGCTTCATCCAAAGCAGGGCAGCTGAAGTATCCAAACCGCCCGAAAAAGCGATACCGACTTTTTTGCCGACAGGAAGGTGCTGCAAAATGGTTGCATTACTCATATGAATATCCTTGATTTATGACTAAATAAAATGAACTTATCAAGAAATTATAACATTTTTTATGCTTCATGGATATTAAACCTAAGATAATTTGTCTTTTGTGATAAAAATAAGAATTTTATCACACTTTAGTATGCCAAATATGCTATGCTTTGTTATACTATCATTTTAAAAAATGATGGCTATTATTTAGGAATTAATAATGACCGTAGATCGGCGTATCGTGATTGACACCCAATCCCAGTGCTTAACCCTGTATCAAGGCGATATTTTGCTGCGCCAATTTGTGATTTCCACCGCAAAAAACGGCACAGGGCAGCTTGAAGGTACAGGCTGTACGCCGCTTGGTGAGCATGTCATCAGCCAAAAGATTGGCGATGGCTTGCCTGCCAATGCAGTGTTTGTTGGCAGACAGTTTACTGGTGAGCTTTATACTGATGAATTAGAGCATGATTTTCCTGATCGAGACTGGATACTTGGGCGTATTTTATGGCTTGATGGACAAATAGATGGTCATAATCGAGGTCTGAATACTGATGGCAAGGTGGTGGATACCAAGTCGCGATATATTTATATTCACGGTACGCCAGACACAGAGCCGATGGGCGTGCCTATGTCGCATGGATGTATCAGAATGCGCATAGATGAGCTTGTTTGGCTGTTTGGTCAAGTGGCAGTAGGGACTTACGTCGATATTTGTTAATTTTAAATGATTTATAAATCCAACCTGGAGAAAAACCTATGAAAAAACTAACTGCGATCGCTTTGGGAATGAGTGTTATTGCTTTGACCGCTTGTCAGAGCACAAGTGCGCCATCAATGACTCAGCAAACTGGCGGCGTGACAGCTGTACCGAATCATGCGCCGACCACCTCAAAGCCAAGCATTGATCTAAATAGTGCGCAGGCGGGTAGTCTGATTGTCTATTATCAGCCAAATGCCAAATCCGCTGTCCAAGCTTTGGCAAGCCGACGCGGCGATCTGGTTTTAAATGAATTTGATATTTTTAATGCGATGGTTGTGCGCCCTGTACATCATGATGTCAATGCGACCGTGAATGCTTATAAAGCGATCGCAGGCGTTTCAAAAGTTGTGGTTCATCAAGGCAGTTCGACACCACAAATGCCAAGCCAATAAGCGTCGCCGCCTAAAGGTAGCTGTATGAATTTGCAAAAAGTTGATTTAAATTTATTGTTCTATTTGGATGTGCTTTTGCGTGAAAAAAATGTCACGCGTGCCGCTGAGCAGCTTGGCATCACGCAGCCTGCCATGAGTAATATTTTGCGGCGTTTGCGCTCATTATTTAATGATCCGCTCTTGGTGCGCTCATCTGAGGGCATGACGCCTACTGAGCGCGCTTTTGAGTTACAACCGCGCATTCGTGAGGTGCTCTCGGACATCACCACACTGCTTGAGCCGCGTACTGAGTTTCGTCCGTATAGCACTTCTCGCGTATTTCGCATCATGACCAGCGACTATGCTGAAGCGACACTGGTTCCGCGTTTGGTCAAGGCGCTGCGTAGTGAGGCGCCAAATGTCATCTTGGATTTTTTGACGCCCTCGGATGTCTCTTATCGGGATATGGAGCAAGGGCGTGTGGACTTGGCGATCAATCGCTTTAATGAAATTCCCCAAAGCTTTCATCAGGTATTGGTGTGGAGAGATACTTTTAGCTGCTTATTATCGGCGGACAGCTCTTACGCCAATCGTTTTAATCTTAAAAACTATCTAAAGGCGCATCATGTGTGGGTGTCTAAAACGGGCATGGGCGTGGGCTTTGGGGTAAATCCTGAAAAATCAGGTGGTCTTGGCTCAATTGACCAAGCCCTACAAAGACTGGGTCAAAAGCGTCAAATCAGCGTCTTTACACGCCATTATCAGATGCCTGCGATGCTTGCGGCTAACAAGGATTTGATCGCAACACTGCCGACGCGCGTGGCAAGGTTGCAGGCGGATAATAATCCACAAATTATCGTCAAGGAACCGCCGTTTTTTATTCCTGAATTTGAGCTGACCATGGCATGGTCGCCACTACTTCAGCATCACCCTGCGCATCGTTGGCTGCGTCAATTAATCCTGCATGTCGCGCGTCAAGTCATTGCCGAAGAAGAGCAAGCCGCCAAGTCAGCGCTTTGATTTTCTAAGCTTTGAGCCTTGGCTTATTGACTTTCTTTAAAATGACTTGTCTGCAGAAGGGCGTCTGCTGCGTTGATCAGGCAGGGCGCTGCGCTCTTCATCAAAGCTTGCAAGCGGTACAAAGGCGATATTCTGCTTTGGTAAGTTTTCATGCTGAACCAAGCGCCAGTTTTTATCATCGTCATTGCTGACTTGCAGATAATATTTGGCAGGCGTGGGATCAAGCTTGACTTCGCCTGCATAACTGTTATCTGTTTGATGCGTCATAATAAAATCGCGGTCTTTGTCATTATCTGTAGCATGAGAGATGCGCACGGACAATGATTTTGGATAAGTTAAGGGTGTGCCATCGCTGAATGTCTGTGTCGCTAGGCTTTGTGCTGGGTAATTTAGCTCAAAGCGGACACGGGTCATCTGATCTTCTTGGGTGAGTCGCATGATCCCAGAGATGCCTAGGTCATGCGAAAGCTTATCGCGCGAAGCATCTTGATATAATGTTTTGCCGTCCATATACCAATCATCGCGTACGGTTGAGTCTTGGATTTTTATAGAATAAATAATAAAAAAGATACAAACCACCACAACCAAAACAGGCAAGCCGATCACAAAAATCAAGACCATGTAGTTTTTGTACCAAATATTTGCTTGTTTATTGGGTTTGGGGGTAATTTTCATAAGGATCGCCAAATTCTATAAATCAATCAGGCTTCATTGTAGCACAACGAAGCCTGATTTTGGGAATTAACGCCGCTTATCTCTTAGGTTCATAGATAAAGACATCTTGAGCAGAAGCGCTGTATTGACCATCTTGGCTGTAGACCGTGATGGTAATCGGCGTGCTGCCAGGCTGAACCACGCTTGGATCGCCGATGATGCTGACAGGCAGATCGTATGGCTCATTGGCTTGAAGTGGTAGCTCTTTAAAGCGTGAGCGTAAAGTCATGCCAGCGGTATTATCACCATCTAGGCGCACTTGATAAACGTGACGCTGATCGGTTTTATTGACGATTTTTAGAACATAGCTATTTTCAATCATGCCATCTCGTCCGATGGTCGAGATTTGTTTACGATCATGGCGAATTTCCATCTCAAGCGGTGCGCGCCCAACCGCAACCAGTGTCGCCGCGATGATACACGCTGATAATACGCCGATATAAGCAAAAATACGCCAGCCGATGATTTTGGTTTTTTGTTTTTCGACCAATTGGCGCTCGGTTGTGTAGCGGATCAGTCCACGCGGATAGCCAACTTTATCCATGATTTCATTACAGGCATCGACACAGGCGGCACATTGGATACATTCTACTTGTAGACCATCGCGGATATCAATGCCTGTGGGGCACACTTGCACACACATACTGCAATCCACACAGTCGCCATAGCCTTCAGGATGAGTATCTTTTTTGCGCGCACCACGTGGCTCACCGCGTTCATAGTCATAAGAAACCAAAAGCGTGTCTTTATCAAACATCACGCTTTGGAAGCGTCCATATGGGCACATATGCACGCACATTTGCTCGCGCATATAGCCACCATTGGTTTGGGTAACAAAGGTGATGATTAAGAAAAATATCCACGTCATCTTACCCCAGCCTATAAAAAATGGGGTCGCACCATTAAAAAACAGGTAGTCGGTGCCTACGATGAAAGAAATGAAAGTCAGCGCTGTCGCCGCCGAGATTACACCCCAAGCTGCGTGCACTGCCAACGTTTTAAAGATTTTTTCGGCATTCCAGGGAGCTTTGTCAAATTTGATGCGTTTATTACGATCACCGATGATCCATTTTTCGATGTGCTGATACAGATGCACATAAATGGTCTGCGGACAAGCATAGCCGCACCACACACGTCCTGCATAGACTGTGACCATAAATAAAGTCATCGCCGCAATGATAAAGACAAACGCAAAGAAGTAAAAATCCTGCGGCATGAAAGTTGCACCAAAGATATAAAACTTCGGTTCAATCACATTTAACAAAATTGCCTGCCGACCATTCCAACGAATCCAAGGCGCAATCAAAAATAATACAAAGATGGCATACATCGAAATCAGGCGGATATTTTGATATTTGCCCTTAACAAATCTGGGATGTACACGATGCTTGGTCGCATCCATATCTTTGGAGTGCGGGATGATTTTTTCGGGAATGGGACGGGGTTTTTTCTTGGGTTTTTGTTCTTCTGACATAGTATATACCTTGGCTTGTCGCCTAAATAGATTAAATTTAAATGTATAATCAAACTAAGGCATGGCTTGGTAAATAAAAAAACACCAAAATAGGTATCTTGAAACTGAGCTTATATTACCATTTTTTGTAGGGTTTTTGTATGATATTTTGAAATTTTATAAAAATATGCAAGCTATGTTTTTGAATAAAGATATTCTTAAGCGGTAAAACGGGCATTTGGATTATATCAAATCAAAACCCCATCAGATGAACTATGATGGGGTCGTGTGAAGTGATTTTACAGGGTTTAATCAAAATTCAGTGATTTGTAAAATCTTTTTAAACAGCTCTTTTTGCTCTTGGCTTGGCTTGGCTGATTGTAGTGCCATGACTTGGGTCATATCACCATCAATGCGGATTTTGCCCAGCATAAACGCTTCAATGGCTTGATTGACATCATTATTAGCAATGATTTGTGATAATGTGTCGCAATCAATGGTGACAGTGCTGATCGCATTTTCTACTAAGCCTTGATGCAGCTTACCGTCTTTTAGATGAAGCTCAACGCTTTCGTCGCCAGTGACTTTGGCATTTAGTAAGACATTGGCTAAATTAGGTGGCAAGTTCAGATCGCCTGCAGATTGGTTGAGTTCATTGACTTTATCAAACCATGCTTGGCTCAAAAATTTTTCCATAATAATTACCTTAAGTGTTGATGATGTAGGTTAAAAGGGTGCTGCGACTATGCATTTGATGTATTATAAAGTAAAACCGACAACTTGTCACAATCGCCATGAAATCGGTCTCGTTTTTTATGCTTGATAAAACCACACTTATTAAATTACTCAATTAAAATATTAAAAAAATTAAATTATTATAGAAAATAAGGCTATATTACCAAAAAATTTCAATATTTTTACAAAATATACCCAAAAATTACATTTGTGTTGTATAATAAAAGGTGAACATCCGCTGGTAATACCATATTGTCAGTAGGGATATATTTGGTGTTGGCACCTTGCCGCACCGTCTAACGCAAGCCAAGCAGTTTTGCAAGCCAAGCTAGCGGAGTCGTATATTTTGGAATCATTACCAAAGTCATCGATAATCCATAGAAAATTTAAGGATTTTTTCTTTTTTGCTGGCTGACTTGATGATATTTGCCTAACTTTGCGTTACAATAGACACACAAGATCAAAGCAAGAGTAGTTTTTTCACTCGATTTGATAAAACTGCGACGCTAAATAAATCGGGCTGCACAGGAAAATATCCAATGAGTCTATATAAATCAGCAGTAGCCCCCTTGTCCGTAGATCATGAATATGAAATCACGATTGTGCGATTTTTTACAATCATGGCGGTATTTTGGGGTATCGTTGGCATGGCTGTCGGTGTATTTATCGCATCACAGTTAGCATGGCCAGTATTAAATTTTGACACAGCATGGCTGTCTTTTGGACGTCTAAGACCGCTGCATACTAATGCGGTGATTTTTGCGTTTGGGGGTTCGGCTCTTTTTGCAACTTCTTATTACATCGTTCAGCGTACTTGTAAGACCAGATTGTTTGCGCCTTATTTGGCGTGGTTTACTTTTTGGGGCTGGCAAGCGATCATCGTTTCTGCCGTCATTACCCTGCCACTGGGGGTGACTTCTGCTAAGGAATATGCTGAGCTAGAATGGCCGATTGACATCGCCATCGCTTTGGTTTGGGTGGCTTATGCCATTGTCTTCTTTGGAACAATCATTAAGCGCCAAACATCACACATTTATGTTGCAAACTGGTTCTTTGCAGCATTTATTATCACCATTGCGTTGCTACATATTGTGAATAGCTTGGCAGTGCCAGTTGGCTTATTTAAGTCATATTCACTATTTGGTGGTGCGACTGATGCCATGGTTCAGTGGTGGTATGGGCATAATGCTGTTGGTTTTTATTTGACTGCTGCATTCTTAGGTATGATGTACTACTTCATTCCTGTGCAAGTAGGCCGACCTGTTTACTCATATCGTTTATCAATCGTCCACTTTTGGGCATTGATTGCGTCATATATGTGGGCAGGTGGACACCATCTACACTATTCAGCGCTACCTGACTGGACCCAGTCACTGGGCATGGTATTTTCATTGATTCTATTTGCACCTTCTTGGGGCGGTATGATTAATGGTGTATTGACCCTTTCGGGCAGTTGGGATAAGTTGCGTACCGATCCGATCATTCGCTTCTTGATTGTTGCTTTGTCGTTCTATGCGATGAGTACTTTTGAAGGTCCAATGCTATCTATCAAAGCGGTTAACGCGATCAGTCATAATACCGACTGGACGGTAGGTCACGTACACTCAGGCGCCTTAGGCTGGGTTGGTATGATTACCATTGGTTCGATTTATGTATTATTGCCGCGTATCTTTAACAAGGCAAAAATGTACTCAACCAATCTGATTACACTGCATTTTTGGCTTGCGACGACTGGTACCGTATTGTATATCGTTGCGCTTTGGATCTCAGGTATCACTCAAGGTATGATGTGGCGTGCCACAAACCCAGATGGTACTTTGGCTTATGACTTTATCCAAACCGTTGTTGTTTCACATTGGCCGTATGTCGTCCGTACATTGGGTGGTGCGCTGTATGTAGGTGGTATGTTTGTGATGGCTTATAACTGCTATCGCACGATTAAGATGCCAAGCGTTCCTGAACATATTGCAGAGCCAGAAGAAGTGAACACTGGCAGCGAACAGGCATCGGTACAGGCTTAAGGGGTAAACAATGTCTAAAATCACTCATGAGTTAGTAGAGAAAAACACAGGTTTACTCGTTATCTTCATCGTCATCGCCATTAGCTTTGCAACTTTGGTTGAACTTGTTCCTTTGATTTATGATGAAACAGTTGCCGAAGAGGGCGGTGTGAATAAGCCATTACCAAATATGCGTCCTTGGACAGCGCTTGAGCTTGAAGGTCGTGATATCTATATTCGTGAAGGCTGTCACGTTTGCCATACTCAGATGATTCGTCCTTTGCGTGCAGAGGTAGAGCGTTATGGACCTTATAGCCGTGCAGCGGAATCAGCGTGGGATCATCCATTTTTGTGGGGTTCAAAACGCACTGGTCCGGATTTGGCTCGTGTCGGCGGTCGCTACTCGGATCAATGGCATGTTGATCACCTGATCGATCCACGCTCTGTCGTGCCTGATTCGGTGATGCCATCTTATCCTTGGCTTGCTACCAAAGAAGTCAATGGCACGAAAGTACAAGAAAAAATGCGTCTGTTTAAAGATCGTTTTGGGTTACCTTATACAGAAGCAGATATTGAAGCTGCACCTGACCAAGTTCAAGGTGCAACCGAGCTGGATGCCCTAGTTGCTTATCTACAGCAGTTGGGTATTGCGATGCAAGGTCAACGCTAATGAATTGGGGCGTTTTGCATAGTATTGCGACCGTAGCGGCCTTTATTGCCTTTATTGGAATCGCATGGTGGGCTTATTCCCCAAAAAATAAAAAACGCTTTGAAGAAGATGCACAACTTGCGCTGGATGATCAGGACAGACAACGTCTATCATCACATAAGCGCACTAAGGATATACAATGAGCTTTTTTTGGAGTTCTTGGATTACCATCTTGTCATTGGGCTGCTGGCTATTCATCTTTGGTGTTCTGGTATGGACCTTGCGATCTAAACCAGTTCTTGAAGAAGATGAAACCACAGGTCACTCCTATGATGGTATCCGAGAGTATGACAAGCCACTACCTAAGTGGTGGTTGGTGATTTTCTTTGGCACGATGATTTGGGGCTTGGGTTATTTTATCCTTTTCCCTGCGATTCAGCCAAGTGTATGGAAAGGTGTGACAACTGTTGAAGTGGATGGCGAATCAGTACCTTGGACTTCTGCCAACGAATTAAACAGCCAGCTTCAAGCCAACAACCGCGTATTTACTGAAAATTTTGAGCAAAACATTTTGGCAAATGCAGGTGCAAGCGAAGCAACTGTTGTTCTTGCTAAGCTGAATGATCTTCAATCTCAGCGTAAAGCTGGTGAAGAAAACGCCGAACTACAAACACAGATCGACGAGCAAGTCAAACTGCTAGCGCCTTTTGTTGATAAGCTAGCAGCTGATCCAGAGGCGCAAAAGGTTGGTAACCGACTATTTTTGCAAAACTGTGCGCTATGCCATGGCTCTAACGCAAAAGGTGCGCTTGGCTATCCTGATTTGACGGATAATGATTGGCTATATGGCGGCAACGCTGATGAAATTTTGCTGACAATTCACAATGGTCGCGTCGGTTCTATGGCTGCTTGGCAGCAACAGTTGGGTGAATCTGGTGTCCGCGCAACCGCTGAATATGTGCTTGAAATTTCAGGCAACCAAAATGGCTATGAGCTTGATACTGCTAAAGTTGCACAAGGTAAAGCTTTATTTGAAGCGAACTGTGTGCTGTGCCACGGTGCAGATGCTAAAGGTATCACTGCAATGGGCGCTCCAAATCTGACGGATGATATCTGGCTGTATGGCGGCGATCGTGATACTATCCAAACTACGATTCGTCATGGTCGTGCTGGTGTGATGCCAGAGTGGCAAACTAAGCTGGGCAATGAGCGTGTCATGCTATTGGCTGCTTATGTTCGCTCACTGTCACAAACTGCTGCTGAATAACTATAGCCGCTGTTTTAAGAGTCGCTTTTGCGGCTCTTTTTTGATTTTAAATCATAGAGCTAGATTTATTAAACTCTACTAAACTATCGTATTTGGGCTTAGTTAATCCAATGATAATATGTATCCAGAGCTTCTTAGTTGGGGGTTTTGAATTTATAATTTTATTTATTTAATATACTTATAATTAGTTAAATAAATAATGCTTTAGTTTCTATGCTTAGGTGATGTGTCATAACATCAGATTTGAATGATTTGTAACATTATGTGCCAATAAGTGCCAAAGGTGTTATCTTGTTCTCTAAATAAGGGTATAGAAACCTTTTTTTTTGCACTTTAATCAGCTAAATGTGACTGCTTTGCCTTATGAGGTCTTTGACAAGGTTTGTTAAATCAGTAAAAACAACCTTGGGCAAGTTCGGTCTGGTGGTTAAAAAGCTGTCTATAATGAGGGATGGAATGATATTCAACCTTATGTGATTATGTTATAAAATCAAACTGCTTAATTTGATGATATGTTTCTTAATTCAGCTGTATTATAATCCTATCTACAGATATAAAAATTCAAAAATTCTCATTATGCTCTTTAAGTTACAATGATCCATTTCTCCATATAATCTCTATGATGAAAATTTAAGAAGCATAGTCTTAATATCCCAGAATGATAACATTGGATTATCGCCAAAATAAAAAGTGCTGTGAATGATCACAGCACTTTTTAAATGATTACAAATATCAACCAATGACTGAAAGGATATATTCTTGGTTCCAAACGGTACCATCATCAAAATAAATGCTTTCAATCGAATGATTTGATAACTGATTTGAAATCTTAATACTACCTGAATGGACATTTTCATAAGTTTCAGTATAAGGATTTCCTTCTAAGTCTATCATTTCATGAGATATTTGCTGAATTTTAGTGACGTTTAGGTAAACATCTGTTCTACGGGATGTAAGAGAGACTTCATCAGGTGTTATATTGCGAAGGTAGAGCTTATCATAACCCCAATTGCTATACTCGTTGATATCAATTTCAAAACTTGTAGCATCTCCAGGGTTGATATCATAGATATCATCACCATCCCCGCCATATAAATAGGCGCGACCGACAGGGTGGAGGGTAAAGCGATCATCGCCATTATTACCTTGTAGATAGATACTACCGTAGACAGAGTGGAGAGTAAAGTGATCATCACCATTACCACCGTCTACAGATATACTGGAATATCTGTCGCTACCTGTGTGGATCAGGGTATTGTTACCCTCTCCAGCTTGCCAATTGATATCACCATCAGTAATGAGCAAATCATTATTATTACCAGTTATGATTTCAGAATCATCCTTTGTGGTTTTGACGATATACATCGCATCATTATCTTTTGCAGAATAATAGGTGGATGGCGAAACCATATTGATTGCTTGAGTAGCACTATTACCTGCGATATCTGTCAAGACCGCTTCATAAGTTCCTGCTTCAAATGGTACAGCAGAAAG
Organism: Moraxella canis; assembly: GCF_002014965.1. Lineage (GTDB taxonomy): Bacteria > Pseudomonadota > Gammaproteobacteria > Pseudomonadales > Moraxellaceae > Moraxella > Moraxella canis. The sequence goes on from NZ_MUXT01000004.1 coordinate 136,750, forward strand.
ATCAGTGATCTCACTGCGTGCGCCATCGCTGGTTTTATATAATGACAAATCATACTCTGTCGCCGTAGTGAGTGAAATTAAACCTGTATCTAGGTTATAGTTAGTACCGATGGCATTGTACAAATCTGGTGCCTGAGTATCTACAGTGACTGCGATGCTATTTGTATAACTGATGTTGCTTGAAGCATCAGAAACTTTAGCACGGAGTAGATAGCTGCCATCTTCAAGATTTGTGACGGAATTACCATCCATCACCTGCCATGTATCACCGTTATCCAACGAGCTTTCGTAAGTGACTGTTGAACCTAATTCATGACCTTGGATATGTAGACCAAAACTGTTATCACTGCTGATACGGTCGCTGTCTGAGCTACCCGTATCTTCATAATCCACCAAGGTCAGCGTACCTGCTTCAGGTGGTGTGGTGTCTTTATCAAGCGAAGCGGTATGGGTCTTTAATGGTTTACCATTCATATCTAAGATTTGAATGGATAAGGAGGTTTCTGATGCGTCTGAATGACTGGTAGCCAAAGACTTGTACTGGTAGCTTCCATCAGAGTTGATGGTCAATGTACCATCTGGGGTGTTAACGGTCATTGACTGTGCTGACTGATCTGCCGAGTGAACAAGTGTCTGATCACCAACTTTGATTTGGTAGCTCTCTGGTTTGTTGGCTGTATCTGCAAATATATGACCATTAATAGACTCATAACCAGTAAATACATCTTGGGTTACAGGTGCTTTTTCGGTGATATTTAGTGAAATATTTGAGCCACTAAAGTAAGCATCAAGAATTAGGGTATAAGCGCCTTCAGAAAGTGGCAAGTTTTTATTTAAGATAATTGTATCATGACTAGAACCCACTTTGCTTATACTCTGAGAGCTGCTGCTTGATAATCCCGAACCAATGATTTGATAGCTAACAGATCCGTTTAAGATTCTTGATTCATTGCTAAGATCCAGGGTGATATAGCCATCTTTACCTGTAATGACAAAATCAATGGTGTCGTATAGGCTATTACGAGTACTTGCATTAACAACGGTCTTATCTTGATGGCTGGTTTGTTTTTCAAAAACTGGAACCAGTTCAAAATTGGCAGTTGAATCTGAAAGTGATGCTGTCGCAAAGACTTTGGCAGCGCCGCTGACATTGTTGGCGGCATCTTTGGCAGTCACACTCAAGGCTTCGCCATTGGTATAGGCTTTATCTAAGGTGGCGCTGTAGTTACCTTTGGCA
>NZ_MUXT01000004.1:138427-345258 GCF_002014965.1 Moraxella canis
AGGTGCGGTGGTGTCTTTTGGGTTATTGGGCTTAGGATCTGCTATAGGAGATGTTATAGGCTGATCTGTAGGAGAGGAATTTTTGTTTGAGGCTTTAGGTTCTGATTTGTTATCATGAAGCGCGGCAGCTGTGATAGCGCCAACACCTAGCAGGCCCATTCCAGCTTGAAAATAGGCAGAGTAATCGATTGTTTCGACTTCTGATAATAATGCTTGGATTTGTTCCAGTTCGGCATCGCTGATGTCATTATCGATGAATATTTTGGGGGGGGAGGTTTCCAAAGATTCAGTTTGCATTGCTTCCAAGGCCAACTGATCTCCAATCTCCAAACTGATGATAGAGCCATCTTTAAGCAAAATGTTAAGCTTACCATTTTGACGTACAATAGATTGAACCTGCGAGTAGTCTAAAACTAGTCGGCTTCCATCTGCACGAATAATCAATAACTGCTTCATATTATTAACCTCACGGTAGGATAAGAAATATTTCTCACTCACAAACAATAGCAAAAACGATTGTCACTTTTCGTGACCAAATTAGCACAAAAATGATAACAAGTAAATACATTTAATTAATAACAACTTAGTAGCTTAGCCATAATTTACAGTGAAAATAGGTTATTTTTTTAAAATGATTATCTTTATAAAAATTATTCCCCAAACCCCTATATTTTTTTGATGATTTTTAGTAAAATTCTATTTTACCAGCAACAGATATATTACTATGAGTACTAAATTTATCTTTGTAACCGGCGGTGTCGTGTCATCACTTGGCAAGGGCATTGCTGCGGCTTCCATTGCGGCCGTGTTAGAGGCTCGCGGTCTTAAAGTCACCATGACCAAGATGGATCCTTATATTAATGTGGATCCCGGCACGATGAGCCCATTTCAACATGGTGAGGTCTTTGTCACAGAAGATGGTGCGGAGACGGATTTGGATTTGGGCTATTATGAGCGCTTTTTACGCCGCTCAAAAATGAGCAAAGCAAACAACTTTACCAGTGGACGCATTTATCAAACTGTACTTGCTAAAGAGCGCCGCGGTGACTATTTGGGCGGTACTGTCCAAGTCATTCCCCATATTACCGATGAAATCAAGCATAAAATCCGCGCCAGTGGCGAAGGATATGATATTGCAATTATTGAAATTGGCGGAACCGTCGGAGATATTGAAAGCTTACCTTTTATGGAGGCGGTTCGCCAAATGCAAGTTGAGCTTGGTCGCACACAGTCGTTACTGATGCATTTGACTTTGGTGCCTTATATTGCTTCGGCAGGCGAGTCTAAGACCAAGCCAACTCAGCATTCGGTCAAAGAACTTCGTTCGATTGGTCTGCAGCCAGATGTGCTGATTTGTCGTTCAGAGCAGCCAATTTCTGAAGATAACCGTCAAAAAATCGCGCTATTTACCAATGTTGAGACGCGCGGGGTTATCTTGTGTGAAGATGCAAAATCGATTTATCAAATTCCACGCCGCCTCCATGAGCAAGATTTGGATGATTTGATTTGTGAGCGTTTTGGCATTACCGCGCCAGAGGCGGATTTGTCAGATTGGGATAAGGTTGTTGATGATTTATTTAACTCTCAAGGTGAGATTGTGGTCGCCATGGTGGGTAAATATGTCGAACTTCCTGATGCTTATAAGTCTGTCAATGAGGCTTTGCTTCATGCAGGCATTCATAATAAAACAAAAGTCAACATTCGATATGTCAGCGCCGAGTCGCTAGAGACCGATCCAGAGGCGATGAAGCAGATCACCGATGTGGATGCTATTTTGGTTCCAGGTGGATTTGGTGAGCGCGGTACTGTGGGCAAGATGAAAGCCATTCAATTTGCGCGTGAAAATAACAAGCCATTTTTGGGCATTTGCTTAGGGATGCAGCTTGCAGTGATTGAGTATGCGCATAATGTCTTGGGTATTGAGGCTAATTCTACTGAGTTTGATCGAAAAACGGCAAACCCTATTATCGGTTTGATTACCGAATGGTTTGACGAAAAAGGTGAGCTTCAGATCCGCTCTGATGACAGCGATTTAGGCGGTACCATGCGCTTGGGTGCCCAAGAGGCAGAATTAGTATCAGGTTCTAAGCTTGCTAAGATTTATGGCGCGCATAACATTACCGAGCGCCATCGTCATCGTTATGAGATGAATAATCGCTATATCGAGCCTTTAGAAAATGCTGGTATGAAAATTTCAGGCTATTCTGCCAAGCAGCATTTGGTTGAGTCGGTCGAAATTGACAATCATCCTTGGTTTGTCGCGGTGCAATATCACCCAGAGTTTACCAGCTCGCCTCGAGGTGGTCATCCGCTATTTAACAGCTTCATCAAAGCTGCGATAGATGTGAAACAAGCCTAATCATTGAGCACATCAAACCAATTGGCTTTGATGTGCTTTTTACTATTTATGATGTTTTTGAGTGAGTTTGGTAGTATAATGACGATACCAAACTTGCTATTTATGCAGGATAAATAAATAAAATTGTAAGGATTTGAGATGACACAGCCAATGACAGCCGCTCAATCAACCATTACTGTATCAGGGATTGAGATTGGTAATGATAAGCCTTTTGTTCTATTTGGCGGTATGAATGTGCTTGAAAGCCGTGAATTGGCTTTTGAGATTGCTGAGCAGTATATCGATATTTGTCAAAGACTGGATATCGGTTATGTATTCAAAGCAAGTTTTGATAAAGCCAATCGTTCAAGCTTACACTCTTTTCGCGGTCCAAGCCTTGAGACTGGCTTGACTTGGTTGAATGATATTAAAGAAACTTACAATGTCCCGATCATTACTGATGTGCATGAGCCTTATCAAGCCGCACCCGTTGCTAAAGTAGCTGACGTATTGCAGCTACCGGCTTTTTTGTCCCGCCAGACCGATTTGGTGAGCGCCATTGCGCGTACTGGTAAGGTGATTAATGTCAAAAAAGCACAGTTCTTGGCACCGCATGAGATGCGCCATATCATTAATAAATGCTTAGAAGCAGGTAATGATCAAGTGATCCTTTGTGAGCGTGGTTCGGCGTTCGGCTATAATAATTTGGTGGTCGATATGCTTGGCTTTGATACAATGAAGTCAATGAATGTGCCGGTGTTTTTTGATGTGACACATGCGCTTCAAGAGCCTGGTGCTCGTAGCGATAGTGCAGGTGGTAGACGCCATCAGATTACCACGCTTGCTCGTGCAGGTATGGCGACGGGCTTGGCGGGACTATTTTTGGAAGCCCACCCCGATCCTGATAAAGCCAAATGCGATGGTCCAAGTGCCTTACGCTTGGATCAACTTGAGCCATTTTTGACACAAATTAAGCAGCTTGATGATTTGGTCAAAGGCTTTGAAACTTTAGATACAAAATAATTAAAGAATTTTATCATTAATAAGCGATTGCGATAGGAGCTACTATGTACGCTGAAGAGACAAAAAATGTTGTAGAAATTAAAGACATCATTGCTCGAGAGATTCTAGACTCTCGCGGCAACCCAACCATTGAAGCGGATGTTATTTTGGCAAATGGTATCTGTGGACGCGCTGCAGCGCCGAGTGGTGCATCGACTGGCTCACGCGAAGCGTTGGAGCTGCGCGATGGCGACGCTTCTCGTTATTTGGGTAAAGGTGTCAAAAAAGCGGTGGCGAACGCCAATAGCCAAATCCGCACCGCGCTACTTGATAAAGATGTCACACAGCAGACCGAGATTGACAACATTTTGATCGAGCTTGATGGCACAGAAAATAAAGGCAATATGGGCGCCAATGCCATGCTGGCGGTATCGTTAGCAGCAGCCAAAGCAGCAGCCATCGCCCAGTCACTACCTTTGCATCAATACATCGCCAATCTGCGCGGTCAGACTTCACTGACCATGCCTGTACCAATGATGAATATTCTAAATGGTGGCGCGCACGCTGACAATACAGTCGATATCCAAGAGTTCATGATTGAGCCTGTGGGATTTACGTCATTTTCAGAGGCGCTGCGTGCAGGCACTGAAATTTTCCATGCGCTCAAATCAGTGCTAAAAGCACAAGGTCTAAATACAGCTGTGGGTGATGAAGGTGGCTTTGCGCCTAACTTGCGCTCAAACGAAGAAGCGATCACAGTCATCATGCAAGCCATCGATAAAGCTGGCTACAAAGCAGGTCAAGACATTTATTTGGCACTAGATTGTGCGGCATCTGAATTTTATAAAAATGGTCAATACATTTTGGCAGGGGAAGGCGACAAAGCCTTTGATAGCCAAGGTTTTAGCGATTATTTAACCAGTTTATGCAACCAATATCCAATCATCTCTATCGAAGACGGTTTGGATGAAAGCGATTGGGAAGGCTGGGCATATCTGACCAAACAGCTGGGCAAAAAGGTTCAATTGGTGGGCGATGATTTGTTCGTGACCAATCCTAAGATCTTGCAAGAAGGTATTGATAAAGACATCGCCAATGCCATTTTGATCAAATTTAACCAAATTGGTACTTTGAGCGAAACTTTAGATGCCATCTATTTGGCTAAACAAAACGGCTATGCCACTGTCATCAGCCATCGTTCGGGTGAAACCGAAGATTCAACCATTGCAGATTTAGCCGTCGGTACAGCAGCAGGTCAGATCAAGACAGGTTCGCTGTGCCGATCTGATCGTGTCGCCAAATATAATCAGCTTCTGCGCATCGAGCAGCAAGTACGCGCAGCCTATCGCGGACGCGAAGAATTTATCGGTCTGCGTGGCTGATCTGTAATCTTTATCAATGGCTTGGGAAAACCACTGTGGCAAATGCGAATAAAACACTTAAACAGATGATGGTCAATCAGCTTAAGCTGATGATTGCCATCGCTATTGCCGCAGTGATTTTGGTGTTGATGCAGATGCAGTACTGGTACGGCGACTATGGTCATGCCAATTTAGCCGCTGTAAAAACTCAGCTGCGCGAACAAAATCGCTTGAATCAAGAGCAGATCTACAAAAATAACATCTTGCTGGCTGATGTCAAAGATCTAAAATCGGGTCTTTCGGCAATTGAGGAACATGCGCGGTTAGACCTTGGCTTAATCAAGCCTGGCGAGACGTTTATTCAGCTGTCAAATGCACCAATCACTTATTCACGCCAGCCCTTGCCTGAGATTGACGAAGGCATAGAGTCTGTGGATTCTGTCCCAGAGCCTACGCCTGATCGCTGATTTATAAAATTTTTTGATCGCCAAACTGTTTGATCTGCTTTGGCGATTTTTATTATTTGATGACTTATGAAGACAACTATTTATCCACTGATCGTCGCTGCTGGCACAGGATCAAGATTCGGCGCCAACAGACCTAAACAATACCTGAAAATCGGTCCCAAAAGCATCTTGGCACACAGTGTTTCTCGGTTAAACCATTCTGATCTTAGCGCACTGACGGTGGTAGTTGCTGATGATGATACCTATATCCAAGATGAAATGTTAGCGATTCAATCTTCTTTTAATCAGAGGGTTTATTACACGATTGGTGGCGATGAACGGTGGCAATCGGTGATGAATGGACTTGCTAAAATCTGTGACGAAGGGGGTCGAGATGATGATTGGGTGCTCATTCATGATGCAGCAAGACCGTGTTTGCCCTATGCTGATTTGGATCGATTGATTCATAAAATCCGAAGCGATCAATACAGTGCGGCAATACTGGCTGCAGCTGTGGTGGATACATTAAAATTTGCCAAAGATGATCATATCAGCCATACGGTCAGCCGAGATCATTTGTGGCAAGCTTTGACGCCTCAAGCGTTCAAAATCGGGGTTTTAAAGTCGGCTTTTAAATTTGTCATCACAAACCGCCTGCAGATCACTGACGAAGCGTCGGCTTGCGAAGCGATGGGAGAGCCTGTCGCCATTGTGCCGGCGTCTCGGATGAATATCAAGCTGACTTATCCTGACGATCTGCCGCTCATGGAAGCAATCTTAAGCAGTTCATTTGATGCATTAGCTTAACAAGCGCTATGGCGGTTTGGTTATTTGCCTTTGTTAGCTTGGCTGCACTAGCCATCTTGGGCAGTATTGAGCAGTTTTGGTTTAATCAAAAATGGCTTGATATTTTAGCTTCAGAGGGATTTACACTGCTGATCACTGCAGGCGTACTGCTGTGTTTATTTGGGTGGCAACTGATAGATGCATCTGGGAAAGCGAAGCTTAGCCGATTACTCAAAGCTTGGATGCTTATCAGCGTTGTTTTATTATTTGTCATGCGTACATTGGTAGCGTATGTCGCTTATGAGTCACACACGCCAAGCGCTCGCTACATCGTCAGTGCTGACGCCCACATTCATACCCTCAGTGATGGCGTTTATGATGAGGTGCTGGGCACATCATTTCGCCAAGTGGCAACGTTGCATAATATTAAACCTGTCACCGCTTCCACTCACCACGCCTCGCATTTAAAGATTTATAATCCTTTTGGGGGATTTGATCATGACCGTTTAGAGGGTTTAAATCAAGGGGATTTAGAAAAATTAAACTCAATGGAGGGCATGACGGTACTTTTGTTAGCCAATCCAAATTTTACGAAAGCTGACTTGAGCACACTGACCGAAGTTCAGCCTGCAACGCGTTTGGCTACTCAAATTGTGATCACGCCGATCGATAAGACACCCTCGGCAAGCGGTTTTGATACCAATCAGTGGCTGCGCACTCGGCATGTCCATGCTCAAGCAAATATTTTGTCCGTTGATGAGATCACACCGCTTGAGGCAGAGTCTTTTTTCCAGCAGTTTTATTTTCGTCTTGAGCGATTTCGGTATCAGCTCAGAGCGCACTTTTACCAAGATTGGCATGAGCTTAGCGCATCAGAGGCGCAGGCACGCGCTGTCTCACTAAGTTTGATGACAGGCGATCGCGCTTTGATTGATAAAAACACCAAAGAGCTGTATCAATTGGCGGGCATCTCTCATTTGCTTGCCATCTCAGGGACGCACGTACTGTTTTTGGCGGTGATTTTATCGGCGCTGGTAACATTTTTGACGGATAAATTTGCACAGCGCATTTATACGCACTTGCCAAGATGGCAGATTCGCATGATGGTGATGGTGGCGGCAAGTTTGGTTTATGCGCTGTTTACAGGATTTGATGTGCCTGCGGTGCGAACTGTTTATTTATTGGTTGCAGCTTGGTTGGTGCGATACTTAATACTGCCTGCTGGTATGATCTCTGTACTGGCGTGTGTGGCGCTGGTTATGATTTGGCTTGATCCTTATGTGTTATGGCAAGCAGGCTTTTGGTTGTCATTTATTGCGGTGCTGTTGTTGATGCGATATGAGACATCCAAAATTGATATGATGGATCATACCCGTCAAACTCAGGGGCGGCTTGAGCGGTGGGGCTTTGAATTCAAGCAGGCGACGTGTTTGCAATTTTGGCTATTTTTTAGCATGCTGCCTGTTTCTATTTTATTATTTGGTAAGGTGTCGATCTGGGGTCTGGTGGTGAATTTATTTGCCATTGGATTATTTGGTTTTGTGATTGTGCCTATCAATTTGATCGCTGGCGCGGTTTTTGGGATTTTACCAGAGCTATCGCAGATACTATGGGGCGCATCTTCTGCTGTGCTTTATTGGTTGCATGATGCTTTATATTTTGGACTCAGTAGCCAAATTGGTGGTTTGGGTGCTTGGCTGTATGCACCTTTTGGAATGGCGGGATTTTTGCTCAGTTTTATGGTCGTGGGCTTATGGATACTGCCAAATGTCTTGCCTAGGGTGCTGATCATACTGCCTGTAGTAGCGATGATATTTTTGGTGCTGCCCAAGCAGGCACCGCGTTTTGAGCTGATCATTTTGCCAAGTGATACGCCCAATATCAGTCAAGCACTGCTGATCTATCACAATGATCATCAACAAAAACACTGGCTCATCTTAAATGATTTGGGCGCTAAAACCCTGAGGGCGAATCACACTCAGACGCTGACAGATCAGCTGTATCGACTGGGTGCAGCACAGCATGGCATCGATGGTATCATCGTCCAAAGCCCAAGCGGCATATTTTTGCCTGTGGTGGGTCAGCTTGCCAAAGCGCTGCCAGTGCACCGCTTTTGGCAGGCGGGTAATCATGAGCCTTTGGCAAATATTCATCACACACCATGCAGTGCAGGGCTGCATTGGCAGTCTGAAGGCATCAGCATAAAAGCTCTGACAGGTTGGCATGAGATCAGCGATGAGCGCGTGCAGCACTGTGAAATTGAAGTTTTGGCGGATTTACCCCTGAGCGCTCCGGACTTGATGGAAGATGAGCCTGAATCTGACTTAGGAGCTGATGTCGCCACTTCAAATCGAACGCAGCTGATCATCAGCACCAATCGTGAACCGCTGCTTTGGCAGCTGTGGGATATGCTGTGTCTTTCTGATGATCGGCTGAAGTTAGCGACGCCTTTAGGCTATCACTCTGTTTGGCTTAGCACCACACGCGCCGCTGATGCCAGTCATGCCAAAGCCAACTTAGATGCCCCGCAATTACTTTACTTGGATAAATAGTGAATAATCAGGCGGGTGTGCTATCGTTCGGGTGGTTTTTGAGTTACAATAAAGGTATTTTTACAGTTTAAGCATTTATATATAAGGTATCAATTATGGCATGGCCACCAAATCCTGACAAATCACCCCAAAAAATATCACCCGACACACCCATGAGTGCACCCAGACAGGGCGAAGAATGGCGTCTGCTTGAGAAGACTTTGCTTGCCAGTATCGAAGAACAAAAATCAAGCCGCCGTTGGTCAATTTTCTTTAAATTGCTCACTTTTGCTTATTTGATGTTTGTGATTGTCGCGCTTGGTTTTGGGTGTAGTGGCGGCGGCTCATCGCTTGAGCGCGTCGGGATAGGTGAGCCGCACATTGCTGTGGTGGATGTGACTGGCGCGATTACCGCGAATGGTGATACCAATGCTTTGAATATCAACGACTCTTTGATGGAAGCTTTTGATAACCAAAACGCCAAAGCAGTGGTCTTAAATATCAATTCACCCGGCGGCTCTCCTGTGCAGTCAGATGAAGTCTGGCAAATGGCTATGATGCTCCGCCAAGAAAATCCTGACAAAAAACTCTATGCCATCATCGGTGATGTTGGTGCATCAGGCGCGTATTATATCGCGTCGGCAGCTGATGAGATTTGGGTCAATCCATCAAGCTTAGTCGGTTCTATCGGTGTGATCATGTCTGGCTTTAATGCAGAAGAGCTGATGAGAAAAGTAGGCATCAAAGATCGTACACTGACCGCAGGTGAGTATAAAGACATCCTAAGCGTCAGCCGTGAGATGACCGCCAGTGAGCAGCAGCATATCCAAAATATGCTAGATAACACACACCAAAACTTCATCAATGCTGTCAAACAAGGTCGTGGCGATAAATTGATCAATCCTGAACAAAATCAGCTATTTAGTGGTCTGATTTGGACGGGTACAGATGCTGTTGAGCTGGGGCTAGCGGATAAAACAGGCAGTATCAGTGAGCTTAAAAGACAGCTCGAGCTGGATACGGTGGATTATACCTATGTTAATCCGATGAATAAACTGTTTGATCGTTTTGGCGTGCAGGTCGGTAAAGGTTTGGGTGAGGGCTTGAAATTTAGCCTAAATCAAGAACAAACGGATATAAAATAACCAAAAATAAAAACGCTCACTGAGAAAGTGGGCGTTTTTACTTTGTGTCGATTTTAAGGAAGTTATTTAAATTTATCCCAAATCGCATTTTTGATTGACATCGTTCAATGCTTCATCAATGATGGATTGACTGACGCCTTTTTTGCGCAGCTTTTCGATGAATAGCGTGTCATGGGCAAGCGTGTAATTGGAATTATCGCGGTCAAGACCTTGACGAATGTATAAGCGAATCAGACCTTGGATGCGGTTAAATCCATGCATCTGAGCGGTCTCTTCAAGATGCTGAATGATTTCTTCGGACAAGCGCAAATGCACAGGACGCATGATGGTCTGTGGATGATCTGAATAGCGATTTTTAATGTGTGGGGGTAACATAAATATCCTGATGGTTTATTTTCAAAAAGATTATAGCATGATGGTGGGGGATGTCAATTTTTGGCTTAATTAAGAGTTTGGGTCATATTTATACGATTTAAGAATTGATTCTAGATTAATTATTTTAATAATTTTTATTAAATCTTTATATTGAATTGCACTAAATCTGGAGCATAATGCCTACTGGGTTTATCTTTGATTTGTCATCTTATTCTAATATCGCTGACATAATAAGTGTATAAGCTGTCATCATTGTTTGATAGTGAAATACAATTTAGATCTCTGCCTCTAGGTCAGCGACCACTAAACTGCTACGTTGATCTATAAATATTTCGACATATTAAACATATGCTTTAACTTAAGGATACTTGTTAAAGCTGATTCGTTGGGTGTGGTTGATAAGTTTAAATGACGTTAAATTTCTATCATCGCTAGTGATTTAGCAATCGCCATGATCTATAAGCACTTGGATAACTGTCAGGGTATATAATCATGTATAAAATTTTTAAAGGTAATCATAATTTTAAGGGTCAATCTGGGACGTGTTTGCATAACACCGACAGCCGCCACAAGAAGTTTAAGTTGGTATCAGGCGTCTTAGCAACAGCGATGCTGGCGACGACGACTGTTTATGCTGCAGAGCCGTTATATCAAGGTCAAAATAATTCGATCACAAATAATGATCCATCTGCCGAAATCAGGGTTTGGGGTAGTGACAATACCGACATATCTGAGAATGCAGGCAAGATTACTATCATTGGTAGTACAAATGAAGAAATTTTTAAAAACTTGGCAAATTCGAAGATTGTCATCATTGGAGATAATAATTATTCATTTAGCGAAAATGCTGGTAACATCCATGTTAACGGTAATGTTAATGGTCAAATTACTGGCAACCTAGAAGGTTCGGTGATTAAAGTATTTGGTAGTGATAACTATGAAGTGAAAGATAATAATGAAAATGTAATAGTTGGTGTGATAGGTAATAATAATGACTTTATTAATAACAATAAAGAAGCGGCTACCATAAGCATCTATGGTAATAAGAATAGCACCATTGCTGAAAATCAAGAGCGTTCTATTATTAGCATTGTCGGTGATTTAAATACCGATATTAATCAAAACTCTGGCTCAATAACTATTATTGGTAATGACAATGCCCGTGTGCAATCTAACGAAAACTTGGTAATCATTGGTCATAACAACGAAGATATCAGCAATGTGTCTGATACCTTTATCTTAGGTAACGATGTCACTAATGTACAAAGCAACTCCGTTGTATTGGGTAATGCTTCTGCTGGTAAAGCAGTTACTGAAGTTTCAAGCCAAGAAGTGGCAGGTGGCACATATACTTTCGCTGGTGCTGCTTCTCAAGACAATGGTTCGGTATCGGTGGGTGCAAAGGACAAAGAGCGTCAAATTCACTATGTGGCTGCAGGCGAAGTCTCTAAGAATTCAACTGATGCTGTGAATGGCAGCCAATTGCATGCCGCTTATCAGGGTATCAAACTAAACGATGCCCGCATCTCAAATATGGAGACCAGAGTTGACCGTATTAATGGTCGAATTGATGTTCTAAATAAACAAGTCCATGCAGCGGGTGCGACTTCTATGGCAATGGGTAACCTTGTCCAAGCTTATCGTCCGGGTCAAAATTCGACAACAGTTGCTCTGGGTCATTATGGGGATGCGTCAGCGATCGCCTTTGGTTTGAGCACTGTTGCTGATGACGGCAAGTGGGGCGCGAAGATCAGTTTTGCTGCCAATACCGAAAGCGAGTTCGGTGCTGGTGCTGGCCTAGGTTACTTCTGGTAATTGTCTGTTGTTTTAGTTTGTTAAATCAAAAATCCAGTCTTACTAGGCTGGATTTTTTTTATTGCTGAATCATAAAAGAGGTGTCAAGAATTGTTGTAATTTTTCGTATATGTTATATAATAACGCCCCTTAATGTTTTGTTATATTATATCATATTATGAGGGCATCATGACAAAAAAACCACTTGTATGCGCGATATTGGCGGCTTTTTCATTACCAGCGATGGCTCAAACTGAGTTGACAGATGAACCAACGGTTGTTTTGGATGAAGTTTTAGTGACTTCTCAAGCCAGCCAAAATTCAGGATTTGCATTTAATAATACCAAAAAAGCCAGTGATGTCACTGTGACAAGAGATAAGCTAAAACACCGTTCTGCCACGCTTGGCAATGCCTTGGCAAATGAGCTGGGCGTACACAGCAATCCTTTTGGTGGCGGTTCATCAGCGCCTGTGGTACGCGGACAAGAGGGCGTTCGGCTGAAGATTTTACAAAATGGCACAGATGTCATCGATGTGTCCTCTATGTCGCCTGATCATGTGGTGGCAGCCGATACGCTTTTGGCTGAGCGAGTGGAGCTAGTGCGTGGCGCCAATACGCTACTTTATAGCACTGCATCGCCTGCTGGGGTGATCAATGTGGTTGATGGTCGCATTCCTGAGCGTATGCCTGAAGGGACTATCCATGAAAATATGGAAGGCGAGGCGATTTTACGATACAACACAAACAGTAACGAAAAAGTCGCTACCGCTGGCGTTACCTTTGGTGTGGGTGAGAATGTCGCGGTGAGAGTTGAGGGCTTGAGCCGTAATGCTGATGAGTATAAAGTGCCACATTTTCAAGCCGATAAGATGCTAGATTATTTACCAGGCAGTGAAAATAAATCTACCGTTGGTATGGTGGGTGTGTCTTATATTGGCGACAGAGGCTTTATTGGCGCATCTTATAGCCGCCGTAAAGATCGCTACGGCATTCCAGGTCATATCCACTGTGACAGTAAGCGTGAGCACTTTATTAAGTGGCATGATCTTTCAAAATCCAATTATTATCTGCCCATTTATCCACATTTGATGGAAGATGAGGATATTTATGACAATCCACATACACATTGTAGCCATGATCATGAAGATCATGTAGGTGAGCACAATCCAACAGGCGTCCCTGTGAACCATGAGCACCATTCGCCTTGGATCGATATGGAGACGGATCGCTACGATATTCGCGGCGAGCTGCGCCAGCCGATCACAGGCTTGGATAAGGTTAAATTGAGTCTGACTTATGCTGACTATTATCATGATGAAAAAGACGCAGGTAACGAGCAAACCTTAGATAATTTTAAGCCATCTGAACGACAGACGACGGTAGATCGAGGCTATGCCAGCTCCATTTTTACCAAAAAAGGGTTTAATAGCCGCTTGGAATTTTATCACACCCCGACCGAGCGCTTATCGGGTATGATTGGTGTGCAGTACCAAGATCAAAAATCCAGCGCAGGTGAAGCGTATCTGCCAAGCTATTTTGAGTCAGAAGAAGAGTGGCAAAAAGCCCAAAGCCAAAATATCAACCAATATCGCCCATATTTATTGGTGCCTAATACCAATAAAAGTTTCAGCGTATTTGGGCTTGAGCAGTTTAAATTGGATAATTTAACCTTTGAGGTGGCGGCGCGCTACGAAAAACAAAAAACACCGATTGATTATGAGCAGCATTTGCTTGATCATGCTTTGGAGTATTTTTTGAGTAAGGCGCAGGTCAAAGCACCTGATCATCCTGATTTGAGCACTTATAAGCAAAGTGCTGTATCCTACGCAGGGACGGCGCTGTGGGGCATTACGCCTGAGTATCGCTTGTCGTTTACTTATTCGCATAATGAGCGTATCCCATCGCCGATGGAGCTGTATTATCAAGGCGGGCATTTGGCGACCAGCTCATTTGAGCATGGCAATAAAAATCTCACCAAAGAAAAATCAGACAACTTTGAGATTGGGCTGACGCATACAGGCGATAAACTGAGCTACAAAGGCAGTGCTTATTATAGCGATTTTGATAATTATATTTTTAATGAAAATATCGCCAAAGAAGGCAATCTTTATATGCGCCGCTACAATCAAACCACTGCTAAGTTTTATGGCTTAGAAGGTGAGATGACTTATCAGCCGAATATGAATCACAGTATCACGCTCTTTGGCGATATGGTGCGTGGCAAAATCGGCGCTTTGCCAGATGTTAAGGGCAGACTCATGCACGCTGGCAGAAAATGGGTGTATTTTGACGATGACATCAAAGAGATGACAGTGGATGAATATGGTGACTATGACAATACCAGTGATTTGACCTGCAGCTCAAAAACGCCTGAAGAATGGGGGCAGATTAATGAATATAATGAATGTAGTACAACCATCAATGTCTATAAAAATGGCACAACCATCGCTGGAGAAGAAGATTACGACCGCTTGGCTCGCCATGCGACCAATGCACCGCGCGTACCACCGAGCCGCTTAGGATTGCGCTGGCAAGGTTATTTTGGTGATAACTGGTCAGCCAATGCTGAGTTTAGCCATGTGTTTTCACAAAATAAAGTGACCACTTCAACCATCGCCATCAAGCCTGAATTCAGACGCCCAGAAGGCTGTGAGCGCATCGACAGCGACTGTGTGGTGAGCGAATATGGCAGCGAAAATAATCCTTTGACCATGCAGCCGCGTTATGTGGTAGAAAATAAAACCGCAGGTTATAATCTGCTCAATCTTGGCGTGGATTACAATAATGTGTATAAAAATGTGGATTATACGCTGTCTTTGCGCGCCAATAACTTGCTTGATGAGCAAATCTATGTTCATAACTCATTTTTACCATTTGTGCCGCAAATGGGGCGTAATGTGACCTTGGGACTGACGACGAAGTTCTGATTTGATTGAGTTTGATCAATAAAAATCACCCTAAGATCATCTTGGGGTGATTCTTATTCAAATGCATGGATAAATCTAACAAGCAACAAAAAGCCCTTATTGATTTGATATCAAAACAATAAGGGCTTTTAAAATATGGCTCCCCAACCTGGGCTCGAACCAGGGACACACGGATTAACAGTCCGATGCTCTACCGACTGAGCTATTGGGGAATGATGGTGGGTCGTGCAGGATTCGAACCTGCGACCAATTGATTAAAAGTCAACTGCTCTACCAACTGAGCTAACGACCCTTAGCGAGTACTAGAATCAATGGTGGGTCGTGCAGGATTCGAACCTGCGACCAATTGATTAAAAGTCAACTGCTCTACCAACTGAGCTAACGACCCATTGATCTAGTCGGATACGGTATTCCATATCGCTAACGTGGTGCATATTATACGCAAAAATTTTTTGATTGCAAGTGTTTATTTTCAAAAAATGTCAAAAAAATGAAAATTTGACTAAAATCTCAATTTTTGCCTTGAGTGCTAAAAAAAATCCCAAGCAAAAGCTTGGGAGGATGGTTAGCCAATTAAAGTGCTTCACACGAGACACCGATGGATGCGCCCGTAGCGTCGGTGAATGTAAAGTAAGCAGTGCTTGCTTTTTGGTGCCATTCGCCGCCGTGACCAAAGAAACCTTCGGTGTTCACATAGCGCTCGCCTGAGGCAGATGGCGTGTGATTGAGGATGGCGGTCGCATTTTGGTGACTGATGATGGTCAGCTGTCTTCTGCTTGTGCCTGCTGGGCTGACTGCGACACTGATGCCATTTTCGCACTCAAATCGCTGGGTTTCAGTAGGTTTGGTGTTGGGTGTGGTGGGCGCGGATGTTTTGGTGTCGGTAGCTTGGCAGCCAGCTAGTACAGCCGTTGCACAAATACTGGCAATCAGTGAGTTTTTCATAATAACCTCCTTGGAAAAACGATCATATAAGCATTCATCACAATGCCTGATTTGAGTATTTTAGCATAGCATTTTTAGTATCGCTATGGCGTCTTAGGTGATGAATCTGGGGTGAGCCAAAACGACTATTTAAAGATATTAAGTTAAAGATATTAAGCAAACGACTATTTTTAGGTATTAAGTATGGCGATTTAGAGCATCGACAGGATTTAGGCGTGCTGCATTTCGCGCAGGTAAAAACCCAAAAATCACCCCAATCATCATTGAGCAGGCTAAGGCGGCAGCGATTGATAAAGGCGAATAGATGACCTGAAAATTCTCGCCGCCAAAGCGATTGATCACGCTACCAATGGCATAGGCTAAGCCCACGCCAAGTAAGCCGCCAAGAATACACACCAAGACAGCTTCGATCAAAAACTGCTGTAAAATATCACTTTGGCGCGCACCGACTGCCATTCTTACGCCAATTTCGCTTGTGCGCTCTGTGACTGATACGAGCATGATATTCATCACGCCGATGCCGCCGACGACCAAGGAGATGATGGCAATCGATGAGATGAGTAAGGTCATCGTGCTGGTCGTGGACTCGACCGTTTGGCGGATTGAGTCGGTATTCATGATGCTAAAATCATCTGTACCATGCCGTGCTTCGATGAGGTCGCTGATGGCAGTTTCTGCGACAGCTGAGGGCGTATCTTCATCGATGAGTACCACAAACCGATCAATGTAACTTGTGCCCAATATCCGATGCATGACGGTGGTATGGGGCATGTACAGCTGAGGGGTATTGGTTTGGCGACCAAAGCTCGTGTTCTTTTTGGATAAAACACCAATGACTTGACCGGGCACATTACCCACTAAGATGACTTCACCGATGGGATTGCCTTCGCCATTAAAAAACGCTTGATAGGCGTTGTGATCCAAAATGATGTCTTGGGTGAGATTTTGGACATGATGATCACCAAAACCTTGTCCAAGCATCAGTTTTTCACCTGTGACTTCAAGATAATTTTGACCGACGCCATTGACGCTTGCATTGGTTTCGATGTCTTTATATCGGGCGATGACAGAGCTGTCAACCTGAGGGCTGACACTTTTGGCGTAGGGCTGTGCGGCGACGGCATCTGCATCGGCAGTGGTGAGATTATCATACCCAAAACGCCGCCTTGGATCCCCAAACGGATAGCCGTCATTGACCGTGATGGTATTTGTACCCAGTTGATTGATATCAGCTAGGATTTTTTGCTGTGATCCTTGACCCAATCCAACGATCGAGACGACAGAGGCGATGCCAATGATGATCCCAAGCATGGTCAATAAGGTGCGCATTTTATGGGCTTTTAATGCGTATATGGACATTTTGAACGCTTCTTTTAGGCGATCAAAAACGCCTAATAATGCACCAGAAGTTTGGGGATGCTCAGAGGCGCTGCTTTGCAAGGCTCGTTGGCGGTCGGCATTGGATGTGTAGTGATCATCGATCACTTGACCATCTTTAAGTTCGATGACGCGGTCGGCTTGCTGGGCTAAGCTTGGGTCGTGCGTCACCATGATGATGGTATGACCTGCTTCTTTAAGCCTGTGCAAGATGGTCATCACATCGATCCCTGAGGCGCTATCTAGCGCGCCTGTCGGCTCATCAGCTAAGATGATATCACCGCCATTCATGAGCGCTCGAGCGATTGACACGCGCTGCTGCTGACCGCCTGACAGCTGGCTGGGTCGATGATGCGCTTTATCGCCCAAGCCCAAAGCGGTCAGCAGCTCTAAGGCTCGCTGCCGACGCTTGGCGGTCTCCATGCCAGCATAGACAGCAGGCACGGTGACATTATCTTGAGCGCTGATATCGCCAAGCAGATGATAGCGCTGAAAAATAAAGCCAAAGTGTTCGCGGCGTAATTTGGCAAGCGCTTCGGAATCTAAATCGTTTACCGAGCGACCATAAATAAAATATTCGCCCCCACTGGCTTGATCTAGGCAGCCTAAAATATTCATCAAAGTGGACTTGCCTGAGCCAGATTGTCCAATGATAGCCACCATCTCACCTTGATAAAGCCTCAAGGTGATACCATGCAAAATGCGTATCGAGGTTTCCCCTGTCGAAAAATCACGAACCAAATCCCTGATTTCAATCAGCGGTGTCTTGGGCGGTGATGCTGGTATTGTCATCGGTTATCCTTATCGCATCATCGATCTGCCAGAGTTTCTGGGTCTGCCTGAGCTTGGTTCGCCTGACGCTTCGCCGATGACGATGACATCGCCTTCACTGAGCCCTGATATCACTTGAGCATTTACGCGATTATTCATGCCGATGACTACTTCGACTGGTGTAGCAAAGCCATCTTGATCAATGATACGCACGGTGGTTTTGCCGTCGCTCTCTTCGATGGCGGCGGCGGGGATGACGAGGACATTTTTTGCTTGGTCAATGATGATATTGACTTGGGCGGTCATGTCAATGCGAAATTTGCCTTCGGCATTATCCACATCCAAATAGCCAATATAATATACCGCGCCATCAGTGCTGCTTGAGCTACTCATCGTTTCTGGGGCGGGCTCAATACCTGCCAAAATGGCATCGTACTGCTGATTGGGATTGCCGATGATATTAAATCGTGCTGGCATTTGGGGATGGATATTGACCACATCAGCTTCAGAGATTTGGGCATTGATACGCACGCGGCTTAGGTCAGCAAGCGTCACTATGGTAGGGGCTGACTGATTGGCATTGACTGTGGTGCCTTGTTTTTGGCTCACCGAGACCACAGTACCATCCATTGGGGCGCGAATGGTGGTGTAGCTTAGATCTTCTTCTGCGGTTGCGACATCATTTCGTGCTTTGGTGATGGCGGCTTCTTGACTATGGATGGCAAGCTTTGCATTAGTGACTGCGGTGAGTGCGTTTTGATAATTGGCTTGGGCGGTGGCAAGCGCGCCTTGGGCTGCCAAGACTTTGGCGTGAGCTTCATCATATTCTTCACGGCTTACAGCGTCTATGTCAATGAGATTTTGCAGCCGCTCAAAACTTTGTTTGGCACGATTTAATTCAGCTTGCTTAGTATCAACAGTCGCTTGAGCGCTCACGACTTCACCTTGGCGACTGCGTAAATCTCCATGAGCTTGGTTTAGGCTTGCTGTGGCTTGACCAAGGGTCGCTTCGGCATTAGACAGGACATTTTTTTGCTCAACTTGGCTGATCTGTGCGATGATGTCGCCTTGTTTGACAAAATCGCCGACATCCACATGCAGTCGCACAATCTCTCCTGACACCTGAGCGCCAACCTCAACCGTTTGGATGGCTTTGATTTTGCCAGAAGCCATCACAGTATTTTCAATATCACCCAAGCGGACTTCAGTGGTGAGGTATTCGGGCGGAGTGGGTGCTGGATTGAGTTTTTGATAAATAAAAACAATCAAAAGCACTGTCAGCACCGCGATCACCAGCCATTTGATGGGCGAGCGTAATTTAAAAGATCTTTTTGAAGAAGGTATGAACGATGACATGTGTAAATCCAACAAAAACCTGCAAAAGCGCTTTGAATTTTATCCAAACATAAAGCTATGATAACAAGATTTTGTTTATAAAAAATCAAATAATGTTGTTATTTGTATGCCTGCTAAGGCGTTGGTGGATTTTGGGTGTGATTTGATCACCAAACAGTCACACGCTGACACCACAAATTGATAATACCAGCCTGCGAATCAATCGCCATGCGTTGTCTTGGCTGAGTCCTTTGATGGTTTTATCAATGTCATAAACTTCGGTGAGCCAGTGAGAGATCATGCCATCAGAGACTAAATTTGCAAGAGTTTGATAACTAAAGACTTTGTTACGCCAAATGCCAAGCTTTTGGGGGTCTTGACCATTTCTTAGGGCGGCGATGAGATGAATGTCTTTTGATATTGCCCATAAAATAATGCTGGGTGCGGTATCGGTTTGGTGAAGATAGTCAATGATTTTTAGGCATTGATTGGGCTGCCTTTGGATTAGCGCATCAGATAAATCAAAAACACTGAACACACCACCTTCAGATAGAAGTGTACTAAGATCAGGAATATCGATCACCGCAGGCGGTGACTGGCTAGGCAGGGTATGAACATAAGACAGTCGCCACAGCGTCTGATAAGCGGTCAATAAATCGTGCTGAGTATGGCTCATGAGCATCTGCCATGCGTCAGCGGTGAGCGAAAGCCCAAACTCTTGGGCTTTGGCGGTTAAAAGGGCGCGCCGCTCAGATTCGTTTTGGATGGCGCCATGGACGATCAGTCCATGTTGGTCAAACAGCTTAAAGGCTTTGGTGTTTTGAGATTTTTTATCTTGTTTGGGTAAAAGCCAAATCAGGTGATGTGAACTGGCACCGGCTTTGACATCATTGGCAAAGTCTGCTAATTGGCTTAAGACGGCATCGTCAGGCTTATGCTTACCGCTGATGATAATGGCGCTAGATTCCCCAAAGAGTGACAGTGAATCAAGTTCTTGGGTGGCTTCTTGCCAACTTTTGGGGGAGGTGAGGTCAATGCGCTTGATCACTTGATGATTGGCTTGCCAAATCGGACGGCACGCATCAATGAGCCACTGAAGAATCAGCGGCTCGTCAGAGTGTGACAGCCATAAACCGCTCAGCGTCATGGCAGGATCTTTGAGGGATTCAGCAACTGCCAAAAAGCGCTTTTGCATGGCTAGGGCGTATGAGTCTGACTGCCAAGCGCATAGTACTGCTCAGCGATGCGATGCGCCAAGCTGTTTTGTAGCCATACCTTGACAATTTCGCCTTGCTGATCGCTGGTCGCTACACTGGCTTCATTATATTGATAGCTGCGCTCAGTTTGCACCACTTTGCGAATGGTTTGACCATTCATCTGATAGATGACATCAGCAGTCAGCACTAAGCGAATTTCGGATAATACGCCAAGCAGCTTATATTCACGATATCGCAAATTATTGACTTGAATCTGATGGGCGGCGCTGGCGTCACTCACCACACCAAGCTGAGCCAACTGTGTCTCAAGCTTGGGTTTGAGCGCATAACCAACAGCGCTACTTTCAGTCACGATATTGACATGGTCATAAGTCGGCGCCAGCTGAACGCCCGTATCGCTGACACCGCGTAGACCAAACCCGCAGGCAGTCAGTGACATTAAAGTCAATGCCATCACGCCTGCTTGCATCATGGATTTTATTTGCATCAAGCACCCGCCACAACAAAACTGATGAGTTTATTAGGTACGACGATCTCTTTTTTGATTTCGCCAGTCAGATATTTCGCCACGCCTTCAATATTCTTGGCTTCTCGGATAAGCTCGGCTTGATCTGTACCAGTGGCAACTTCCATCTTACCGCGTACTTTACCATTAACCTGCACGACCATGGTGATGGTGTCGTTGATCAAAGCTGATTCATCCAAAGTTGGGAAAGCTTGGGTGTGCGCATCAATGTTGAGCGCCTGTAATAAATACTCGCCAACGTGTGGAGCATACAAAGACAACATCGTCAATAATGCAACGATGGCTTCATGGCGCACCGCGATGTCATTATGATCGGTCGGCTTAAAGCTGGCAATTTCATTACAAAGCTCCATCAGGCTAGATACAGGCGTATTAAGCGCCATATGCTCGCCTAGGCTGACATCGATCTTGGCGATGGTCTCATGGGTTTTGCGGCGTAGGTTTTTGGCATCTTTTGACAGAGCATCTTTATTAATTGTCAAATCAGTTGATTGACTATTTTCAATGGCTGACAAATGTTCGCCAACGGTGCGCCATACTTTTTTGACAAAATTATGCGGACCTTTGAGTGCGCTGTCTGACCATTCAAGCGTCTGATCGGCAGGCGCGGTGAACATCGTATAAAGACGAACTGTGTCCGCTCCGTATTGCTCAACGATATCCTGAGGATCGACGCCGTTGTTTTTGGACTTACTCATTTTTTCGATTTTACCGATCACCACAGGCTTACCATCAGCTTTTAAGGTGGCGCCTTCGATTTCGGTGCCGTTCATGACAAAGTCAATCTCGTGCGGGAAATAGTAAGTGGTGCTGCCGTCGCTATTTGAGCGATAATAAGTGCCCGCCAATACCATGCCTTGAGCCAACAGATTGGCAAAGGGCTCATCTTTACTTACCAAGCCTTCATCACGCATCACTTTGTGGAAAAATCTTGCATAAAGCAAATGCAGTACCGCATGTTCAACACCGCCCACATACTGATCGACAGGCAGCCACTTATCGGCAGCGGCGCGCTCAATCATTTGGCTATCATCATGTGGTGACGCAAAACGCTGAGCGTACCAGCTTGATTCTACAAAGGTATCAAACGTGTCGGTTTCACGTTCGGCTGGCTGACCGCATTTTGGGCAAGTGGTGTGTAAAAATTCAGGCATATTTTTTAGGGGGTTGCCGCGCCCATCAGGGATGACATCGGTTGGTAGCACTACAGGCAAATCGGCTTCATCCACAGGCACCGTGCCGCAGTATTCGCAGTTTACCATTGGAATTGGGCAGCCCCAATAGCGCTGACGACTCACGCCCCAGTCGCGCAGACGATACTGGGTGGTGGCTTGACCTAGGCCTTTTTCGGTGATGATGTCATGGACTTTGGTGACTGCATCGTCATAAGATAAGCCGTCCAAAATGCCTGAATTGATACAAAATCCTGTCTTGTCGCTGTACCAATCTTGCCACTGGCTAGTACTGTAGTCGCTTGGTTTATCTTTAAAATCAATGACTTGTGGGATGGGCAGATTGTATTTATTGGCAAATTCAAAATCACGCTCATCATGCGCAGGCACCGCCATGACAGCGCCAGAGCCATAGCTCATCAGGACATAGTTTGCTACCCATACTGGCACATCGGCACCTGTGATGGGGTGTTTGGCGGTCAAGCCTGTGTCGATACCAACTTTTTCGGCTTTGGCGATGTCGGCTTCGGCGACCGAGCCTTGCTTACATTCTGCGCAGAATGCAGCAATGGCAGGGTTTTGTTTGGCGGCGTGCTGAGCAAGCGGATGTTCGGCTGCCACTGCCAAGTAACTGACGCCCATGATGGTATCAGGGCGCGTGGTAAAGACGCGCAAGACATCATCACAGCCATCAATTGAATAAGCAAAATCCAGCTCCATGCCTTGGCTTCGACCAATCCAATTTTGCTGCATAGAAAGCACTTGCTTTGGCCAATGACCTTCCAAGGTCTTTAGGTCATCCAATAGCTCATCGGCATAATCGGTGATCTTAAAGTAGTACATCGGGATGTCGCGTTTTTCGACGATGGCACCCGAGCGCCAACCACGACCATCGACCACTTGCTCATTGGCAAGAACAGTATTATCCACAGGATCCCAGTTTACGGTGGCAAGTTTTTTATAGACCAAGCCTTTTTTATACAGCTGCAAAAACAGCCACTGCTCCCAGCGGTAATATTCAGGTGTACAAGTGGCAAATTCACGCGACCAGTCAATCGACAGCCCCAATGCCTTGAGCTGCTTACGCATACTGGCGATATTTTCAAAGGTCCATTTGGCAGGCGCAACTGCATTGGCGATGGCGGCATTTTCGGCAGGCAAGCCAAAAGCATCCCACCCCATCGGCTGCATCACATCATAGCCTTTTTGGCGATAATATCTGCTAAGCACATCGGTGATGGCGTAGTTGCGTACATGCCCCATGTGCAGCTTGCCGCTTGGGTAGGGGAACATCGAGAGCATGTAGCGAGTGGGCTTGTCGGTTTTCTCGTTATTGGTGTGATAGCGTTTGTCGCTTTCCCATTGGGCTTGTAATTGTTTTTCGATGGCGGAAAAATTGTAATCTTCTAAAGAAATTTGGCTCATGTTGCTATCCAAAAAAGTGGAAAGTTAAGAAATAAACTTAGCTATTATACCCAAATTCGCTGATACTTTGCTATACTTTGATCACTTTAAATAAAAAACTTCATCAAGGAGATAGGCTCATGACAATCACCATTTATGGCATCAAAAATTGTAATACGATGAAAAAGGCTTTTGATCAATTAAACGCACTTGGCAAAGCGTATGAGTTTTTTGATTATAAAAAACAGCTGCTGACTTTGGATGAATTTGGTGAATTTGTGACACTCTTTGGTGATAAAGTCATCAATAAGCAAGGACTAACCTACCGAAAACTTGATGATGACGCCAAAGCGGTGCTCGGCAGTGGCGATGTGTCAGCGATGTATGAGATTGTCAAAACCAATCAAAGCATGATCAAGCGCCCAATCATTTTGGGTGGTGCCAAGCCAGTGATTGGATTTGATGATGCAGAATATGAGCAGGTGTTTGGGTAATACAGTAAGCAACCTAACTGACATTTTGAGTTGTTGAGAAAGCGATATGCAGGTACATATTTTAAATCAGTTAAAAATTTCTTTAGATAAAGATGATGATTTAGGAAAAATTCTTAAGAGTAAAGATTTTTATTTTCAGAAAGCTCAAGATGCACTGATTAAGTTTCAAGAATTACCACTATCCAAAGATGAAGAATCTTTTTTATTCAATCATAAAAAAGATTATCAAAAGTTAAGGTATGAATTTGAGACCAATAGCAAATACAAGGAAGTTGGAAATCTGATTTTTGAGATCATTTCTTATTGTGATTATCACGCAAGAGATAAGGATAAATTGAATCAATATGATGATAATCGTACACTTGCCAAAGCCTATGTTAGAATGCATTCTTGGGTTGAACATCTAATTTCATTCAAACTTGATAAGCAAAGTATATCATCTGTATCGGTGGATAATGCCATCAGGTATTTATTGGATCCGATAAACAATTTTACAATATTGAGCGAAAATCATCGAAAGCAAATCTGTAAAGTGCTTCAAAAACCGTATGATCCAACTAAATTTAACGAGTATCTTGTAGATTATTTTAATGCTATTGATATACCTGTTAAGCATCCTTACAATAAAAATTGGTCATCTCATTGCTTTGTTATCAAATAAAAGATGAGTGGCAAAACGCATCTGCTAAAAATGATACCTGTTTTGAAGTTGAAAACTTAGAAAAGATACTCAAGTCCAAAAATCAGATTATCTTGCAAGGTCCGCCAGGTACAGGTAAGACAAGGCTTGCCAAAGCTTTGGCAGTCAGCTTATTAGCTTTAAAAGATATGGATGGTTTGAAAGATTCTCCAAACTGCCAAATCATCCAATTTCATCCCAGTTATACTTATGAAGATTTTGTGCGTGGCATTGTCGCTGTGCCGCATGATAATGGCATCCAGTACCAAGCTCAAGATAAGATTTTGGCGAAGATGGCAGCGATGGCGGCAGCCAACCCAAGTCAAAATCATGTCCTAATCATTGATGAAATTAACCGCGCCAATTTGTCTGCCGTACTTGGCGAGCTGATTTATGCGCTTGAGTATCGCGGTGAGGCGGTCGAGTCGATGTATGAGGTCGATGGTAGCCGAACCATCATGCTGCCGCCAAATCTGTATGTGATTGGTACGATGAATACCGCTGATCGCAGCGTGGGTCATATTGATTATGCCATCCGTCGGCGATTTGCTTTTGTGGATGTCTTGCCGACCGATTTATCTGACGAACTTGGTGATGAGTTTGCCAAGGCTTGCTATGACTCAGTCCAAAAGATTTTTGATGAAGAGACTTCAGGGGATTTTGACAAACGCGATGTGCAGCTTGGACATGCTTACTTCATAACCGATAAGATGGATATTCAGACACGCCTAGATTATGAGATCAGGCCCATTTTATATGAATATCTCAAAGATGGTGTGCTAAAGCCATCCGCCAAACAAAAAATCGATGAGCTAACCGCTTAATGGCGCTGCCAATGAGTTTACAACTTAAAATACTTGGATATGATAAAAATTCGTCTAAGAGAACATGAGCTAGTAACAATTGGCTCAAAAATCGTATCTACCGACTATGCGCTGCCGTCAGAGATTTACGAATCTTTGAGCGTGGCTAAGCCTAGGCGAATTTTTGCAAATGTCAGCCCATTTAGCCTGACTAAGGATGATGACAAGGGCGTTTATCACCTGCAAGCGGGTTATTATATCGGTGCAGATTGGCTTGTCGAAAATGGCGCCTTTGTCTATGTTGAGCCTAAGATCAATATTGGGCGCATCCACCACTTTGAAAAAGCGGTGGAGCAATTGGGTGATGCAGATCCGCCCACTCAAGATTCATCAAGCCAGGCGATGTTTTATGAAGTGGATATCATAAAAATGCTGACAAAGATCTGTGAAGAACCCGAAGCGGTCAAGCATATCGATTCGCTATTGTTCATTGATTGGCACAGTCCGCAGATAGAGCTTGAACAAAAATCAGACATTTTGACGCCATTTTTGATCGCGCAGTTTTTGGGCGTGCTCAAAAATATCGTCAAAAAGGCTTAAAAAAATCCTATCATCAAACCCAAGAAAATCTGAGCGGTAAAATGAAAGGCAGGCTTTTGGTTGCCAAGCACATCCAAAACAATGTGATCAAAAATCATATGATCAAAAATTTGTGCGAATATCCTGCTTTTGACATCAATATTCCTGAAAATCAGTTTTTGAAGTATGTTTTAAGGGTTTGTGATCGCTACCTTGAGGGTATCGGCAGTGCGTCTGGCAGCCAAGACATGCGGCAATTATTGAATTTTTGCCGAGCGGCTTTTGAGCAGGTGAGCGACCAAATCAAGGTCAAGATCCCAAAACATCGTCGGCAAAATGCCTTTTTTAAAGATTATCAGCAAGCGATCGAATTGGGTGAATGTATTTTAAAGCGTTTTGGGTATCAGCCATCGGTCGATGAGGCACATCAAAAGACGCCGCCGTTTTGGATTGATATGCCCAAGTTATTTGAGCTGTATGTGTACACTAAGATGCTAAAAACTCATCAATCTGCCAAGCTGATTTATCAGTTTGGCACGTATGGCAATGTCTTGGATTTTTTGATCGCTGATGGCGAGCATTCACTGATTATTGATGCTAAATATAAATTAAAATACCATCATAGCCTGATCCACCAAGACATTCGCCAAGTGTGTGGCTATGCGCGGCTAAATAAAGTGCGCCAAATAGCCAAAGTGTCAGACGATCAGCACATACGGTGTTTGATCATTTATCCTGTCATTGATTCATCAAAAAGTCAGCTTGATTTGAGTGATCAGACGCCAATTCATGGCTATTATAAAGTCTTTAAATTGGGCTTGGCTTTACCAATCACGCCTAAGGTTTTGCCTGCTTAGATGTGATTGGTAAATGTTAAAGTGATGGCTTAATCAGCGTTTTTATCAAAATCTGGCACCTGCATGCCCCAATTGGCATAAAACTGCGCCACAAATTCATCAAAGCGATTATTTTCAATGGCTTGGCGAATGTCAGCCATCAGGCGCTGATAGTAGCGCAGATTATGAATCGTTGCCAGTTGCGCAGAAAGCATCTCTTTACATTTGTGCAGATGGTAAAGATAAGCACGGCTGAAATTTTGGCAAGTGTAGCAGTCGCAATGCTCATCAAGCGGTGCTGTGTCGGTGCGATACTGACTGTTTTTGATGCGAATCACACCTTTATTGTCGCTATTACCAGTAACAAAATAATGCCCATTTCTGGCGTTTCGAGTCGGCATCACGCAGTCAAACATATCCACACCGCGACGCACCGCTTCGACGATGTCGGCAGGCTTGCCCACGCCCATCAGATAGCGCGGCTTATCATGAGGCATGGCATTTGGCAGATAGTTGAGCACTTTGATCATTTCTTCTTTGGGTTCGCCGACCGACAGACCGCCAATGGCATAGCCATCAAACGGCATCTTAAGCAGCCCATCTAGCGACTGCATGCGCAAGTCTTGATACATACTGCCTTGGATAATGCCAAATAGGGCGTTTTTATTGCCTAGGCGCTGATGCTCATCGATGCAGCGCTGACCCCAGCGCAGTGACAGCTCGAGCGATTTTTTGGCGTCTTCATGCGTGGCAGGATAGGGCGTACACTCATCAAACTGCATGACGATGTCAGAATTTAGATCGTTTTGAATTTGCATGGAAGTTTCAGGCGACAAAAATACTTTTGCGCCATCAACGGGTGAGCGAAAAGCCACACCTTCTTCGGTGATTTTACGCATCGCACCCAAACTAAAGACCTGAAAGCCGCCTGAGTCGGTCAAGATGGGCTTATTCCACCCCATAAAGTCATGCAAGCCACCAAATTCACGAACCACTTCCATGCCAGGGCGCAGCCACAGATGGAAAGTATTTCCAAGAATAATGTCTGCGCCGATGCCCTCAATGTCGCGTGGCAGCATACCTTTGACCGTGCCATAAGTGCCTACAGGCATAAAAGCGGGCGTTTGTACCTCGCCATGTGCCAAGCTGACTGTGCCGCGGCGTGCGTGGTTGTTACCGCCGTCGGTATTATGTAGGGTAAATTTCATAAGTCTCAAATCTGTCTTTATTGATCAAAACCGATTATTTTATCATAAAACTTACTTTGATAACATGGACTTGTTATGAATTTGTTGGGCTTAGTGGTCAGTATATTTACCTATCTTGATGATGTTTGTCGTTCAAGAAACATCGCATCACCATAGCTGAAGAATCGATACTGATGTTCGATGGCATGATTATAAGCATCTTTGATGGCTTGGGTGCCGGCAAATGCTGAGACCAGCATGAGTAGCGTCGATTTGGGCAGGTGAAAATTGGTAATCAAACAGTCCACCACGCCAAACTCATACGGGGGATAAATAAAAATTTGGGTATCGCCTGAAAACTCGACCAATTCACCGTCTATTCGATGTAGATGCGCTGTCTCAAGCGTCCGTGTCACCGTCGTCCCCACGGCGACGATGCGACCGCCCGCTACTTTTGTGGCATTAATCAGCGCTGCGGTAGGGGTAGGCAGATGGGCGTACTCAGCATGCATGATGTGGTCGGTTAAGTTATCCACCTTAACCGGAGCAAAAGTGCCAGAACCGACATGCAAAGTCACAAAAGCAATTTGAACGCCTTTTTGTCTAAGCTGTGTGAGCAGCGCCTCATCAAAATGCAAGCTCGCTGTGGGCGCTGCGACACTGGCAGATTTGTCAGGATCATGGAATACAGTCTGATATCGCTCGTCATCTTTTTCGTCAGCTTTTCGCTCAAAATAAGGCGGAATGGGCATTTGACCGTATTTATCCAGATCAGCCAAAATGGGCGACTCAAAGCTTAAAATAAATAAATTGTCTTGGCGACCCATCACGGTGGCACGCATTTGATCGTCGGCAAGGCTCAGCACCTGACCTGCTTTTGGTGAACGGCTTGAGCGCACATGGCACAAGGCTTGATTGGCAGGCGCGCCAGCCTCATCGGGCAAAATACGCTCAACCAGCACCTCAACTGCACCGCCTGTTTGCTTTTGACCATGCAGGCGAGCTTTGATGACCTTGGTGTCATTGAGCACCAACAAATCACCAGGGTTTAATAACTTAATCAGATCGCCAAAATGCAGATCTTGGCAGGTGCGATCACTGACATGTAACAGGCGGGAGCTGGTACGATTTTCTAAAGGATAGCGCGCGATCAAAGATTCTGGCAGGTGATAATCATAGTCGCTGAGTAAAAGGGGCTTTGTTTGCTGTGTCATGGCTTAGGGGGTAATAATTAGTCAATGCGCATTTTAACAAACTTTGAGCATATTCTCTAGCGGCTGATTAAGCATAAGGACTGTCTGCGTGATGGCTGCTTGACTTTATGCCACACTATAACTGTGCTAAAATGCCCCAGTGATCAGATAATAATAGTTATCAAAAAGTGATTTAATTAATAAAGCCAGTATGGCGGTGACATATGTTTGAATTATTTAAAAAGAAAAAACCAACCTCCAGCGCCGTGCAAGCGGTCATTGATGACATGACGCTCTACGGACACCCTTTTACAAAATATATTGAAAAAATGAATCTGACCGATGGCAAGGTGTTGGATCTACAAATGCGCATTGCAGAATCTGATGATACCGCTGAGCTTGAGCAGCAGTATCACACACTTCAAAAGCGGCTATACCCGCTGGGCATCGAGGAGGTGAATATCAATGTGACTGTCACCTCAAAGGATGGCAGCTTGGCTAATACCCATGACCACACCGCGCAGCCTAATCTGGTAAAAACCCATCACCCCACCAAAAACGCCGATACCATCCCCGCTCACCATGATGAGCCTGCACCTACGAAGGCGGCAACTAAGCAGTCGCAGCTGAGTGCCCATCCGCGCATCAAGCATATCATCGCAGTGGCTTCGGGTAAGGGCGGCGTCGGTAAATCAACCACGACAGTGAATTTGGCATTAGCACTTCAAAAGATGGGTAAGCGCGTCGGTATCTTAGATGCTGATATTTATGGACCGTCGATTCCGACCATGCTGGGCGTAGCCTCGGCAAAACCTGAAGTTGAAAATGATCAATTTATACCTATCGATGCCCATGGCTTAGCCGTACTTTCGATTGGTAATTTGATCGAAGCTGAAAATACACCGATTGCATGGCGGGGCATTAAGGCCACTGGCGCACTGATGCAGCTATACAATCAAACCAACTGGCCGCAGCTGGATTATTTGCTCATTGATATGCCGCCGGGTACGGGCGATATTCAGCTGACACTGGCACAGCGCATTCCTTTGACGGGCGCGGTTGTCGTCACGACGCCGCAGCATATTGCACTGCTGGATGCCAAAAAGGGCGTGGAGATGTTTCGTAAAACAGACATTGCCGTTTTGGGCATTATAGAAAATATGGCGCTGCACACTTGTTCAAATTGTGGTCATACCGAGGCGATTTTTGGCGTTGGCGGCGGTGATGAAATGGCAAAAGCCTATGGCGTGCCTTTGCTTGGACAATTGCCACTGGACGCCGCTATCCGCGCGGCGATGGATAATGGTAACACAGATGAGCTGACTGGTGCTGATTTTTCTCGGCACTATGAGCATATCGCCAAGCTGCTTGACGAGCGCGCAGGACAATTTACCAAAAAGTCCAGTGAGCGATTTTTTTAATCCAAATAATCCAAAGTATGAGCTTGGCGGTTATTAACCAATCAAAAAGATGCTTGTGATAAGCATCTTTTTGATTGGTGAAATTATGGGCAAAGGGCGTTAATGATGTTTTGATTGGTGGTGTCATCAAACGCCAAAGTGGGATTGGTACAATCAACAGAAATACCAAGCGGATGCGCTGCTGCACGGCGTTCAAAAAAATACAGTGTGCTGTGTTTGATGGCTGGATTATTGGCATCTGTCTGAGTATTGCCCTTATCTAGTACCACGAACTGAAAAACTTGTGGTTTGACATACGACCATGGACGAAACCAGGTGGTTTTTTCTACTTTGGCGACGACAACGCTTTGGTCGGGCAGTTTGGCGATGGTATCATTTGCCCAAGTATATTCGGTATATACCTGAAAGCCGATCATCCCCAATCCTGCAGCCGCAGGTACGATCCATTTTGGCGTGCGCTTATAAAACAAGCGTATCGGCATGACAAGACCTGCTAATAAAAAGCCGCTAAAGATGGTCGCCAAAATTTCCCAAAACATCATGGTTGGTATATCCTTTATGCCTGTATAAAATATGTAATTTTATGTAGTAAAATATTATGAATAAGTATTATAGACAACTACGAATCAAAATGCCATAAAAATTATCATAATATGACAACGATAGCCAGTACTTCTAACTCAATTAAAAAATCGCCCAGGACTCTGAGCGATTTTTTTTGTGGAGGGGTGGATTAGTGATCAATCGCGCCGCCTGCACCTTTTGGATAACGAACACTTTCAACCAAGTCTTGAACTTCTTTAGGTGGTGGATTACCCATTGACGATACAGCGATTGCAACAATAAAGTTAATCACAGCGCCAATCGCACCAAATGATAGTGGAGAGATGCCCAAGATCCAGTTAGCTTCTACGTTCTCAAAGGTGTTTGTGCCTGGAATGAAGAACCAGCCCATGTACAAGAACACATAGATACATGTTGCGCTCAAGCCTGCAATCATACCTGCGGTTGCACCTGTTGAATTGACGCGTTTTGAGAAGATACCCATCATCAATGCTGGGAATAAGCTTGATGCGGCGATACCGAAGGCTACAGCAACAACCTGTGCAGCAAATCCTGGCGGATTCATACCCAAATAAGTCGCAACCACAATCGCAATCGTCATCGAGATACGCGCTGCCATGAGCTCGCCTTTATCGGTAATGTCAGGTTTAATGGTTTTCTTGATAAGGTCATGTGAGATGGCTGATGAGATCGCCAACAACAGACCTGCGGCAGTAGATAGTGCAGCTGCCAAACCACCTGCTGCGATCAAACCGATGACCCAGCTTGGTAGATTTGCAATTTCAGGGTTAGCAAGTACCAAGATGTCATTGTTCACAGTCAGCTCATTACCTTGCCAACCTTTTTCAGTCGTGGCAGCTGCTGCGTATTCTTCGTTTTTGTCATTGTAGTACTGGATCAAACCATCGCCGTTTTTGTCTTCATATTTCAAAAGACCAGTAGTTTCCCAGTTCTTCATCCACTCTGGACGTGCTTCGTATGACAATGCTGGCTGATCAAGTCCTTGTGGATAAACCGTATTAATGATGTTTAGGCGTGCCATAGAACCCACTGCAGGTGCTGTGGTGTATAGCAAGGCAATAAAGATCAATGTCCAACCTGCCGAAATACGCGCGTCTGATACCTTAGGTACAGTAAAAAAGCGGATGATAACGTGTGGCAAGCCAGCAGTACCAATCATCAATGACATGGTCAACAAGAACATGTTGAGCTTATTTGGTACATCAGCAGTGTACTGAGCGAAGCCAAGGTCGGTGACTAGCATATCAAGCTTCTGTAGAATTGGCATGCCTGTATTGACATCATTACCGAACATACCTAGCTGAGGTAACGGGTTACCAGTCAGGTTTAAAGAAATAAAGATGGCAGGAATGATATAAGCAATCATCAATACGCAGTACTGAGCAACCTGGGTGTAGGTAATACCTTTCATGCCCCCAAGAACCGCATAGAAAAGAACCACAATCGCCGCGATGATCAGACCTGTGTTACTATCAACTTCTAAGAAGCGAGAAAAAGCAACGCCTGCACCAGTCATCTGACCAATAACATAAGTGGTACACGCCATGATCAAGCAGACAACCGCGACCAAGCGAGCAGCTTTACTATAGAAACGATCCCCAATAAAGTCAGGCACGGTGAATTTACCAAACTTACGCAAATACGGCGCAAGCAGCAAGGCTAACAGAACAAAACCGCCAGTCCAGCCCATCAAGTAGGCAGAAGCAGCATAGCCGCCCATGGCAAGCATACCTGCCATTGAGATGAATGACGCCGCACTCATCCAGTCAGCAGCAGTCGCCATTCCATTGACAACTGGGTGTACGCCACCACCTGCTACATAAAATTCTTTGGTGGAGCCTGCACGCGCCCAAATCGCAATACCGAAGTACAGCGCGAACGACAAACCAACAAAGATGATGTTAATCCAAAACTGACTCATGGGTTAGTCCTCCTTGACCCCAAAGCGTTCTTCTAGCTTGTTCATTTGCCATGAATAAAAGAAAATCAGAACAATAAAGAACAAAATTGAACCTTGTTGCCCAAACCAAAAGCCCAAGTCAGCACCGCCGAATTGGATGCCTGCAAGCATTGGTCTGAGCCAAATGGCAAAGCCATGTGAAACAAGTGCCCAAATAATTAAACAGATAGTAATGATTCGGACGTTGGCTGCCCAATATCCGCTGGTATCATGATGTTGATGTTCATGTTGTGACATAGATCACTCCTTATCAAAGGAGCAGGGTATGGCGTATCATCAATGTGACGTGTGAGCTAATCCCTGCTTACAATTTTCCTTTTTGTAACCTGATTTGGTGATGATAAAACTAGCCAATTGACAGTTTGCTAGACAAATCAGATGGTCATAGCATAGCACAACTTTCATCAATTGCAATATCTGTGTATAAATTTTTTACAAAAAGTTTCTACTGTGTGGCTAAGTTTATCTCAAATTTATCCTTGTAAAATCTTTAAATTTATTAAGTAGTACAAGCAGTTCGCCAATTAATAAAAATAATTATCAAAATATAATGAATCTTATTTACATTAAAAAAATAATTGATTATAATTCTGCAATTGTTACAGTTTTATCACTTTTGATCACTGTTATTTACAAATTGCTTACTCAAAACCCCCATCTTGAGGTTTAACGATGACACACTCTTTGATATTGCATAAAAAAACCTGCTCAAAAAAGTATCTTTTATCGATACTTGTGCCGCTTTTGATGGCTCAAACTTCACAAGCCTATGCTAATGAGGTAGCTGAAGAGGAGCTTTTAGAAGTTCAGCTACAAGCCGATACCGTGATCTCGACTGCCGCTGCCACTCGACCTGTAGGTCAAACGGTCGTCAGCGATGAGCAGATCTCTCGTAATATGGTCGCTGATAGCCGCGATCTGGTGAGATATGAGACGGGTGTTTCGGTCGTAGAAACAGGGCGATTTGGATCAAGTGGCTATGCCATACGCGGCGTCGATGAAAACCGCGTGGCGATTATGGTTGATGGTCTGCGTCAGGCAGAGACTTTGGCGTCTCAAGGGTTTAAAGAGCTGTTTGAGGGTTATGGAAATTTTAATAATACTAGAAATGGTGTGGAATTTGAACATATCAAAAAAGCAACCATCAAAAAGGGTGCAGACTCGGTCACTGCTGACAGCGGCGCTTTGGGCGGCGCGGTGATTTTTGAAACCAAAGAAGCCAAGGATTATTTGAATGACAAAGATTGGCATGTGGGTCTAAAAACAGGCTATTCTAGTGTCGATGACCAAAAAATGGGCAGCGCAACTTTGGCAGGGCGTTTGGGTAATTTTGATGCGCTGCTGATCGCGACACACAGAGACAAAAACGAAACCAAAAATCACGGCTATGATGACTACGACGCCAGCGTGCAGGGCAGAACACGCGAAAAGCCTGATCCTTATGATATCACCCAAAAAAGCACGCTCTTAAAACTGGGCTATACTGCCAATGACAGTCATCGTTTTGGCATCAGTTTGGATGACACAAAACGCCGATCTCAAGGTCATGATTTTTCTTATACTTTAAAATATTCACCGCTGATAGACCATGAGGAGGTGGAGCTTCGCCATACGGATGATGAAACCAAGCGTAAGGCTGTGTCAGTATTTTATACCAACAGCTCGCCAACTCTTTTTTGGGATGAAGCTTCGGTGCGTTTGACAAAGCAAGACATCACCAACACAGCTCGCACGGATGATTATTGTGATGGCGAGCATTGTCAAGCGGTAAGTAACCCTCTAGGGCTTAAGCTAAAAGACGGTAAAGTGGTGGACAAAAATGGCAACCCATTGGTGATACAAGCTGGTGAAAATGGGAATGTTGAGCTTTTGGCGAATGGCGAGGTATATCAAGATTTTGACAGCAAGCGAGTGGATCAGTTTTGGTTTGATTGTGATTTATTTGATTGTAACAGTCCGATTGAGGCTTATGAAGCGCAGTATAATAAATTCATCGATACCATCAAGCTTGATTTAGATCGCAAACGCACCGATCCCAACACTGGCAAGACTTACGCAACGACATCAAAATTTTCAAATAAAATCTTGATGCCATTCCCGGGCAGTCCAGGCTATTTGAGCAACTTATATTCTGAGCGTGAGTTGAATTCTGAAACAAAACAAATCAACCTTGACTTCAAAAAATGGGTGGGCGGCAGTGATTTATCACATGACATCCGCTATGGCGGACACTACGATACGACCGAAAAATCCATGGTCAATCAAGCAGGCTCAAATGCTTGGTCATCTGAATGGTGGTCTGACAAAACTTTGGGCTGGGATTTGAGTGACAACCTACGCACATGCCAAAACTCTTCTTCATTCAATAGTCAGCTGTGCCCAACACAAAGCATGTTTTCATTCTTAATTCCGGTTAAGACCAAAGACGGCTCTTTGTATGTTAATGACACCATCTCTATGGGTGGGCGGATGAAGCTGGATTTGGGATATCGTTATAATCGCATCAAATATCAGCCAAATTATGTGCCCGGTCAAACTGCCAAAATTCCAGATGATATGGTGAAGGGCTTGTTTGTTCCCTTGCCAGAAAATAATGTCGGTGAAGCACCTAAATATTGGGATTATAATTCAGGGTTTAGTGATCCAAAATATTTGGCAGATCTTAAGGCGTATCAAGCCAAAAAAGACGCTTATGAAGCGGCAGTCAAAGCAAATCCTGATCAAAACATTGCCTATATTTCACAAAACAAAACCCATTCACAGCATTCATACGCGATCGCGCCTTCGTTTGATTTGACTGATCATCTGACTGTACAAGCCAAATATTCCAAAGGCTTCAGAATGCCGACGGCGGATGAGATGTATTTTACCTTCAGACATCCTGACATCACCATTAAGCCAAATGTGGATCTAAAACCTGAAATTGCCAAAACCAAAGAACTGGTCTTAACCGCGCATGGCAAATACGGCTTTATTTCAGGCAGTGTGTTTGAGACCAAGTACACAGATTTTATTGATTTTGTTTTTCAAGGCTTGGAAGATATTGAAAAAAACAGCGCCAGAAGATGGCCGATTTATCAAAGCATCAACCGCCAAAGCGCCAAAGCAGAAGGCGTGGAAATCAATGCGCTACTTCATGCAGGTGATCTGATTCCTGCTATCAAAGGGGTAAATTTTAGCTATAAGATGACACATCAAAAAGGGCGTGCTGATGGCGATATTCCGATGAATGCCATTCAGCCTGATACATCGGTGTTTGGGATTGGCTATGATGCGCAAAATGAAAAATTTGGCGCCAATTTATACATCACACGCGTGAGTGCCAAAAACGCTGAAGATACTTACAATCTGTTTTGGCGAGAAGAAGGGGCAAAAGACAGCACGCTCACATGGAGAAGTGAAGGCTATACGACAGTTGATTTGACAGGGTATTATAAGCCTACCAAAAACATCACCT
The DNA here is from genome assembly GCF_002014965.1 of Moraxella canis. Lineage (GTDB taxonomy): Bacteria > Pseudomonadota > Gammaproteobacteria > Pseudomonadales > Moraxellaceae > Moraxella > Moraxella canis. Next base: position 175,075 of record NZ_MUXT01000004.1, read on the forward strand.
TGCAAGCAGGCGCGTATAATTTGACAGATGAAAAATACATGACTTGGGATTCGGCGCGCTCAATTCGACCATTTGGCACCAGTAATATGATTGATAAGCAAACCGATAAGGGCATCAATCGCTTCTTGGCGCCTGGGCGTAACTTCAAGGTGAGTTTGGAGTATGTGTTTTGATTAACTAAGCTAGTCAACAGGTCTATTAACCAAAACCACCTAAGATAGCATCTTGGGTGGTTTATGATTTTAATGATGCGTGTGATCGTCATTAATCAGCTTGCACTAAAAAAACCTTTGGTCTGCCAAAGGTTTTTTAAATTATAAATCAAGTAACTAAGACGAACTGCCAAGCTGAATCTTAGGCTCAACCACCAGTGCATCAGGATCGCCAGCCACACGCTCACGCTTGACAAATAAGAAGAATGCCGCAGTGGTCACCACAGTCAGACCGATGCCAATGTACACAGACAGCTGATAATCCAGACCAAAGCCAATCTTATTATACGCTAAGAAAGTATAACACGCAGCCGTCATAAAGATGGCAGGAATGGTGCAAATCCAGTGCATCTTACGATAGCGATACAGATAGCCTGCCGCTGTCCACAGCATGACGACGGCGACGGTTTGGTTTGCCCAGCTAAAATAGCGCCATAGAATCTGAAAGTCCACTTTTGAAACGGCAAAGCCGATCACAAATAATGGAATGGCAATGAAAAGACGCTTCATCAAGGTGCGCTGTTCCATATTGAAAAATTCAGCGATGATCAAGCGCGCGGCACGAAATGCGGTATCGCCTGAAGTGATGGGCAAGATCACCACCCCCAGTACCGCAAATACGCCACCAATGGCGCCTAAGAAATAAATGGAGCTGTCATAAACGACTTTTGATGGCGAGCCTGCCGCAATGGCTTCTTGAAGCGATACCAAATCTGGATAAAATGACATGCCAACAGCACACCAAACCAATGCAATGATCCCTTCAGCAATCATAGCGCCATAAAAAATAAAGCGACCTTCAGATTCATTCATGGCACAGCGAGCCATCAGCGGTGTCTGTGTGGCATGGAAGCCAGACAGTGCGCCGCAAGTGATGGTTAAAAATAGTAAAGGCCAAATTGGCAAATCACCTTTGGGCTGTAAGTTTGACATGAATTTTTCAACCGACAATCCGTCAATAGAGCCAAAGAAGCTGACAGAGCCTGAGCCCAGATGATTACTGACCAAGCCATACATCATGCCAAGTGACATAAATAGCAAAAGTCCGCCAAAAAATGGATAAACGCGTCCAATGATTTTGTCAATCGGCAATAAGGTGGCGATGATGTAATACCCAAAAATCACTGTCGTCCACGCAATCAAAATCCCTTCTTTGGTCATCCCAAAGGCAGTCGCAGCCGCTGCGGTGTCCGTACTGGCTACTTGGGCGCTACCGCTGCCAAAGACATCCAATGTAATCGTACTAAGTAGCTGAGCGGGACTTGCAACAAACACCACGCCAACTAGTACAAGCAAAACGACCGCCAAGACATTAATAAATGCTTTGATCGGCGCACCAAGATATTTGCCTGTCAAATAGGGCATGGAAGCGCCGCCATTACGCACAGACAGCATACCACACATATAATCATGTACCGCACCTGCAAAAATACAGCCAAGTACAATCCAAAGCATTGCCACAGGACCATACAATGCGCCTAAAATAGGACCAAAAATAGGACCAGTGCCAGCGATATTTAGCAGCTGAATCAACCAAATTTTGGTTTTTGACATGGGTACATAGTCCACGCCATCTGCCATTGTGTAGGCGGGGGTATTTTTGTTTGGGTTAATGACGAAAATTTTTTCGACAACTTTACCGTAAACAAAGTAGCCAACCAACAAAACGGCGACACAAAAAAAGAACCATAACATGAAAAATCATCCAAACTGATGGGCGATTGCCTAATAATTAAAGTCGCCAGATTCCACAGGCGATCCAAGTTAAAACTTTAAATAACATAGCGAAATTTATTTGTATTGTAAAGCAAATTATGTGTTTTTTATCTATTTGTATGTATATTTTTTAATTGACATAGTTTTATCAATATCTAAGTGATCAATGTATCTAAGTTATTGATGCTCACAAAAACTTATAAAGAGTGATACCATTCAATCAAAACAATTTATAAGCTATTCTGAGAATAATTATGATATGATGATAAAGATAAAATTAGCCAATTAAAAAAGATAATGTTATGAAAAAGCAGCTTACCTGCATTGCATTGATAGGACTGTCACTACCTGCTTTAGCGGATAGTTTTTGGAATCATAATGGATCAATTATGCGTTTGCAGGCGTATGGCAATGATCGAGTTTTTAGCTACGAAGTACCAACCAATCGTATGGTTGGTGCAGGTGCGGCGCCTGGGACAATATTATTTGATGGCGTGCGACAGGGTAATAAATATTATGGTACAGCTCGTGTGTTCTCAAAATACTGTGCGGTGCCAATTGAGTATTCTGTAATTGGCACTGTTGTTACAGAGCGTAAGGTCGTTTTGCGTGGTACACGTGAGAGTTATGCGGCAGGCTGTCGTCCAACGGGTCGCTATACCACTGATGTGCTTGAATTTAATTATATAGGCAATAGTTACTGAGATAATTTGCAGTCAAAAAAGCAAACATTTTTTTTGTTTGCTTTTCTGTTTTGAGTTGACAAAAAATTACCCACCATTACGGCAGATAATTCTTATCAAATTATGACTTACTCATAGTTTTCAATGCTTGGGCATGAACAAATGAGATTTTTATCACCATAGACATCGTCGACGCGTCCCACCGATGGCCAGAACTTGTGCGCTTTGATGTAGTCTAGTGGGAAAGCGGCTTCTTCTCGGCTATACGGACGATTCCACTCGCCAGTGATGACAGCTTGGGTGTGTGGTGCGTTCACCAGTGGGTTATTGTCCAGACTCCAACCGTCCTGACCTGCCTGAACTTTTAAGGCTTCTTGCTTAATTTGCTTTAATGCACTGATAAAGCGATCAAGCTCAGCTTTGCTCTCAGATTCAGTCGGCTCAATCATCAGCGTGCCCGCCACAGGGAATGACATGGTCGGCGCATGAAAACCATAATCCATCAAGCGCTTAGCAATGTCAGTCTCAGAGATGCCTGTTTCTGCCTTCAATGGGCGGATGTCGATGATGCATTCGTGCGCGACACGACCATTTTTACCAGTATATAAAACTGGATAATCTTCGCTAAGCTTGGTGGCGATATAGTTGGCATTGAGTAGTGCTTGTTTGGTTGCTGCTAACAGACCATCACGACCCATCATGGTAATGTACATCCATGAAATTGGTAAAATACTTGCCGAACCATAAGGTGCCGCCGATACCGCTGATTGCTCAGATTGGGCATTGAACACAGGAGCGACGCTGTGACTTGAGATGAATGGTGCTAAGTGTGATTTTAGTCCAATCGGACCCATGCCGGGACCGCCGCCACCATGTGGAATACAGAAGGTTTTGTGTAGGTTCATGTGTAGTACATCTGCACCGACATCGGCTGGCTGCATGATACCCACTTGCGCATTCATGTTGGCGCCGTCCATATAGACTTGTCCGCCATGCGCATGAATCATGTCGCAAATATCACGAATGCCTTCTTCAAAGACGCCATGCGTCGAAGGATAAGTGATCATCAAGGCGCCCAGTTTATCGCTGTGCTCATCGCATTTGGCTTTTAGATCATCAATATCCACATTACCATTATCATCAGTTGCAACCACAACCACTTTCATGCCCATCATCTGAGCAGTGGCAGGGTTAGTGCCGTGCGCTGAACGAGGAATCAGGCAGACATCACGCTCAGTTTGACCCAAGCTTTCATGATAACGGCGAATGGCGAGCAAGCCGGCATATTCGCCAGAAGCGCCTGAATTTGGCTGCATGGAGATTTCATCAAACCCTGTGATGGCTTTGAGCTGGGTTTGTAGGCTGTCGATCATCTCGATATAGCCCTCGGTATCGCTTTTGGGTGCAAAAGGATGCACACCTGCAAACTCGCTCCAAGTAATCGGCAGCATCTCGCTGGTAGCGTTCAGCTTCATCGTGCATGAACCCAGCGAAATCATTGAGCGATTCATGGCAAGGTCTTTATCTTCAAGCGACTTCAGATAGCGAAGCATCTGATGCTCGGTGTGATGGCTGTTAAAGACAGGGTGGGTTAAGATCTCATCTTGTCTTAATAGATCACCTAATTGAACCTGCACAGCATCAAGACTGCCGTTGGCGCCAAAGATTTGGCAAAGCTCATCAAATTCGACTTCGTCGGTCAGCTCATGAAAAGAAACCGAAATACCGCCATTGGTATGCTGCCATAGGTTATAGCCTTTATCTTTGGCAGCTTTATAAATCGCTTCTGCTTGATCGCCGCACTCAACCAATACCGTATCAAAAAATACATCATGACGAACTGCCAGACCAGCTTTCTTAACCGACTCAGCAAAGGCAGTCGCTAAGGCGTGGATGCGCGTAGCAATACGCTTAAGGCCTACAGGTCCGTGATAGACGGCGTACATACCTGCCAAATTGGCAAGTAAGACTTGAGAGGTGCAGATGTTTGAATTGGCTTTCTCGCGGCGGATATGCTGCTCACGCGTCTGAAGCGCCATACGAAGCGCGGTGTTACCTTGAGCATCTTTAGAAACGCCGATGATACGACCAGGCGCGGAGCGTTTGTCTTTATCTTTAAAAGCAAAGTAAGCCGCGTGTGGACCACCAAAGCCCATCGGAATACCAAAACGCTGTGTACTACCCAAAGCAATGTCAGCGCCCATATCGGCAGGGGATTTGAGTAGCACTAAGCTCATGATGTCACTTGCGACAATCGCATAAGCGCCTTTTTGTTTGACTGATGCGATGATAGAGCTTAGATCAAGCACGTCGCCGTCTTTACCGACATATTGGAAAAACGCGCCAAAAAATTCGTCATTTTGCGCAGTATCAAAGTCGCCTACCACAACCTCAAAGCCAAAATATTTGGCGCGAGTTTGAATAACATCTAAGGTTTGCGGATAAGTGCGCTCATCCACAAAAAATTGGTTTGATTTTGATTTGCTGACACGCTTAGCCATCGCCATCGCTTCGGCAGCAGCCGTCGCTTCATCCAGTAGGCTTGCGCCTGCCAAGTCCATGCCTGTCAGATCAATACATACTTGCTGAAAGTTTAACAACGCTTCTAGGCGACCTTGAGCAATCTCAGCTTGATACGGCGTGTAGGCAGTGTACCAGCCTGGATTTTCTAGCACATTGCGCTGAATGACAGCAGGTAGGCGCGCAGGCGAGTAACCTTGACCGATATAGCTTTTGGCGACGGTGATTTTGTCTGCCATTTTGCGCAGTTTTGCCAAAGCATTGTGTTCACTCATCGCCGTTGGCAAGTCCAAATCCTTATTCAGGCGTACCGCCTTAGGCACCACGGCATCAATAAAGCTGTCTAGATCATCAAAGCCAACTGTTTTTAATAAATCTTGTTGCTCACTTTCATCTTTGCCAAGATGGCGATGCACAAAGGCATTTTCATAAAATAATTCAGAAAAATTGTTAAAAGTCATGGTCATTCCTCGTGATAAAATCCAAAACTCAGCGTTTAAATTGATTAGCCATCAGACAGTTCAATAAAGCCCAATGGCTAATCAATTTAAACAAGGGCAAAATGCACTTTTGCCCTTGTTTACTAAGGCATATGCTTATAGTGAGTTTTCGTACTCATCGCTGGTCATCAAGCCATCATAATCGGCAGGATTGGCAGGCTTGATTTTAAAGAACCAAGCTTTGCCGTATGGGTCTTCGTTAGCAAGCTCTGGGTTATCCACCAGCTCTTCGTTGATTTCTACGATTTCTCCAGAGATGGGTGCGTAGACATCCGAAGCGGCTTTGACCGATTCAACCACTGCGATTTCTTCATCTGCAGTCACTTCACGGCCCACTTCAGGCAGCTCAACAAATACCACATCGCCAAGTGCATCTTGGGCATGGTCAGTGATGCCAACAGTGATGGTGCCGTCTGCTTCTAGGCGTAGCCATTCGTGGCTGGCAACGTATTTTAAATCGCTTGGAATATTACTCATAAAAACTCCGTTAGGGTTGGGGTAAAAAATTAATTATAGGGTATGTATTGAAAAATTTGCCATTTTCCAATAGCTATTCGGTCGTGGTTGATAAAATTTGCAGTGCATGCCAAAGGCATAAAGCTCTCTTTTTAGTAAAAACTCATGAGTAAGAAAGGTATCTTTCATTGATTTTTCTGTGTCAATATGAATGGTTTCAACAGGATTGCCAATGCCCACCGTTTTAAAATGATCCAAAACAAATTGATTGGCAAGTAATGTCCCTTCCATATCATCATCACCAACCCCCAGATAGGGTTTAACAAGATTTAAGAATGGTGCAACTTGTAAGTCTTGATTATTTAAAGTCTTGGCAGCACTCTCACAAAGCTCAAAAGTCGCCTTTTCATCAGCCAAAGTTTTAAAGACGGGTGTGTCAGCCAAAGCTGACATAGATACCATGCTTAATAATAAACCGATTGCCAGTTTTTTCATAATCATAACCTTATTTAAAATCCACCCAAAAGCACTCACCACAGCAAAACTTTTGGGTGTTATCATCAATCAAACTGCTTTTGACCATTACGTACAAAAGGTAGTTTAAGCACGCGCACATCCACTTCTTTGCCACGCATGATGACTTTGGCAGTATCGCCTGTAAAATCGACTGGCACACGAGCGATGGCGATAGATTGCTTTAAGCTTGGGCTAAAGACACCGCTTGTGGTGATGCCATCGCCTTTATCGGTAACGACGGTCATACCATCACGCAGCACACCACCTTTGCCTGTTTGTAAAAGCCCAACTTGCTTGACTGTGACACCGTTATTTTTTAGGGCGGTTAGGGCAGATTTGCCCACAAACTCACGCTCGCCATTTTTAAGATCCACTGTCCAAGCCATACCCGCTTCTAGCGGACTGGTCTCATCGTCCATATCATTACCATATAGGTTCATGCCTGCTTCCATACGCAGTGTATCGCGAGCGCCCAAGCCGCAAGGCTGCACCCCGACATCTGCTAAAGCTTTAAAAAATGCTTCTGCTTGATCGGCGGGTAGGATCACTTCTACGCCATCTTCGCCTGTATAGCCTGTGCGAGCCACAAACCACTCATCACCCATATCTGCACCGACAAATGGCTTGAGTCCATTCACAGTCTCCGCCCATTCAGATTTGACAGTCAGTAGCTTTTCGATGGCTTGTGGACCTTGGATAGCAATCATCGCCAGCTCATAGCGCGGCGTAATAGTTACACCAAATGCTTCACCGATTTTGGCAAATTGAGCGGAGTCTTTTTCACGAGTGGCGCCATTTGACACGATGCGATAAGCGGTTTCATCTTCATTCATCAGATAGACGATTAAGTCATCAATGACGCCGCCGTTATCGTTTAGCATGGCTGAATACAGTGCTTTGCCCACAAAACCTAACTTAGCGACATCATTGGCAAGTAATTTTTGAAAGAAAGCTTTGGCTTGATCGCCAGTGACATCAGTTACCAGCATGTGAGAGACATCAAACATGCCTGCGTCGGTGCGCACGGCTTCATGTTCGACGATCTGAGAGCCATAATTGACAGGCAGCTCCCAACCGCCAAAGTCGATTAATTTGCCACCAAAGGCAAGATGGGCATCATAAAGAGGGGTGCGTTGTGGAGCGGTCATGGTCAATTCCTTAGCCTGATTGAGTGCAAAATAATGGGGTATTATCCTTAGAATAATACCTAAAATAAGCACCCCATCTGTCCTTTGACCTGAGATTTTCAATGATTTTGTATGAAATGATTTGGCATACAGTCATCATTTTCTTCCCTTCGGTAGGTGAATTTCACCATTCTCCAGATTGTGTTGGCAAGTATTTGCCGAGATTTTCAGTCCTGTGACCTGAGCGATTATGGGGAATGCGTGCCAAGCTGCACGACAGTTTGCGCCTTCGGTGGTATTTTGAAAACGTCCTGTTCAAAATACACTCTCCTGAAAATCAAAACACCCTTATTATGAAAAATAATGCTACAATTTACAAGTGAAATTTTGAGCTTTTTAAAAATAATTGGCAAAATACATTGGGCTGACTCAAAATGATTCCTGTGAATCAGCAATATCATAAAAGCTCATATGATTAATTGTATATATTAACATTTTATTAAGGAATTTTGAATGCACTGCGATGTTTATAAATTTCCAAAAAACGAAGGCTGGTATGTGTATATCGCACGTCCTGATTACCCGAATGACACCCAAGAGCTCAAAGACTGGCTGGGTGTTTTACCGACGGCGATGCGCGCTAAGCTTGGCTTGGGTCAGTTTGTAATGCATTTAGACTTGGCATCAAGACAAACACTGGCTCAAGCAGACATCGAGCAGGTTAAAGCTAAGCTTAATGAGCAGGGCTATTATATTCAAGCGCCGCCATCAGAGATGCTCGCTGCTCAAGCACTGATGAAGGCTAAAGAAGCTCAAGATAAGAAATTTGATTGAGTTTAACAATTTGATTTTTCATCAGATTTTTAAATATCACCAATTTTAACAACATTTTTATGCTTGAATTATTAAAAAGCGTGTTAAAATAAATCAATTTTATTTTTGGTCAAAATCAATGAATTGGTTAAAAGATTTACCGCTTGAGCAAATCGGTGAAGCGCTGTCAGGCTTTTTTAGCTTTTGGGGTCGACTGACGGAGGGTGTGCCTGCAGGTCAGTTACCGCTCATCGTTTATGTCGTCTGCTGTGGATTGGTGCTGCTTTTATGGCTAGTTATTATGCGCCTGATACCCCGACCTTTTAAGGGGATTAGTTTGGTCGTCTTGGCAGCGGTCATGTTCGCACCAGGACAAGCAGCAGGGGATACAGGTGAGATTGCGCCTGCGATGATTGGGGTATTTCATGCCATATTGATGAAGGATTTTGGTGCCGCGCTTGGGGCAACGGTGCCGATTTTTGCGGTGCTCGCCGCTTTATTGGTCGTGGGTGCAGCTTGGCAGATGGCTCGGGGTGCGATTGCGGCTAATGCTGAAAAAGAAGCGCAGGCGCTGCACATCCAGCAGCAAAAGCGACTACTGGATTCTGACCGATCGAACTAAGATAAGTATGACAAAAAAGCTGCTTTCGGCGGCTTTTTTCATGGCTATTTTTAATGATTGATGCACTGAGCTAAAATTAATGCTTATTAATGGTGTAGCACATCAACGTCCAATAAAGATGCCATCAACCCTTCAAAAGTTAATTTTAGCTTGAATGTTTTAAAATTTGGTGTATAATATGCGCCTTGTGACTATTATATCAGCTCACATCTCCTTGCTATCATCATAAGATGGTGGCTGTTTTAATCCGTAGGGAGTCCTTATGAGACATTATGAAGTGGTGCTACTGGTTCATCCAGATCAAAGCAACCAAGTTGCCGACATGGTAACCAAATACCGTACTTTGGTAGAAGATAATGGCGGCTCAAACCACCGTCTAGAAGATTGGGGTCGTCGTCAATTGGCGTATCCAATCAATAAGATTCACAAAGCACACTATGTTTTGTTAAACATTGAGTGTAACGAAGAAACTTTGGCTCAGCTTGAAGAGCTGTTCAAATATAACGATGCCATCATCCGTAGCCTAGTTATCCGTCGCGACTCTGCCATCACTGAGCAATCACCATTGGCGAAGGAAGCAGAAGATAAGCGCACTCGTAAAGCTAACCGCCGTAATGACGTTCGCACCGAGCAAGGTGAGAACGACGCTGACAGCGATAACTAATTAAGGAGATTTCATCATGGCACGTTTCTATCGTCGTCGTAAATTCTGCCGTTTCACCGCTGAAGGCATCACTCACATCGACTATAAAGATGTTGAACTTTTGAAGCAATATATCAGTGAAAATGGCAAAATCGTTCCTAGCCGTATTACTGGTACTTCAAACAAATATCAGCGTCAGCTAGCAGTTGCCATCAAACAAGCTCGTTATTTGGCACTATTGCCATATACCGACAACCACAAGTAATTAACGGAGAAAAATCATGCAAGTTATTCTATTACAGCGTGTCGTTAATCTTGGTAAACTTGGCGAGACTGTTGATGTTAAAGCGGGTTACGGTCGTAACTACCTAATCCCACAAGGTAAAGCATTGCCTGCAACTGAAGCTAATTTGGCTAAGTTTGAAGCTCGCCGTGCTGAGCTTGAAGCCTTGGAAGCTGAAGAATTGGCAGCGGCTAATGCACGTGCTGAAGCATTGACTGATGTTAATGTGATCATGCGTGCTAAGTCTGGTGATGAAGGCAAGCTATTTGGTTCTATCGGTGCTCGCGATATCGCTGATGCATTGACAAAATCTGGCTTGGAAGTTGATCGCTCAGAAGTTAAGATGCCTGAAGGTGCTTTCCGTCAAGTTGGCGAGTATAAAGTGACTATCCAGTTGCATCATGATGTCAGCGCTGACATCGTTGTGACCATCTTGTCAGAAGATGCACCAACCGCTGAAGAAGACGATAACGAATAATTGTTAAAATTTTTGGTTATCCACAAACCCCTAAAGGTCATACTTTAGGGGTTTTGTATTATCATGGTTAGACTGCCGAAATTGTATAGCCTTTTACTGCTTGAATACTCAGTTTAATGAATAAAAGTAGGTGGCGACAGCTTTTGACAAACTATAAATTCTTCTTAAAAATTTAATAAAAACCATTATCATAAAAGTTAATGGTTGTACACCTTATTTACACAAAGGATACAACTCCCAATAAATATCATTACAAAAAGTGCGGAATTGATCTTTGATCAGGTGATATAATCTATTCATAAAATATTGCATAGATCGCATAAAAAGTTCATGCGATTTTGTATGACACTATGACACATAGTGAGACCGACATATTATTGACTAATTTTTAACCATCGACTCTAAATTTTTGAATTTCAGTAATCTAAGGTCGCCCATATACTCAACCAAAAGTGATGATTATGAAAGCGCCAAAGCCCAAACTCAGTTTAACAACGTCACTACTCATTTTGACTTCAGCCATCGCTACCCTTTCTTTTTCTGCGTGCTATCAAATTAAGGATGCGGTGAATGGGGCGGTCAGTGAGGTGAGCCAGCAACCAATCAAAACCCCCAATCAGGCTGCCAAAGTGACTACCGCCAAAAATTCAAGTTTTCAAACCGCTACCGATGAGCTTTTAAAAAATTATAACTGGACATTGGTGTCTGCTGAGGTGCAAGGTGCGCCCATTCATAGTTATGAAAAGATTATTGAGGAGCGAGCGGGTAGTTTGATTTTCTCAAATCGCGGTGCGTATTTTAATGTGGGCTGTAATCACAATTTCCAAAATTATCAATTATCTGAAGGTCGGTTATCCGTCAGTAAAAGAGCCTCTACTTTAATGGCTTGCCATTTTCCCAGCGATGATCTACCCAATCTGGCTCAAATAGAATCAAAGCTTTCGCAGGATTTGAATGACTCAACCCTGAAAATTAGGACCAATCCTGATGATTACACAGCCACTTTGTTGCTCCAAAAAGGGGCTCAAGTGCTGACCTGGCAGGGAGAGATGAAGCCCGAAGTTCGTTATGGTGAGCCGGTTTTACTATTTTGGGAAGTTGAGCCAGAAAAAATTAACTGCGTTGATGAAAGCGGTAAAGAGCGTCAATGCCTAAAAGTTCGCAATGTCACTTATAATGAACAAGGCATTAAGACTGGGTCTGGCGCATGGCGTACTTTTTATGGCGAGATTCATGGATACGAACATCAGCCGAATTTGCGTCAAATCGTTCGCCTAAATGCCTATAATAATCCTGAGGGTAAAGAAAACCCGTATTATATCTACGACAGATCGGTTGAGATTCATTATCTGGATGTTCCAGTATCTCAATAAATAACTTTACGCCAAAGGTATTATAGAATCTGACTTGCAGTGCGTCATCAGCCAATCTACAAAACTGCGCACTGCCGCAAATGCGCCGCGATTCTTATAATAAATCAAAGAAATGGGTACAGGATCAATTTTCCAATCACCCAATAGCTCAACCAGTTCAGGATGTTTGTCTGCACTGGTTTTGCACATTTTACCCACGCCCAATCCTTTTACGATCATGTCATCAACCATGGTATAGTCATTACAGCCGATATACGCGTTTGGACTGACCTTGACGGTTTTATGATCTTGACTGAAGTGCCACGGCATACTGAGCGTTTGGGCGATGATTTTATGCTTATATAAGTCGCTAGGTGTCTTTGGTACGCCATGCTTTGATAGGTATTCTGCAGTGGCGTAGATGCCAAACTCCATCATCATCCATGTTCTTGCAACGACGTTGTCGTTTTGGATAGTCCCCACACGGATTGAGATATCAATGCCATCTTGAATCATATTGATTTTTTGTTGACTAAAATTGATATCCAAAGAAACCCTAGGATAAGCTGCCAAATATCCATCTAATAACGGTATCAGATAGCGATGACCAATATCAGTCGCCACAGAGATGCGCAGCAGTCCCGTGGGTTCTTCAAGCTCTTTATGAATGCTGCTGATGGCGTTATCTGCTTCTTTGAGCATATTTTGGGCATGCTCAAAAAATCGCTCGCCAAGTTCATTGAGAGTGACGCCTTTTTTACCGCGATTTAGTAGCTGTGTACCAAGCGTATTTTCTAGATGAGTCAATCTGCGACTCAGCTTAGAGACTGTAATACCAGTCAATTCTGAGGCAGAGCTTAAACTGCCTGCCTGAACCACGGACACAAACAATCGGATATCATCAAGACTGGGCTGAACCATAATATTTCTATATAACTTATTAAGGTGGAGATGGCAAAGTGTAGCTTGTTATTTCTTTAAAATCAATGGTATTCATAAAATTTTGTCTTTAGAATATGCTAGTAAACATAACATTTAAACAGATTTTGCCATACAGGGTAATGTGCGTTAGTTAATCCTATCGTATCATAAAATGCGGCTACCATAAGATAAAGTTTAGAAAACTAAACTTAATAAAAGCCGAATTAAGCGACAAATTCGTATCAAACTTTGCAAAAATAGAAAATAATGTTTTATAAATAACCTTGTTCAAGATGAATTTTCTCGGCATAATATCCACCATCAACATTGATCGCGATAAAACGATCAACCAATTTCATCTCGCCCAACAAGGGCAAATATTTAAGGAAATGACATCATGACAAAACAAGTTGCAGTATTAATCGGTAGCGCAAGCAAGACTTCTGTAAACAAGTTGGCGTTTAAATATCTTGAGTCTGTTGCTCCTGCCTCACTACAATTCAAAGTGGTTGAAATCGCAGACCTTCCACTATATGACCGTGATTTGGATGAGCAAGATGTACCTGCTTATAACCGTTTCCGTGAAGAAATCAAAGCAGCTGACGCTATCCTATGGATCAGCCCAGAGCACAATGGCGGTCCTTCAGCAATGATCAAAAATGCCATCGACATCGCTTCACGCCCAATGGGTCAAAGCGTTTGGACTGGCAAGCCATTAGGTCTAATCAGCGTCAATGCTAACGGTAGCTCACGGGTAACTGATCAGCTTCGCACCATCGCGACAAGCCCAGCACTAAATATGCCAACCCTACCATTTGGTGCATACTTCGGCGGTATCTTCGCTGGTGCGTTTAATGAGCAGGGCGAGCTGGTTTCTGAGCATGGTAAAGCGACTTTGGAAGGCTTTATCAATGCTTATGCTGAGTTCATCGAAAAGTTCTGATTTCGATGATCAGTCATCACACTGATGGATGAGTGAATCATAACCACCCAATTTAGGGTGGTTATTTTCTTTTACAAAGTAAGCTACCCATTGATTTAAAATTCGGCTACAATAGACAAATCTTTGTCTCATGGCTTTGTGTATGCCAGCAAATAATCCTTTAAAAAACCCAATTAATAACAGCTCGATAAAAAATAAGATCCATATCATCATCGAAGGGACAGACACGCCCGCCGGTAAGCTATTTGATGTGTTTATCTTGGTGGCGATCGTCACCAGCGTTTTGGTAGTCATGCTTGATAGTGTGCTGTTTTTGCGCTTGCAATATGGGCGTTTATTTTTTGTTGCTGAGTGGTTTTTTACGGTCTTATTTACCATCGAGTATGCACTGCGTCTTTATTCATCACCGAATCGTCGTCGATATTTGACCAGTTTTTATGGCGTGGTTGATCTATTGGCGTTACTGCCCACTTATCTGAGTCTATTTTTTGCGGGCACACATTATTTGCTGGTTGTTCGGATTCTTAGAATTCTTAGGATTTTTCGCGTCTTTCGGCTAAAATCCTATATGCAGCAAGCGGGATTTTTAGCAGCCGCCTTTAAGACCAGCCAGCATAAAATTACAGTATTTTTCTTATCACTGCTTTTGCTGGTCACCATCTTTGGTTCGGTTTTGTATGTCGTTGAAGGCCCTGAAAATGGCTTTACAAGCATTCCTTTATCAATCTACTGGGCAGTTGTGACATTGACGACGGTGGGTTATGGTGATATTTCACCAAAAACGCCGCTAGGTCAGGCGATTGCAAGCATGGTGATGATCACCGGTTACGCCATCATTGCTGTACCGACAGGGATTTTTACTGCTGAGCTAACGCGAACCATGCGCCCACAGCTGCAGCCAATTTCTTGTCCAAATTGCGGTAAATTTGGACATGCTACCAATGCCAAGTTCTGTGACCGCTGCGGTCATGATTTACACGTGTGACAGATGAATTTTTCAACATTTTGGCAAAATGCGCCTTTATCCTTTGTATTAATACTTAGCTTTATTGGCTTAGCGATCGTGCAGTTTTTGATGGGCGTGGATATTGATACGCCAAGCACGCGCGATTTGCTGCGATTTGGTGCCAATTTTATGCCACTGTCGATGACCAGTGAGCCTTGGCGGCTAATTAGTAGTGGGTTTTTGCACATTGGTGTGCTGCATTTACTATTTAATAGCTTTGCACTGTATTATTTTGGGCAAGTGACCGAGATTATCATCGGCTCGATGTATTTTGGAGTTTTGTTCATTTTAGCTGTGGTGGGCGGTAACCTGCTGGGAGATTATTTGGCATGGCAGGCTGTGTTTTTGGGCACGCCTCCACCTATCAGTGCTGGGGCATCTGGTGGTATCATGGGATTGGGTGCTTTTTTGTTTTCGCTGGCGCTGCTGCGTGCGCCCATCGGACTTAAGCTAAATACCAAAAATTTGGGCTTTGTCATGGCAATTAATTTATTGATGGGTTTTGCTGTTGATGGTATTGATAATGCAGGGCATATTGGTGGTGCGCTTGTTGGCTTTATTATTGGTGTGATTTATAGCCGTGCTCTGTCTCGTGGTCGACGCGCCGATCGAGTTTTGATTGGTGCGATGGTAGCCATCGTGGCGGTTTTTATGGTGATTTGGTATTGGCTGCATTGGCAAATCATGGCGGTGATTAATTAATTCAACTCATAAGAAAATCCCATCAAAGCGAGCTGATGGGATTGATTTATTGAATTTTATTATTTATCACGTAAAATCTGCGTGCCGACACCTTCTTCGGTGAATATCTCAAGCAAACATGCGTGTGGCACGCGACCATCAACGATAGTCACGCTGCGTAATCCTGATTTGATGGCTTCAAGTGCGCCCTCGATCTTGGGAATCATACCGCCTGAAATGGTACCATCAGCGATCAAGTTATCAATATCTTTGGCGGATAAATGGGTAAGTACATTGCCTTGTTTATCCAGTACGCCTTTAATATTGGTTAATAAAAGTAAGCGCTCAGCCCCTAGGAACTCAGCAACACGGCTGGCAACCAAATCTGCATTGATATTATAAGTATCGCCATTGGCATCTACCCCAAGCGGTGCGATGACTGGAATAAAGTCACTGGCAATCAGCATGTCAATCACATCTTTATTAACCGACTCAACTTCCCCCACAAAGCCCAAATCCACCTCTTGGCAGCTGCCATCATCATTGAGCTTTTGCATATACAGTTTTTTTGCCAAAATCAAATTGGCGTCTTTGCCTGTCATGCCGATGGCTTTACCACCGTGTTTATTGATCAGACTTACGATGGATTTATTCACTTGACCGCCAAGCACCATCTCAACGACATCCATGGTGGATTTGTCAGTGACACGCATACCGTCGATACGCTCGCTTTCACGCCCAAGCTCGGCCAATAAACTGTCCACCTGTGGACCGCCGCCATGCACTACAACAGGATGAATGCCCACAGTTTTTAGTAGCGCAATGTCTCTGGCAAATGAGCTTTCAAGCATAGGGTCAGTCATGGCATTGCCGCCATATTTGACCACGATCAGCTTATCTTTGTATTTTTGGATATAAGGCAGGGCGGTGGTGATGACTTCAGCCGTGATTTTGGCATCTTCTAGCGTCAAAGACATAACAGATTCCTAATGACAGTTGTTAAAAGTGATTATATCATGA
The DNA here is from genome assembly GCF_002014965.1 of Moraxella canis. Lineage (GTDB taxonomy): Bacteria > Pseudomonadota > Gammaproteobacteria > Pseudomonadales > Moraxellaceae > Moraxella > Moraxella canis. The sequence continues at coordinate 191,567 of NZ_MUXT01000004.1, forward strand.
ATAACTTAATGGCGACCAGATGACCCAAAGCCACCCAAACCACGAGTGCTGATATCGCTAAAGTCATCAACAATCTCAAAATCAGGGCGTGCGATTGGTACGACGACATACTGCGCCATTCTTTCGGCGGGCTTAAGCTCAAAGTCGGTATCGCTGCGATTCCATATCGACACCATCAGCTCGCCTTGATAGTCAGCATCAATCAAGCCAACCAAATTACCAAGTACAATGCCATGCTTATGACCAAGCCCAGATCTTGGTAGGATCAGCCCTGCAAAATCTGGATCGCTGATATAGATGGATAAACCAGTACCGATAAGCTTAGTTTCGCCTGCGGCAATGATGATCGGCTCATCGATACAAGCTCGCAAGTCGATCCCTGCGGCGCCTTCTGTAGCGCGCGTCGGTAGGGGGAAGTCTGGATGAGAGCCGATTTTAGGATTGAGAATTTTAACTTGTACGCTTTTCATAAGGATCACTGATGTTATGATTTAAATAAGGCTATCATGATTGGATGTTTGATGCAATATTTGCAAAAATCTTTACTTTTTTGGTGAAATGACAAGAATAAAGCCCGATCATCATCGAGCTTTAAAGTATTCATCCGCTGATTAAGCGTTGCCTTCACCATTTTGGGCTTCTAGCTGACTTTGTAAGAAAGCTTGTTCAAAATTCACAGGCGCAAGCAGTAGCTGTGGGAAGCTGCCACGCGTCACGATATCGCTGATGGCTTCGCGAGCATAAGGGAATAAAATATTTGGGCAATACGCTTGTAGTAGATGCGGCATATCTGCCTCAGGAATATTGCGCATCAAAAAAATCCCTGCTTGCTGAACTTCGGCGATGAATGCCACCGACTCGCCAAGCTTAGCAGTGACGCTGACAGTCAGTACCACTTCTTTATATTCTTCATCCAACTCTTTGAAGCTTGTGCTGATGCTAACATCAGTCTCAGGCTGCCATTGTTTGGTAAATACTTCGGTGTTTGGCACTTCAAATGAAATGTCTTTTGTGTAGATGCGCTCTAAGCCAAGCTGTGGTTGAAGTTCTTCAGACATGATGAATTCCTTAATATAGGTGTCGTTGATATATTGAAAACGGCTAAATGATTAAGCCAAAAGCTCATCAAGTTTTCCATCGGCATTGAGTTTATTTAGCTGATCAAAACCGCCAATGAAATTATCGCCAATAAAAATTTGTGGGACAGTGCGATAGCCGTTAGTCTTAGCTGAGAGCGCTTCACGATCTTCAGCACTGATATCATACATGCTGATCTCATCATAAGCGACAGATTTACTATTCAAAAGCTGCTTGGCAGCGACACAATAAGGACAGGTCGGCGTGGTGTAGATGGTTACTTGTTTCATTGTCATTTCCATTAAAATAGGGTTAGATTCTTATATAAAGGCTGATCATTAAGATTTCAAGGTTGTTGATCAGGCTGATCATAATCCTTGACTAAAACTACTTTTTATTGGCGCCAACCAAGGGTAAGCCTGCTGCTTGATAGCCCTGAATACCGCCCTCTAGGCGCATGAAATTGGGTCGATTGATCAGCTGAACGGCAGCGCCTGCTTGCATGCCAATATCACACACCAAAATCACAGGCACTTCAATGGCTTGTAATTCTGCTAAGTGATTTTTAAGGTCGCTAAAGGGAATGTTTTGGCTGCCAGTGATATGACCATTGGCAAACTTGCTAGGCGGGCGAATGTCAATGATGCGAGCGTTTTGATTATTTACCAATAAACCCACTTCGCTTGGCGGAACTTTACGACCACTGCGCTTACCTTCGATGGCAAAAAATGCAATGATTAATACAATCAGCAAGCCGACTAAGACTGGGTGATTACCGATAAATTCAAACCAACGTTCCAAAGCATACTCCAAAGTCTAATCATAAAAGCATTATTATAACGCCAAACTTATCCAATTGCACCGTTTTTCATGTTCATGATAACGAGGTGGGTAGATTGGTGTTATTTGGCAGAAGGTTTGACTGCGCTTTGACCTGCTTTGGCTTCATCGATCAATGAGATGAGGCTTTCGATACGCCTTGGTAATACATCGCCTTGCATCGCTGCCGCCCATAGAGCGCATCCTTTGGCATTGGGCGCATGATTACAATCCCGAAATTGACAGCTGCCTACCAATTCATACAATTCTTCAAAGCCAATCATAATATCATCTGCCGACAGATGCCAAATCCCATATTCGCGAATTCCTGGCGTGTCTATGATACCGCCTTTGTCCAAATCATGGGCATCATAAGGCAGTAGTCGACTGGTCGTCGTGGTATGCTGACCAAGCTGTGAGTTTTGGGAGATGATGTTGGTGGATTGATTGGCGTTGGGCAAAAGCTCATTAATCAGGCTTGATTTGCCCACGCCTGATTGACCTGCAAAGATGGATAACTTGCCATCAATATGCTCAAAAAGTGTCTGCAAGCCTGCTTTGGTGTGCGTCGAGGTCTGAATGACACGAAAGCCATATCGATCGCCCAGTGCTTGGTATTCATCGATCATTTGCATGATGGCTTGTTGATCGTTTGAATTTTGTTCATTGAGCAAATCGGCTTTATTTAAGACCAATAGCGGTGTGATATGATTTAGCTTGGCGATTAATAAATATCGATCGATAAGATTGACGGCAGGCTTAGGTAGCGGTGCAAAGACGATGGCAAGCACATCCACATTGGCAGCGACCGGCTTGACCTTATGGTAGCGATCAGGTCGCGTAATCAACCTATGCCGATCAAGTAAAAGCTCAATGCGTCCCAGTCTTGCGGTGGTGTCAAGGCTGAATTTGACGCGATCGCCGGTGGCAAGCATCGGTAAGTTCGTGCGAGCGTGGCAGCGCCAAATCGCGCCAACTGCCACCAAAGGCTTGTCAGCATCTGTTTCAGGCTGACTTGGCATGACTGTGGGCAGATCTGTGATCTGAACATCAAGCTGCTTGCCAAAATGCGACACGATCACCCCTTCGGCAAATGTGCCATCATCGGCTTGGGTGGTTTGATTTTGTTCAATTTGACGAGTTTGGCGTTTGGTTAATTTGCGGCGGCGAATCAGCGACATAAATGATAACTTCAAAATAAATAAGATTGACCAAGGATTGCCATGATATCTTTATAAGACATATCTTTAGATGAATAGTCATGCAAAGCTTAGCACTCGCCACTGTAGCATAAAAAATTGACTTGGGCAAACTGTGTTTGGGCTTTTTGAAGCATTGATAAATCAAATTAGATCTTGGATAAATTGGGTGAATTTATTTGGGAAACCGCCAAAAATCTTCTATAATAAGGGTTTATTTTGATCATTCACCAAAACCAATCCAGCGGCTTATGATCACCAATCGCTGAATTGTCAAGTATAAGGCAGCCATGAGTAAGCTAAATCCCCGCCAATTAGAAGCTTTAAATCACACCCAAGGTCCGCTGCTGGTGCTGGCTGGTGCTGGCTCAGGCAAAACTTCGGTCATTACCCAAAAGATTGCGCATTTGATTGAAAATTGCCGCATTCCTGCTGATCGCATCACTGCAGTGACATTTACCAACAAAGCGGCGCGTGAGATGAAATCGCGCGTCCAAAAGCTGCTATCCAGCGAAAAATCTCGCGGGCTGACTGTCTCTACATTTCACCAGTTTGGGCTGCAGTTTTTGCGCTATGAATTAAAACACACGCCGCTAAAATCCAATTTTTCAATTTTGGATGCAGATGACTGTCATCGCCTGCTTGCCGAGCTGATGGTGCGTGATAACTTAAGCGGTGCTGAACGCCGTGAGCTGGTGCATGAAGCCATCAAGAAAATCTCTGATTGGAAAAATGATCTCATTGCGCCCGAAGATGCCGCCGAAACCCTGGACGATCCTGAAGATTTGGGATTTGTGCATTTGTATGAATTGTACGAGCGTAATTTGCGAGCGTACAATGCGGTCGATTTTGATGATTTGATCGTCATGCCTGTGCGCATCTTAAGGGAAAATCACGAGGTCAAAGACAAGTGGCAAAATCGCATCCGCTATCTACTGGTGGATGAATATCAAGACACCAATACCGCACAGTATGAACTGATTAAATTGTTGGTTGGGAGTATTGGGCGATTTACGGTCGTGGGTGATGACGATCAGTCGATTTATACATGGCGAGGTGCTAAGCCTGAAAATATGGCGCTTTTAAAGCAAGATTTCCCCAATCTTGAGGTAGTGAAGCTTGAGCAAAACTATCGCTCAACCAATCACATCTTAGGCGCTGCCAACGCGGTCATCGCCAACAACGAGCATATGTTTGAAAAATCGCTTTGGTCTGATAAAGGTGATGGCGAAACAATCCGCATCATTACTTGTAATAATGATTTTGATGAAGCTGAACGCGTCGCCAAAGAAATTTTGACGCATCGGCTGCGCAATAATCATACTTGGGATAAATATGCGGTGCTATATCGCAGTAACTTTCAGGCTCGAGCACTGGAGGCTCAGCTAAGACAGCTTGAGATTCCTTATAAATTGTCCGGCGGTACGTCGTTCTTTGCGCGTACCGAAATCAAAGATTTGATGGGTTATCTTCGTATTATCATTAATCCTGATGACGATGCGGCATTTTTGCGAGTGATTAATACCCCTAAGCGCGGTATCGGTTCGGCGACGCTTGAAAAGCTTGGGCTATTTGCGCAGCATTGCGGCACATCGCTACTCGGCGCGTGTACTCGTGCGGGTGTCAAAGAGGCGCTGGGGGCTAAGGCAGGCGCGACGATTCAGTCTTTTGGGGAATTTATCGAGCACTACACACGTGAGCTGCACGAAAACAGCGATCCGATGCCCTTGGTGCGTCAGATGATTACTGAAACAGGCTATATTGAGTATGTCAAAGAAAGCTCCAAAAATCCCCAACAAGAAAAAGGACGCTTAGATAATATCGAAGCGCTGTACTCAAGCATCACCGCGCTCATCAATCGAGCCGAAGATGAAGATGATAAGACGATTGATGCGGTGATTCGTAAGATGGTGCTCTTGGATATGCTTGAGCAGCAGCAAGAAGAAGAAAATACCAACAAGGTCAATCTGATGACGCTGCACGCCGCCAAAGGTCTTGAGTTTGATTATGTATATATCATCGGCTGCGAAGAAAAACTGCTGCCGCATGTCAATTCAATTCTCACTGCCAATATTGAAGAAGAGCGCCGACTGATGTATGTTGGGATCACCAGAGCCAAAAGCGAGCTGACTTTATTGCTGTGCAGGCAGCGCCGATCTGGCATGGATTTTAAGGAGGTGTCGCCTTCAAGGTTTCTTGATGAGCTGCCAAGGGAGCATTTATCTGGCGGCGGCGCTGTCGTCAAAAAAGAAGACCCCAAGAAAGTCGCTGAAAATTATCTGGCGAATATCCAAGCCATGCTCGCCGCCAAGAAAAAGTAATGATTAACACTAACAATGAAAAAAGCTGCATCGCATGGATGCAGCTTTTTCGCTAGCTACTTATGAGCTGCCTGTTTTTAGATCAGCATGTCATCACTAAACGCTCTGAGCGGCTCACCGCGCACTGTGTTTGGATTGGCTTTATAATAGCTGGCAGTTGATTTGGGCAATTTTTGACCACGAATGGCGTCACTGATTTTTTCCGCGATCATGATCGTGGTGGCGTTTAAGTTGCCTGTGATAATCAGCGGCATGATCGACGCATCGACCACGCGTAAGCCTTCTAAGCCATGAACACGACCTTGTCCATCAACCACCGCCATCTCATCATCACCCATCTTGCAACTACAAGAAGGATGATAGGCGGTTTCGGCGTGATTACGCACAAACTCATCAAGCTCTTGATCGGTTTTGGCGTGTCGGCTTGGGCTGATTTCACGTCCACGAAATTCATCCAAAGCTGGCTGGTGCATGATCTCGCGTGTAATACGGATGCCATCACGGAATTCTTGCCAGTCTTGCTCGTGCGACATATAGTTAAATAAAATGCTGGGGTGATCGTGTGGATTCAGTGATTTTAGGCGAATGCGTCCGCGTGAGGGCGAGCGCATCGACCCAACATGCGCCTGAAATCCATGCTCATTGACAGCGTTGGTGCCATTATAATTAATCGCAACAGGTAAAAAATGGTACTGGATATTTGGCCACTCAAATTCAGGGCGACTTCTGATGAATCCACCTGCTTCAAATTGATTGCTTGCGCCGATGCCTGTACCCATAAATAGCCATTCGGCACCGATGGCAGGCTGGTTGTACCATTTTAGGGCAGGATAAAGCGAAACAGGGCGTTTACATTCATACTGTAGATACATCTCAAGATGGTCTTGTAGATTTTCGCCCACGCCTGGTAGGTCTTGGACGACGCCAATGCCAAATTCATCCAAAAGCGCCTTTGGACCGACACCTGAGCGCTGTAAGATCTGTGGCGATGCGATCGCGCCAGAAGAGATGATGACTTCACGATTGGCGTGGACGGTGATTGGGTTTTTATCATTACCTTGTAGATACTGTACACCGATCGCGCGCTTGCCAGAAAATAACACTTTATCGGTGACGGCATGGGTTTTGATGGTAAGATTAGGGCGGTGTTTTGCCATATCCAAATAGCCACGCGCGGTGCTAGAGCGTCGACCTTTTGGTGTGACGGTTCTGTCCATCGGACCGAAGCCTTCTTGCTGATAGCCATTCAAGTCATCAGTGCGCGGATAGCCAGCTTGTACGCCAGCTTCGACCATCGCATCGAACAGCACATTATTACCGATTTTACTATTTTTATAAGATGTGGTGACGCTCACAGGTCCTTGACCGCCGTGATACTCATTTTCGCCGACATCGCGAGTTTCAGATTTTTTATAATAAGGCAGGCAGTCGGCATAAGTCCAGTCTTCAAGACCGCCAAGCTTTGCCCAGTTATCCAAATCCATCGCATTGCCGCGGATATAGCACATCCCATTAATGAGCGATGAGCCGCCCAAGCCTTTACCGCGTCCACATTCCATTCTGCGGTTATTCATGTGCGGCTCAGGGTCGGTGAGATATGCCCAATTATAGCGGCGACCTTGTAAAGGATAAGCAAGCGCGGCTGGCATTTGAGTACGAAAATCAAGGCGATAATCAGGTCCGCCTGCTTCTAATAACAGCACAGAAACATCACTATCTTCGGTCAGGCGAGTCGCCAAGACGTTACCTGCTGAGCCTGCGCCGACGATGATATAATCATAAGTTTGAGTCATGTGTTTTCCTTAGTGTGAATGGGGCTGATATGAAATTTAATCGTCAATCAATGATCAAACACTGAGCTAAATTCGCCCATCTCAACCTGAACAGATTTGATCTGCGTATAATGATTTAACGTGGTTAGCCCATTTTCACGACCAACGCCAGACTGCTTATAGCCGCCCACAGGCATCTTAGCGTCAGACTCACCCCAAGTATTGATCCAGCAAATACCCGCTTCTAGCTGATGGATGATGCGATGCGCTTGATTCAGATTGGGTGTCACCACGCCAGCTGCCAAGCCGTAATCAGTAGCATTGGCGCGTCTGATGACTCCTTCTTCATCTTGGTAACTCAAAATACTCATGACTGGTCCAAAAATCTCATCCGTGACAATGCTCATATCATCTTGACAGTCGGTAAATACTGTCGGCAGGACAAATGCACCAGCTTCCAAGGCATTGCCATCGCCAATCTTGATGTCAGATGCGCCAGCGCGACCACCGCCGCATAATACTGTTGCGCCTTCTGATTTGCCTTTCTCGATATAATCAAGCACTTTGTTCATGTGGTTGTGGCTGACGACAGGTCCCATATTGGTGGCATCATCGGTGGGATCGCCTAAGCGAATTTTATCAACGCGCGCCTTGATGGCAGATTCAAAGTCGGATTTTAATGACTCAGGCACAAACACGCGCGTGCCATTGGTGCAGACCTGACCTGAACTATAAAAGTTCGCCATCATCGCGATGTCTGCTGCCAAATCTATATCGGCATCTGGGCAGATGATGAGCGGAGACTTGCCACCAAGCTCCATCGTGACTTCTTTGAGCGATGAAGCGGCAGCCGCTGCCATGACTTTTTTGCCTGTATCAACCGAGCCTGTAAATGAGATTTTGGCAATATCAGGATGCTCGCTTAGATAAGCACCAACATCACCGCCACCTTGAACCACATTAAATACGCCATCTGGCAGACCTGCTTCGGTGTAGATTTCAGCCAGTTTCAGCGCCGTTAAAGGGGTGACTTCACTGGGCTTGAAAATCATGGCATTACCAGCAGCAAGTGCAGGCGCTGATTTCCAAAGTGCAATCTGAATCGGATAATTCCAAGCGCCGATACCCGCAACAACCCCAAGTGGCTCGCGGCGCGTATAAAAATAACTGTCTGGTCTGAGCGGTACTTGTATGCCTTCAATCGCTGTGGCAAGCCCAGCATAATACTCAAGCACATCGGCGCCTGTGACGATATCTACCGTCGTCGTCTCGCTCATGGCTTTGCCGCTGTCGGCGGTCTCAAGTTTGGCAAGCTCATCATTGCGCGCACGCAAAATCTCAACGGCTTTTAACAAAATGCGCGAACGCTCAACCGCAGTCATCGCCGCCCAAATCTTTTGACCAGATTTGGCACTTTCGACTGCTTTATCAACATCTTGCTGACTGGCTGACTGCACTTTTGTGATCACTTCACCTGTCGCAGGATTGATGGTATCAAAGGTCTCTCCACTGGTGGCATCGACATAGCGCCCATTAATATAAAGTTGTTTGGTATCTGACATGGTATGCTCCAAATTCATTTTGCTTGTCTGTCATTAATAACCGATAAAGATGAGAAACGAGTTATCTGAATTATTATCATTGTTTATCAGTAAGTTAATAATTGATTAGATAATTTAACTTGTCATCTCTTAAAATATGGTATATCATAACAAAATTCTAAAAATTACGCAAATGATTGATTTTAATAACAATTTTTGGTTATTTTTCTGTAATTTTAAGGTGTTTTTAAACATAATTTGTGTAATTTTTTGTAAATTTATTCAACTTTAATAAATAAAATATCAAGAGTATTTTATGGATGTACAAGCTCAAGGCAGTCGTCTGAACCGTACGGTTTTCTTTTTATCTGCCGCGATTATTATCTTTTTTAGTATTTATACGATGCTGTTTAATGACAGTGCTTCTGCGATTTTAGACAGCGTATTGGCGTGGGTAAGTACCACCTTTGGATGGTACTATTTCTTTGCAGCGTCTGCTTATATTATGTTTGTGCTGATTTTGGCGTGTTCGCGTTATGGCAGTATTAAGCTTGGTCCGAAGCACTCGCAGCCTGAATACAGCTTATTGACTTGGTCGTCGATGCTGTTTGCGGCAGGTATCGGGATCGATATCATGTTCTTTGCGGTGGCAGAGCCGATCATGCAGTACATGAATCCGCCTGTGGGTGATGGTCAGACGGTCGAAGCGGCAAGACAGGCGCTGACCTGGACGATTTTTCATTATGGCTTGACGGGATGGTGTATGTACGCCTTGGTGGGGATTGCGCTTGGATATTTTGCGTATCGTTATAACCTGCCACTGACCATCCGCTCAGCACTGTATCCGATGATCGGCAAAAAAATTAACGGTCCTGCCGGTGATGCGGTGGATGTGGCTGCCATATTGGGGACGATTTTTGGGATTGCGACGACATGCGGCATCGGGGTGGTGCAGCTGAATTATGGCTTGCATGTGATTTTTGATTTGCCTGAAAATTTGCTGTGGCAGGTGATTTTGATTTCTTTGGCGGTTGCGATCACCATCGTATCGGCAACGACTGGTGCCTCAAAGGGCATCAAAATCTTATCAGAGCTCAATATTTATTTTGCGCTTGGTTTGATTTTGTTCATTTTATTTTTGGGGAATACTGAGTTTTTATTAAATGCCATCGTGCTCAATATTGGCGACTATATCAGCCGCTTTCCTGCGCTGACTTTGGATACTTTTGCTTATGGTCAAGACCCTGATCAAAAACAATGGATTCAAGATTGGACGCTATTTTTTTGGGCATGGTGGATTGCTTGGTCGCCATTTGTGGGATTGTTTTTGGCGAAAATTTCTAAAGGTCGCACCATTCGTCAGTTTGTCATCGGTACGCTGTCGATACCGTTCATGTTTACCCTAGCGTGGCTGTCAGTCATGGGTAATGGTGCGCTGAATGAAGTATTTATGGGGAATATCGCGTTTGCCGAAAAAATCATCGCCCGTCCTGAAATTGGCTTTTATGAGCTGTTGTCGCATTATCCTTGGTTTTCGGTGACAGCGATTTTGGCATTTGTTTCGGGGCTGCTATTTTATGTGACTTCTGCGGATTCAGGCGCGATTGTGCTGAGTAATTTTAGCTTCAAAGGCGAAAATAACGACGAGACACCGCCTTTATGGATTCGGCTATTTTGGGCGATCGCCATTGGTATGCTGACCGCTGCCATGCTTATGACTGATGGCATCAGCGCACTCCAAAAAGCTACGATTATCATGGGCTTGCCGTTTAGTTTTGTGATGTTTTTTGTGATGACTGGGCTGTTTAAATCCTTGCGCTTAGAAGATTTTCGCGCCGAAAGTAATAAGCCTAATGCCGCACCAATCGCAGGTAATGTGGATATTGAGAATTGGCGCGAGCGTCTAACGCGGGTGACAGCTTATGCAGACGCCGATCAGGCGCGCCAAATGCTAGATCAGTCCTGCCTGCCTGCAATGCAAGCGTTGGTATCGGAGTTTGCGAACATTGGTCTTAAGGCGTCGGTCATCCAAACCCCAAGCGAAGATGACGCCAAACTGTATCAAGCGACTTTTACGATTAGCTTTGAAGATGAATATGATTTTAGCTATGGCATTTATCCGGTTAAATATCCTGTGCCTAATCGTCCGACTGTTGATGATGATCAAGAGTTTTATTATCGACTTGAGACGCATCTATTAGAAGGATTGCAGGGTAATGATTTGTCAGGATACAGTAAAGAGCAAGTGATCAATGACATCTTGGACAGATACGAGCGACATCGTGCGTTTTTGCATCTCAATCGTGAAACACCGGGCAATCGTCCTGTCTTTGAGTGATCTATCGAATAAAAGCCCCAGCTTTGGGGCTTTTTTAGGCAAGTATTAAGCGTGCTTTCGCATAAACAAAGTCACGACGCCCAAAGCAATCATCTGAACCACTAAGATCAGACCAACGGTCCACAGCCATTTGCCTTGAGCATAAGCCAAGGCACATGCCCACGCACCGATGAAGCCACCGCCATAATAACCCATATAATATAGCCCTGACGCCAATGATCGACCTTCGCTGACATGACTGGTCAAATAGCTGATGGTCGCAGACTGAGTGATGAACACGCCAGAGGACATCAAGGTCAGCCCCACAATCACCACGCTCAAAGGCGTAAATAATGTCATCAATATGCCACTAATAGATATCAAAACCGCCATAAGTATCGTAGAAGTCATCCCAAAGCGTGTCACCACGCGCGCGGATAATGGCGTGATGACCATACCAATCAAATAAATGGCAAAAATATTGGCAAGGTTGGCAGGCGTGAGCAGATACGGATTTTCTGACAGATGAAGATTGATGAATGTAAAACAGCCCACCAAGCTAAACAATACGCACGCTCCCAAAAAACCACTACAAATGACATGAGGATTTTTGGCATGCGAAAATAGCGTGGCGAATGCTGTGCGAAAATTTTCAGAAATGATAAAATTTTGTGAACGGGGCAGAGATTTCCATGCCCACAGCGCACCAATCAAGGTGCATATTGCCATCACCACATAGCCGTAGCGCCAACCAATAAAATGCTCCAAATGTCCGGCAAAAAACCGCCCACTAAAACCGCCAAGCACCGTCCCTGAGACATAAAGTGACATCATGGTTGCAAGTTTAGAGCTGTATTCTTCACTGATATAAGCAATCAAAACCACCGTAATGCCAGGCACGCTCACCCCTTGTAAAAACCGCCAAAAAATCACTTCATGGATACTGCCTGCCATGCCAATCAGCGCTGTCGGCAGCGTAAGCATAAGCAGTGAGCCGACGATGAACGGCTTTCTGCCGACAGCATCAGACAGCATGCCCATGAATGGTGAGATCAGCGCGATGGCAAGCACGGTCGCACCTACCGCCATCCCTGCTTGAACTTCGGTCGCCTGAAGGTCTGTCATCAGCACAGGTAAAATCGCCTGAACCGAATACACCTGCAAAAACGCAAAAAATCCAATCATAGCAATGGTGAATTTTTCACTTAAGGTTGGCAGATGGGAGTGAAGGGTAGTCATAGTCTTATTTTGGATAAAATTTGTGCCATATTGTAGCACAGATGAGACTAATAGGATTGAGTGATGAAAGCTTTCAAATTAAGGTAATTTGTATAATCAATTTTATATGATTAATAAATGGTTCATCTTAGGCTTTATTCGCTCAAACCACCAAAAACTTGTGTTTATCAAATAATCTGCCAATTTTGCCAAATCATTCTACAAAAATGCTAAAATATCGCCTTTTAATCCTTAAGATAAGTAGGAAATTGATATGGCACAGACTCAGGAGAGGGTATTGATCGTCGGCGGTGGTAATGTCGGCTTATCATTTGCTTTATTGTTGGCGCATCATGGCATTAAAAGCACGCTTGTTGAGCATCATCGCTATCCGACCATTGAGCCTGACGAAGATCGCGCACGCACGCAGTACTTAGACAGCCGTAATACGGCATTGTCGCGCCGCACTGTGCAGATTTATCAAGAAATTGGGCTTTGGGCGCGTCTTCAGAGTCACGCCTGTCATATTGATCAAGTGAAAATCAGTGAGCTTGGCAGCTTTGGGCACGCCACCTTAAATAAACACGAAGAAGGCGTGGAAAGCTTTGGGCAAGTGATGGAAAACGCACATTTGGGCAGGCAGTTATTACTGGCGGTCAAGGACAGTCCTTTGATTGACTTGTACGATGGCGCAAGTGTGATTGATATAGCTCAAGATGAAGTCAGCGCAAGCATTACGGTGAAATTTGATGACGATCAAATCAAAACCTTGACAGCGCCGCTTGTGGTGGCTTGTGATGGGCAGCATTCGGCGGTGCGCAGTCTATTAAATATCGGTGTCGATACTCACGACTATGAGCAAGTGGGCATCGTCGGCGTGGTACAAACTGACAAAGCGCATGAACATACAGCGATTGAGCGCTTTAGTACGGCTGGACCTTTGGCGGTACTGCCTTTGACAGATGGCGTCGGTGATGGCGGAACAGATCAGACGGCAGGCTATCGCCGCTCGGTGGTGTTTATTTGTCCAAAAGGCGAAGAAGGGCGATATTTGAGTGATGATGATTATTATCTTCAGACGCTCCAAACAGTCTTTGGGGCGGCGGCAGGGCGATTTGTAGCGACAGGCAAGCGCGGCGCCTATCCGCTAACTAAAGTACTGGCGCATCGTCAGGTGTCGGGTCGCTTCGTCATCATGGGTAATGCTGCTCATACCCTGCATCCTGTGGCAGGTCAAGGATTTAATCTGTGCCTAAGAGATGCGTATGCACTGGCAAATATGCTGGCAAACGCAGTCGCCAAAGAAGGCAATCAGGTGGATTTGGGTCAATATGATCGCTTAATCCGTTATGAAAATGCTCGCCAAAAAGACCAAAAACGCGTCATCAAATTCTGCGATACCGTCGTTGGCAGCTTTTGTCATCCCAATCCTGTGATGAAGTTTGCGCGTAATGTGGGCTTGATTTGTTTTGATAAAGTGCCAGGCATCAAGCCTTTGGTGGCAACTTATGCCATGGGGCTTAAGTCTTGATTTTTATCAGCCATACAGCGATACAGTATAAGGATGTGTCATGGTCTTAAAAGCGATAATGATTGTATTTGGGTGCTTATTTCTGGGTCAGGTCATCGTGGGTTTATTTGATTTGCCGCTGCCGCCGAGTGTGATTGGGCTGATTTTGCTATTTTTGGCGCTGCAGACAGGATTGGTCAAGCTGACCACCATCGAAAAACTTGCCAAAGTATTGATGGATTATTTGGTGCTGCTTGTCGTGCCTGCTTGTATTTCCATCATGCAATATCTGGATATCATTCGTGATGATTTTTGGGTGCTGATCATCGGCGTGAGCGTCAGCACGATCTTGGTGCTGCTGACTTCGGCAGGCTCATATACTTGGCTAAGAAAGCGTCAAAAATCCCACGCTCAAGCCATCAAAAAACAAGGTAGATAAGTCTGATGAATCAATTGATGACGCTGTATCCGACGCTGTCTACCAGCCCATTTTTATTACTGATGCTTTTGATGGGGGTGTTTGAGCTATCAGTTTGGGCAAGAGCACGCCTTAATCAGCCTTTGATTAATCCGACTTTGGTGACTACCATTGTTGTTATCTTGATCTTAAAATTTGCCAATATTGAGTGGCAAGCGTTTGACAAAGCCAGTAGCTATATCACCTTTTGGCTTCAGCCTGTGGTGGTCTGTTTGGCGGTGCCTTTGTATATTCAGTGGCAAAAAATTCGCGCGCAGTGGCTGCCGATTTTGGTGTCTCAATTTGTAGCGAGTGTTGTGGGTATTGTCTCGGGCGTCTGGATCGTGCGGGCACTGGGCGGCAGTCATGACAGCATGATCGCGACGGCGGCGAAGTCTGTGACGATGCCGATTGCCATTGAAGTGACCGAAGCTTTGGGCGGGATTATTGGCATCACAGCCGCAACTGTACTGATTGCAGGTGTGGTGGGTCAGATTTTTGGCGTTTGGATACTTTATCGATCAGGCATGAGATTGCCGATGGGTATGGGGCTGTCGCTTGGTTCAGCGTCTCATGCGCTTGGCACAGTGCGCTCAATGCAGCTGGGCGGGCGTTATGTGGCTTATGCAACGCTGGGTTTGATTCTCAATGGCATTATGACGGCATTTTTGGCGCCGCTGCTGGTGCCTTGGCTGGTATAAATACATCAAAAGCACTTGTTATTTTAAACCAAAAAGCAGTGCAACTGCCTTTGATTTTCATCCATAAACTTAAGAAAATTATGCAACAAATCATCATTCAGCTGTGTGGCGGGATTGGACTATTTTTGCTTGGCATGAGTCTGATGACGGACAGCCTAAAGGCGATGGCGGGCGAAAGCTTGCGCGCATGGCTTGGGCGTTTTACTGGTTCGCCGACTAAGGCGATGCTATCGGGCATTGGCTTTACGCTGGTAGTGCAGTCTTCGACCGCCACCACTTTGGCAACCATTGGCTTTGTTAGTGCAGGCGTTTTGTCGTTTGCTCAAGCCATCGGCGTGATCATCGGCGCCAATATCGGTACGACCAGCACAGGCTGGATGGTGGCTTTGCTTGGGCTGAAATTTTCGGTATCAATGGTGGCTCTGCCGATGGTGGGCGTGGGCGCACTGATGAAGCTTTTGGGGCGTAATACCATGGGCTTGTTGGGGCTTGCGTTGGCAGGCTTTGGGCTTTTGTTTATTGGTATTGATTTTTTGCAAGAGTCGATGGCAGGCGTCGCCAATCAGGTGGACTTGGGCAGATTTTCAGGCGATACACTGCTTACTCAGCTGCTATTGGTGCTGGTTGGGATCATTATGACGATCCTGCTGCAGTCATCGAGTGCAGCGATTACAGCGACTTTGGCAGCGCTGGCAGGTGGGGCGATTGACATGCCACAAGCACTGATTTTGGTGATTGGACAAAATATTGGTACGGTGGCTACGGCGATACTGGCAGCCATCGGTGCGACAGTGAGTGCTAAGCGTACGGCTGCGGTGCATGTGGTATTTAATCTGGGGACGGCAGTGGTGGCGTTCTTTGTGCTGATGCCTGCGACTTTATGGCTGACCCAAAACTCGTTTTTGGCAACTTGGGATGATGTTTTGGTCATTGCCTTTTTTCATACGGCATTTAGTGCGATGGGTGCGCTGATTTTTATGCCATTTACGCATCAATTTCAACTGCTGCTTGAAAAATTGATCCCTGAAAAAATTGATGCAGGTCACACGCATTATCTGGATGATAGCTTATTTTCGGTGCCTGCTGTCGCCATCGGCGCTGCAAAACATGCGCTGTGCCAGACGACCGCCGAGACTTTTGAGCAATTCATCCAAGCCTGCCGTGGGCAAATCTTAGGCACTCAAATCAGCGTCGGCGCGCTTGATGACAGTCTGGCTCGGGTGGACGAGTATCTACAAAAGATGCCCGTGCCTCAGTCGCAAGCCGATCAAGAAAGGCTGATGGCACTTTTGCAGTTGGTGGTTTATATTCGTGTGATCCGCGATGACTTGCTTAATAGTGCTTATATTGATTTGTTGCGCACGGATTTGGAAGATCATTTGGTGCGTGCGGTGGATCAGTTTGAAGAGCTGACGGCATTTTTGTACAATATGCCAAAACACTTGCCAAGCCAATTTGTGGACAGCTTCGTGGCGTTTGGCGATAATATGAAAGCCCAAAAAAATGATGTGCGTTTATCAATCATTGAGCAGTCCGCGCAGACGCAGCATCACGCCTCTGATGCGCTTGATATGATCGTGGCGCGCCGATGGCTTGATAGACTTGTTAAGCACACCGCCAAGATGGTGATTTTGCTTGGTAAATGATTTGTGAATTAAATGAATTTTATTTTATTAAATTCTACCAAGTTTTAGCTATACTTTTCGATGCTTTAAGGCAAGGTACATCATCGCCACATTGATGGCGTCGTTCAAAGCATCATGCCTTGGTAAATCGGGTATCCCTAAGGATTTGACCATTCCTGCCATGGTCAAATCCACATAGCTGTCATAGTATTTATTTTTGGTTTCTTGGGCATGAAACAGCCGAGAGACTTCAATTTGTGGCTGTGGCAGCTTGATACCAAGCATGGGTTTTAAAAACTTATTGACCATCGCCACATCATATTCCAAAAAATACCCCACAAGCGGTCGCCCGCCCACAAATTGCAAAAACTGCTCAATGGCATAGTCCACCTTGACGCCACCGCTCAAGTCCTTAGGTCTTAGCCCGTGAATGGTCACATTTGTTGCTTGCATCATGCCCTCAGGCTTGATTAAAATTTCAAAAGTTTCACTGGTCAAGATGCGATTGCCACGGATTTTGACGGCGCCGATGGAGATGATTTGAGCTTCAGAGACATTCAGACTGGTCGTCTCACAATCAAAGCTGACCAATTCATCAGGATGCGTGTCGTACAAAAATTCATAGCGCTTATCCTTGAGCTGACGGCGATAATATTGATGTATTAACTTGTCAAACATAATACGCCCTATGAATATTGCAGATTGAACTGACTGCTGACATGGTGCTTAAACCGCTTCACAACCTGCAAAGCATCTTTTAATAAATCTCGCTCAAGTGTGGATAAATTTTCAGTATCAATTTGGTTTGGGGTAAACTCTTGGTTGTGCTTGAGCGCTGATAGCCCGTTTTTTAGGCGTGTGTTCATCAGATATGCCAATGCCTCTGAGACATCTTGGCTAAGCTGTTTTTCGATCAAGCCCATCTGTGATAGCCGAGCGATGCGCTCAAAGGTGTTGGTTTCGCTGATTTTTGCCTTGAGTGCCAACGCACGCGCGCCATGCACCACAGGGAATGTCCCCATTTTTTTGATGTCCATTTTGTGCTTTTTTTGACCCAAAATCTGCGCAAAAAATCCGCGCCCGTCTTCGTCAAACTGATTCACTGCCCGCGCAAAACTCATCAGCATCCCTACATCACTGTCTAGATACACATTTAGGTGCGCGCGTACTTCATCAAGCAGTGTTTCGTCACCACTGACACATTTGACATCCATAAAAATCGCCAAATTCATCATATGGTCAGGCGTCGGATTTTTGCACCAGTTGCCCACCGTCTGCTTAAATTCACTCACCGGCTGACACCATGATGGGTTATTGACCATAATTTTGCCTGGGCAGGGCGGATATCCAAATGCAGCCAAAATGTCAGAAAAGCGCTCGGCATAAGGTCGCACCATCTGCATATCAATGCCATCACGGACGATCAGGGCATTGTCTTGATCGGTCTTTAAAACTTGTTCACCTCGACCTTCAGAACCCATCACAACCAAACAAGAGTTTGCCACAAGCTCCGCAGGCGCAATCATTCGCCACGCTTTTTCAAACAGGCGGCTATTGAGCACTTGCATCAGTTGGGCTAATTGTTTGGCTTGCATACCATTGGCATAGAGTGCTGAGATGGTATGGTTCATTTGTGAAGCTACTTGGGTCAGATCATCTAGACTGGTTGCAACTTCTAATTTTTCGGCAATCAAATGGCTGTGATTGGATAAAAATGCTAAAATATCAATTTGTTCAAGCACACCGATGGGATCGCCGTTAGTGGTGACGACCACGCGCTGAATGCGATGATTCATCATTTTTAGTAGTGCACTGAACATAAAATCATCGGCATCAGCACAGATCAAATCAAAGCGTGCCCACAGATGCGTGGCATCATTGGGATTGAGCGTGTCTGATGAGTGAATGAAGGCATCACGAAATACCGACTCGGTGACTAAGCCGATTTTGCCATCATGATGGATGAGTAGTGATTTGGATTTGTTTGCTTGCATGGTTTTGGCAGCGTCGATCAAGCTGATCGAGCCATCATACAGCTCATCATACGAGCGATAAGCGTCACGCACTTTGGCGGTGAATAGCCCCGCCAACTCATTTTCGCGGCGATTACCGGATTGATCTTTGAGCTTATCGGCGATATTGGCAAAAAAGTAAGCGCCAAATTCGCCATTTTCTTCGATGAGCGCACGGATGACAGTTTTGGGGATGGCGTATAATAAACTTTGCTCAACTGCAATAAAGCTGTGCCGATACGACTGCTCAAACAGCGCCCGTGTATCAAAACTGTCCGAAGGGTGATACAGTGCCAACACCTCGCCACTGGCATCAATTTCTTTGACCATGCCTTTGATGACGATATATAACGTATCAATGCTATCTTGCGCTTCAATGATGGCAGCATTGTCATCAAAAAACACAATATCTGTCGATTTTTCAAGTACTTGCCTTTGATGATTGGCAAGCGCATTATAAGGCGCGGTACTAAAATCAAAGCGATTCATTCAAGTTATCCTTTTGAGCAGTTTATCCCTAATCAATTCTTGATATATTAGCAGATATCAAGAATTTCACAAGCATCACACAACAAATTCCCGACAAAAACTGTGGATTAATTGGAAGGGTGCTTGGGCGGATTTGTTCAAATCAGCACTACAAAAGACGGGGTAAATACTCTATAATAAAAAGCAATTTAAACACATAAGAGTGAACAATGTCTATCAAATCAGATCGCTGGATTCGTCAAATGGCTGAAACTCATGGCATGATTGAGCCGTTTGAGCCCCATCAGGTGCGCTATAACGCTCAAGGTCAAAAGCTGGTCAGCTACGGCACCTCAAGCTATGGCTATGATGTACGCTGCGCCAATGAATTTAAGGTATTTACCAATGTACATTCTGCCATCGTTGATCCCAAAAACTTCGATGAGCGCAGTTTTATTGATATCATCGGTGATGAGTGTATCATTCCACCGAACTCATTTGCCTTGGCGCGGACGGTTGAGTACTTTCGTATTCCAAGAGATGTGTTGACCATTTGTTTGGGTAAATCCACCTATGCGCGCTGCGGCATTATCGTCAATGTCACGCCGCTTGAGCCTGAATGGGAAGGGCATGTCACCTTAGAATTTAGTAATACCACCAATTTGCCAGCGCGTATCTATGCTGGTGAAGGCGTGGCACAGATGCTGTTTTTCCAATCGGATGCCGATGATGTGTGCCAAACATCTTATAAAGATCGCGGCGGAAAATATCAAGGTCAAACAGGCGTCACCCTACCAAAAACCTAAACGGCGCAATACTCTGTCATGGGCGTGCAGGCTGTGTGATCAGTGGCACGCCCATTTTTTAGTTTTCATGTTAAATAAAACTGCTAAATCTGGCTTGGCGCAGTCTGCTATGTTAGCTTGGAGAGTCTAGCAAGTTACAAAACGCCACCCAATCTTAAGATAAAATACGCTAAAATGACAAGTCAATTGAGTTTATTGATTAAGATAAAAGGTTATTTATGAGCGATATTTATTTTGAGCGTACGCACAGTTTGGATTTTGAGAGCGCGCGAGCTAAAGCGCAAGCATGGCTGCAAGAGGCGGAAAATCAGTTTGGGCTGAATATCAATTACATCAAAGGCGATGATAAAGACAGTGCAAGCATCAATAAAGCAGGTGTCGATGCTCAAGCGACTTTGGACGCTGATAAAATCACCTTTCAAGCCAAACTTGGACTGTTCGCCAAACCGCTAAAAGGTGTGATCAGCTCAGGCATCGAAGAAGGCTTGGATAAATATTTTCCTCAAAGCTAATTTGAGATAATCAATAAGGAAGGGATGAGCATGGAGATGATATTGAGCATCTGCTTGGGCATTGGGCTTGCGGCAAGCACGGGTTTTCGTGTGTTTGTGCCTTTGTTTGGGCTGTCTATTGCAGCGCATTTTGGCATCATCCCACTGAGTGATTCGTGGCAGTGGCTTGGCAGCCTCTCTGCCTTGGTCATCTTAGGCGTGGCGAGCATGGTCGAATCGATGGCTTATCTGATTCCATTTGTGGATAATCTGCTTGATACGATCGCGGTGCCTTTGGCGGGCGTGGCAGGTACTTTGGTTATGGCAAGTACTTTGACTGAATTTAGCCCTGCGATGACTTGGGCGCTTGCCATCGTCGCTGGCGGCGGTGCGGCAGCGACCATCAAGACCACCTCTGCTGCCACCAGAGCCGTATCGACCGCCACAACGGCAGGCAGCGCCAATCCTGCCATCGGCATGGCGGAAACGGGCGCGGCGATTGGGCTTTCGGCGGTGTCTATCTTATTTCCTGTGGTTGGGATGATGATCGCTGTGATCGGCATTATTGCGCTGATTTGGATCATGGTTAGTCTCAAGCGCCAATTTGCCAAATAATCCAATTTATGATCACCAAGCGATGTATCTGACTTTTTATGATATTAAGTGTGCTTGGAGTGATACTCTTGGACGATCATACGAATCACAACGGTAGCAAATGTACCCTTGGGTAGTCTAAATTCAAGGCACAGATCATCGCCTGATCGCTCCCAAGTCAGATCATGTACCATCAGCCGAAGGGGACGGTATGTCAATTTGGCACCAATTTTTATCAATCCTTGGCAAAGGGTTTGATAACGATCATCGTCAAGCAGCGTATCATAAAGCGCCCGAGCGGCACCGCGATCACGACGATCGCCAATGCCCATGAGTGGTGCGGTTGGGTGGATGTCGCACTGTTTGACGCGACTTTTGATCTCATCTGTCAGCGCATCTTGAAAAATTGAGCCTGTGCCTTCTAAATTAAACACATCGCCCAAGAGTGCCTGATTCCAGGTGCCATCAGCCACGCGCTTGCCAAGCAAGGCATTAAATAGCGCGCTTCTGGCGGCTGATATCATCAGCCCATCTTTTTCGGCAAGCTTTTTGTTGGGGCGATAAGGCTGATTGCTCATCAGCTGTTTTTCAAAAAAGCGATAAGCCTTATCAAGATTTTTACCCTCAATGCCAAAACGCTGCTCACCAAAATAATTCGGCACACCGCCAGATTTGATGCGCTTAAGCGTCTCATCTATGGCACTGATATCGCCTTCAAGATGACACAGGCGAATGGCGAAATGATTGTATTTGTGCGTGCCTCGGTTGAGTTTGCGATTGTGCCAAGTCAGTTTATTGAGTATGATAGATTCGCCATCATTCAGATGTGCTTTGGTGAAATTTTCCAAAGAAATATCCGGCATGGTCTGACTGGGCAGGCGAATGCTAAACCACTGATGCGTGACCGCGTGCCGATCTTTGAGCCCAGAGTAGCCGACATCTCGCGCAGGCACACCTGCCCAAGCGGCAAGCAGCTTAGCGACATAAGCGGTGTTTAGATTGATCTTGGTGATGTGCAGCCACAGATGCTCGCCACTGCCTGAATGTTCGATGTCTAACATCTCAGTGACGATAAAGTCTTCAGGCATGCGTTTAAAATCAGCACTTAAGGCAGGCGGCTGCCAAGGCAGTGGTAAAGTTGTTGGGCGCATAAGTCACTTTTTGGTTATTTATTGATATCAAACTAAATCAGATCTGAATCAAACAGCTTTTTTGGCAGATAGCCAATCACCATCTCATCATCTTTTGCTGCCTCATCGGCAGTGATGCGCAGCTGATACTGTGTCTTGAAAGCTTTGGGTAGCACATCAGCGACTCGGTGAATCTCATCAATATCCACGCCATATTTATCATCAATATGCGATGTGGCGCGCGTGCCTGTGATATCAAATTGTTGATAAAATTCTGATCGCTTGGCGATGGCGATCGCTTCCGACATGTTGTTTGCGACGATGAGCAGTTTGTGATGAAATTCCTCAAAATGATTCGGCAAATAACCGCCCAAATTCACAAAATACAGCTGCTTATTATCACTATCATCAAAAGTGACGCAGGGCTGATCGGTAGAATGCTGCGCACGTGGCACAACTTCGATGCGATAGCCATTGACAGCAGTGACCGCGCGATATGCATCCAGATGCCAAATGTCCGTGATCTCTGGCCACGCCTGCTCAAAATGCGGGATTAATGATTTGACATCATCAGCGATACCAAAGAAAACATCGTGTTGTTCGATCAAGCGACCTTTGGGTGTCGCTCCAATTTTCAGCATAAAAAGTTTCACGGCAAAGTCCTTGGCGATATCCATCTAAAAAGCTAAGTATAGCATGATTTTGGCGATGCTAATAAGCCTAACTATCCATCGGTCGTGGCGGATTTTGGAGTGATCTAAGAGGGATGGTATCTGCCCCATATTCACCAAGTCAGAATGGTGGTATAATACCTTCATTTTATTTTAGATTTTGGATGACTCATGAGCGTACAGAGCAGCACCAACACCACGCACAAACCGCACAATCCTGACAATTTTATCCTAACACCGCCTGATGATTTTCCTTATAAAGACATTCAAGCGGGGAATAAAGCGCGTCTGACGGACCTGCTAAAAACGCAGATGCTGTTTTTGGATGGGGCGATGGGCACCGAGATCCAAAATTATAAGCTGACCGAAAGCGACTACCGCGGCGCACGCTTCGCTGATATCGCCAATGATGTGAAGGGTAATAATGATCTGCTTGTACTCACGCAGCCTGACATCATCAGCGCCATCCACAAAAGCTATCTGGAGGCAGGTGCGGACATCATCGAGACCAACAGCTTTAATGGTACTCAAATCTCGATGGCTGACTATCGCATGGAGCATTTGGCGTATGAGATCAACAAGCAAGCAGCGCATCTGGCTCGCTTGGCGTGTGATGAATATAACGCCAAAACGCCAGATAAACCAAGGTTTGTGGCGGGCGTGATTGGTCCGACATCTCGCACCTGTTCTATCTCGCCAGATGTCAATGACCCTGCCTTTCGTAATGTTACCTTTGATGAGCTTGTGGATAATTATACCGAATCTGCCTTGGCATTGATCGAAGGTGGTGCAGACATTTTGTTGATTGAAACAGTGTTTGATACCCTAAACGCTAAGGCAGCGATTTTTGCGGTGACAGGTGTGTTTGAGACAATCGGCTTTGAGTTGCCGATTATGATCAGCGGCACGATTACCGATGCTTCTGGTCGCACGCTGTCAGGGCAGACGGCAGAAGCTTTTTATAATTCTGTACGCCATGCCAAGCCCATCTCGATCGGCTTTAACTGTGCCTTGGGGGCAGACGCCCTAAAGCCGCACATCAAATCACTGTCTGATGTGTGCGAAACCTTTGTGTCAGCGCACCCCAACGCAGGCTTACCGAACGAATTTGGCGAATATGACGAAACTGCCATCGAAACCGCCACCATGGTCCAAGGCTTCGCCAAAGCTGGCATTGTCAATATCGTGGGCGGCTGCTGTGGCACGACGCCTGAGCATATCCAAACGATTGTTGAGATGGTATCGCCTTATCCACCGCGTAAGCTACCTGAGTATGTGCCTGCTTGCCGATTGTCGGGGCTTGAGCCGTTTAATATCACGCGCGATAGCTTATTTGTCAATGTCGGTGAGCGCACCAACGTCACAGGCTCCAAGAAGTTTTTAAGATTAATTAAAAATGAAGAATACAGCGAGGCTTTGGATGTGGCGCGCGACCAAGTCGAAGGCGGCGCCCAAATTGTGGACATCAATATGGATGAGGCGATGCTTGACTCAAAGCAGGCGATGATCCATTTTGTCAATCTCATCGCCTCTGAGCCTGACATTAGCCGTGTGCCTTTGATGATTGACTCCTCAAAATGGGACATCATCGAAGCAGGTCTAAAATGCACGCAAGGCAAGGCAGTCGTCAACTCCATCTCACTTAAAGAAGGCTATGATGAATTTGTCGAAAAAGCGCGCCTATGTATGCGATATGGTGCGGCGGTCATCGTCATGGCTTTTGATGAAGTAGGTCAAGCTGATACCGAAGCGCGTAAGATTGAGATTTGTCAGCGCTCTTATGATATTTTGGTGAACGAAGTGGGTTTCCCTAGCGAAGACATCATCTTTGACCCTAATATCTTTGCGGTGGCGACTGGCATCGAAGAGCACAGTAATTATGGCGTGGACTTCATTAATGCCACCAAGTGGATCACCGATAATCTGCCTAATGCCATGGTATCAGGCGGTGTGTCGAATGTGTCGTTCAGTTTCCGTGGTAATCCGATTCGCGAAGCGATTCACGCGGTGTTTTTGTATCACGCGATTAATCATGGCATGACGATGGGCATCGTCAACCCTGCCATGCTTGAGCTTTATGATGAAATTGAGCCAAGCGCACGCGATGCCATCGAAGATGTGATCTTAAACCGTAATAATGATAATAACGAAGCCACCGAAAAGCTTTTGGAGGTCGCCGAGCATTATCAGTCAGGCGATAAGAAAAAAGATGCCACTGCTGACTTGGCGTGGCGTGAGCTGCCTGTCGAAAAACGCATCGAGCACGCACTTGTCAAGGGTATTACCACATATATCAATGAAGACACCGAAGAGGCACGCTTAAAATATCCGCGTCCTTTGGATGTCATCGAAGGTCCTTTGATGGATGGGATGAATGTGGTGGGTGATTTATTTGGGGCAGGAAAAATGTTCTTGCCGCAGGTTGTCAAATCAGCGCGCGTCATGAAGCAAGCTGTTGCATGGCTAAACCCATATATCGAAGCTGAAAAAGTCGCCGGCGAAACCAAGGGTAAGGTGCTGATGGCGACTGTTAAAGGTGATGTTCACGACATCGGCAAAAACATTGTGGGCGTGGTCTTGGGCTGTAATGGCTATGAAATCATCGATCTTGGCGTGATGGTGCCTTCAGAGAAGATTCTGCAAGTCGCCAAAGACGAAAAAGTGGACATCATCGGTCTGTCAGGGCTTATCACGCCAAGCCTAGATGAGATGGTCTATGTCGCCAAGCAAATGCAAGAGCAAAACTTCCATCTGCCGCTGCTCATTGGCGGTGCGACGACTTCTAAGGCACACACTGCTGTCAAGATTGAGCCAAATTATCAAAATGATGTCGTCGTCTATGTGGCGGATGCCAGCCGTGCTGTCGGTGTGGCGACCACATTATTATCCAAGGACAAAAAGGCAGACTTTGTGGCGGACATACGCGCTGAATATACCGAAGTACGCGAGCGTCTTGCCAATCGTAAGCCAAAAGGGGCGAAGCTTAGCTACGAGCAGTCCATCGCCGAAGGCTTTAAATATGACTGGGATAATTACGCACCGCCCATACCAAACGCTACGGAGCAGATTATCTTTGATGATTATCCAATTGAGAATTTACTGCCCTACATTGACTGGACGCCGTTTTTTATTTCGTGGGGCTTGGTGGGCAAATACCCAAAAATCTTTGATGATGAGGTGGTCGGCGCAGAAGCCCAAGATTTATTTGCCAATGCCAATGCGATGATTGATAAACTGATCAAAGAAAAACTCGTCACCGCCAAAGCCGTGCTACGCCTTGAAAAAGCCAAGCGCACCGCTGCCGATACAGTCACCGTATACGACGATCATGGCAATGCTGCGCACCAGTTTGAGCACTTGCGCCAGCAGTCGGATAAAGTGACTGGCAAGCCAAATTATAGCCTAGCGGACTTTATCTCGCCCAATGGCGATGACTATTTGGGCGGCTTTACGGTGTCTATCTTTGGTGCTGAAGAATTGGCAAATGAATACAAAGCCAAGGGCGATGATTATAATGCCATCATGGTGCAGGCGGTGTGCGACCGCTTTGCCGAAAGCTTCGCTGAAAAACTCCACGAACTGGTGCGTAAAAAGTACTGGGGCTATCAAGCTGACGAAAACCTATCTAATGAAGAGCTGATCCGCGAAAAATATGTCGGCATCCGCCCTGCGCCAGGCTATCCGGCTTGCCCTGAGCACACCGAAAAAGGCAAGCTGTTTGACTGGCTGGACACCACGAATGCCATCGGCACTTACTTGACCGAAAGCTTCGCCATGTGGCCGCCGTCAAGCGTATCGGGCTTTTATTATAGTCATCCTGACAGTACTTATTTTAATGTCGGTAAAATCAGCACCGATCAGCTAGAAGACTATGCACGCCGTAAGGGCTGGGATATCAAGACTGCTGAAAAGTGGCTAAATCCTAATTTATAATCAAACCAAAACCAAAAAACCTTTGTCAAACTGATGATTTGGCAAAGGTTTTTGATTTGGTGTGGCGTTTATGGGCTAATCATCAGATTAAATGGCACTGGTTTTGAGCAGCTTAGCGGCGATACTACCCATTTCATTGACATCAGCACAGATACTCTGTTGGCTCAGCATATCGCCGCTTTTGGCATGTAGGGCGACGATCTGAGCGCAGGGCAGGGCGGCATCTTGGGCGAGCAGACCTGCCATCATGCCAGACAGCACATCGCCCATGCCTGCAGTTGCCATGGCGGCACTACCCAAAGTGCAGATGCTGATATTGCCTGTGGCGTCAATGCTCAAAGAATTTGCCCCTTTGAGCACCCATTGACCGCCATAACGCAGCTGCAAGCGACAGATGGCATCCATGCGATCGGCTTCAACTTGTGCAGCACTGATGCCCAAAAGTCGCCCAGCTTCAGCATGGTGCGGCGTACCGATACAGTGATTAGGCAAGCGACGAGGCTGATCTGCCAGATGCCACAGCGCATCAGCATCGAGTACGGTCGGTATATGATGAGCCATGAGTGCCGCCAGCCATTCTTTGAAGATGCTCTGAGCCCATTCATCACGCCCAAGCCCCATGCCAAAGCATACCGCATTCATCCCAGACAGCCAAGCTTGATCAATCTGATCGATGCGCCCAAGCATCAGATTGGGACTTCTGCTGATGATGGCGGTATGGTGATTGGGGTGCGTCATGACCGTTACCCGACCTGCACCGACTCGGATGGCGGCTTCAGCGCTCATCAAGGCAGCTCCGCCCATAAGCGCAGAGCCGCCGATGACCGCCACTGACCCAAAGCTACCCTTATGCAGATGACTGCTGCGCTGAGATCTGTCAGGCAGTCTGGGCAGCCGATCATTTGTCATGGCAATGGGAATCAGGTGCTCGTCTTTGGGGATCAAAGGGTGATTGATGAGATGCCCGACATGGCTTTTGGCATGACCCATAAATAATCCAGCTTTATAGTCCATCAGACACAGTGTCATATCTGCCGTGACTGCGGAGGGCAGGGGCATGCCAGTATCAGGATGCAGCCCCGAAGGAATATCGATGGCGACTTTGACACCTTTCATGGTATTAAATCGCTCGATGATAGCGCACCAGTCGGCATCAAGCGGACGCGTCAGACCATTGCCAAATAACGCATCGATATGTACATCTGCCTCATTAGGTGACTGCAGTAGAGGCACGCCAGCAGCCAGCGCACAGTCATAAGCGCGCAACGCATCGTCGCTGACGGCAGGCAGGGCAGGGTAGATAGACACTTGATAATGCTCTGATAGATACACCCCAAGCAGATAGCCATCACCGCCATTATTCCCAGCGCCGCACCAGATACAGACAGAGTCACCAGGCTTGAGATGGGTTTTTAGGGTATTAGCCATCGCCAGTGCTGCTTGCTGCATCAGCCCAAAGCTGCTATTATCAAGCCCAAACCAGCGCTTCTCCCACTCTTTGACCGCATTGGCTGAATAGACAGGCGTTGGGAAATCATGCATGATGGACACCTTTAAACTGAGTTAGCTGACTTTAGCAGAGTGGTCTTTGGATTGAGTGGCGATTGGTGGGACGCCATTTGCCATCAAAGTATCGCTTGGCGTGCCGCTATGAAACCGCAGCTCATCATCAGGCGACTGTATCAGCTCACGCTCAACGTCCCGAAAAAACGCCACGCGCTCATCAATGCTGTCATCTGTGATAGAACGAGCCAGCATTAAATAATCTTCATAATGACGGCTTTCTGATTTGAGCAGATACTTATAATAGCGTGCCAACTTTTCATCTTCTATGACATCCGCCAACGCCCCAAATCGCTCACAAGAACGCGCCTCAATGAACGCTCCAATGATCAGCACATCCACCATCGCAGCAGGCTCATGGGTGCGCTTGTGCTTCAAAAGCCCCTTGGCGTAGCGACCTGCGGGCAGATAATGCCAATCAATGCCACGCTCTTTCATCAATGACAGCACTTGCTCATAGTGTAGCATCTCTTCGCGTACCAGCTGCGCTAAACGCTCTTGGAGTGTGCGATGAAATTCATAACGAAAAATGAGATTCATCGCCGTGCCTGCCGCTTTTTTCTCACAGTTGGCATGGTCTTGGAGTAGTAATGGCAGATGCTCGCGCGCCAGGCTTAGCCAGCGCTCCGAAGTGCGACAGCCCAAAAACTCATGGATATGGCTAATGTCTGTCTTGGCGCGTGCGTGTGTGGTGATGACCGTCAAGTCATCTTCAGAAGTTATCATAGCGTCACTCATATCTTATCCAAACTCTCAAAATCAGCTTATTATATCATAGCTTGATCGCCCAAATGATCGCCAAATACCCAAGCCCCACACCCAGATATGGGCAGTGATAGGATTTGGGTATTTGATCCATTAGTTCATAAAATTTAGACTGGCAAGTCAATCCATCTAACCGTCACACTCATGTAACATTATTATGATAGATGCCCAAAATTCAGCTTACATATGTTTCATTTGTCAAGATTTTGAGATGAATAAGCCTGATTAAGTTGTAACAAATTTTTAAATTTTACACCATGAGTGAACCGAATTTTGGATAAAAATAGCATTTTTGGGTCTAATTTTATGCTTATCTAAGCAGTTAAATTAAAAATCACAGAAATTTAATATTTCATAAATATAATAAATATCAATAACTTATAAAAATAATTGTAAATGTTACAAAACTTTTCATGATTAAGGTATTGCAAAATATTTCAAAGTTGGTATCCTATAGTCACAGTATGAAGTTTGGTCGTCCGTATTGCTACAGTATGTAATTTTATGTTACTCTGTGTCATGATGGATTGCCATCATAGTTAGCGATACATCAGCATCCTGCCAGTGTATCATATTGACAAGTACTATTGTACTGGGCAACGACGCCCGATTTAAAGTGGAGAAACCCATGAAAAAACTAGTTCTAGCAACAGCAGTCGCTGCTCTGTCGATCACTGCTGCACAAGCTGCACCAACTGTATACGGTAAAGTGTTCCTAACGCTTGATTTAAATGATGGTGATACTGATCGCTCGTCAGTTATTACTACTGCTGAAACTAATCATGTAACTAAACTGACTACCAGAACTACCACCACTCCAAGTGGTCGACTCCCGTCAAATGATCGTAGTCAACTTAACTCAATTGGTTCGCGTGTTGGTTTCCGTGGTTCAGAAGCTTTGACTGCAAATACTGACCTAGTTTACCAACTAGAATACGGCGTAAAAGTTGATGACAACTCTCAACAGTTCCGTTCACGTGACACCTACCTAGGTCTTTCTAACAGAGAATATGGTACCCTACTTGCTGGTCGTCTAAAGGCTATCGACGGACGCGTTGACTATGCAAACGTAACCCAAGGTGGCGTAATTGACGGTGACAACGTACTAGCTTCATTTGATGCCCCACGTGCAAATAACGCACTTGCTTATGTCTCACCAAACTACAATGGCGCAACATTCTCTGCCATGTATGTGATGGATGAAAACAACTCATCTGATACTTTGAATCGTGATGCATTTGGTGTCGCTGCTCAGTTTGAGCCAGCAGGTCAGCCATACCGCGCAGGTATCAGCTACATCCAAGCTGGTGACGACCTAAAAGCGATCCGTGTCAGCGGTGACTATCAGCTATCTGCAGCGACCAAAGTTGGTTTGTTGTATCAAAACACAGACCGTGATGGCGATAAGAAAGAAAATGCTGTCACTATCAGTGCTAAGCACGCTGTAGCTCAAACGCCATGGGCAGTCTATGGTCAAGTTGACTTAGTTGACAACTTTGCGGGCGTATCTGATGCTGAGAAACAACGTTTTGTTGTTGGTGGTGAATATCGCTTTAATAGAGCAACTACTGGTCATATCTATGGTGCTTACCTAAACTCTGATAAGATTGTAACTACTGAAAAATCTTCTGTGTTTAATGCAGGTACTTTAAGCACGAGAGAAGTAACTGCAGTTCACACTGATGATTATGACGGCTTTGGTATTGGCGCAGGTATCGAATACCGCTTCTAATCCTAGCCTAAAGCTAAAAAAAGTCCATCCTATGCGATGGGCTTTTTTATTTGATTTGTAACTCACTGGTTAGGATATTGAGCGCATTGAGACGCCAGACATCTCAGCGCCTAAAGGTACCATGGTTTAAAAAATACGCGGTTTGGTTTGCGACAGCTTTATCTGTCAAAAAGCCCGTATGACTGACAGGGAGTAGCAAATAGTCTGTGGCGTTATGTAAGACTGTTTCGGAGACGAATACGGTGCCATCATTTTGGCTGTCAGATGTGCTCAGTCCATGCAAATGACGGCGCAGCGTCAATAATGGCAATCCAAGCCCAAAAGGGCGATTGCCTGCGATGACACCAATTTCGACACCGTTTGGCAGATGCGGACAGGTGCCATCAAGCGCACCCAGATAGGATTGATTAACTAAGAGTTTGAGATATCTATTGGCATAGTGAGCGGTCTGGCTGCCGCTGTGCGGTGTGCCAAGCGTGACACAGCGATGTACATGCCACTGCGGATAATGCGCCAAAAAATGCCGAATCACCAAACCGCCCAGACTGTGCCCCACCAAATTGATGGGTCGGCTGCTGTTATGGTGGCGGCTTAGATGCGCATTCAGACCTGCGCTGTGCGCCTGTATCGGCTCTAGCAGGCTGCGATAGCCATAGCGATAAGTCTCTAAGCCTGAATCATCCAGTCGTTTGGCTAGGGGTTTCATGTACCAAGGGCTTAGGTGTAAGCCGTGAATAAGAATGGTTAAAGGTGTTTGTGTTTCCATGATATTAAGTGGTGATTAAATTGATCACATCTTATCAAATTTATTGACCATTAAAAATGCCTAACACAAAACGCATACATTCCAAATAACAAAAAACCCAACCGATCGGTTGGGCTTGTAGCATCTGTCAGATCATTTGCCACGATAGGTGATACGACCTTTGGTCAAGTCATAAGGTGTCATTTCGACTTTGACTTTATCGCCTGTCAAGATGCGGATATAGTGCTTTCTCATCTTACCTGAAATGTGAGCGATGATCTCGTGCCCATTGTCTAGGCGGACTTTGAATAAAGTATTTGGCAAAGTGTCAATGACTTCGCCTTCAAATTCGATAATGTCGTCTTTTTTTGCCATAATCTTAAGTAATCAATAATAAATTTGACCTATTATACCCTTTTTTTGCCCAAAAATACAGCGCCAAATGGGGATTTTATATGATTTATCACCAGCGCACCTGATCAGAGCGTCAGTCAGGCAAGTTTAGCCATAATGGCGTCAGTGGCATCTGCGGTAAAAGTGATTCAAAGCGTTCAGGATAATAGGCATTGATAAAATAAAGCCCATCGGCGGATGCGGTTGGCGGCGCCAAGGTGCGATCTTTGGCATGCATCAGATCCAAAAGAGCGTCCGATGGCATCTCGCCGCGTCCGATGGCAAATAAGGCGCCCATGATGTTGCGTACCATGTGATGCAAAAATCCATCGGCTTGGATATCTAGCACCAAGTAGCTGCCATGCCTAAATAAATTGGCATGGGTGACCGTGCGAACTGGCTGATTTGATTGGCAGGCAGCCGCCCGAAAGCTGCTAAAATCATGTGTGCCCACGATGGATTTACTGGCACAAATCATCGCATCGACATCAAGCGGCGCGTATTCATGGGTGACTTGGTGACGCAAGATGGCAGGGCGATAGGGCTGATTGAGTGTAATATAGCGATAGCGCCGAGCGATGGCACTAAAGCGAGCATGAAAATCTGATGGCATGGGCTGAATCCACCTTAGGGCGATGTCATCAGGCAGCATGCTATTGACGCCGCGCAGCCAGTTGTGGGCTGAGCGCTCAGCGTGCGTCACAAAATGCGCGATCATATTGCCAGCGTGTACGCCGGCATCGGTACGCCCAGCAGCGATCAGCTCTATCGGTTCATTGGCGATGGTGGATAGAGCTTTTTCGATGACGGCTTGTACGCCGATGACTTCTTCTTGACGCTGCCAACCACGGTAGCGCGTGCCGATGAATTCGATACCGACAGCCAAAGTGTGTGTTTTCATAAATATTTCCAATGCTGAGCGCTGAGCTTTTGGGTGACAGAGAGCCAAAGTATTTGACCATAAATGGCAGGAATGGTCAATGAACCTGACGCCCAAACGCCATGATCATATTGCCATGCGCCTGCGGCATACTGGGCGCTTGTACCACCATAGGCGCACATGGTGGTACAGATGATGGCAATGCCGCGATCTGTCAATTCCGCTAAAGTATCGATGATGGCTTGGGACTTGGGCAGATTGCCGGCACCATAGCCAATCAAAATCACCGCGCAAGCATCAGCCGCCGCCAACAGCGCATCAGCCAGCGCATCAGGATCGTTAGGCAGGACATACACTGACCGAATCTTTACCGACTTGGCGCGCTCAATCAATGCAGGTAATTGATGCAGCCGAGTGGTGGTATCAATCGATGGCAAGGATCGCTCGTTAAATATCGCCTCTGATCCCACAAAGGCATGATGTGCTTGGCTATGAATTTTTTGGGTGTTTTTGGCATCGAAGGTGTGATGAAAAAACTGTACAAACACGCCCCGATGCTTTGCTGCCACGGTGAGCGACTCAGATAAATTATCCCAAGCGTCGCTGTCATAATTGATGGATAGCTCAGCCTGATGCGGCAATAATAAAGGCTGCATACTGCCAGTAATCACTAGGCTTAAATCAGTCAATTCATCAAACGCACGCGCCAAAAAAGCTGCCAAAAAACTGAGCGTATCTGTGCCTGTGATCAGCACAAAGTTTCGATAACCATCTTGATAAGCAGTCAAAATCAGCTCATAAAATCCCACAAAATCAGATGGTGTCATAAAGCTTGAGTCTTTGATGATCTGATTATCCAAAATCTGCACATGATGATCGGCTGCACCAAGTAGGTCGCCAAGCGTCGGCAAAAAAATCTTGGCAGGCAAAGGAGAAAGCGGTGTGCCGTGGCTGCCGAAGGTGCCGCCAGCATAGATGAGACAAATGGGTGAGGGGGTGGGTGTCATAATATTAAGCTGTGCTAAGGTTGGTGTTAAGTTAAATATACTCTACCAAGATGGGATAAATTTGCTCAATATTATAAATAAAACTACCCAATAAAGCCATAAAAAAGGTGCGCCAGTCATGACGCACCTTGATCAGTTGATCTGATAAAATCAGATACGACCTTGTAAAATAGCCAGCATACGGCGTAGTGGCTCAGCAGCGCCCCACAGTAGCTGATCACCCACGGTGAAGGCGGTTAGATACTCACCGCCCATATTCATCTTACGCAGGCGACCAACAGCAACATTGAGTGTCCCTGTCACAGCCACAGGAGTCAGGCGCTCCATGCTGGCAGCTTTGTCATTTTCTACCACGTCTAGCCATGGATTATCACTGCTGCGAAGAGCATCTTCGATGTCTTGTAAAGGAATGTCTTGATTTAGCTTGATGGTGAGTGCTTGGCTATGACAGCGCATGGCGCCGATGCGCACGCAGATACCATCGATGTTAATGGTCTCATCGGCTGACTTACCTAGGATTTTGTTGGTTTCGGCTTGACCTTTCCATTCTTCGCGAGATTGACCATTTTCAAGTTGGCTATCGATGTAGGGGATGAGACTGCCTGCCAAGACAGCGCCAAAATGCTGCTTGGGGAAGTCATCGCTACGCTGTGTATCGGCGATGATTCTATCGATCTCTAGGATGGCTGAAGCAGGATCGGCAAGCTGATCTGCCACCGAATCGCGTAATACGCCCATTCCGCTGATCAGTTCGCGCATATTATTAGCACCAGCGCCTGAAGCGGCTTGATAGGTCATGGCAGATACCCACTCAACCCAGCCGCGACGGAACAGCTCACCGATTGCCATTAGCATTAGGCTGACAGTGCAGTTACCACCGATAAAGTCTTTTTTGCCATCAGCCAGTGCTTGGTCGATGACATCGCGGTTCATTGGGTCTAGGATGATGATGGCGTCTTCTTCCATACGCAGGCTGCTCGCCGCATCAATCCAATAGCCTGTCCAGCCGCTTTGTCTTAGGGCGCCGTGGACTTGCTTGGTGTAGTCTCCACCTTGGCAGGTGATGATGGCGTCGCACAAAGACAGCTCTGACAGATCGGTGGCATCTTTGAGCGTACCGCCGTCCACACCATCAAACTGAGGTGCCGCGCCGCCAGCGTTACTGGTTGAGAAAAAAACTGGGCTGATGTGTTTAAAATCACCTTCTTCAACCATACGGCTCATAAGCACTGAGCCAACCATACCGCGCCAACCGACTAAGCCAACGACCATTTTTTCTGCCATTTTTGATACCTTTTATTGGTGAAAACGCTCAATCAAACCCATCTGATTGAACTAAAATAGAATTGATAACTATGCCTTTTTATCACCAAAAAATCAAGTCATTTTACGAGCTTTTGGGGACTTATTTTTTGGGTCTAAGATAACTTATATTTATACTACCATCAAGTCATGTCAGCTGCATGAACACGCCGCCTTAATAAAGCTGTGATCTGATAGTTATAAAAAACACTAAAGATCCAAAATCTATTTGATGACATTTTTATCTTTAAGCATCAATAAATACGCCATCGCTTGCCCGACTTTGGTGGATTTTAGGGTGGTGAATTGCTCAAGCATCTTATCATCTAGCACCGCGTCAATCGGTTTGTCCGACTCAAGATAAATGGTGCTGTCCGTATGGATCAGTTCACGATCAAGCAGGCTTTGTAAAATGGGCTGCCACAGATCTAGCGCATATGGCGGATCAATAAAGACGATGTCAAACTTATCTTTCATTGTCTTCAAAGCACTGATGGCATCGGCATGGAGGATGACCGCCTGATCTGATCGCTTCAAAAGCTCGGCATTTTGCGTGAGCATACGAGCTTGGGCAGAGTGCGGTTCGATAAACGTAACGTGTTTGGCGCCGCGCGATAAAGCTTCAAAGCCAAGGGCGCCACTACCTGCACAAGCATCCAAAACTTTGGCGTCGGTCAAATAGCCAGTCAGCCAATTAAATACGGTTTCTTTGAGTCTGTCTGGCGTGGGTCTGAGCCCTTGTGCGTCCACAAACGACAAAAGCCTGCGCCTATGCTGACCGCCGATGATGCGCACTTGATTGGTTGGCTTGGCTTTGGTGGGTTTTTTGGCGGATGTTTTCATGACAAGGTACGACTATTTTGGGGTAATTTAATCAATTGAGACAAAAGTCTGACTTTGTCCATCATTTTACTGTAAGTTTTGATTTTGCGATAGCACAAATTGGGTGACTTTATCAGTTTAAATCAATCCAAATATTGCCAAAATATGATATAATGTTATGGTTTTGACTAAAAAAAACCGACCCAATCAGCCCAAAGACCGATCATTATGTTTTCATCCATTTGGCAAGCTTTAAGTGAGCACCCTGAATTTATTGCGATGCTGACCATTCCGCCTGTGACAGCGTTTGTGACATGGGCGCATGTTTGGATGGCGCTTGAGATGCTGTTTCATCCGATTAGATTTTGGGGAATTCGCATTCCTAGGATGCCTTTTGGCTTAAAAGGCTTGGGCTGGCAGGGTATCGTGCCTGCCAAAGCCGGCAAAATCTCTGGGGTGATCGTTGATCAGACGCTCTCTAAGCTTGGCTCTTTGGATGAATTTTTTCAGGCGATGGAGCCTGAAGAGATGGCGGAGTTTATCACTGCCACTGTCGATAAAAACTTAGAAAATCTGATCGATGAAATCATGCTTGAGCGTTCGTACACGCTGTGGACGCACACGCCATACGCCATTCGACGCCGTATTTATGCCCATGTGCGCTCACGCTTGGCTGTGACGATGAAGTCTTTGGTGATGGATTTGACTTATAATGTCGAATCGCTTGTAGATATGCGCGAGATGATCGTCTCTAAGATGGAAAACGACCGCAAGCTCATGGTGGATATGTTTTTGCGTGTCGGCAAAAAAGAGATTAATTTTATTTGGAAAATCAGCGCACTGATTGGCTTTGGCTTTGGTGTGATTCAGATGGCGATTTTTTATTTTGTGCCACAGCATTGGACAGTGCCTTTTTTTGCGATGATTTGGGGGGCTTTGACCAACTGGATCGCCATTTGGATGGTGTTTAATCCCGTTGAGCCAAAGACGGTTCCGTTCATTCGCCTGTTTCGTTATGAGATGGTTAATAACCAAAAACGCGTGGTGTGGATGCGCCCGCATTGGCACAAATATTCTTGGCAAGGCGGGTTTATGAAACGCCAAGACGAGGTGTCAAGTGTTTTTGCTGAAATTGTCGTCAATGAGCTGGTCACCCTTGAAAATATCATGAATGAGATGATGTACGGCAGACGCGCCCATCAGACGCGCGAACTGGTCAAATCCCATCTGTATGGCATGCTAGAAGATCCTGTCGTCGCAACCACGCTCAAAGTGGGTATGGATGAGCGCAGTCTTGATAGCTTTAAAGATACCATTATTGATAAATCCATCGATGCGACGATGGTGCCGATCCGCGACCCAAAACTGAATGTCTCGCGCGCAAGCAAGATTTTTGGCTTGTTTGAAGGTCGTATCCGCGCACTGACTCCCAAAGAGTTTCAAAATCTTTTAAGACCTGCTTTCCAAGAAGATGAGATTACCTTGATTATTCTGGGTGGTATCACAGGATTTTTGGCAGGTTGGCTGCATTTGGTGGTGGTATTCTTCTAGGTAAGTACATGGATCCATTTCAATAAAACTGTACTTAATACTTAAATAATTAAGCGATGAAAGTATGAAACAGATGCTATTTATGAACACTAAAAGCCTTATGAACACTAAAAGCCGCCCAAACCTTATGATTTTGAGAATGTTAAAGCGATGACTTAAATGCCGCTACAACCATTTAAACCATGTAACCATCATCATAGCCCTGCAAACTTTGCCCAGCAAATGAGTGTTTTATTATGCTAATAACAGAACTTGGATATTTTTCGCTACTGCTTGCTTTTGTGCTTGCGATCTTGCAAGCCATTTTACCTGCGATAGGAGTCATCAAGCATCAAGCGCAGTGGCAAAGACTTGCGCCAAGTCTTGCGATGGCGCAGTTTTTGGCGATGGCGGTAGCATTTTTGGGCTTGGTTGCAGGGTTTTTGTACAATGACTTTAGCTTAATTTATGTGGCTAAGCACTCAAACAGCTTGATGCCTTGGTACTATAAGCTGTCTGCGACTTGGGGTGGGCATGAAGGCTCGCTGCTGCTTTGGATGACGATTTTGGCGACTTGGTGTATGTTGGTGTCTGTGTTTAGTCGCGGGCTGCCACTGGATATGCGCGCGCGTGTGTTATCCATTTTGGGTGGTATTCAGGTGATGATGCTTGCGATGATGATTTTTACGTCATCGCCATTTGACCGCGTTTTGCCAAATTTACCTGTGGACGGCGCAGATCTTAATCCGCTTTTACAAGATCCAGGGTTGATATTCCACCCGCCGATGCTATATATGGGCTATGTGGGGCTTGCGGTGCCATTTGCGTTTTGTATGGCGGCGCTGTGGGCAGGGCGATTGGATGCTGTTTGGACACGCTGGAGTCGTCCTTGGACTTTGACCGCTTGGGCATTTTTGACCTTGGGCATTGCGCTGGGTTCTTGGTGGGCTTATTATGAGCTGGGCTGGGGCGGCTGGTGGTTCTGGGATCCTGTCGAAAATGCCTCGCTCATGCCTTGGCTTGCGGCGACGGCGCTCATGCACTCGCTTGCGGTAACCGAAAAGCGCGGCGTATTTAAGGCATGGACAATTATGCTTGCCATTTTTGCATTTGCGCTGTCTTTATTGGGGACTTTTTTGGTGCGCTCTGGTGTCATCACCTCGGTGCATTCGTTTGCTGCTGATCCGACACGCGGCTTGGCGGTGCTTGCGATTTTAGCGATTGTGATTGGCTTTGGCTTATTGATGTTTGCGCTGCGGGGTTGGAAGCTGACAGTGGAAAGTAGCTATCGTCTAAAATCACGCGAAACTGTCCTTGTGATCAATAACTTAATTTTACTGGTCGCAACTTTGGTGGTGCTGCTAGGTACTTTGTATCCGATCATCGCTGACTTTTTCAAATTGGGTCAAGTCTCGGTCGGTCCTCCGTATTTTAATGCTTTGTTTGTGCCGCTGACTTGGCTTTTGCTTGGTTTTATGGGCGTGGGCGCTGTACTGCGCTATAAATATGATAGCCGTCCGCTGGCATCGACTCTGATGGCGTGCGCGGTCAGTGCACTGGTGCTGGGTTCGGTGCTGGCTTATATGGTGTCTCAATTAGCCGAAGAGCCATTTTTTGATTATAGTATTTATATCTCTGGTATTTTATCGCTATGGGTGCTTTCGTTCATAGTTTTTGATATCAAAGATAAGCTTAAACACCATAAAGGCAGTGTGTTGTCGGGATTGACTAAGCTTAGTCCAAGCTACTGGGGTATGCAAATTGCGCATATTGGCGTGATCGTCTGTGTGATGGGCGTGGCAGGCACCAGCAGTATGAGCATCGAAAAAGACGTGGCGATGACGGTGGGTGACAGCGTACACGTTCAAGGCTATGATTTTTATTTAGAAGAATTTCAGATGATCCAGGGGGCGAATTATGATGCCACTCAAGCCACTATCACCGTCAAGCAAAATGGCAAGCCTATTGCAGTGCTTTATCCCCAAAAACGTGATTATGTAGTGAGTATGATGCCAATGACCGAAGTAGGCATTCGACCAAGCCTTCTTAATGAGATGTATGTGGCGCTTGGCGAACCAATCAGCACCCAAGATGGTCAAGTGGATATGAATACTTGGGCAGTGCGCGTGTATGTCAAGCCTATGGTGCGCTGGATTTGGCTTGGCTCTATCATCATGGCGGTCGGTGCGTTGATTGCCATTTTGGATAAGCGTTATCGCTTTGCTAAGACCAGATCTGTTTTAAATAACACCGTCAAAGGAGTATAATTGTGGCTCAATCCAACAAACGCTTGATGCTTTTTATTATCCCGCTGATTATTTTTGCGGTTTTGGTGGTGATGTTTTTTGTGCGACTTGGCAAGCCAACCGAGATTAATACCAGTCGTTTGGTGGGCAATCCTTTGCCTGAATTTAGCCTGCCTTTACTTTCTGATACGACGCGCACGATGACCAAAGCCGATTTGCCAAAAACGCCCTTTATTCTCAATGTTTGGGGTTCTTGGTGTCCGACTTGTTATGTGGAACATCCTTTTTTATTGCAGCTGCATGAGCAGGGCGTGCCTATGGTTGGGGTGAATTATAAAGATGAGCTACCCGCGGCATTGGCTTATTTAAATGAACATAAAGATCCATTTATTTATTCTGTGCAAGATCTGTCAGGTCAGTATGCGCTTGATTTGGGTTTGATGGGCGCACCTGAAAGCTATGTGGTCGGGGCTGATGGTGTGGTATATAAGCACATTGTGGGCGAGATTGGCGAGATGAACTGGGCTGATATCCAAAGCTGCATGACGGCGGTGGGCGATGATCAGTTATCTGGTGATGATAAGATTCAAATTTGTAATAAGGATGCGTCATGAAAGTGCCTATTTTTGCGCTTATTTTAAGCATTGGCATGGCGATGACCGCCCAAGCCAGTTTTGAGGTGTATGAATTTGATTCACCTCAGCAAGAAGCACAGTATCGAGGGTTGATTGAGGAGCTGCGTTGCCCCAAATGCCAAAATCAAAATTTGGCAGGATCTGACGCACCGATCGCCCAAGACCTCAAACAAAAAACCTATGAGATGGTCAAAGATGGTCGCAGCGATACCGAGATTCGTAATTATATGTTTGAGCGTTATGGCGATTTTATCAGCTATAAACCGCCTGTGCGTCCTTCGACATGGATTTTGTGGTTTTTCCCGCCGATATTATTGATATTGCTAATTTTAGGTTGGATTTATAAAGCCAAAAAAGGACGTGTGCCAACCAGTGAGCCAGCAAGCGCACCTTTATCAGCCAGCGAAGAAGCAAAACTTGCCAAAATCTTGGCGCATCATCAAGATCGCGATCAAAACGGCTCCACCAAACCAAAAGAATAAGGCAAACATACCATGACACCCAGTTTAATATTGTTTTTTTCATTATGCGCGGTTTTGACGGTTTTGCTGTCTTTGGTGGTGATTTTGCCGTGGCTAAGAAGTCGTCCTGCGGCGGATAATCAGCTGATGGCAGTGAACGTGCAAGTCTTTGGCGAGCGCATCGCGGAGCTTGATGCTGATAAAGCAGCAGGCGCGATCGATG
Organism: Moraxella canis; assembly: GCF_002014965.1. Lineage (GTDB taxonomy): Bacteria > Pseudomonadota > Gammaproteobacteria > Pseudomonadales > Moraxellaceae > Moraxella > Moraxella canis. The sequence continues at coordinate 232,533 of NZ_MUXT01000004.1, forward strand.
ACGTGCATTATCAAGCGCAGATCACCGAGCTTAAGCGTCAGCTGCTTGATGCTCAGAAGACGGTAGAAGCCTATGCGCCTGTCGGTCTCAAGGGGCGTGCGATTGTCATGATTTGGATTCCGATATTGGCAGCGATTGCTTATCTGACTACTGCTGATCGCACGCCTGTCTTTACGCTTTGGCAAGCACAAGATACGGTGGGGCAGGTTGCGGATGATTTGCTGACTGGTAAGATTGATGTCCCTCCTGAATGGGCTGCCAAAGAATCGACGGCGCTCATCAGTGCCATGCAGACCAATGTCCATCGCCATGCTTATGATGCCGATCGTTGGATGCGCTTATCGGAGCTGTTTATGGTGCTTGAAGCGCAGCCACAAGCGCTTGAAGCATTGGCGCGCGCCAATCGTTTGCAGCCTGATAATGAAGAGATTGCGCTCACCTATGCACAGACCAATTTTTTTGTTAATGAAGGCAGAATGGATGCCAATACACGCAAAATCCTAACTGATATTCTTAGCAAAACACCCAATCATGAAGGCGCGATCATGTTGATGATCATGGGAGAGTCTCGCGCAGGTAATTATCCTGAAGCTAAGGCATGGATCGCAAGATTACGCTCTGGCATTGCCGCCCGCTCAGGCGATCACAGTGAAGCTTTGGCAAGTTTGGATAAATTGGTTGAAAACATCGATCGCCAGCAAGCTGCCGCTGCTCAAGGTGTCACGGTGGGTGTCAGCCTGTCGCCTGCGCTTGTGGATCAGCTAAGACCAGATGACGTGCTGTTTGTCTCTATCAGTGAGCAAGCAGGCGGTGCGCCTTATGCTGTCAAAAGATTGCCAGCCAGTGAGATCATGAGCCAGTCAGTCAGTGTGAAGCTTAGTGATATGGATGCCATGATGCCAACTCGCACCCTGTCAGCAGGGCGAGATGCAAGCGTGGTGCTGGTCGTCAATGCACGGATCAGTCATTCGGGTAATGCTGTCTCTGAGTCTGGGGATTTGGCTGCCAACCCCATTGTCCTAGATAAGCAAACCGAAGTATCTTTGACAATTTCTCAAATCGTACCATAACATATTTTTTAAGCCCAATATTGATAAAATATTGGGCTTATTGATGATAGCTATTTTGAAAGGCTTGGTCGGTATTTTTTTTACCAAAATACTCAAAAGGCCAGTGATGACAGTCTGTTGAATTGGTAAATACAAATATTCACAAAAACTTGTGATTTCATTGGATTTTGTGATAAAAAACTTGAACAATTCATCAATGTGCTTTATAGTACAGTCAGTTAACTAACAGCCGCTTGCCATCAGGCAGGCTTTATTTGGAGAATATATCATGATGCGCATTATTTTACTAGGTCCACCAGGTGCAGGCAAAGGTACGCAAGCTCAGCTAATGTCTAAGGAATTCAACATCCCTCAAATCTCAACTGGTGATATGCTGCGTGCAGCGATCAAGGCGGGTACTGAGCTTGGCAAACAGGCAAAAAGTGTCATGGATGCTGGGCAACTGGTTTCTGATGAGCTGATCATTAATTTGGTTAAAGAGCGCCTAGAAGAGCCAGATTGTGAAAATGGCTGTATTTTTGATGGATTCCCACGCACGATCCCTCAAGCTGAAGCCTTGGCAGATGCTGGCGTCGCCATTGATTATGTGATTGAAATCAGTGTCCCTGATGATGAAATCGTCAGCCGTATGTCAGGTCGCCGTGCGCATTTGGCATCAGGTCGCACCTATCATGTGATCTATAATCCTCCCAAAACGGCAGATGTGGATGATGTGACAGGCGAGCCTTTGGTTCAGCGCGATGATGACAAAGAAGAAGTGGTGCGTGATCGCCTATCGGTCTATCATGCTCAAACTGCAGCGTTGATTGGTCATTATCAAGAAGTTGCCAAATCAGGTGAAAACGCCCCTGAATATCATGACTTTGATGGAACAAAATCTATCGATACGGTTCGCGATGAGATTTTTGCTGTATTAAAATCTAAATAACACCAAGCAGCTTTAACAACAAAGCCCATCATTCACAGTTTTGATTATGGGCTTTGCTATATCTGTCAAATGAGCTTTAATCTGATCAGTGATCCAAATGCTCATGCAAAATCTTACGCAGCTGTACAATGGTTTTTGGGTTTTCGTGGATGTTGTGCCTGCCTTCAATGATGATCTCTGAAGCTGCGCCCTCAAGATGCGAGCTGGCATAAGGCACAATGCCATCAGAAATGGCGCCGCCCACGGTATCACTGGAGTTATTTTCAGAGTGGCTAATGCCAGTATTATTGCCGACGATGGTGTGATAGCGCACAGAGGGGCTGATCTGTACATCTTTAGTCAGTGCGACAAAAGATGAGCGATCCGACAGCTGACTTGCACCATTTTGTAGGTATAAGGAACCCAAAAAACTTTGCGATTGAACATCATCGGTCAGTGCTGCACCTAAAGATCTGGTGAAGTCAACGGGCAGCTTGATGATCCGCCGAGCGGCACGAGTAAACCAGCGATCTGCATAATCTGTGCCGCGATGAGGTGCAGATAAGAAAACCGCCTCATCAATTTGTGGTAATGATGTTAATTTTAGCCGCTCAGAAATGGCATGACGCTGATCTGAGGGTAAATCATTGATCAGTTTGAACTGCTCTTTATCATCCAGTGTGACGAGCGCATCGGTCAAATTGGTATCAGAAACCAGCATTCTAGATATCACACCGCCCATACTATGCCCAATGAGCACGGCATTTTTGCTGGCTTGGTCTTGCCCGTGCGGATCGAGCTTGCTAAATGTATGGCGAATCAGCTCATGGATTTGATAGCGATTCTCCAAGATGGGCAAATTGGTAGAATAAGCAATTTGCCAAACTTGATAATGCTGATTGAGCTTAGGATCTGTCATCAGGGTGTTGGTGAGATTGACCCAGGTGTCGGGGCTAGATGCCAAGCCATGCAGCATGATGATCACTTTTTGATCGGGATCATAAGGCTTTAGCATGAATAACTCGGGCAGGGCGACAGCGTCATGACGCGATATCATGTTCATCAGCGATACTTGTCTTAATTGGTTTTCAGCCAACCACAAAGCATAGCCTGCTGAAAAATTCGCTGTCAAAGGATAGGATGTATCGCCGATCTCGATGTGAGTTTTATAACTGGGATTAAAAAAATACGCATGAAATTCATGTGATGACAGTACCTCATCGATGGTCTTGCCTGTAGGTTCGATGATGGCGGTGAGCTGAACATGCCCAACATTATGAATGCGATCATCTAAAGCTTTATTGGGTGCAAGATTTTTTAGATTACGGGCACTGGCAGTATGTCGATCGTTGATGGCGCCAACGAAACTCACACCAAGCCCTGAGCGTCTGGTATTGACATCCAAATCCACCAATCTAGAATCATAAGCAGAAATCACCTCAGAAAACAGCTCACTGCTGCGTTCGTGCTTTTTGAGCTCGCTTGCCAAAAAGTCACGAGCGCCAACAGACATGTGCAGGGTATTTTGACCGCGGTCGTTAGTGCTGATACGGCTAATTCTCAGCTGATTGTAGACAGGCTCTAATTGCTCCGCTGATAACACATCTTGGAATTTGGCGTCATAAAACGCGCCATTTTCCCTGAGATAAATTTGAGTGATCAAATCATTAATGGCAAGATGATACAAATCCAGCGTCCGAACATCTGACTCTCTGGGAATCACAGAAGGATTGCTGTCACCGCCTAAACTGTGATAAAACAAATAAGCATAGCTGTATTTGAGCGTCTGATAAAGCGCATCTCGATATTGGGCATGGCACTCAGTACGAGCTTTAAGCTTGCTTTCGACAGTGTCTTCACTGTTAGGCGAATTGGCATAATAAGGATCAATGGGCGGTCTGGCAAGCTCGATGCGGCAAGCGTCCTTGGCAATGAGATTCTCAGCATGTGTATAATACAGCTCGCTAAATACAGACAGCTGTAAACGGTTGGGTGTTTCGATCAAAAAAATCGATCGTACATCATCAATACAGGCTTCAAAATCCGCCATGCAGCTTTCTTGGGTATGACCTGACGAAACCAAAATGGATCGGGTTGCGGCGCTGACTGTACTGCCTGTGACGATACTGCTTCTGGTTTTTTCAAGAAGTTTGGCAGGCGTTTGTTTGGGCGGTGTCAGAGTGCTACAAGCGCTTAAAATAATCATTAAGCTGGCAGACAGCAAAAGCTTACCTGAGCTTGATTTGCTTGGTTTTACTGATAAAGTCTTCATGGATTTCTCTAGTGAGGCGTATGGCAGATCGTCAGTTGGATCAGCTAAAATCAGTCAAGGCTTTATCATAATAAAAAAAATCCGTACAATCAAGGGACTGTACGGAGGATCACATGACTTACAAACTCATTATTTGATGGGCTTGACGTTGATGTCGTTATCTTTGATGTTCCAAATGTAGTAACCGCCATTATCAACGATGCGAACTTGTTCAGCAATTTGCTCGTTATTTGGATGTTTGGCAGCCAAATCACGCAGACGCTTGAGTGCTGCTGAGCGATTGTCATTTAATAGGTCGGCTTGAGCGATACTTTGCTCAGCTTCGACATTGCCCATCGAGACGGCTTTATCCAAATATTTACGACCTTCTTTAAAGCCGCCAGACTCTGACAACATCATACCAAACAGATAGTTGGCTTCGTTGTCATTAGGTTTAAGCTGTAAGGCTTTTTGCATGTGATTGCCGGCACGAACAGTATAAGCAGTGCCTAAGTTAAGATTTCTTGCCATACCATTGAGCTTGGCAGCACGAATGACCACATCAAATGATGCGTCAGGCGCAGCGGCATAAGGTTCAATCCAATCAGATAAATGCTTGATATTTTCTGAAGTGACATATTCAGCAGTGCGGCTTGGGAAATTGGTTGGATAGTGACGAACATTAGGCGACACATCTTCAATGAATTCATCAATCAAAGTCACATCTAAGATGACTGTACCAGCTGTGTTGGCTTGGATTGTGACGGTAGGAATGTTTTTTACTTCAGTAACAGAGATATTTGGTGCAGGCAGACCCTTGATGACAGTTTGTAATAAGTCAGCGGTACCAGCACGAGGCGTCAGGGTTTCTGTGATTTCGCCGCGCATATTTGGGCTTTGATAAGTGGTATTGGCTGTAGCGACAGAGCCAAACATGACGCCACAAATTGATAAAGTCAGTGCTAATTTTTTCATAAAAACATCCATAAACTATAAATTATAACCCTGTGACGGGACGAAATTGATCAAATCATAGCAGATTTCATGCTGCTTCAGGGTAACGATTTACAAAAATTTGCATAAAATCTTACCCTTTTGTTGCAAATTGAAAATCAAGGCAAAATCGCCGTTTCATCCATATTGATTGGCAATGTGCGATCGTATTTTTTGAGTTTTAAGTATAAATAAATACCAAAGCCAAGATTTAATAAGGCGCTGATGGCAAACAGCTGCGGCAAGTTAAGTTTGATCACCGCCAAAATCAAAATGGCAAAAATCGCAGACACGACCATAAAAATTGCGTTAAAAATATTATTGGCGCCAACAACGCGTGAGCGATAATCAACGGGGGCGTAAGCTTGCATGGCGGTATATAGTGGAACGATATAAACACCACCGCTAAAGCCCAATAAAAACAGCTCAACAAACACCGCCCAAGTCTGCGAGTGGCGGATCAGCTCTATGACAGTATAAGGCTCAACCGGCACCGGCAAAGACAGCTGATTTAGTGACACATAAAGCGCCATCGCAAAGACTGATAATCCCGCTAATCCATACGGCAGAAGCCTAAAGCTGACTTGGTTTTTGGTGAGTGTTTTACAAAGTAGCGATCCAATGGCGATACCGACAGAAAATAAGGTCAATAAAAAGATCACCACCGATTCATCACCATGCAACAAAACTTTGGTGACTTCTGGCGTCTGTGTCAAAAACGTCGCGCCATAAAACCAAAACCAACTGTTACCGATGATGATAAAAAACAGAAGCGGTAAGCCATAAAGATATTTGATGATATCAAAACTGGTGCGAGCGATGTTCCAATCAATCTGCAAATCTGGCGCATGGACTTGAGTTTTGGGGATTTGGCGTGCCGCCAAATATCCTAGTATCGCCACAAAAATCGTCACGACCGCCAGCCAGTATTCAGATAAATACAGCTGAGTTAGCACGCCTGCGAGCATCATCCCTGTCAAAATGGCAAGACTGGTACTGGTTTGAAATAATCCATTGGCAGCGACGATCTCATCGCGCTGCATGGTTTCGGGCAAGTAAGCGTATTTGATCGGACCAAAAAAGGTGGACTGAGTGCCCATCATAAACAAGCAAAAAAACAGCAAGCTGTATATTTCGTAAATAAACCCCACCGCCGCAATCATCATGATGATGATCTCAATCAGCTTGATACGCCGAGTCAAAAACGATTTTTCATATTTATCTGCAATTTGACCTGCCAATGCCGAGAATAAAAAATACGGCAGGATAAATAACAAGGCAGCCAAGTTATTTAATAAACTGACTTCCACGCCAAGTTTCATCGCTGCTGAGTAGGTGAGTACCAATATCAATGCTTGTTTAAAGACATTGTCGTTAAATGCCCCAAAAAATTGGGTAAAAAACATTGAAGTAAACACCGGACGGCGAAATAATTTCAGCTGACTTGCCATAATATTTGATATCTAAAAGCTTTTTGTAATTAGGGATTTGGGGTGTATTTGGGCTTTAATCGTCTGTAAACTCTGTTATAATAACAGCAATTTGCTATTTTATCTTGAGTTTTTTGTATGTCAAAGTCGGTTTTATTGACCAATCGGATATTTGCGCCTGTCTCCTTGGCGGCATGCCTGCCGTTTGTTATGATGCAGGCTTTGGCACAGCAAAATGATTCTGACACCACCCTCACCACTCATGCAGCCGCTCAAGATGCTGCCGATCAAGTAGTGGCGAATGTTCCCATGCCTGCCTTGCTGACGCCAGAGCAGATACAAGCGCGTCTGAACGCAGCGAGTCTTAATACTCCTGCCAGACCACAAGCTTTGGATACTGTGAAGGTGGATCATCAAGCGCCTGTATCACGCATCGGCGATCAATCACCTCCACTGGGGCTGGATATGGTGGCGATCGAAGATACCGCACCGCTGAGCTCAGAGGAATTATTTGCCCAAGAATCTGATGAGACAGGCATCAATCCTGAGGATTATATTCCTGAATATCAAGGTAAGCAGCCTGATACTGAAGTGATAGTACCACAGACGCTAGAGCCTGAGCAGCCAGGGTTAATAAAGCGTCTTTATGCTCGTCTATTTAATGATGGCGTCAGCAAAGTGCCTAGGCTTAAGGCGACATTTTATCAATCATCACAATCAGGCGAAATCACTGCTATTCAGTCATCGGATCAAAAAACAGAGCCCTATGCCAATATTAAGGCAGCGCTTGAAGATGTCACCCAAGAGTCGGTGATGGATTTGAGTGGATCGATAGCGCGACTAAGACAAACTGCTTTAGCCGCAGCGCGTGCTGTTGGCTACTATGATGTTGATTTATCAATCATAAGAAGCAGTGTTGGGGAAGTGGATGTCGTCATCTATAGTCTGGGCGAGCCTGTTCGTATTGATTATCGAGCGGTCGAGGTGCGCGGTGAGGGCGCTGATGATGCAGCATTTGCTGAAGTGTCAGATGAAGTGCCGCTGCAGACAGGCGATGTCTTTCATCATGGACAATACGAAACTAAAAAATATCTCATCGAAAATACCAGTGCTGAACATGGCTATTTTGATGGACGATGGTTGGATCATTCGGTTGATGTGATCTTACCAGATAACATCGCCGATGTTAGCTTGATTTATGACACAGGCACGCAGTATCGCTTTGATGATGTGGTTTTCTTTACGATTGATCCTGAAACCAATCAATTGACAACCGATCCAGATAAATTGCCAGTCAAACGAAAATTGCTTGAACAGCTACTGACCTTTAATATGGGAGAGGCTTATAATTTGCAGGCGGTGCGCGCACTTTCTAATGATTTGCTTGCCACGCGCTATTTTAATATGGTTAATACTGAGATTGTCTTTCCAGAGCGCGAACAAACCCAAAACGACCAAGTCGGCTTTGAGCGGTCTTCAGGCAGCCGCGCCGAACAAGGACAAGTCGATGACAGCACGCTGGAACCCGTCATCGAGACAGTGGAGCTGGCAGATGGTACGCTGGTGGATATCTCGCCGATCGAGTTTAGTACATCCAGTCTGATTCAAGATAAATTGGATTTGGTGACTGCCAAGGCACGCCGTCTGCACGAGATGCCTGATGATAGGGTGCTTGCCATCAATAATGACGATCGTATCAATCGCTCTATTTTGGGTAGAATCAGTGATGCTGTCTCCGCTGTGGCACGCGCCATTTTACCTGATGAATCTGAAAGTGATACGATAGATTTGCCTGAGCGCGCCGCATTGGCAAATCGTAAAACGCCTGCTGATGTCTATCAAAGTAAAAAAGTGCCGCTGTATGTCTTTGTGGCGAGTGATAAACCGCGCGATGCACAGATTGGTGTGGGCTGGGGATCAGACACAGGTACCCGAGTGGTCACTAAATTTGAGCATAATTTGGTGAATCGTGATGGCTATCAAGCAGGTGCTGAGCTAAGAGTGTCTGAAGATAAAAAAGGGGTCAAGCTGTATGCCACCAGACCGCTTAGCCATCCTTTGAATGACAAGCTAAGAGCAAGCTTGGGCTATGAAGAAGAAGTGTTTGGACAATCCACAAACGGCTTTGATTTGTCATCACGGACGCTCGAGCAGGGCATTAGCCGCAATATCATTCAGCCTGGCGGCTGGAATCGCACTTATTCACTGCGCTACCGACTGGATGAGCTAGAAACACAAGCGCCGCCAGACACTTGGCAGGATTTGCCTGTCAATTTTGTGGGCGGAAAGCCAACCCAAGAAGCGTTATTGGCAGGCGTGGCTGTCCATAAAACCGTCGCCGACGATCCAGTCAACCCGATGCGTGGATATCGTCAGCAGTACTCTTTGGAAGTCGGCTCTGACAGCGTTGTTTCTGATGCCAATATGGCGATTGCCAGAGCGGGCATCAGCGGAGTTTATAGTTTTGGTGATAATGCATATGGCAGCAATCGGGCACATCAGCTGATCGGTGGGCTGCAAGCAGGATATATCTGGTCGGATAATTTTGATAATGTGCCATATCGCTTACGGTTTTTTGCTGGCGGCGATCAAAGCATCCGCGGCTATGACTATCACAGTTTATCGCCCAAATCCGATAAAGGCTACCTGACAGGTGGTCAAGTCTTGGCGGTCGGTACAGCTGAATATAACTATGAATTTATGAAAGATCTGCGCTTAGCGGTCTTTAGCGATATTGGTAATGCCTATGATAAGGGCTTTAATAATGACACCAAGATCGGCGCAGGTGTCGGTGTACGCTGGGCATCCCCTGTGGGTCAGGTGCGTGTTGATGTGGCAACTGGCGTCAAAGAAGAAGGCAATCCCATCAAGCTACATTTCTTTATTGGCACACCATTTTAATTAAGCTTATTTTAATATATGATACTCGCACACTGATCGGTGTGAATTGATAATTTTAACCATTTGTGATTAAATGGCGCATTGGTAATCAGATGTCTAAAGGCAGTGCATGACTCATCAGGATCATTCAAAAAACTCATCCACAGCAGAAAAAACAGTTTCTGCTGACGCTGCCGCGCCTATCAAAACGCAGCCCACACCACCAAACCCACCCACGCCCAAGCCGCGTTGGCTGATCTACTTGATTCGCTTAATTATCGGAGCGATTATTGCTACTTTATTGTTGTTGGTTGTGCTATTTGCCATGACCAACAGCGAAGCAGGCTCGAAGTTTTTAATCGAAAAAATCGCGCTAGAGACTGGTACTGAGCTTAAGTATAGCGAAGGCTCAATTCGCCGCGGCGTCTGGGTGCAAGATGTCAAAATCGCTCAAGGCGAAGACATTACCGTCACCGTCAACCGCGCCTATGTGCAGCTTGGGTGGCGTGCGCTGTTTGCTCGTCAAGTGCATTTGGTGAATCCTGATATCGACAAGGTGCGCGTCACGAATACCAAGCCGTCAACGGGTGAACCTTTTGACTATGCGACCATCAGCTTGCCGGTGACGCTTGAGCTTGAAAATGCCAAAGTCAATGAAATCATCTATGATCAAGCGGGCTCTGAGCCTGTGGTGCTGCACCATATCGCATTTGACCACGCCTTATGGATGGATTCAAAGGTTGAACTTGATAATGCCATGCTCAGCTATGGTGATGATATTGATGTCAGCCGTGCGACGGGTGAGATTGATTTGACGGGTAATTATCCGCTGTCACTGTCAGCAGATGTCCATGTCTCGGCACTGGATGGTGCTTATTTTGATACTTTGGCAGTAAAAGCAGGCGGCAGTCTAAAGCGTACCGTTGGCACGCTGACCAGTAAATACAATCAGCATGATGTGACGGGCAGCTTTATCGCTCAAGGATTGGATAAAAACTCGCCTTTTAGTGCGCGCTTGGATTTTGATGAAGTACTGCTGCCTTATGCTGACAGTCAAAATATTTTACTTCAAAATGGTACCATCATCGCTGATGGTGTCATCTCAAATATTGAGCTGCGCATTAATACTGATTTGTTTGCCAAAGATATCCCCGATGGGCACTATCATGGTCGCGGCATCATTCGCGGCAGTGTGATGGATATTCCGTATCTACAGGCGGATACACCCAGTGGCACTTTGGTTGCAGTAGGCAGTATGAACTGGTCTGATGGCTATGAGCTTGACGCAACCATCTCAGCAGACGGCTATCGCATTCGTGAAGCCATGCCAAGCGACTATCGCGACTATGAAGCTTATTTGCCCCAGGTTTTAACAGGAACGCTTGGGGTCAAATATACGCTATTGGATAAAGATAGTAATGATACCCGATTTGAATTTGATCTCAATCAAAAAGATGGCGAGCGCATTCAAGCCTCGCTTGCCCAAAATCAAACGATCAATCGCGCACCTTGGCGCATTGAAGCAACTTGGGCAAATCTGATTCGTCATGATGTCCCACAAATTGGCGAGATCCATAGCCGCTCAGGTCAGGCGTCGGTTCGTTTGGAAGAAGGGCGTACTTATATCGACGCGACCGCTGATATTATCAAGCTCAATGCTGCCCCAAGTGGGCTGTATCGCGTGCAGGCGAATATTGAGCAAAATCAGCGCCTGTATTTGACAGATTTTGAATATCAAGGCGTGATGGGCGAGCTCAGCGGTACTGGTAGGGTTGATTTTGCTACTGCCCAAAGACCGCTTGCATGGCAGCTTGACTTAACCGCCAATCCAGTCAGACCCAACGCCTATTTTCAAACACCAAATCAGACACCGTTTGAGCGAATTTCAGGCAGACTCATCGCTTCAGGGCGCCTGCGCGAGATGGGCGATGTGTCGATTCATGACATCAAGGTGGATGACAGTGATTTGATTGCCTTATTAAATGACGGCAAGCAAGTACATCTGACAGGTCAAGGCACCAGTGAGCTTAGGCTGCAAGGTGGTGAGATTCGGCACCTTAAAGCAAGTTTTGATGGTCAGCTTAACCAAGATATCTTGCCGCAGCTGGCTCGCTCAAGCATTGGGCTAGATGTTGAGGGCAGTCTTAATGATTTGACCATTACGCGCGCGCTCATGATCAATGATTCAGGCAAAGTGTCGCTTGCAGGTCGCCTTGGATTGGATGATGGTATTGCCTGGGATATCAAGGGGCGATTGGATGAGGTGGATACTGCCGCTTTTGTTGATGATGAAAATTTGGTCGCCATCATCACAGGCGATCTTGCTACATCAGGCAGATATCGTGACGGAGCGCTGGGCGATGTGGCGCTCACCTTTGATGGTCAAGTGCTCAATAACTCAATCCCAAATGGTAATCTAAGTATTGACGCGACAGGCTCAGGCAGCCGCTTTATGGTCAATCATCTAAGACATGATGGCGAAGCAGGCGCACTGAATGCTAAAGGCTGGGTGGATATCAGTCAAGGTGCCGCATGGCAGCTAGAAGCTGATATGAGTTCACTGAACTTGGGCGCGTTTATCCAGTCGCTTGAGACCGACTTAAACGGCACAATTCAGCTTGCGGGCAGTTGGCAAGAGGCTCGCCAAATCATTGATATAGGCAATCTGGATATCACAGGCAGCTACAATAATCAGCCGCTCATCGCCTCAGGCAGTCTCTACGCTGAGCTTACACTACCCAAGGATCTTGCTGGATATATCGAAAGTATCAAGCAGGCAAGCCGTCCGCCGACTTCATCTGATGAGCTATTGGCACTAAGAAATCGTATTGATGACAATGCACGTCAAACCCAAAACATCATCCGTAAACTAGACGCTGATAATTTACAAGTTCGCATTGGTAACAATCATCTGACCATGTCGGGTGATGAAAGACAGCTGACCGCCAGTGTCAATGTGGTCGATCTTGGTCAGCTGATCAATACCGCAAGCGGTGCCATTCAAGGCGGTGTGATTGTGATGAATGATCACCATGCCTTGCCAACGCTATATATCGATGCCAGCGTCTCCGCGCTTAGGCTTGCCAATATCACCATCCAAAATGCCCAAGCCATCGGTAAAATCGTCAATTTAGGCAATAGCGAAAGCCAGCTTTTGGTTCAAGGCGATGACATCATCGTGATGGGCCGCGTCATCAAATCGGCTCGAATTGATTTTAGCGGTACAGAAGCCAATCATATTGTGTCTATCTCGACCAAAAGCGGTGATATCGAAGCATCTACGCGCATTGATGGGGCGTTTAATCGCAGTAATATGCGCTACAGCGGGGTATTGTCAGATAGCTTTGTGAATAGCAGGTTTGGCGAAATGTCGCAGCGTCAGCCGACCGAGTTTGCTTATGGATTGGGCGATGGTAGCCTACAAGTGGCGGCGCATTGCTGGCAGTCATCACATATCCAAGATGATGGCGTGGGCGTCATTTGTTTACAGGACACATTAAGCTATACACCAGAATCAGGGAATGTTAATCTTATTATCCAAAATCTTGACACCCAAGTGCTGTCAGCGGCTCTGCCAAGTGATATTCGCTGGCAATCAATGCTTAATGGCCGCATAAAAGCACAGTGGCAGGCAGGTCAAGCGCCTTTGGTTGATGCTGTGCTGTACTCTGATGATGGCACGATTGGCTTGACCCAAGAAGATACCGGCTATGTCGAGATGCCGTATCAGCGCGCATCTGTGATTGCCAAAAGTGTGGAGAAAGGGTTAAAAGTTAGAACTGATGTTTTAGGTGCAGCAGGTCGTGGTTATGCCGACGTGATTATCGATCCTAATCAAGCAGATAAGCCCATTTCTGGTGCGCTTGTCATGAATGATCTGAACTTGGCAGTATTGCGACCATTTTTCCCAAGTATTCAGGTGCTCAGTGGTAAAGCAAGCCTAGCTGGCGGCTTGGGTGGGACACTGTCTCGACCACTGTTTTATGGCAATGCCAACTTAGAAGATGGCGCACTTTCTATCGTGGGCGTACCGTTGCCGATCTCTGATGTCGATGCCACTATGAGTATTCGTGGAACTTATGCATCACTTGATGGCAGCTTTGTGGGTGGTGAGGGTCATGGCGTACTCTATGGCGAGATGGACTGGGCAGAAGAGCTGCACGCTCGTTTGGGTGTTTTTGGTGAAAATCTCACTGTCAGTCAGCCACCGCTTGTGACTGCCCAAATCAGTCCTGAACTAGAAGTGATGATCAGACCTTTCCAAAAATTTGTCGAGGTCAAAGGCGTAGTGAGCATCCCATCAGCGACCATTCGCCCACCAGAGGCAACCGCTGATATCGTGACCGAATCTCCAGATGTTTCAGTGCTTGACCGACGCATCACAGGTAATGTTGACCAAATCTTGGCCAGAGCTGAGCCTTGGGATATTAATGCAAATATCGGTATTGATTTGGGTAATAATATTGAATTTCGAGGTTTTGGGGCGGTCGTGCCTTTGGCGGGCGCATTGCATCTGACACAGTCAGGTCAAGGTGCGATGCAAGCGCTTGGGGTGATTCAAGTGTCTGAGCGCACCAAAATTGATGTCATCGGTCAGAACTTAGATTTAAATTATGCCCAAATTCGCTTTGATGGCGATATGCTCAATCCGCGCTTGTCCATCGAAGGCGAAAAACAAATCGAAGGTCAGACCGTGGGCGTGCGCATCCGTGGTACGGCATCTGATCCTGATATCACGGTGTTTAATGATGCGGGTCTGGGTGAGCATCAGGCGATGAATGCGCTCATTACAGGGCGTATCGATGAATCCAGTGATTTGGGTATTACCGAGCAGGGTTTCCGCTCGCAGGTGACCAACCATCTGGCTGCGGCAGGACTCAGCCTTGGTCTGTCAGGTACGCGCGATTTGACCAATCAAATCGGGCAGGCTTTCGGTTTTCAGAGCTTGACCATTGATGCTTCGGGCAGCTCAGATGACACTAATGTCAATGTCACTGGCTATATCACGCCAGATTTATATTTGCGCTATGGCGTGGGTGTATTTAATGCCGAATCCACGCTATCCATGCGCTATCAGCTGACACGCCGAGTTTATATCGAAGCCACCAGCGCCGCCGAAAACATGGTAGATGTGATTTATCGCTGGAAATTTTGAGTAAGTTATCCAAATTTGCTCAATATCTGAGCGCCAAAAACCCAACAAGCACCACTTGTCATGATAAATGATGCCTGCTGGGTTGGAGAAAGATGGTTTATTTAAATGTGATAAATCAGCATGGTTATTTGGTCAAAATCAATCGATTGTTTCGAGTGAGGCGCAGTCGGTATTCTTCACCTTGATGTTCGATGCGTACTTCCTTGGTCATGGCGAACAGATTTTGAGAATATAAGGTTGGTAAGCGAATGCTATCACGATTGGTGAAATAACGAGCGATATTCATAGTCATGGCGATTTTCCTTGTGTTGACGGGTGATGGGTGGTTATCCCAAGCCGTATGCTAAACTATTAACTTGTAAAACGCACCTGTGTGCCGGCATGATTGCCGTAAAATGATAACCCTTGTTTAATATTGAATGATATTTGTTTTTAAACAATAATAATTATCATTTATGATTATGATAACAGGTTTTTGATAAATTGCAAATGTAAATGATAAAAATTGATGAAATGAATCAAAAAAATTTATAAGTGATTGAAATATCGAGCATTATGAAATCAACTCCTAACAAGACCGAGCCGCTAACTGTTCATGTTGCAGTGGCTGTATTAAGATATGCCGATAAATTTTTATTAGCTCGGCGCTCCCTCCATCAGCATCTAGGCGGTAAATTAGAATTCGTTGGCGGTAAAATTCAGGCAGATGAATCGCCTGCTTTGGCGGTCGTGCGTGAAGTTCATGAAGAAATTGGACTTAAATTAAATACCGACCAGTTGGTTTTTATGGGTAAAATCGCTCATGACTATGCGGATAAATCTGTCTGTCTGCACATTTATCAAGCCTGCTTAACCGACTGCCAATATGGCGATTTTCGCCATCGGAGCGTGGGGCTTGAAAATCAAAGCTTATATTGGTTTAAACAAGATGAAATCATCTCTAGGGCGCATGAGCTGCCCGCCGCCAATGCGTGTATCTTAGATTGGCTAAGCTTGCCAAAAGTATTATATATCAGCCAGGCGCTGAGTGAATTTGGCGGTATGGAAAAATTTGCCAATTATTATATCCAGCATCTGCCTAAAGGGGCGTGTTTTTATTTACGCCCTTGTATCGGTGCGCATGAGATCATACAGCTATTGGCACTGATGACAGAGTCGCGCGCAGATTTAAGGCTTATCGTTGGGTGGTCTGTTTATCACGCGTATCATCAGCAGGGCGGTGATGTCAAAGACTTGATGGTGAAATTGACGCGTGCTGAACTGGATCAATTTGGCGCGCATGATCTGCCTGCTGACCTGCCGATTTGGGTGGGGGTTCATGATGAAAAAGAGGCGCGCGCTGTCAATCAGCTAAACAAAAGCCATCGCGTCTTGGCGGCACTAATTTCACCAGTGCGCCCAACCGCCACACATCCTGAGACGCCAGTGCTTGGCTGGGAGGGGTTTTGGCACTTAGCGCAGCTTTGTGATGTCCCAAGTCTTGCTTTGGGCGGCATGCGGCTATCAGATTTACAAAGCGCCAAAGATCATGGGGCGATCGGCATCGCAGGGATCCGTGGTATG
This sequence comes from Moraxella canis, assembly GCF_002014965.1. Classification (GTDB taxonomy): domain Bacteria; phylum Pseudomonadota; class Gammaproteobacteria; order Pseudomonadales; family Moraxellaceae; genus Moraxella; species Moraxella canis. Next base: position 248,782 of record NZ_MUXT01000004.1, read on the forward strand.
GTTGAGCGGACTGGTGCAGCGAATGTGATCAAAGGTGGCTTTGACTGATCACCGTGATAATATTTACAGTGTAAATAGCCCTATTTCAAAAATGAATTAACATTGCTAAGTTTTGAATATTCATTTATAATTCTAGTGTTTGTGATCATTTGAATCTTAATTAATTTGACGAAAATACCGTAAGGAAAATACCATGTCAAACCTTTATTCTACTCACTTATCATCTCGTAAAACCCAGGAGTCTCAAGCTGTTGAATTGCTTGTTGCGTTGAATGCCTTGGCTAATAACCAAGTGGCTGTGACTTTCTTGGGTGAGCGCGCGTCTTTGGATGTGGCGGCACTGATTGCTTTGCATGATAATCATGGCGTGGCGCTGGCTGATACTTTGGCGCTGGCTAAGGCTTTGGTTGACAATGGCTTATCAAATACTTCGCTTGATATCGCACACGCGGTTAAAGCACAAAAATCAGCCAATGATTTTAGCAGCGGCAGCCAAGCCAAAGCGACTGATGTGGTGTTGTACGGTTTTGGTCGCATTGGTCGTATCTTGGCGCGTCTATTAATGAGTCGTCCTGCATCAGACACAGGCTTACAGCTTAAAGCCATCGTTGTGCGTCCAGCGGGCGAGGGCGATTTGGCTAAGCGTGCATCGCTACTAGAGCGCGATTCGGTGCATGGTTGGTTTAATGGCTCTGTGCAAGTTGATACCGCAAATAACGGCATGATCGTCAATGGTCGCTTTATTAAGGTGATCTATGCTTCTGATCCATCAGAGGTAGATTATACAGCACATGATATTAATGATGCGATCGTCATCGATAATACAGGTAAATGGAAAGATGAAGAGGGTCTTGGTAAGCACTTAGCATCTAAAGGCGTCAAAAAAGTACTTTTGACTGCACCTGCTAAGGGCGAGATCAAGAACGTGGTATATGGTGTCAACCATGACACCATCGGCGATGATACCATCGTATCAGCTGCCAGCTGTACTACCAATGCCATCACGCCAACATTGAAAGTGTTGCATGATGAATACGGCATTGTAAATGGTCATATGGAGACAATCCACGCATTCACCAATGACCAAAACTTGGTGGATAACCACCATAAAGCCGATCGCCGTGGACGCGCTGCCCCATTGAACATGGTGATGACTAGCACAGGTGCTGCATCAGCAGTCTCAAAAGCCATCCCTGAGCTTAAAGGCAAACTATCAGGTAACGCCATCCGTGTGCCGACACCGAATGTTTCATTGGCGATTTTAAACTTAAACTTCGATAAATCAGTCGGTGATGCTGACGCGATCAACGCCTTTATCCAATCAAAAGCCCAAAGCGAGCAATGGCAAGCACAGATTGATTATTCAGACTCCCCTGAAGCGGTCTCAACCGACTTTGTCGGCTCTGAAAAAGTGGCAATCTTTGATGCCAAAGCAACCATCGCTGCCGATAATCGCGCGACGCTGTATGTTTGGTACGATAACGAAATGGGTTATAGCACCCAAGTGATCCGCGTGGCTGAAGAGATGGCAAAATAACTGAGCTTATTTTGCTTAATCAAAAGCTCATCAGCTTAGTAGGTTGATGGGTTTTTATATTTTCATCATGGACAAGCTGTTTAATAGATCAAGGAGATTAAGGTTATGAAAAAACGATCGATTGCTTTGGTGGCTGCTATATTATCGCTTAGCGCTTGCCATATGATGCCAAAATCTATTCAAACTCATCAGGTTAGGCCCATGACGACAAATCAACCCACCAAAACTTTAACCAGTCGCCATAATTTTGATGATACAGTAGTGCGGCTAACCGATACCATCACCCAAAAAGGCATGACCATCTTTGCGGTCATAGATCACCAAGCTGCTGCCCAAAAAGCAGGACTAACCATGCAGTCTGCTAAAGTAATTATTTTTGGTAATCCAAAAGTAGGCACGCCGCTGATGGTCAAAAACCCTTCATTTGCCCTAAAACTCCCCCTAAAAGTGCTTGTTACCGAAGTGGCAGGGCAAACTCAAGTGGCTTTCTTGACCACCGAAGCGCTTATCGCTGATAGCCAAATTAACTATGATGAAGTCGCCAACACTTTGGCAGGTGCCGAAAAGCTGATCCAAACTGTGGTAACGCAATAAAAACAGCCTATGATTATCAATTGACTATCAATGTCATGGGCTTTTATTTGATTCATCGCCGATAATGATGGCTTATATAACTTGACAGTTGGCTAAAGCGCAATCCAATATCGGCGAGTAATTTTGTCATTGACACTTAGCTTATCTGCCAAAATGCCGCCTTGATTTTCGATGACTTTGGCTGATGCCAAATTGGTATCATCGCAGGTGATCAGCACCTGTGTTAAGCCTTTTTCTTGGCAATGTGTTAGGGCAAGCTTAAGCATTTGACTGGCGATGCCCTGTCCCCAATGGTCTGGATGGGTGCTATAGCCGATGTGTCCGCCTTGCGCTTTTAAAAAGTCATTCAGCTCATACCGTACATTGATGATGCCAAGCACTCGCCCAAGCTCATCCACGCCCAAAAAAGAAGCATCCGCCACTTTAAAAAACGCTTCGTTGGGCGCAGGCGTGCCTGCAGGCGCATGAGCAAAATCTAGCCAATCTTCATAACGATCAAACAGCGCAAGCGATGCGCCATGCAGCACCAAGCCCTTGTCATCAAAGGCTTTGGCGAGCGCTAAAACCTGAGCTTTATGCTCAAGCGTGGGCGAGGTAAGAGTAATGGTCGGCATAACAGTGTCCTAAAATTAATTATGATCAGCCTTATTTTATCGCAGAAATGATTTTGCGTTTTGTTATTTTTCAATCATGGGGCAATTTGTGCTACAATATTCACTAATTAACTAAAATTTGAGCAAAATTATGCGTTTTATTGATGAAGCTGTAATCAGTGTCAAGGCAGGTGATGGCGGCAACGGGATAGTCAGCTTTCGCCGTGAAAAATTTGTTCCCAAAGGCGGACCTGACGGTGGCGATGGCGGAAAAGGCGGTGATGTCTATGCCATCGCTGATGACAATACCAATACCTTGGTGGATTATCGCTACACTCGTAAGTTTGAGGCGCGCCGTGGCGAAAATGGCGGCAGTAAAAACTGTTCGGGCAAGGGTGCTGATGATGTATATTTGGCAGTTCCGATTGGGACGACGATTATTGACACCGATTTGGATGTGGTGATTGGAGATTTGACCGAAAAGGATCAAAAAATCTTAATCGCCAAAGGGGGTGATGGTGGCTTTGGTAACACCCGCTTTAAGTCATCAACCAACCAAGCTCCGCGTAAAGCCACTCCAGGCTTTCCAGGCGAAGCCAAAAATATCAAGCTTGAGCTTAAGGTCGTCGCGGATGTCGGTTTGATCGGCTTACCCAATGCAGGTAAATCTACCTTTATTCGCCAAGTCTCTGCCGCCCGCCCTAAGGTCGCCGATTATCCGTTTACGACACTTGTCCCAAACTTGGGCGTGGTGGATGTGGGGTCGCACCAGTCTTTTGTGATGGCGGATATTCCAGGTTTGATCGAAGGGGCGTCCGACGGTGCGGGTCTTGGCATTCGGTTCTTAAAGCATGTAGCGCGTACCCGTCGCTTGCTGCACATCGTCGATGTCAAGCCGATTGATGGCTCAGATCCTGTGGCAAATGCCGAAATTATCTTAAATGAATTGGCGAAGTTTTCACATGAACTATCACAGCTGCCGCAAATTTTGGTATTAAATAAAATTGACCAAATCCCTGAAGAAGAACACAATGCCGTTTGTACTGATATCGTGGCGCGTCTTGGTTGGACAGGCATGGTGTTTCGTACTTCGACTTTGACTGGCGAGGGTGTGGAAGCGGTCAAGCATCATCTGATGCAAGCGATCGAAGATGAGCGCGAGCGCGAGCTTGAAGATCCGATGTTCGCCGAAGAGCAGGCGGCTCGTTTTGCACGCCTAGAAGAAGAAGTGCGCCATAATACTGAGATTCAAAAAGAAGCTTACCGCGCCATGCGTAAAGCACAGCGTGAGGGTCGCACAGGCGATGACGATGATGATTGGAATGATGACGATTATGATGTCGCGGTCGAGTACGCACCCTATTAATAGTCGGCTTTTATCATAGATTTTTAGGTTTTATCAGCGTTTTATGGATGCGTCTTTAGCATCCAACTGCTTTTTTGTTTGAGAAGTGTCTTGAAAACTAAATTACGCCGTGTCGTCGTCAAAATCGGTTCATCTTTATTGACTAATAATGGTCGCGGACTGGATCGCACCGCCATTTATGAGTGGGCGCGCCAAATCTCGATTCTGCACGCCAAAGGTATTGAAGTGGTTTTGGTGTCTAGTGGGGCTGTGGCAGAAGGTGTGGTACGCATGAATTTGCCTGAACGCCCAAAAAAGCTAGAAGCCTTACAAGCCTGTGCCTCAATTGGTCAAATGGGGCTCATTGAAACTTGGTGGCAAGCCCTGATCCAAAAAGGCGTTCAGTCTTCGCAAGTGCTTTTGACGCATGATGATTTGGCGAACCGCTCACGCTATTTAAATATCTCTCAAACCATCGCTCAGCTACTGGACTGGGGTGTGGTGCCTGTCATCAATGAAAATGACACCATCAGTTTTGATGAGATCAAATTTGGTGATAATGACAGCTTAGGTGCAATGGCGGCAGCGATGGTTCATGCTGATTTTTATATCATTTTGACCGATCAAGATGGCGTGTTTACCGATAATCCTAGAAATAACCCTAATGCAACGCTCATCAGTCAAGAGCGCGCCATGGCGGATTATTTGTTTGAGGTGGCGGGTGATGGCGGTAAATGGGGTAGCGGCGGTATGCTTACCAAGATTCGAGCCGCGCGCTTGGCGGCGATGGGTCAATGCCAAACCGTCATTGCTAACGGCAAAGTCGATGATGTGATCATCCGCTTGGCGGCAGGTGAGCGTATCGGCACACGCCTGACAACTGACAGTAAAGATAAGCTGATCGCGCGCAAGCAGTGGCTGGCGGCTCATATCCGCATGGCAGGTACTTTGATTGTGGACGATGGCGCTAAAGCTGCCATCACCACCAACCACAAAAGCTTGCTACCGATTGGTGTGGTTGAGGTTCATGGCGTATTTGATGATGGCGATGTGGTTGAGATTGTGGATAAAAACAAAACTCGAATCGCTGTTGGTCAAGTGGGTTTTTCATCAACAGATGCCAAAAAGATCGTCCAAAAAAAATCTACCGAGATTCCCAAAATCCTGCATGGCGTTGACGAAAAATCCGTCATGGTACACCGTGATGATATGGCAATTTTATGACTTTATAAAATAAAACAGACAGTGATTTTTTGACTTAAATGATTTGACAGATTCAGTCAAACCCAAAAACAAATTGATAGAGACAGTTATGACAGTACAGTTTGCCTCCCTAAAAAATGACCGCCTACTACGAGCGCTCAAATTCTTGCCTGTGGATACGACGCCTGTATGGATGATGCGTCAAGCAGGGCGTTATTTACCAGAATATAAAGAAGTGCGTGCGCAGGCGGGTGATTTTTTGAGCCTATGTAAGGATACCGATAAGGCAACCGAGGTCACTTTGCAGCCTTTACGCCGATTTGAGTTGGATGCCGCCATCTTGTTTAGTGATATCTTGACTATTCCAGATGCGTTTGATTTGGGCTTGTACTTTGCTGAAGGTGAAGGTCCAAAGCTGACCAAAACGGTGCGTACAGAAGCGCAGATTGCCGCTTTGCCAAAGATTGACATGAATTCATCGCTTGATTATGTCATGAAAGCGGTGACAAGCATTCGCACGGCGCTAAATGGTCAGGTGCCTTTGTTTGGTTTTAGTGGCAGTCCGTGGACGTTGGCGACCTATATGGTAGAGGGCGGCTCTAGCCGTGATTTTCGCCATACCAAGCATATGATGTATGCCACACCTGAGCTTTTACATGCACTGCTTGCTAAGATTACGGATGCAGTGGTGGATTATTTGGATGCGCAGATTGTGGCAGGTGCGCAGATTGTGCAGATTTTTGACAGTTGGGGAGGTGCGCTTGGTCATCGCCAGTTTGCTGAATTTAGCCATGCTTATAATCGCGATATCGTGGCACGCCTAAAAGCCATCCATCCCGATGTGCCTGTGGTCTTATTCACCAAAGGTGGTGGGCTTTGGCTTGATGTTCAGGCAGACAGCCAAGCCGATGCACTGGGACTTGATTGGACAATGCCTTTGGATAAGGCGCGCCATACTTTGCACGCCTTAAATGTCAAAAAGGCGCTGCAAGGTAACTTGGATCCGACCACGATTTTTGGTTCACCTGAGATGATACGCAGCGAGGTTCGCCGTATGCTTGATGATGCTTATGTACTTGATAAAACAGGGTATATTGCCAACTTTGGGCATGGCATCACGCAGTGGTCAAATCCTGAACATGCCAAAGTCTTTATTGATGCGGTGCACGATTATCAGATTTGATCACCTATACCAAAATCCCCTAAGTATATCACTTAGGGGATTTTATTAATCATTATACTTGCTCTAAGGCTTGCTCTAAATCGGCAATCAAGTCATCAATATGCTCAATGCCAATGGAGAGTCTGACCATGTCATCGCTGACACCAGCCACTTTAAGTTCATCATCACTGAGCTGGCGGTGTGTGGTGGTTGCTGGGTGGCAGGCTAGGCTCTTGGCATCACCGATGTTTACCAAGCGAGTGATTAGCTGCAGGGCATCAATAAAGCGCGTGCCGCCACTGCGACCGTCCTTAACACCAAAAGATAAAATCGCCGAAGGCTTGCCGTCCAGATATTTATTCGCCAAATCGTGCTGTGGATGGGTGGAGAGACCAGCATAATTTACCCAACTTACTTTGGGGTGTTCTTGTAGATATTTGGCGACTGCTAAGGCATTTTGGGTATGGCGCTCCATGCGCAGGCTCAAGGTTTCTAAGCCTTGTAAGATCAAAAAGGCGTTCATCGGACTGATGGCGGCGCCAGTATTGCGTAGTGGTACGACTCTAGCACGCGCGATGTAGGCAGCTGCACCCAGCGCTTCTACATAATTGACGCCGTGATAGCTTGGGTCGGGTGTATTTAGCGATTTGAATCGCTCAGGATAATCACCCCAAGCAAATTTACCGCTATCAATGATGGCACCGCCGACACTTGTACCATGACCGCCGATATATTTGGTCAAAGAATGAATGACGATATCTGCGCCATGCTCAAAAGGCTTTAGTAGCACTGGTGTAGCGACGGTATTATCGACGACCACAGGAACGCCATATTCATGAGCAATATTCGCCACAGCTTCTAAGTCCACAATATTTCCCAAAGGATTACCGATAGACTCCAAAAAGACAAGCTTGGTTTTGTCGTCTATTTTATCACGCAGACTTTCGGGATGATTACCATCAAAAAAGCGCACTTGAATACCCTGTTTTGGCAAGGTATGAGCAAATAAATTATAAGTCCCGCCATACAGCTGTGACACCGAGACGATATTATCTCCTGCTTCAGCAATGGTTTGGATGGCATAGGTAATGGCAGACATACCAGAAGCAAGCGCAAGTGCGCCAATACCGCCTTCAAGAGCTGCGATGCGCTCCTCAAGCACTGCGGTGGTTGGATTCATGATGCACGTATAGATATTGCCTTGCACTTTTAGATCAAATAAATCCGCGCCATGCTGCGTATTATCAAAGGCGTAAGAAGTGGTCTGATAAATCGGCACCGCCACAGATTTGGTGGTTGGCTCAGGGTGATAGCCTGCATGAATGGCTAAGGTTTCGTCACGATAACTCATGTTTTGCTCCTTGTTTGATAAACTTTTAGATATTATTAATTGTTTGTGATATGTTTATAAAAATAAAAATAATCAATAAGGCTTGATTGTATTACAAATTTATGACGCATACTTATCAATCAATGCTCAATTTATTTAGTCATTATTCATTTAAAATGATCGCTCCATCTTCGATCAGTCATTTGCAATTCAGGCGTGTTTCAGCTAAGATGACAAGTTAATTTTTAATAGTTTAAGGGGTGGAGTCATGAGCGCGATTGAGCAAACAATCAACATCGGCATCGTTGGTGGAACAGGCTATACAGGCGTCGAGCTTCTTAGAATCTTAAGTCGTCATCCGAACGCAAGCATTCAGTATTTAACCTCAAGAAGTGAAGTGGGGCGCGCTGTCAGTGAGATTTTCCCAAGCTTGCGCGGCGTGTGCGATGTGGTCTTCAGTGACATGACGGACGCTGTCATGGATCAGATGGCAAAGGCGTGTGATCTGGTATTTTTTGCGACGCCGCATGGGGTTGCGATGGCGCATACCCCTAAGCTTGTAGCAGCGGGCGTCAAAGTCATTGATTTGGGTGCGGATTTTCGTTTGCAGTCGCTTGATGATTTTGAAGAATGGTACGGCATGGCGCACACTTGCCCAGAGATTTTATCTCAATCGGTTTACGGATTATCGGAGGTCAATCGCGAGCACATCGCTGCTGCTCAAGTAATCGCTAATCCAGGCTGCTACCCGACGACGGCAATTTTGGGTCTTAAGCCAGTGATTGACGCCATGAATACCCATGCTGACGCCCTGATTGATGGACGCATCATCATAGATGCCAAATCGGGGATCTCAGGTGCAGGCAGACAAGGTAAGCTGTCGATCAGCTATGCTGAAACGGCAGATAATTTTAGTGCTTATGGTGTGACAGGACATCGTCATACGCCAGAGATCGCACAAGGCGTGAATGAGATTTTATCAGCAAAATTCCCAGTCAAAATCCGTTTTGTACCGCATCTGGTGCCTATGATTCGTGGTATGTTGAGCACCATTCATGTTCCTTTAAGTGATCAAGGTGCAGCTTTGAATTGGCAGGAGATTTTTGAGCGCGCTTATCAAGATGAATATTTTATTGATGTGCTTTCAAAAGGCGTATTCCCTGATACGCGTTCGGCTCGAGCATCTAATAAGCTGCGTATCAGTATTCATCACGATTTGGATGTCTTAACGATCATCGTGGTGCAAGACAATCTGGTCAAAGGTGCGGCAGGGCAAGCGGTACAAAATATGAACATCATGTTTGGTTTTGATGAGACGACAGGTCTAGATCTGGTACCAGTGACGCCTTGATTAGGGCGCATGATTGATCAGCGGCTTGTGCAGATGATATATTTACTCTGATAGGTTGCCAAACTGTGGTGAATTTTATTAGCATTATTCAACAGCGCTCAAATAAATGGGTAATATTTGTGTGCTAAAATCTCGCCGTGATCCCACCCAACACCCAATAAAGCATAATTTTTTAAAGGTATATATGCAGACAAATACGCGTTTTCATCATCAGTCAGGCATCGGCGTTTTACTGATTGTTTCATGGCTTTTATTGGCTGTATTTGCGGTTATTATTGGCTATTTGGTGATGAATCCAGGCGTGGTAACCAAGCCATCAGAACAGATGCCTGCCGTGAGTGCGCCCAATGAACAGGAGTGGCAGCCCACCATCGCTGATGACAGTACAAGAGTACATCCTGACACACCAGCGCCTATTGCTTCATATCATGAAGCGGTGAGCCGAGCTGCTCAATCCGTGGTGAATATCTACACCACCCAAAGTGAGCGCAGCCAAGTTTATTCAAACGATCCTGTATTGCAGCAGTTTTTGGAGCGTTATTATGGCGGCGTGCCGCACCAGGGCACTAATCTGGGTTCGGGCGTGGTGGTGTCTAGCGAGGGGTATATCGTCACTAACCACCATGTGATTAAGGGTGCTGACGAGATCACGGTAGCATTTAATGATGGCCGTAAAGCACATGCTACTGTCATCGGCAGTGATGAAGACAGTGATTTGGCGGTGATTCAGGTTGAGCTTGATAATCTTGTGCCAATGGCATTTCGCGCCGAGCCGATTCGTGTGGGCGATGTGTCACTGGCAATCGGCAATCCCTTTGGCGTTGGTCAAACAGTCACCCAAGGCATCATCTCTGCGACAGGGCGCGCTGGCATCGGCGTGAGTAGTTTTGAGGATTTCATCCAAACAGATGCAGCAATCAATCCAGGGAATTCTGGCGGCGCTTTGGTCGATGCTAATGGTGCCTTGATTGGAATTAATACGGCAATTTATTCGCGGTCTGGCGGCTCGATGGGTATTGGTTTTGCCATTCCTAATCAAATCGTCCAGCAGATCATGACATCGCTCATCACCACAGGTAAAGTGAGTCGTGGATGGATGGGTATCGAGATGGCGCGAATGACAGATGATCCCACCAGTATCGAGAGCAGCTCAAATGTTGTCGTTCGTCAAGTTTGGCAAAATAGCCCAGCAGAGCGTGCAGGCTTAAAAGCTGGCGATCAGATAGTGCGTATCGATGAGGTACAAATCACCAATGCCAATGAGCTGATCGGTGTGGTCGCGCGTAAGGCACCTGGCAGTCAGATGACTGTTGAGATCATACGCGACCAAATACCGATGACCTTACAGGTAGTATTATCCGAGCGACCCAGCTCAGAAACGCTAAGTCAAGCTGCACAAAACCCACCCGATCAGTCAAGACAAAGCGCGCAGATCGAAAGGCTCTTTCAGGAGTTAGAATCCCTAAGAAACGCCCAGCGATGATATCGCTTAAACCTTGGTAAAGCTAGTTTGCCAAGGTTTGATTTTAAAAACCGTGGCGTTGGGCTTGTATGCCTTTTTTGCTATCATCTGCTTTCGCCGTGTGAGATCAGCAGATGGATAGGCAAGTGGCTTTGATAAGTGTTTTGGTCAGCATTAAGAATTAAGTTTTCACAGTTGGGTGGGTGTGCTAAAATAGCGCATTGTCTTACTTTATGCAGCCCAATTATGCGCCATGTGATCACACTGATTCGCCAATACAGCTTAGTGCTGATCATTTTAGCGCTTTGGCAACTCGTGGTGGCAGTCGGCGTGCTGCCAGATTATCTTTTGCCAAGTCCTTGGCAAATCCTAAAGGCGCTCATCGATGATGCCAATCTGTTGGCACATCATGCCAAATATACTTTAGCCACCGCCTTTATCGGGACTATCATTGGTTTGGCATTAAGTTTTGTGCTGTCGATTCTAATGGATTTGTCGCGCGGTTTTCGCCAAAGTGTGTATCCGCTGATACTGCTAAATCAAACCATTCCGACCATCGCTATCGCGCCGCTTTTGGTTATTTGGCTTGGTTATGGTATCTTGCCCAAGGTGGTTTTGGTGGTGTTGTCGGTGTTTTTTCCGATGACCATTGCGCTGCTTGATGGCTATCGCTCTGTCAGTGCAGATGAGCTGAATTTATTTCGCTCTATGAAAGCCAATGCCTATCAAACTTATCGTCATCTTAAGATTCCCTCGGCAATGGGATATTTTTTTACAGGTTTGAAAGTTGCGCTCAGCTATGCCCTGATTTCGGCGGTGGTGGCAGAATGGCTTGGGGGCTATCATGGCTTGGGTGTGTATATGACCCGAGTGCGTAAGTCCTATGAGCTTGACAATATGTTTGCCGTGATTTTTTTGATCAGTTTTTTGACATTGGCGCTGATCGCACTGGTCAAATGGCTGGAGCGCCGCGCGCTTGATTATCAATATAAGGAATAATGATGAAAATGTTCAGTTTTCGACCACTGGTTGGTGTGACTTTGGCAGCTGTTTTGGGCTTGTCATTGAATGCGTGCTCAAAAGATCAATCAGGCAATGAGCCAAAGCTTCAAGAGCTGATCATTGCGCTAGACTGGGTGCCAAATACCAATCATACAGGGCTGTATGTCGCACTTGATCAAGGTTATTTTAAAGAAGCGGGTTTTGATGCCAAGATCGTACAGCCAAGCGAAGACAGCACGTCAACCTTGGTTGCAAATAAACGCGCAGATTTTGGCGTTTATTTTCAGCCGAACATGGTTAAGCGCCTGAATAAAGGCGAGCCGATTACGGCTGTGGCAGCGATCACTCAGCACAGTAGCGCAGGTCTGCTATCGCTAGCCGAGCTTGACGCAGGTACACCCCAAGATTTGCAGGGCAAACGCTACTCAACATGGGAAGATCCTGTCGATGATGCGGTGGTTGAGCAGGTTGTCGGCGCACCGCTTAATAAGATCCCTGGCGAATCCACCGACGCGACGACTGCGCTACGCATGAATCAGTTTGACTACATCATGGCGTATTATAGCTGGGATGGCATTCATGCTGGTATCAAGGGTGTGGATACGAACTTTTTTTATTTAAAAGATGCTGATCCAGTTTTTGATTATTATGCGCCTTTATTAATTGCAAATAATGACGCTTTAAAAAACAACCCAGAAAAGTACAAAAAAGCCTTGGCAGCGATCAAACAAGGCTATCTCTACGCTGCTCACCATCCAGATGAAAGCGCCGACATCTTAGTTAAGCATGCTCCAGAGATTAATGTAGAGCTTGCAAAAAAAAGCCAAGCGTATATCTCGCCGCAATATCTTGATGAGCAAGGCGATTGGGGGCGATTTGACTATGATCGCTGGGATCGGTTTTTTAACTGGGTTTATCAAAAAGGCTTGATGGATGAATTCACACCAAAAGCAGGCGTGACCAATGATTATTTGACCCAGTAATATATCGCTCATGCACCCAAAGCTTGAATTCAAAAAAATCGGTCATGCTTTCACCACGAAGGTAAAGACGCCATTATTTAATGGTCTGAATCTTAAAGTCGCCCAAGGCAGTGTGGTCAGCATCGTCGGTGCAAGTGGCGTCGGTAAAAGCACGCTATTTAATATCGCCGCTGGCCTGATCCATCCCAAATATGGGCAAGTGATGATCGATGGTAGCGATGTTACAGGCGTCGCTGGGCATGTGGGTTATATGCTCCAAAAAGATTTATTACTGCCCTATAAGACGGTGTATGATAACATCGCTCTGCCATTGGTGCTATCGCACAAAACCAAGCAAGAGATCGCAGCGCACATTCAGCCGAATTTGGCGATTTTTGGGCTAGATGGACTGACAGCAAAATATCCCAATCAGCTGTCTGGTGGTCAGCGCCAAAGGGCAGCTTTGCTTCGCACTTATCTGTCTAACAGCGAACTGATGCTGCTTGATGAGCCATTTTCTGCCTTGGATTTTGTGACCAAGGCGGATATGCATGAGTGGTTTGGACAGTTTCGTAGAGCCAATCAGCTGACTTGTTTGATCATCACGCATGATATTGATGAAGCGATTTATTTGTCGGATGAAGTTTATGTATTAAAAGGGGCGCCGGCGGTGTTTACGCACCACTTTTTGATCCCTAAGCAGCAAGACTTTTATCAATCCACCGAATATTTAACCCTAAAACAGCAAATTTTAACCGCCATTCGGTATTAAACATGTCTTTTGGGTAAGTTATCATTTAACTTTTGCCAAATCAACATCAAAAAACCGGCTGAAGTAGCCGGTTTTAATTATCTATATCGCTTAGATGATCAGTCAATACGCTCAATGGTCACATTGCCAACATTGCCAGTCATGCCAATGGCTTGTGCAGCACCATAAGACAAATCAAGCACACGATTGGTCTTAGGGCGATCATTGATTTTGACTACCACAGATTTGCCATTATCGCGATTGGTCACTCTGACGTAGCAGTTCATTGGTAAGCTGCTGTGCGCTGCGGTTAGGGCATTCATATCAAAAGTCTCACCGCTGGCGGTTTTACGACCATGAAACTGACGACCATACCAAGAAGCGATGCCATTTTGTTTAAACTTATTGACAGTGCTAGAGGCGACAGCTGTCAAGCGATCAAGCACAGGAACGTCTTCATCAGTTTTTTTGGATTTGGCAGATTGAGCAATCATTGGACTGTTAAGCGCCAAAGACGCAGGCTGACGCGCTGACTTGACCAAGCTTGATGCATTATTATGCTGCGTGGTGAGCTGCTGTAGCACATTGTCAATATTGGCAGGATTATTGCCGGCTTGCGCATTCATGCTTAAACTTGCGGTTAAAGTAATGCTCGCCAATCCAAGTAAAGATTTGCTCACTGTTTTCATGGTTACACCTTTAGTATTGAAAACTCTGACAATGATTGAAAAATCGGAACATGCTTAGCAAAGTATGCACAAATCAGAGTCAAAACATTATGTAAAATACCACTTCAAAAGATCAATGCAGTATCAATAAAAATTAATAAAAGAAAATGCTCATTGATGTAGTGCGCATCAAATACCTTATCTTAGCACTATTTTTTGAAATTACAAGGTCAATTATTCGCTATTTTAGCGGATATTGATCAAATTTTGTACAAAATATGGATAAATATTCTAAAAATCGCATTTTAGAAAAATATTAATCCAAGTCACTATGGCACCAAACTTTAATTTCAAGCAGGTATTAATTATTGATATTATCAATAATACCTTTATAATATGGGGTTGATTTGCTAAATTTCAAGCAATCGAGTATCCTGTCGGTGATGGATCAAATAATTTGGCGGTGAATTGATGAAAAATTTGAATCAATGCTTTTTGTTTATACTTATCATAAGTACATTGGCAGCCTGCAACACGCCCACACCAACCAAACCGCAAGCAGCACCGATAAAAAAGCCGTCGGTGGTCATCACTCAAGCCAAAACGAGCGAGCACACGCATGAGCATGATGAATCTGTGAGTGATGTGGGGCTACAGACACATTTTGAGACTTGGCTGCAGACGCATCGCACCGCCGAGCAAGAGGTAGCAAGCTATCAAGCGTATTTGCGATCAAGATTTGGCGATCATGTGCCGCCTATGAGTCAGCTGCTAACGACTGCGCGCTCATGGCAGGCGTGCGGTCATGAACCTTATCAGGTGCCGCCTGCACACCTTTGGGATAAGATTGTACCGACATTGCTGTTATATCAAGATCTCAAAAGCAGGGGCATATTGCCAGACAATACGCAAATTCGCTCAGTGTATCGAAATCCTGAGCTCAACCACTGCGCTGGTGGTGCGCCAATGAGTAAGCATTTGACCAATGGCGCCATTGATATTTGGGTGCCTGACTTTGAAATACAAAGCCAAGCACTGTACGATCTTCAAAATCGCTTATGCCAGTATTGGCTAGATCATGGCGAAAACCGCAATTTTGGACTGGGTTTATACGCCACAGGCGCCATCCATTTGGATACCCAGGGCTTTAGAAAATGGGGTGCTCAATTTTCTGAGGCGAACTCTGTTTGTCGTTATGTCTTGCCTAAAAGTACGCTATAATAATTGGCTAATCTTCAGCGGTATAAGTTATGTTGCCAACGCGCCTTATTCAAAATCGTCACATCTTAACTGAACTTGGCATCACCATGTGGGCGCCAAGATATACTGATGTGATGACTCTGCCGTCTTGGTCTGGCGCATCTATGGAGGGTGCTGATGTCAAAGACTCTGATTTGTCGATGTCATCCATGCAGTCGCCTGCCCATCAGTCGCTGTCGCCGAAGTCAGAAGTGCCGATACCACCGATCATACAAAGCCTGGATCTCCAACCAAAGACAGCCCCAACATCAGTTGCGCGCAGTCCAAAGCAGGTGATCGATACCCTACTTAAGACCCAACAAGCCAAAACATCACAGCCGAAATCGCTGCCGAATGACGATCGTTTGGAGGTAGATCAGCTGCTTTCTGAATCTAAATCGAAGGCTAAGGTGCTTGAATATCATGTGAAAGTCATGATATATAGAAGCTGGATGATTATGGCTGATGTCGATGCTTTGGATACGGCGGGGCGTGAGCTTTGGCTGTCTTTGCATCAGTCACTGACTCGTCAGGCAAAGCAGCATCAGCTTTCATTAATCAGTAGACAATTTGACTATCCATTATTTGAGGATGATCCTGAAAGTAACTCTGTATCTTTGGCAAATGTCAGTCTTAGAGGATTTATTTTTGGGTGTATGCGCGAATCTGGTCAGGTAAAATACCTTGCGCCTTTGACAACTTTGCCTGATTATCTGAATTTAGAGAGCATTCAAAATTTGACGCTCATTAGCGACCATCAAATCAGCCGAATGCTGCTAGATGGCGCGGCAAAAAAAGTATTTTGGCAAGCGCTGCATCGCTGAATGATGAATTTGATGGATAGTTTTAGCGCTATAAAATAGACCAATTAATACAGAATTGGTCTATTTTAGGCGATTAATCTGAGAAAATCAGGATGTTAATGACAAGGCTTTTTGAAAATGCCGCCGCAGTCTAGCTCACCTTGCTTGATAGGTATCTGCTCGCCGTGAGCATGGCGTGATGAGGTATCAAGAGCCTGACCGATCTTGGGCTTGCCGTACATCAAAGCGCCGACCCACATCGCGACATACATCAAAAGCTCGCTGCCTTCTTCGACAATGATACCCAGATCGCCCAAATTTAGCCATCCGTGCTCGCCAATATATTGTAGCCATAATAAAACAATGCCAAATAGAAGCATCAATCTAAAGCTTGCGCCTTTTGGAATCCATCGCTGAGCTTTGCCTTTGATCAGATAATTAAGCGCAGTCAGACCGATCACGCCCATAACAAAATGCGTATAAGTGCGATTGCTGATACCAAACCAACTCGCATCAACAGGATATAACACTCCGCGCAGCATATTGGTTTCGCGAATGACAAGCAATAAAAATACCATGCCCACCCCAAGCCACAACCATCGATCCATCTGACTCAAGCGATTACCAGACAGATAAAACGAACAAAAAGTTGCCAAAATCAGCAGCAGGCATTGTAGATTTTCAATTAGCTGATATTCATCAAACCAAATTCTTGGCAAATAGGGCGCAAATGGTACAGTCAGCACCGCCACGCACAACAACAAAACCCAAAACCACCCATCAGTACTCATGTGTTTATGTCTAAAAATCATCTTAAAATCCTTACTGCGTGATCATAGCGCTGATAATTGGCTTCTTCATCTTATACATGGTGCAGTCTGATCGCTGTATTTTTGCTGGTCTAGACTTTAAATAATCAGTCATCGACTGGCGACTTAAGTAGCGTGAAATTTTAACATAATTGTCATAATTTAATAGTGCAAAAATGCCTGCAAAAATAGAAAATGATTTTGCAAATTTGTCAGTTAAATGAAAAGCTACTAAGCTTTGATCTTGTCATCCTAAGCGATCGCTTATGAAAAATAATGAAGCCTTTTTTGAGGATATTTACTGATGAAATGTTTAAATACCGTCAAATGCCATAAATTTTCATGATATACTATGATGATTTATGGCGTCTTTTTTAAGGATAATAATATGACTCGTTTTGCAAATTTTTGTGCTGGTCCTGCCACCATGCCAACCGCCGTCCTTGAGCGTGCTCAAGCTGAGATGCTTGATTGGCAAGGTCTTGGCGCATCGGTGATGGAGGTTAGCCATCGTGGTGCGGATTATATTGAGATGGCTCAAAAAGCCGAAGCTGATTTGCGACAACTCATGGGCATCAGCGATGAATATGCTGTGCTGTTTTTGCAAGGCGGAGCGTCGCTACAATTTTCAGCAATCCCCTTAAATCTGATGAACGGCGGGACGGTGGATTATCTTGAGACGGGCACATGGTCAAATAAAGCCTATAAAGAAGCCAAGCGCTATGAGTCATTAGGTCTTGGTCAAGTTAACTTGGTCGCAACAGGCAGCGAAACACAGTTTAGCGATGTCCCAGATCCAAGCACTTGGCAGCTCACCGAAGGTGCAAGCTATTTTCATTATTGCCCAAATGAGACCATTCATGGTGTTCAGATGTTTGATGTGCCGACAGTTGAGGCGCCCATCGTCGCGGATATGTCATCGTGTATTTTATCTGAGCCGATTTCGGTAGATAAATTTGGTGTCATCTATGCAGGCGCCCAAAAAAACATCGGTCCAGCAGGCTTGACTTTGGTCATCATTCGTAAAGATTTATTAGATCAAGCCAGCGCATGGTGCCCGATGATCATGAGTTATAAAAATCAGCATGCCAATGACTCTATGCTCAATACGCCATCGACGTATGCCTGGTATTTATCAGGACTGGTGTTTGAGTGGCTGCTTGAGCAAGGCGGTGTCGAAGCGATCGCTAAAGTCAATCGCGCTAAGGCAGATGCTCTGTATGCCGCCATCGATGGCAGCGATTTTTATGATAATAAAGTCAATCCAAAATATCGCTCAATCATGAATGTACCGTTTCATTTGGCGGATGACAGTTTGGATAAGTTGTTTTTGGAAGAATCCAAAAAAGCAGGCTTACTAAACTTAAAAGGCCATCGTGCGGTGGGTGGGATGCGTGCCAGCATTTATAATGCCATCACACTGGAACAAGTTCAGTCGCTGACGGCATTTATGGCAGAGTTTGAGCGTAAGCACGGCTGATCATTGATGCGCTTGGCTTTTAGAGTTTGTCAAAAACCACGAATCGCATGGCTTGGTTCGTGGTTTTTGGTATTCATGGTGGCTTTATATGGCTGTGGCTACCATGATGATCATTCTTCTAATCATAAAACCAACCAGTCGGTATCTCAAGATACGGATACCAAATCATTAAATGTCCAACCAGATTTTTTAAATACGCTTGATCCTGCACCGCTTAGCCAAGCTCGGCGCGACAGTCATTTAACCGATCGGCTGCAGACTCAGACAGCTTTGGCGTTTAATAATAGTGCCCAATATGCTCATCTTAAGCATCTACCCTACGCCAATCCTCATGCACCCAAAGGTGGCACCCTGTCGATGGCAGCGATTGGCATGTTTAATAGTCTAAATAGCTTCATTGATCAAGGAGTGCCAGCGGCGGGCACCTTTTATTTGTACGACACTTTGATGGCAGGCTCGCTTGATGAAGCCTTTGTGCTGTATCCACAGCTGGCTGACAAGGTGAGCTTTGATCCAACTGATCGCAGCTGGATTATTTATCACATTCATCCAGACGCCCGATTTTGGGATGGCACTGCAGTGACGGCTTATGATGTGCAAGCGACTTATCAAGCCATCTTATCAAAAGGCTTGATGTCTTGGCGGGCGTTTTTGTCAGGCATTGAGGCGATCGAGGTGCTAGATACTCGTCAGGTGAAGTTTTACTTTACGCCTTCGGCGCCGACTGACTTGGGAGCGACGGTCGGTTTGATGCCAGTATTTGCGCGTGATGATATTATTAAAAATTTTGATAAAATCAGCTTAACGCCGCTCATGGGCAGCGGTCCTTATCGCCTAGACCGCGTAGAGCCTTCACGCCGCATCCGCTATATCAAAGACCCGTCATATTGGGGCCAAGATATCATGGTCAATCAAGGGCGATTTAATTTTGATGCCATTGAATATGTGTATTTCGCTGATGAAGCGATTGCCTTTGAAGGCTTTAAATCAGGGGTTTATCGATTTCGTATCGAAAATGATATTAAGCGTTGGGCGACTTTTAAGCCAAAAGCTGCTCACAAGATTTTAAAAGCTGCTATCCCAAATGATAATCCCGTGCTGATGCAGGGCTTGGTGATGAATCTTAGAAAGCCACTATTTCAAGACATTCGCGTGCGCCGCGCATTGAATTTGGCGTTTGATTTTGAATGGACGAATGCACAGCTTTTATACGGCGAGTATGAGCGATTAAACAGCTATTTTTTTGGCTCTGAAATCCAAGCCAAAGGTCAGCCCGATGAGATGGAGCGCCAAATTTTATCCAGCCTACCCTTAAATGATGACGAAAAATCCGCGCTAATTGGCGTGCCAAAACAGCCCATCTCCGCCCACGATGGCATCAATCGCAGCAATTTATTAAAAGCCAAAGCGCTGCTTGAGCAGGCAAGATTTGGTTATCGGCAAGGTCATCTGATCGACCCGTCAGGAAAGCCTGTGCGTATCGAGATTTTATTGGCGGATGATCAGTATGAAGCCATTATTTTGCCGTATATTACTCATCTTAAGCGGCTAGGCATTCAAGCCAGCTTGCGACGCGTGGATCATGCCAGTTATATTCATCGCAAGCGGCATTATGATTTTGATATGATCATTGATCGGTTTATGCAGGGTAATGCTCCAGGCGCGGAGCAGGCATATCTGTGGGGTAGCGCATCCGCCGATGAAATTGGCAATCAAAACACCATCGGCATAAAAAGCGCTGCTATTGATCAGCTGATTGATCGGCTGACTCAGGCGGACACTCGGGCGGATATCGTGCGCCATGCCAGAGTGCTCGATCGGCTGCTGCTGGCGGGGGAGTATATGATCCCTTGGTATGGCAAAACAACCACCGATGTGATGTATTATAATAACTATCATCATCCTGACCGTCTGCCTAGTAGCAGCATCGGCTTGGATTATTGGTGGTATGAATAATTTTCAATAAAATTTTTTGAATAAAGTTAAGGTGTAATGATGAAAAATTATCAGATTCAAGCGGTATCAGCTTTTGAGGATAATTATATTTGGCTGATTCATAATGACACCCAGGCGATCATCATCGATCCAGGCAGCAGCCAAGAAGTGCTTGATTATTTGAACAGGCATCAGCTGATAGCCAGTGCCATTTTGGTGACGCATCATCATGATGATCATACAGGTGGCGTTCGTAAGATTTTGAATGTTTATAAAGACTGTGCATTGTACGCACATGAAGAGCACGGCTTTAAAGAGTTGCCTTTTGTCAACTTGGTGGATGAAGGTGATGAATTTGGCGTGATTGGTCTGACCTTTAAAGTTTGGCGCACCGCAGGGCATACGGACAGTCATTTAAGCTATGTGGCGGATATTGACCAAAAAACGCGCGTATTTTGTGGTGATACGCTGTTTAGTGCAGGCTGCGGGCGAGTGTTTACAGGTACGATGGCGCAGCTGTTTGAGAGTATGCGCAGGTTTAATGAGATGGACGATGGGGTGGTTTTTTATCCTGCGCATGAATATACGCTGTCAAATCTTAAGTTTGCTCAAAGTGTGGCGACTGATGATGCTCAGCCGATGATCGATCAGGCGACCCAAGCAGTCAAAACCTTGCGCCAAGCAGGCAAAATGTCTTTGCCTGTGACCCTTGAGCACGAACGGAAAATCAATGTGTTTTTGCAAGCGTGCGATGCCCAAAAAGCCAAAGAATTTGCTGCCAAGCATCATTTGGCACAAGATACTGCGCTGTCGGTATTTACATGGCTGCGCGAAAAGAAAAACAATTTTTAATCAGTGATGAGAAATAAAATTATCACCCCAAGGGCTGGTTTATGAGTTTGATTGCGCTGATTATTTTGGCATTGAGTATGTCGATGGATGCATTCTCTGTGGCGATTGCCAAAGGCGTGGCGACTCGTGATATGACGCTCGCCAAAGCGCTGCGTCAAGGATTGGTCTTTGGCTTGGTGGAGGCGATTGCACCCATTATAGGCTGGGTGATGGGTCGTCTGGCGCATCAATGGATGCAAAGTGTCGATCACTGGATCGGATTTATTTTATTATCCGCTTTGGGTGTGCGCTGTATTTATGAAGGGCTGACGGGCGAACCAAGCGCTGAGTCTTCATCACAAACCGGCATTTGGCTGGTCATTACCGCCATCGCCACGAGTATTGATGCAACCGTGGTTGGTGTTTCGCTTGCGTTTTTGGAGGTGAATATCTGGCTGGCTGCGGCATTGATTGGTGCTGCAACGACTGTCATGGCGACACTGGGACTTACTTTGGGGCAGCGACTTGGCGCACACTTTGGTAATCGCGCAATGATCTTGGGTGGGCTGATGCTGATCGCCATTGGTACTTATATTCTTTACAGTCACTTGACGGGGTGATAATGCGTTATGTTCTAAGGCGTTTGGGGCTGATGCTGCCGACCTTGTTTGTGATTTTATGTATTAATTTTATCATGGTTCAGATGGCGCCCGGTGGACCGGTGGAATATCAACTGACCAAAATCCAAAATGAACAACAAGCCTTAGCTGCTCAGGGTTTTGCGCTTGCCAATATCAACTATCAAGGGGCGAGCGGTCTATCACCGCAGATGCTTGCAGAGCTGAACGCTCGCTTTGGCTATGATTTACCTTTGATTGAGCGTTTTTGGCTGATGATGTCAAATTTTGCTCGCTTTGATTTGGGCGAGTCTTTTTTTCAGGGCAGGGCGGTGATTGAGCTGATTATAGAAAAAATGCCAATCACGCTTTTATTGGGAGTTTTGAGCCTGATAGTGATGTATGGTTTTGGCATTGTGATTGGACTGTACAAGGTGCGCCATCATCGGTCGTTGCGCGATTCTGTGTTGACGGCGGTTTTGGCGGTGCTACATGCTTTGCCGGTATTTATGCTTGGGGTGCTTTTGCTGGTTTTATTGGCTGGTTCGAGCGGTTGGCAAATTTTCCCCATTCAGGGCGTGGTTTCCCCAAATTTTGAGCAGCTTGGCTGGATTGGTAAAATCAAAGATTTGCTTTGGCATTTAAGCTTACCAGTACTTGCTGGCAGTCTTGGTTCTATTGCTGGTATTGCTTATTTGACCAAATTTAGTGTGATGGCAGAGCTTGATAAGCCATATGTTCAAGCGATGCAGGCGCGGGGATTGATGCGGACTCAAATCATCTACACCCAAGTGCTCAAAAATGCGCTGCTGCCCGTGATGTCGCATTTGCCGATGGCGGTAGTGGGTGTGCTGTTTTCGGGGAATTTTTTGATTGAAATTATTTTTGGTATTGATGGCATTGGGCGTTTGGGTTATGAGGCGGTGATGCAGCGAGATTATCCATTGATGTTTGGTATTTTATACATCTTTACGCTGATCGCAATGGTGGTGCAGCTCATCTTTGATGTGCTGTATCGCATGATTGATCCTAGAGTGGACTTTGAGGCTGTCTGATGCATCATTTGCCAGATGATTTAACCATAAAAAATCAGCCAATCAGCCGAACCGCAGTCATTTGGCGAAAGTTTCGT
This sequence comes from Moraxella canis, assembly GCF_002014965.1. GTDB lineage: Bacteria > Pseudomonadota > Gammaproteobacteria > Pseudomonadales > Moraxellaceae > Moraxella > Moraxella canis. The sequence continues at coordinate 271,588 of NZ_MUXT01000004.1, forward strand.
GCTCAGAAGCTTGCTTTGGTCTCTTTGTCTTTATTTGTGCTGATTTTGATTGTATCACTATGCGCCCCGCTGATCGCCAATGATAAGCCACTGTATGTGCATTATCAAGGCGAGCATTTATTGCCCATGTTGAAGATGTATCCTGAGACAAGATTTGGGGGCGACTTTGAAACGCCGACCAATTACCATGATCCTGCAGTATTAAAATTAATCCGTCAAAATGGCGATGTGTGGATGCCACTCATAAAGTACGGTGAACAGACATTGGTGCTTGATGCGCAGATGCCGCACCCAGCCGTCCCAAGCTTTGCGCATCCATTGGGGACGGATCAGGTGGGGCGAGATGTACTGGCACGGCTACTTTATGCACTGCGTATATCCCTGATATTTGGCATAGGGCTGTCTTTGATTGGTAGTATTTGTGGGGTGTTTGCAGGCTTATTGATGGGCTATTTTGGTGGGCTGACCGATTTATTTGGACAAAGGCTCATTGAGATTTGGATTGGTCTGCCGCAGCTGTTTGTCATGATCATTTTGGCAAGTATCTTTGAGCCTTCATTGATGGTGCTATTTTTATTGCTGCTAAGCTTTGGTTGGCTGTCGCTGGTTTCGCTGACTCGGGTGCATTTTTTGCAGTCACGAAGATTGGATTATGTGCTCACTGCCCAAAATTTGGGCGTTCCTGCGTGGGTGATTATTTATAGGCACATTTTACCCAGCACATTTTTACTGGTGCTATCACAACTGCCTTTTGTGATGGTGGCTAATATTTCTGCCCTAACCACCCTTGATTTTTTGGGATTGGGATTGCCGATGGGCTCGGCAAGCCTTGGCGAGCTTTTGGCACAAGGCAAAAACCATCTGGATGCACCGCATTTGGTTTTGTCAGGTTTTGTTGCTTTGGCAGTGGTTTTGTCGCTATTAATTTTTATTGGGGAAGGCTTAAGAAATGCACTTGACAGATGAGCGAAACCCAAATGATCTGCCTATTTTGGCGCTTCAAGATTATCACTTAAGCTTAGGCGATCGCGTGCTGATCAGTGGCTTGACAGTGATGCTGTCGGCTGGCGAAATCTTGGGCGTCGTCGGTCGCTCAGGCGTCGGCAAAAGCTCTGTCATGCTGTCGCTACTAGGGCTGCTGTCGCCTGAATTTCAAGCTAAGGCAAGGCTTGCCGCCTTAGAAGATCAGCCAATTTTGCTATCCAAACAAGGTGATGAAACAGTCTTTTTGCCCATTCGTGGTCAAGGGATCGGCTATATTTTTCAGGAACCCAAAGCGGCATTTAACCCTATTCATACGATCGCTAAACACTTTGATGTTATCTTAAGCCGGCTTAACACCCCCAAAAAATCGCGCAAATCTATGATGCTTGAGTTGCTTGAACAAGTCCATCTGCCAAATCCAGCATCATTTTTGGAGCGTTATACGCATCAATTGTCAGGCGGTGAGGCGCGGCGGATTAGCATCGCTTTGGTATTGGCGATGTCGCCTAAGCTGATCATTGCTGATGAGCCGACAGGAGCGCTGGATGCTGACTTAACTGATGAAATTTTGGCGTTATTAACCCAGTTATGTCAAGACAGATCCATTGCGCTCATCTTGATCAGCCATGATTTAGGCAGTATTGAGCATCGCTGCGATTGGCTGCTTGCCATGGATTGTAATGATCAAAGCGCGCGCCATGAGTTTGGGGCAGCTCAAGATGTCCTACGAATGCCCATCGCACTTCGGCTACTTGAGGCTGATTATGGTAAACCTATCCCAATCAGCGGTGAGCGCGCCGTACTTAGGCTGTGTGATGTGAGTGTGGGATATCGCACATTTTGGTGGGTGCGCCAAAAGCCAGTGATCCAAAATTTTAGCCTATGCATTCATCAAGGTGAAATTGTGGGTATTATGGGACGCTCAGGCGTCGGCAAGACAACACTGGCAAAAGCGATCACGCGCTTAGATAGCGATTTGGTTGTCCAAGGTGATATCAGTATTGAGGGTAAAACCCTGTATCAGCTATCAGGGCGTGCGCTTAGGCAGGCTCGCAGGCGTGTTCAGATGGTCATGCAAGCTCCACGCGCAAGCCTAAATCCAAACCTAACCATCGAACAAAGCCTCAATGAAGCGATCTTAGCTGATCATGATCAGGCAAGGCAGATGATTGATGAGCTGTTGGAACAATGTCAGCTGCCAAAACAGATACTAAAGCGCTATCCCGATCAGCTGTCAGGAGGTGAGTGTCAGCGAGTGTGCCTGGTGCGTGCATTACTTGCCAAGCCTTCGCTGCTGATCTTAGATGAGCCGACAGCGATGTTAGACCGTATCGCCATCGCTCAGCTGCTCAAGCTACTTAGGCGCATCAATCACACTTATCATACATCCATGATGATAATTAGCCATGATAAATCTGTCCAAAGCGCGATATGCCACCGCATCATTGAGATGGTAGACTTAGGATAATTGATTTAAATTTAGATCATATTAAACGGCAGAGCGATTCAGCACTTCTCGCAGCACAAAACTGGTGTGCAGCTGACTGACGCCATCAATCTTACTTAACCGATGTAGCAAAAATTCTTCATAATGGCGCATGTCTTTGACCAATACTTTGAGCAAATAATCTTCGCTGCGCCCTGTGACGACGCTACAACTGACCACTTCATCAAAATTTTGAATTTGGTTTTCAAATTCGCAAAAGCGCTCGGCGGTGTGCTTATCCATACTCACCGCCACATAGACCGACAAAGAATAGCCAAGCGCATCAGGATTTGTGGCGGCGTGATACCCTGTGATGACGCCGGCATCTTCAAGTCGCTTGATGCGGCGGATGGTGGGTGTGGCAGACAGATTAATCTTTTCGCTGATTTCTGCGATGGATACTCGGGCATTGGTGGTGAGTATGCGCAGTATTTTTTGGTCAATTGTATCTAAGATGACTTGGTCGTTGGATGTACTCATTCAAATTATTCTAAATTATGGTTATTTTTACTATATATTATCATATATTTAGTACAATCATCTAAAATATCCGCAAATGAGTGCAAAAATAAGTAAAAATTGCTATACTTTCTTTGATAAAATTTAGCCATTAAAACATTTAATATTTAAAACTCAATTCACTTTTTGGAGCTTTTATGCCACACATTACCCCAAAAAATCCGGCATTTGATTTTAATAAATATCAGCCATTTGCATTTGCGCCTAAGCTTGAAAACCGCACTTGGCCTGATAAGACCATCACCAAAGCCCCGATTTGGGCAAGTGTTGATCTACGCGATGGCAACCAAGCCTTGATCGATCCGATGAATATCGAACAAAAATTAAAATTCTTTAAATTGCTTGTGGATATTGGCTTTAAAGAGATTGAGATTGGTTTTCCTTCAGCGGCGCAAGTTGAGTTTGATTTTACGCGTCGCTTGATTGAAGAAGGTCATGTGCCTGATGATGTGACCTTGCAGGTGTTAGTGCAGGCGCGAGAGCATTTGATTGACCGTACTTTTGAAGCGCTGCAGGGTGCGCGCCGCGCGATTGTGCATGTTTATAATTCTACCTCAAAAGTTCAGCGCGATAAAGTCTATCAAATGGATAAGCAGCAAATCAAACAAATCGCCATCGATGGGGCGACCATGCTGCGCGATAAGGCGAAAAATTATCCAGACACACAGTGGGTGTTTCAGTATTCGCCAGAAAGCTTTAGCCAAACCGAGACCGATTACGCGGTGGAAGTGTGTGACGCTGTCTGTGAAGTCTGGCAGCCTGAAAATGGGCAAGAGGTGATTTTAAACCTACCCGCCACTGTCGAGGCATCGACGCCAAATATCTATGCTGACCAAGTGGAATATTTTTGCAGGCATCTAAAAGCACGCCCCCATGTGATCATCAGCCTACACACGCACAACGATCGCGGCTGTGCGGTGGCTGCCTCTGAGATGGGCATGATGGCAGGCGCGGATCGCATCGAAGGCACGCTACTGGGTAATGGCGAGCGCACGGGTAATATGGATATTTTGGTCATGGCGATGAATCTATACACCCAAGGTATCGATCCTGAGCTTGATTTTAGTCAGGTCAGTGAAATTGTGCAAATCGTCAGTGAGTGTAATAATTTGCCAGTACATCCGCGCCATCCTTATGTCGGCGAATTGGTCTTTACTGCATTTAGTGGCTCACATCAAGACGCCATCAAAAAATCCTTGGATTATAACGAAAAACATCCTGAGACTGAGCAGCATTGGGATGTGGCGTATCTGCCCATCGATCCGATGCACATCGGTCGCGGCTATCAAGATGTGGTGCGGATTAATAGCCAGTCGGGCAAGGGCGGGGCTGCCTATATCTTGCAGCGACACTATGGCTTTAATTTGCCACGCTGGACACAAATTGACTTTGCCCGCGTGGTGCAGGCTCAAGCAGAAAGCATGGCACGCGAGCTAAAAACCGATGAATTGCTTGAAATTTTTACCCAGGCGTATCTTGAGCAAGACAAATTCCGCCTAAGCGACTACACCATCAGTAATAAAGGCGGCGATGTCAGCTTCCAAGGTCAAGTGGCTGCGCCTGAAGAGGTGTTCGAAGTGATTGGTCAAGGTAATGGCGCCTTATCCGCCTTCATTGATGGGTTGGTCAAGTCCACAGGTAAGCAAATTCATGTTACCAACTATGCTGAGCATGCCATCGATAAAGCAGCTCGCAAGGATGGAGATACTGAGAATCAAACGGATGCCGCTGCTGCTGCTTATATTCAACTGTCGGTAGATGGACAAATCTATTCAGGCATCGGTACTTGTAGCAGCACCGTATCAGCCATGCTAAAAGGCACTTTATCTGCTTTGGCACAGGCTTGGTAATTATAAGACACAAAAAATCCTGCATGATCGCAGGATTTTTTTTGTTATCAGTATAATTCGTCTTTAATCATAGCTTAATTATCATAAAAATACATCAGACAATCGGCTTACGACGATAAAATAAAATGCCAGGAATGGACAATCCCAATACTAACGCTGAAATGACAAAGATCGCATCAAAAAAGTGGCTCATCATGATAATAAATAGATCCATACTAAACCCAAAATAGCCGATTTGTACCATGCTGACCATTGCCTTATAGGCGGCGATCCCTGGCATCATACAGATCAGGCTAGGCACGATCAGAGCTTTGGGCGGCAGACCATAGCGCTGTGCAAAATGCACGCCCAAAAAGCTGCCTGCCATCGCCCCAAAAAAAGTCGAGACCGCCAAATGCACCCCAAAGGCGACCATGATTTGCTTAAGACCAAAGCCAAGCGCCGTTACCATGATGCAGTGAATGATGTAGCGCTTAGGTAGCGTGAACATCAAGCACCAGCCTACTGTGATAATGCAAGATAGCAGGATTTTTTGGAGAATTTCAAGCCAATCCATCACAGCCCCCAGTGTGGAATCTGAAGAAAAATTAAAGTAATCACAATCCCCACACAAGCCGACAAAGTGAGCATGGTGGCAAACATCCATCGACCCACACCCATGTTCATATAGCCTTTTAGAATATCTGATAAGGCATTAATGATGGGAAAGCCAGGAACCAGCAGTAAGACACTGGCTGCAACAGCAATATCAGCATTGACGCCCAAATCCAAAAAATATGCCGATGCCGCCAATAAGGTCGCTGTAAAAGCTGTGATAATCACTACAACAAATGGATTAAAATGCTTCGCTAAAAGATAAACACGCATACGCATTGCCACAAAACTTGCAATCAAAGTGATCAATGACATCATCAGCGTACCGCCATTTAGGTAAGCGAAGCTTGCACAAGACATACCCACAAAAAATGACATCAAGTTATTTGGATAACTGGTGCGATTCATGTGGTCAAAATCTTGCTCAATGCCATCAATCAGCGCGTCTTGTGCATCGGATGATAGCGGCGCTTGACGACTGTGCTGATCTAGCTCGGCTTTTAGGATGATCTGCTGAATTTGAACCAAAATGCTGACATTGATGCCTTGATGAATGGTGTTTCTAACCGTCGTAATGCAGCGACCTTGATATAAAGTGGTCAGTGTGACTGCATTAAACGACAAACCACACTCCACGCCATCAATTCCAAGCGCTACCCCAAGCCGCTTGGTCAAATCGACCACCACGACCGATTCTGCGCCATATTGCATCAGCAGGAGCGCACAGCGGATACACAGCCTTGTGATGCGCTGCTGCTGAGCGTAGTTTAGGCGGCTGGCAGGCACATCAAATAAAATGCTGGGCGTATCGTCGGCTGAGTTTGTCATTGGACGACTTTGGATGGTTTGGATGTTTGGCATGGCATCACTCATATTCAAACTTCAATGAGATTGATTGAATAACCCCGCCAAAAGATCAGTCATTTTACCAATGAGCAAGGCGGTATCTTGTTTTGATAAATTCAACGCTGGTAACAAGCGAATGACATTGCCGCCTGTGACATTGATGATCAAGTGGTGCTGATCGCGAGCGATATTGACAGCCTCAGTGAGATCAATCTCTTTTGGCATGGCAAAGCCAATCATCATCCCACGTCCTCGTGCGCTGACCCCTTGTGCGCCAAATTTATCCACAATGTGCGTGCGTATGGCATCGCCTTGAGTGCGTGCATTATCCATGATCGCCTCATCAAGCACGTCATAAACGGCGCATACTACGCGGCTGCCAAGCGGCGTACCGCCATAGGTTGAGCCATGCGAGCCTGCACCAAATAGCCCAACGGCTTTATTGTTCACCATACAAGCACCAATCGGAAAGCCGTTACCCAAGCCTTTGGCGGTAGTCAGCACATCAGGTGTGATACTTGAATATTGATAAGCAAAATATTTGCCGGTGCGACCATTGCCCGTCTGAACCTCATCGAGCATCAAAAGCCAGTTGTTGTCGTTGCAAATTTTTGACAGTTTTTCTAAATAATCATCAGGGGGGGTGTGTAAGCCGCCTTCACCCTGAATCGGCTCAACAAGCACCGCACAGATGTCTGGATCGCCAGACAGTGCCGCCACTGCATCAACCTCCCCAAAAGGCACGCGCACAAATTCATCATCCAGCGTATAAAAGCCGGCACGCGCCTTAGGATTGGCGGTAGCAGAGACTGTCAAAAGCGTACGCCCATGAAATGAGTTTTCCATCACAATGACCTTAGGCTTGTCTTTGCCTTGATTGTGCGCATAAAGACGAGCGATCTTTAAGGCGCATTCATTGGCTTCAGCACCGGAATTGGCAAAAAACACCTGCTGCATGCCGGCAGCTTGGCACAGCATATCTGCCGCCTTTTCTTGCCAGTCAATGCCAAATAGGTTGCTGGTATGCACCAAACTAGAAGCCTGCTTCGTGATGGCTTGAGTGATGGCAGGGTGGCAGTGCCCAAGACCGCATACGGCAATGCCGGTCAAGGCATCCAAATAAGCCGTACCATCTTCAGTGTATAGGTACGAGCCTTCGCCACGCACAAAGCTGATGGGCTGGCGGGCATAGGTGGGCATGATGTGACTGTTCATGAAGCGTCCTTAATGTCTTTAATTAAAGATGAATTTAATATTCTGATGATTCATCATGTTCAGGCAATGACAGCTCATCGCCTGCAATCAAATACTCATCAGATGCCCACGCACCCAAATCAATGAGCTTACAGCGTTTTGAACAAAATGGGCGGTTTGGGTTGTCAGACCATGTGGTCGGCGTCTGACAGATTGGGCATGGATAGGTGATTTGAGTCATAATTTATGATACTAAAAATAATGTGTATTTTATCATAATTTGGCAAAACTAAGCAGCCAAATCCTTGAATGGCTGACATGATAATTTAAATTGTCTATATGATTATACAAAATTTGCATAAACATGCCGCTTAATACCAATGATAACTACACTTTATGCCATTTTTGCAAAATACATCAGTTTTTCTTTTAAAGTTATCAAATTCATAAAATAATACATGACAGAAATATTAAAGCAAGCTATAATCCCACGCGATCAATTTAGAACAAGACCAAAGAACTGCAACAGCAGACGAATTTAATCAATAGCAATAATAAGGAGAATATTGTGAGTGATTCAAATCCGGTCACCGATGATGATATCTTAAACAAATCATACCGCGAACTGCATCGTCCTAGCTCAAGTTTTGAGACGCGTGATGATTATCTCAAGCACGAATTACAAATCATGAAACCGCGTCGCTGGCGTGCAAACCTACCTTTTCGTGATTATCGCTTTGAATTAGAAGACACCATCCCTGCGATGGCAGGCACCATTGGTAAGATTGTGATGGTGGGCGCGATGGCGGCTGCGTTTGCTGCGCCGTTGGGACTTGGCGAGGCGTTTGTTTTGGAAAACGTGCGTTATGAGATGTTGATTGCGGCGGTATTTGTGCTGCTGTTGTCGGGATTTTTATTGCCGACAGCGAATTTGGCTGGAACACATGGACCCTTGATTCCGCTGATTCCACTGGTAGTGGCTGCAGGTGGTCATCCATTGGCTTTTGGTCTTTTGATTGGTGTCTTCGGGATATTACTTGGGTTATTTAAGGGCGGCTCATTGCTTGCTAAGCTGACCAGTAACGGTGTGGCTGGGGGGCTTTTGCTATATTTGGGCTTTGTGGGATTGACCGCTCAAGTCAAAAACATGATGGCGTGGTCTGAGTCGATTGGACTGCCGCATTTGGCATTTATCATCATCATTGCAACGATTGTGATGTATGCCTTGCTTGAACATTGGCAAAAAAGATGGCTGGCTGTACCGATTGGCTGTGCCTTGGCTGGGTTGATTGCATTTGCTTTAGGTGCGCCATTTGAGTTTAAGACTGAGCCTGGATTGCCGCCGCTAAACCCAATGTATTGGTGGGGCGAGGACACTGGCTGGACGATGGGATTGCCAGACTTAAAAGCGTTCATCGTGGTGTTCCCTTTTGCGGTGCTTGCTGTTGCGATGTGGTCGCCTGACTTTTTGGGTCATCAAGTATTTCAAAAAATCAGCTATCCACCGAATACTGAGCGCACGCACATGAATATCGACGATACCATGATCAGTGCTGCTACTCGTCAAGCAGCAGGCTCGATCCTAGGTGGTGCAAACTTTGCTTCATCGTGGGGAACTTACATTGTACCTGCAGCGATCGCCAAGCGTCCGATTCCAGCTGGCGCTGTATTGACTGCGGTTTTTTGTATCGTTGCGAGTATTTGGGGTTATCCGATGGATTTGGCAATTTGGCAGCCTGTGTTGTCAGTTGCGCTGATTGTTGCGGTGTTCGTGCCGCTACTTGAAGCAGGCATGGAGATGACGCGTAAGGGTAAGACCACGCAGTCGGCGGCGATTGTAGTATTTGCATCTGCACTGGTGAATCCAGTTTTTGGCTGGTCATTGACAATGATGCTGGATAATTTGGGTTTGATTGGGGACAAGCAGCGCAGCGTCGAGCTTGGTTTATCAGGTCGTGTGGTCATCCCATTGGTAGGATTTATCGTGCTTTGCTCTGTCATGGCTGCCGTTGGTATGTTCCCAGGCATACCTGCGTTATTACCGCAGTTTAGACTCTGATTTTTGACTGGTTTCATAAATCGCTCCACTGATTGGGGCGATTTTTTATGACTAATTTTTATGGCTCATATAGATGGTGTATAGCCCCAGTCATTGCAAAATGAAGGCAATTATGCTAAATTGTGCGATTTAACTCTTTAATAATCAAAGCCTTGGAGATTTTCATGAAACAAAGCGAGCAGACGACTTTTAATATGCGCGTAGACAAGCATTTGGTCGAGCAGTTCAAGCAAGCGGCGCGAGATAATAATCGTACCGCAAGTCAACTACTGCGCGATTGCATGATTGAATATGTTAAGAAAAATCGCCAAGCGGATATGTTTAAGCGTTAATTTTACTCACAACTCAATGGGTGATATATGGATTTTAAAGCCGTTGTTGATCATCGCCGTGCGGTGCGAGATTATGATTCAAATCGGGAGCTAGACCCAGCGTTGGTGGTCGATTGCCTAAAGCTTGCGCAGCTGTCGCCCAGTAGCTCAAATATGCAGCTGTACGAATTTTATCACATTACCGATGCCGATATGCTCAAAAAGCTTGCCAAAGCTTGCCTGTCACAGCAAGCGGCTACCAGTGCCGCCCAAATGGTCGTTTTTGTGACGCGCCAAGATAAATATGCCCAAAGAGCCAAATCGGTACTGTCTTTTGAGCGAAATAATATCAAGACCTATAGTCCGCCTGAGCGTCAAGCATCGCGCATTAAGCGCATGGAGAAATATTATGGCGTGCTGATGCCAACGATTTATCGCACGACATTTGGCGTGCCAAGTTTGCGCAGCGCGGCATTTTCAGCCATCCAAAAATTCAAGCCTGTATATGATCGTGTCTCTGCTACCGATGTACGGATCATGGTGCATAAAAGCTGTGCCTTGGCTGCCCAAACTTTCATGCTTGCCATGAGTGCAGCAGGGGCTGATACTTGTCCGATGGAAGGCTTTGACAGTAGAATGGTTAATAATTTACTCAATTTACCCGAAGATGCCGAAGTCAATATGATCATCTCATGTGGCTACCGCACCGAAAAAGGGGTTTGGGGTGAGCGTTTTCGTGTGCCTTTTGAGGAAGTTTATCGGCAGATTTAACCAAATAAAAAACCTTTTGCTTTGCAGAAGGTTTTTTATTTTAAATATCTTTAATTACGCGACTTTTTTATAAATCATCAATTAAACTTAGCGACAAGTCAATATCATCTAATTATAAATTTAAAAAATGATGAAAATGATTTGTATGTTTATTATTGATGAAATACAATGAGTTTACATTTCATATAAATTATTGTTATGATCTCTCGTCAAGCACTCAAAAATGGCATTGAAGCAGCATTCATGCTTGCTGTCGTGATGGGCTTTGGGCGTTTTGCTTATACCGCTTTATATCCGTATATGGTGAGTGAGCGAATTTTAAGCATTGAGCAGGGCAGCTTGGCAGCTTCGGCAAATTATGTGGGTTATTTGATCGGGGCTTTGATGGCGGTGCGGATTAAGCCGTCCAAAGCGCACCGAATGGCATTCGTTGCATTGCTTGGCACAGCGATTGGCTTGGTAGCTTTATATTTTGTGCAGTCAAGCTTTGGTATTATTTTTGTGCGTCTGTTGGCTGGTGTGCTCAGCGCGCTGGGGATCGTATCAACTTCGATGTGGCTTTTGGGGCAGCGTCATCTGCCGCAAGCCGCGCCCATGATGTACGCTGGTGTGGGCTTGGGCATTGCGCTATCGGCAGAAAGCGTGGTTTGGGCGGTCGGTCAAGGATGGCACTCACCGATGATGTGGCTGATGCTGGGCGCAATGGCGGTTTTGGTGATGATGAGCGTCTTACATGGGCTATTTTTTGACAGGCGCTTTGGGCAGGGAGATCAAGCCGCAGCCCAGCAGCCAGATACGCCCATCAGCGCCAATGCCTTGATTGGGATGTATGGATTGGCAGGATTTGGTTATATCGTCACAGCCACTTATCTGCCACTGCTGGTCCAAATGGCGCTGCCTAAGGCTAATATTGGTCATATTTGGGCGGCATTTGGCTTGAGTGTGATCCCATCTTGTTTTATTTGGTATCGACTGCGTCAGCGGTTTGGTAGTCGCGCAAGTCTGACTTTGAATATGGCGATGCAAGCGCTGGGCGTGATCCTGCCTTTAATTTTGCCTAATACTTGGGGATATGTGCTAAGCGCTGTGTTTGTTGGAGGCGGGTTTATGGGTACGGTCACTTTGGTGATGCCGATCGCACAGCAGCTGGCTAAGGACAGCGGTAAAAATCTCATTGCCATTGTGACGGTCTCATACAGCGCAGGACAGATCATCGGTCCGCTAGTTTCAGCAAAGCTTTATCAGTGGACACATGATTTTCAAGCTTCGCTAGTCTTAGCAGCCTGTGCGCTGAGCTTAGGTGCGCTCATTGCTTGGAAAAACGGTTAGCTACAGGATTTCAAATGCATTAAATTCTTAATCAAAAACTTTATTCTTTAACAACATCAACACAGGAGGGCGATATGCCGTATGTCAATGTCAAAGTCACAGGGGGCAGCGAAGCACCCACTACTGAGCAAAAGCAGCAGATCATCGAAGGCGTGACCGAACTGCTTGCGCGCGTTTTGAATAAAAATCCTGCCACTACTGTCGTCGTCATCGATGAAGTTGATATGGATAACTATGGATTGGGCGGCAAGACCATTACCGAAGTGCGTAAGCTTGCCAAACAAGGTTAGATGATTGAGGCGTCAATACGCCACACCGTATTGATGCCTCATTGCCACGCTTCTTTGATCCAGTCACTAGGCAGCACATGCCGATACCACTTGCCGCCACCGCCCGTGATGGCATCAGGTGGGTTAATCTCCCCATGGAAGATCACAATTTTGGCATTGGCAGGTTTTTTTGGCGGTACAAAATATGCCAAAGGAATTTTTTGTAGGCAGTGGTATTTAAAGCTGACGCACCAAGACGGATCCCAATATTCCAAATGGTGATGCTCTCTTAGATAATTTGACAAAAATGCCTGTTCGTGGCGAACTTCTTTGCGGATTTTTTCAAAATTTTGCTCGAAGTATTCAAGCAAATGTGGATATGTGTTATACCCCACTTTGAAACGATACACCGAACTGTTACCTACCATGCGCCAAGGCTTTTTCCAGTCACGGATGATCATGACACTGTCGTCATGTTCGGCTTTATGATTAAAAAAAGCATCAATATTATCAATGATAACGATATCAATATCCAAAAACAGTGCCGTACCTTTTAGCCCATATAAATCAGGCTTAAAGGTGGTGAGTTTTTTCCAGCCGCGCTCTGGGATATTGCTCGGTAAGTTCAGCTCTGGAATAGGGTGGCAGACGACTTCTTCTCGAATGCCAGTCGCATCGTCAGTCAGGCAAACCATGGTAAATGGCAAAGTCATATTACGCTTGACCATATTATACAAGCGATTAACATATTCAGCACCGTATTTGGTACCCCATTTCATACAGATGATATAATTTGTGTCACTCATAACTATCCTTAGGCGCAGCTTGAAGCTCGATGGCGATATTTTTTAGCTCATCTTTATTAAGTAAGTAAGGATTATTTGCCAGTGGTGTGTGTTTGAACCGACGATAGCCCCACATATAATGCAAAAAATGCGGATAAATCATTTGCTCCATCGCTCGGTTGAGGGCTGCGGTTGCAATCTTGGTGTTCTTTGAATACAGGCGCTCATCGTTTAGCTCATAACAAAACACTTCAAAACCATCGCCATGCTCACGTTTTATACAGCTTAAACCAACCAAAGCACAGCCAGTTTTTGCGGCAAGCTTTGGCGCTAGCGTACTGGTGATGGTCTCAATCCCAAAAAAGGGGACGATCTCACCACCTGATACATCAGGGACATGATCGGGTAATATGATACTAAAGCCACCTTCTTTGAGTGTTTTAAAAATTGCCTTAACACCGCTGGCATCCGTAGGCACCAGACTGGCATTAAGCCGTTCGCGCCCTTGTAAAACAAAGCGATCTACCGCCGCATTTTTCATGGGCTTATACATGATGGTTGGAGAGCCAAACGTATTTAACCAAGCATTCATCATCTCCCAAGTCCCAATATGAGGCACGATTGCAAGCATGCCATTGGGATTGGCAAGGGCTTTGGTTAAGATGTCTTCATGATGGACTTGTTTAATTTGTCTCACAGACCACTTTGGCGGCATTGCCCAAGTTTTAAAGCTATCTACCGTGCTGATGAGCTGGTTTTTGAGAATTTGTTTGGTCAGTTTTTGCCGCTGCTTGTCCGGCATCTGAGGGTGAACCAAGATTAAATTGGCTTGGATACTGCGATAAATGCTAAGCTGACAATGATAGGCAATATAAGACGCACACGCTGCCAATCCACGCAGGACTGACAGCGGTACATATCTTAAAAAGCCAAGCACTGATTATTCTGCTGTTTGTTTTTCGCGAATGCGAATGCCCAAATCGCGCAATTGGCGATTATCTACTTCGGCAGGTGCTTCGGTCAATGGGCAGTCAGCAGTTTTGGTTTTTGGGAAAGCGATGACATCACGGATTGAGCTTGCGCCGACCATCAGCATGATCAGGCGATCCAAACCGAATGCCAAGCCACCATGCGGCGGCGCACCAAAACGCAGGGCATCCATCAAGAATTTAAATTTAAGCTCAGCTTCTTCTTTTGAGATACCTAGCGCATCGAAGACCGCCTCTTGCATCTCGACCGTATTAATACGCAGTGAGCCACCGCCAATTTCCGTCCCATTTAGCACCATATCATAAGCGATGGATAGAGCGGTTTCAGGATTTTGTTTAAGCTCTTCAACCGACCCTTTAGGGCGTGTGAAAGGATGGTGAACAGATGTCCATTTACCATCGTCGGTTTCTTCAAACATTGGGAAATCAACGACCCAAAGTGGCGCCCACTCACAGGTAAATAAGTTTAGATCGGTACCGATTTTGACACGCAGTGCGCCCATAGCGTCATTGACGATTTTGGCTTTATCAGCACCAAAGAAAATGATATCGCCAGTTTGGGCATCGGTACGCTTAATCAGCTCAACCAAGACCTCGTCGGTCATGTTTTTGATGATAGGTGATTGCAGACCAGAATCTTTATCGACGCCGTTATTGATGTTGGTGGCATCATTGACCTTGATATAGGCCAATCCACGCGCACCATAGATGCCGACAAATTTGGTGTATTCATCAATTTGCTTACGGCTCATCTCGCCGCCACCAGGAATGCGCAGTGCCACGACGCGACCTTTAGGGTCTTGTGCTGGTCCTGAAAAAACTTTAAATTCAACATCTTGCATGATATCAGCGACATCGACAAGTTTCAAAGGAATGCGCAAATCTGGCTTATCTGAGGCATAGTCACGCATGGCATCTGCATAGGTCATGCGCGGGAAAGTATCAAACTCAACATCAAGCATGGTTTTGAACAAATCTTTGGTCAAGCCTTCGGCGATATCCATGATTTCTTCATCTGATAAAAATGATGTTTCAATATCCACTTGGGTAAATTCAGGCTGACGGTCAGCGCGTAAATCTTCATCGCGGAAGCATTTGGCGATTTGGTAGTAGCGATCAAAACCTGCCACCATCAACAGCTGCTTAAATAGCTGTGGTGATTGGGGTAGGGCGAAGAAGTTGCCTTGACGCGTACGCGATGGCACCAAATAGTCACGCGCACCTTCAGGTGTTGCGCGCGTCAATACGGGTGTTTCGACATCCAAAAATCCATGATCGTCCAAATAGCGGCGAATGGTTGAAGTGGCTTTGGCGCGGAATTTCATACGCTCTTGCATCTCAGGGCGACGCATATCTAAGAAGCGATATTTTAAGCGAAGCTCTTCTGAGACGGTGATGTTATCGTCGTTCAGTGGAAATGGCGGCGTGTCCGCTTTGGCAATCAGTTCAATTTCTTTACCGAGCAGCTCAACCTGACCGCTGACCATGTTCGGATTTTCGGTGCCTTCATAGCGGCGGCGCACGCGTCCTGTAATCTTCAGCAAATATTCTGAGCGAGCAGCATCGGCGGTAGCAAAAGCTTCAGGCGTATCAGGATCGATCACCACTTGCAGCAAGCCTTCACGGTCACGCATATCCAAGAAGATCACCCCGCCATGGTCGCGGCGACGATGTACCCAGCCTGCAATGGTAATGGTTTGGTCAATCAGCTCTTCGGTCACCTGACCGCAGTATGTGCTACGCATCATAATTTTGCCCTAAAAACAGCGCTACCGCATTCACACGGTTGCGAAAAATGTTAAATTAATAAGAGTTTAAAACGCTACATTATGCCTTTTAATTGGCTTTCGTGCAAGTATTGCCGCGAGAAAATTTATTGTTTTTGGGAGCGGTTTTGACTGATTTTAAGTGATGATTGACTTTATTGTGTCAGGGTGATTGATGAAGTGAGTGATAAAAAGAGTAGGCATATTTTTATCTGCTCATACAGCCCACTTATTATAGAATAAAAATACAGTAAAAATTTAACACTTATCAAATTTTCAAATCTTAACCATTTATATTTTGCATAAAAAATGGCAATTTTTTCAAGATTTTTTATGGCATCTGACGGGTAGCTATGGTAGGATTTGAGTAATTTGATGGCGCAAGTTTGAATGGATTTAAAATTTAAGCCAATCACTGATATTGAAACTTGTTGTATTTGCGGTAAATGAGTCGCCCTAGATTAGGATTGTAAATTATCGATGGTCACCTTAAATATTTTATATGTCGTTGCTTCATTATTGATATTTGCCAGTATCATGACGAGCACGCTGTCAGCGCGTTTGGGCGTGCCTTTGCTGTTGTTTTTTTTGGGCGTGGGCATGTTGGCGGGCGAAGAAGGTATTTTGGGGATTGAATTTGCTGAATATAATTTGGCAAATTTCATCGGTCAGGCGGCGCTTGCGTGTATCTTGTTAGATGGCGGTCTTCGTACTTCGATGCGCTCGTTTCGCGTGGGGCTTAAGCCTGCGGTCACTTTGGCAAGCTGGGGCGTATTGGCGACGGTGTTGGTGACAGGCATTTTTGCCACTTGGCTTTTGGATGTGGACTGGCGGCTGGGCGTATTGATGGCTGCCATTGTGGGTTCGACCGATGCAGCAGCAGTATTTAGTCTATTGCGAAACGGCGGCGTCAAGCTCAACGACCGTGTACAAGCCACGCTTGAGATTGAATCAGGCGCGAACGACCCATTGGCGATTTTATTAGTCACGGCGATGATCGCCTTAAATCTTGATCCGACCAGTCAGGGCATTGGTGATATCATCTTTATGCTCATCAGTCAAATTGGCATTGGTTTGGTGCTTGGGTTGTTGGCAGGTTGGGCATTATCCAAGATGCTGCCAAAAGTCCACTTGGCAGATGGCATGTACGCCATTTTGATTTTATCTGCTGGCTTAATCGTCTTTGGTATGACAAACCTTTTGGGCGGTTCTGGATTTTTGGCGGTCTATTTGGCAGGAGTGGTGATCGGTAATACCAAAGTGCGCGCCACAGAGCATGTGCTGCGCGTGATGGACAGTTTTGCTTGGCTGTCGCAAGCGGTGCTATTTGTGGTGCTGGGTTTGTTGGTGCAGCCCTCAAGCATCTTGGAAGTGATTCATTATTCACTGCTGATCTTTATCTTTTTATTATTTGTGGCGCGTCCGATCGCAGTATTTAGCTCATTATTACCGTTTCGTTTTGGCATGCGTGAGATCAGTTTTATTTCTTGGGTGGGCTTGCGCGGAGCGGTGCCGATTACGCTTGCAATCATCCCAGTGACGATGGCGGTGCCTGGTGCTGACTTGGCATTTAATATTACTTTTGGCGTGGTGATTTTATCCTTATTGGTGCAAGGAGCGACCATTCCGCTGATGTCTCGTTTATTTCGTGTTTGGGTACCAACGAATAACGAGCCAAAAGCTGAGCACGAAATTTGGGTGGGAGATCAGGCAAATATTACTTTATACGAATTTGAAGTCAAGCAGGGCGCGTTTGCCATCGGTCGCCATCCTCAAGCAATTTCTACCAAATTTGATGCGCAAGCCTTGTCTTTATTTGCGTTGGTGCGCCATGATAAGCTTGTCAATGTCAATGAAGATACGATCTTAAAGATGGGCGATGTGGTTTGGTATGCCATGCGCGGTGATGATGCGCCGAGCATTGCCAAGATTTTTAATAACTCTGCCACCCAATATCAAAAAAACAGCGAATTTTATGGCGATTGGCTGCTGTCTCCCCATGCGCGCATTGCTGATTTGCCGTTTTATAATTTGGCGACGCGCTCACTTGCCGCCAATTCATCAAGCCGCTTACCAAGACCTGTCGCCAGTGCCTTTGATGTATTTACCGTACCGCCAACGGTTGGGGCGTTGGCTGGGGTTGATGAAGATTTGGTGAATAAATTAACCGAAGCCAAAAATCAAACCGTCGAAGAATTTATGATGCAATATTTTAAGACCGAGCCTGTCAAGGGCGATGAAGTGTACCTCAATGAAACTTGGTCGCTCATCGTGCGTGATGTGGACGGACGCGGCCGCTTGCGCGGTGTGGGTCTAAAAAATAAAATCAAAAAAGACGCTTAATTGAGCGATGATCAATCTTGGCTTAGCTGGTTTGTGCGATTTTTGTAATCAAGTAGTTTTGGGTGTTTAAATTGGGTATTTTTTCCCCATTTATCACCAAATACGCTTTGATTGATTGAGATATTTAAGGAAAATTATGTTACACACTTCAAAAAAACCCATTGAACTACGCATCACCCATCTGAATAAAGTGCAAAAAGATACCAAAAAAAGAATCGAAACTATTCAGTCTGATCATGATGATGCTCCGCATAAACTCAAAGATAAGCTGTGCGAATTATTTAAAGATGTTAAAAAATTAGATAAAAAACGCGAGCAGTCCACCGATGAGCGTACAAAGCAAAAATCGATTTATGTCCTTGATTTTGATGGTGATATTAAGGCAAGCGCCGTCGCTCACTTGCGCGAAGAGATCAGTGCCATCATCAGCGTCGCTAATCAGGGTGATGAAGTGGTGCTGCGCCTTGAAAGCGGCGGTGGTCAAGTGCATGCTTATGGCTTGGCTGCCGCGCAGCTTGTACGGATCAAAGAAGCAGGATTAAAGCTCACCATCTGTGTCGATAAGATCGCTGCCAGTGGTGGCTATATGATGGCTTGTACCGCCGATAAACTCATTGCCAGTGATTTTTCAGTGATTGGCTCTATCGGTGTAATCAGTCAGCTGCCTAATTTTCACGAATTTTTGAAAAAACATGATGTGCAATTTGAGCAGTTCACAGCAGGTGAATATAAGCGTACTGTGACGATTTTTGGGGAAAACGACGACGAAGATCGCGCTAAGCACCAAGCCGACATTGAGCGCATTCATGAGTTATTTAAAGGTTTTATTAATAAACATCGTCCTCGGTTGGATCTTGAGCGCGTCGCGACAGGCGAAGTGTGGTTCGGTGAAGACGCTCTAGAGCTTAGGCTGATTGATGAGATTGGCACTTCAGATGCCTATTTGCTTGATAAGCTAAAAACACACGAAGCGTATTTATTACATTCGCGCAGCAAGCCGACTTTGGCAGAGAAAATTGGCTTAGCTGAGCAGCTTGGCAGTAGCGTCGCACATCTGATTGGGCAAACTGGCGATCTGTTGGGTCAGGCTTTGGCTAAATTTGGCAGACCTTAAGTGATGACTGAAGAGTCTTCAGAAAATTTAAGCTAAACACAATTAATGCTGTGATTTTTGGCTCGGTTGCGTTAAAATACTCGATTTAGTCAGTTGATGACGCAGATGAGCTTGGTTGTAATTTCCATGAAAAAACTTGAAGAATTATTTAGTAAAGCCGATAAATTCGGCCGTATTGTTGCCAACCGTTTTAATAAAATTAAAGACTTAAACGACATTCGCGGTGTTGGCGCAGGTAAGACGGTGCTGATCACAGGGGCAAGCTCGGGACTCGGTGCTATGATGGCGCGTAAGTTTGCGTTTTTGGGCTATGATTTGGCGATTTGCGCGCGCCGCCTAGAGAGACTTGAGGCGATCAAAGCTGAGCTTGAGGGCGATTATGGCATCACAGTGCATACTAAGCGCTTGGATGTGACTGATTATGAACAGATTTTTGAGGTTTTTGGCGAATTTGCCGAACAAATCGGTCAAATTGATAAAATCATCGTCAATGCGGGCGTGGGTGACAGTCGTGTGATCGGTCATGGCCGATTTAACATTAACCGCGCCACTGCCGAAACAAACTTTATCGCTGCTATGGCTCAATGTGAGGCAGCGATGCAGATTTTTCGTAGTCAAAACAGCGGGCAATTGGTTGTCATCTCTAGCATGTCAGCGGTGCGAGGTTTGCCGCGTCATTTGACGACTTATGCCGCTGCCAAAGCTGGTCTTGCTAGACTGGCTGAAGGCATTCGCGCTGATATGATCAAAGAAAAATTACCGATTACAGTTTCCACCATTTACCCAGGCTATGTCCGTACGGATTTAAATATCGGTGCCAAATATTTGCCTTTTGAGGTGGAAGAAGATGAGGGCGCTGATGTGATCGTCAAGGCCATCGAAGCAAAGGTTTCGGAAGCTTATGTCCCACTTTGGCCGTGGCTTCCGATTGGACTGGGGATGAAGTATTTGCCGCTTAAGGTAATTACTAAGTTTATCTAATAAAGTATATCATTTTATATAATAAAGGCTTGTATTTACAAGCCTTTTGGGTTATGAAGAACACAGTGATGGGGAAGTCATGAGTCAAAGTAGCACTGAGAATGCTGAACTAGCAAATGCCACCCTTGCGGTCGCGGATGCTGCCGAAACCGCCAAAGAAGTTGCAGCTGATGCAGCAAAAATAACCAAAGATACGCTTGAGCATGGTGCTAATGACACCTTGCAATTTTTGGGCATACCAATAGATATTAATACGCTTACTCACATGCTGATCGATTTGTCTGGTCGATTGGTGTTGGCGCTGCTCATTTTCTTTGTGGGTAAGTGGATTGGTAAGCGCATGGTGCGCATTGCCAAGCACGTCATGGCAAAAAGCCGACTGGATAATACTGCCGCCAACTTTTTGGGCAATTTATTATATGGTCTCATGCTTGTTGCGGTGGTTTTGGCATCTTTAAATAAGCTTGGTGTAAACACCAACTCATTCGTTGCTATGCTCGGTGCAGCAGGCGTTGCTATTGGTGTATCGCTAAAAGATCAGTTATCAAACTTAGCAGCAGGTGTTTTGATTGTCATTTTTAGACCGTTTGGTCGCGGTGATGTCGTCGAAGTCGGTGGTAAACTTGGAACGGTGCTTGATATCAGCTTGGTGAATACACGCATTCGTACCGCCAATAATCACGAAATCATCATACCTAATGGCGATATCATGACCACTGCCAGTATCAACTATTCATCCCTGCCAACACGCCGCGTGGATGTCGAAGTAGGTATTGGTTATAGTTCAGACATTCGCGCTGCAAGGGAGGTGATGGTCGCACTTGCCAAGGCTCACCCCAATGTTTTGGATGATCCAGAGCCAAGTGTCATCGTAACCGCTTTGGCGGACAGCTCTGTGGATTTGATGCTCAGAGCATGGACGAATAACGATGATTGGTTCATGACACATGCTGAGCTGCTTGAACAGGTCAAATATGCATTTGATGAAGCGGGTATTGATATTCCCTTTCCAAATCGTACAGTGCAAATTGATGGCTTTGAGATGGATAAACTTAATGCGCTGTTTGAGTCCCAAGCTGAGCATGCACGCTTAATCAAAACTTCTAAACAAGATCCAATCAATTAAACCAAATCCTAAAGCCTCTGTGATCGCACGGAGGCTTTTTAACGAAACTCACAATCGATCACATGATCATTCACCATGCCCACTGCTTGCATAAAGGCATAGCAAGTGGTTGGACCGATAAACTTAAATCCTTGATTTTTTAGAGCTTTTGCTAATCTTACCGAGGCGTCGGTTTGGGTGGGTATGTCGGTGAGTGTTTTGGGATGATTGATGACAGGCTTGCCATCTGGCGTCGCGATCCCCCAAAGATAGTCACTAAAACTTTGATGCTCAGTGATGGCAAGATAGGCTTTGGCGTTATTGATGATGGCGCTGATTTTACCAAGATGGCGGATGATGCCTGTATTTTGCATCAATGCTTCGATCTTGGCTTGGTCGTATTTGGCGATTTTATTTGCGTCGAACTGATCAAAAGCATCATAATAATGATCGCGTTTTTTTAAGATCGTAATCCAGCTTAAGCCTGATTGCATCGACTCTAAGCAAAGCTGAGCAAATAACATCTGATCATCATAAATGGGCTTACCCCACTCATGATCATGATAATCTATGTAGATCGGATCGGACAGGCACCAAGCGCAGCGATGGGGTGCCTTGGTCATCAAATCGCTCATATCAAATGTGATAGTCAGGCTTTAAATCTTCGCCATCAAAGACATCCAAATCATCTTTGCACAATGATTTTATGCCTTTGGGAGTGAAATTTGGATCCAATTTCTTGACCGCGGCGGTGAGTTCACAGATTTGCTTATCGCGCTCTTGGATGTGCGCCAATAAAGCAGCAATGCTCGATGCGACAGGGTCTTTGGAATCAGGTTTTAGACCATAGGCGTTAAAGAGTTCTTCGGACTGAGCTTGATGTTCGATGGGCTTTTGTTCTTGTTTGTTTTTGACGACCATGCGAGCGGCGCTACCGACCATCGTGGCACCAGCCGGCACTGGCTTGACAACAACAGCGTTTGAGCCGATCTTAGCGTCATCACCGACACTAAAGCCGCCCAAAATCTTAGCGCCTGCACCAACAACAACATTATTGCCAAGCGTTGGATGGCGTTTGGCGCCTTTTTCCCAAGACACGCCGCCCAAAGTCACGCCATGGTATAAGGTAACATCATCACCAATTTCAGCAGTCTCACCAATCACCACGCCCATGCCATGATCAATAAAAAAACGCTTACCGATCTTGGCGGCAGGGTGGATCTCAATGCCTGTCGTACAGCGACTAAAATGAGAGAGCGCTCTTGCCATAAACTTATGGTCAGAATTCCACAAGCGATGTGCCCCTCGGTGCATGATGCGCGCATGAATACCTGGATAGGTTAAGAGCACTTCCATCTGACTGCGCGCCGCAGGGTCACGCTCAAGCACTGCTTTGACATCCTCACTGATGGCATTTTTTAATTTAAATAGTTTTTTTAGCATGTGATTTTCCTAAAATTTCTGTCATCATATCGCTCAATGTGAAGTTTATCAAGTCAATCTTGGCATATTGATATGATTGACTATGAGCAATCACGCCAACCTAAGGCAAGCTTTTATCAATCTTAGCGATCAGTGCACGAATTAACGCGTATTCTTTTTGGTCGAGCTGTAAGCGGCTATTCAAGCGAGATAAGCGGTTTGGTAGATGCTTAAGATCGTCGTCGTGCGCAAGATTTAGTCTCTGCATTAATGCGATGAGCGCGCCTTCAAGGCTGGCTGCCTGCGCTTGAGTGATCGCAGGCTCATCCCAGTCGGTGCGTATATGTATGGGCAGCGAGTGATCCTCTTGCTGCACGCCTTGCGTCTGCTTGGTGCTGATAAGAGGGGATGATGTCAGCGTACTGGCAAATTGATCAAAAAAGTTAGCGGCGATGACCTGTATGGCACTGGCGACATTGAGCACAGGATAGTCTGGGTTGGCGGGAATCTGTATGTGATAATCAGCCAATGACAACTCCTCATTGGTCAAGCCTCGATCTTCACGCCCAAATAAAATGGCAATTTTGGGTAGGACATTGACCGAATCATCAGATGATTGAGCTTTATTAGCCAAAGATGGTGCTAAATCATTTGTTGGATCAGTCTTTGATAATTGCTTGAGTGCAACTTGTGCTGCCATACTTGGGGTGAGTACAGGTCTGGGCATTTGGCGTGAGCGGGCACTGGCTGCAAAAATGAGCGTGCAATCACCAATGGCATCTTTAAGGTCTTTTGTGATGCAAGTTTTATCCAGTAATGCGCCTGCGCCTGCAGCATTGGCGTAACTGCTGTCATCAATTGGCAGACGTGGATTGACAACCACCAAATCATCCAATCCCATGGTATGAAGCGCCCGTGCCGCCGAGCCGATATTGGCAGGCAAGGTGGTGCCAATCATCACGATACGAATGCGTGATAGCCAAGATTTGAGTAAAGCATGAGTCATTAGCGGAACACCAAATGATCATCAGTGAGATGATTTTTTAATTGAGCGATGTTTTGATCGCTGGGGTATAGTCGCAATCGGTCATTGGTTTGGACACGCGCAACACTGCATTCATCATATAAATACAGTGATAAAGGTACGCACAAATCGCCTACTTGACCGATATCCATAGCGTCATCATGCTCTGAATTTGGGTAGGAGCCCCGTTTGATGACTTCAGGCGGCGGGCTATTTTCTTTGATCACGCTCAAAATCCCCGCAAGCGCTTGGGTGTCATCACAAGCAAGCTTAAGATGGATTTCCTTAAGTCGGCGAATCCGTGCGGTTTCGATGGATTCAATGTGATGTAGGCGAGTGAAAATCCGACCATCGTCACTTTCACGGACACCGATTTTGGCGATGACGATATTAGCGATGGTCATATTTGCACGCTCACCTTTGGTATATAAAGGTTCGTACTCTTCATCAATGCCGGGCACGCGCTTACCTGCGGTCAAAACATCTTTAAACTTATTAAAAGTTTCGCCATAACAGCTCATCTCAATGCGACCTTTACCATCGTCAAGCTTTACGACAATGCGCTCCCCAAAAAACGCCACATCATAGATCAAGCCTGCAATCCATGCAAAGCCTTTGCCGGTATCTTTTAGATCGAGGACACTCTTGACGGTGGTATATAAGGGTAGCTCGCTGCGATACTCATCCAAAGGATGACCTGTCAAATACAGTCCAAGTGTGGCTTGTTCATAGCGTAAGCGATCTTGGGGCTGCCAGTAGACATCCTCAAGCGGTGGTGCAACAAACAGCGCATCATCGACATCTGCAAATAAATCCATTGTCCCGGTCAGTTGATTTTGGCGGTTTTGGTCAGCTGCTGCCATCGCTTCGGGGAGCTGTCGCCATAAGCCGCGGCGAATTTGGTAGCTTTGATCTGACTGATCGGTGATATAATGCGGTTTTAGGTTTTCAGCCAAAATATCAAAACAGCCTGCTTTGATGAGTGCTTCTAGTGAGCGCTTGCCCACTTTTTTGATGTCAATGCGATTACAAAAATCGTATAAATCCTTAAAAGGACCGTCCTTGCGCGCAGCGACAATACTATTAACCGCTTCTTCGCCCACGCCCTTGACAGCGCCAAGCCCATAGACAATCGTCTTGGCGTCCCTGACCACAAATTTCCACTGGCTGTGATTGACACTGGGCGGAATAATACTTAGCCCAAAATTATCCCGACAATCCGACAACAAAAAAACCACCTGGTCGGTATCATCCATTTCGGATGTCAAGACCGCTGCCATAAATTCAGCAGGATAATAATGCTTTAGATAAGCAGTCTGATAAGCAAGCACGCCATAGGCTGCCGAATGCGATTTATTAAACCCATAGCCGGCAAATTTTTCAACCAAATCAAAAATCTGCGCCGCCAAGCTGCCATCGATATTTTGTCCTATCGCTCCATCAACAAAAGTACTGCGCTGCTTAGCCATCTCTTCGGGTTTTTTCTTGCCCATGGCGCGTCTTAGCATATCCGCCCCGCCTAGGGTATAACCTGCCAAGACCTGCGCGATCTGCATGACTTGCTCTTGATAGACGATCACCCCGTAGGTCGATTCAAGCGGCGGCTGTAGCAGCTCATGCTGAAACTGAGGGTGGGGGTAAGCCACTTCCTGGATGCCATGCTTTCTGTCGATAAAGTCAGAGACCATACCTGACTCAAGCGGACCAGGTCGATACAAAGCACACATCGCAATGACATCTTCGATATTTGAGGGCTTAAGCTGCGCTAGGTATTTTTTCATGCCGCTACTTTCTAGCTGAAAGACAGCACTGGTTTTGGCTTCTTGGAGCACTGAGGTATAGACATCGGCATCATCAAGCGGTAAGGTTTCTAAATCAATTGGTGCTTGACCTTGGGCTTGGCGAGTTTGATTGATGTTATCGACCGCAGCTTGAAGTACGGTCAAATTTCGAAGTCCTAAGAAGTCAAATTTCACCAAGCCGACCGCCTCAACATCGTCCTTATCATACTGGCTGACAGGATGACCTTCACCATCACAATAGATGGCCGAAAAGTCACTGATGCGATTCGGGGCGATGAGTACGCCGCCTGCGTGCTTACCGACATTACGCGTCAGTCCTTCAAGTTTTTTGGCCATCTCCCAAATCTCAAGTGCCAGCTCATGATCTGGCGCATCTGGATTGGTGAGCAGCTCTTTGAGCTGCGGCTCTTGATCGAAGGCATCTTCAAGCTTAATGCCAGGTGTTTTTGGAATCATCTTTGAGATGCGATCACCCAAGCCAAAAGGCTTTCCCTGAACACGCGTGACATCGCGAACCACAGCACGCGCCGCCATCGTACCAAAAGTGATGATCTGACTGACCGCTTGGCGACCATACGCCTGTGCCACGTAGTCGATCACGCGGTCACGCCCTTCGATACAAAAATCGATATCAAAGTCAGGCATCGAGATGCGCTCAGGATTTAAGAATCGCTCAAATAACAAATCATAGCTCAAAGGGTCAAGATCGGTAATGTTGAGTGCATAAGCAACCAAAGACCCTGCGCCTGAGCCACGACCAGGACCGACAGGCACACCATTGGCTTTCGCCCAGCGGATAAAGTCCATCACGATTAAAAAGTAGCCAGGAAAACCCATTTTAAGAATGATGCCAAGCTCATACTCAAGACGCTCATCATAAGGTTTTCGTACCTGATCCCAATCGTCACCTCTTTCTTCAACGGGATAGAGCTTCTCAAGGCGTCTGTTTAAGCCATCGGCGGACACTTTCTTAAAAAAAGTCTCAATGGTATCACCCTCTGGGATGGGAAAATCAGGCAGAACATTGATCCCAAGTGTGATCGTTATATTGCATCGGCTGGCAAGCAGGCGCGTATTTTCAATGGCTTGGGGTAGATCAGCAAACAGCTCGGTCATCTGCGTTTGGCTTTTGAAATATTGAAGCTCGGTATATTCTCTTGGGCGCTTGTCATCCGCCAAGGTATAACCACTGGCGATACATACGCGAGCTTCATGCGCATCAAAATCTGTGCTGATGGTATTGTTTTTGTCGTTCGTCTCGGTGGGGCTTGCATGAATAAAGCGCACATCATTATGTGCAACGATAGGAATGCCAAGTTTGACCGCTTGAATGATGGCGCTTTCATTAAACCTGTCATCGCTGGCTTTGACTCGGCGAATGCCAATATAGAGCCGATCGCCAAAGATACCTTGCCAGTTTTGTAACATGGGCAGGGCATTATCAGGATTATTGCCCAGTAAAGGCTGAGCGATCTCTGAGCGATGTGTCAAGATGGCGATCAATCCATCAGAGCGTTCCGCCAAAGCCGCTTTGGTGATGATAGGCGTTTCAAATTCTACTGAGCCATGATTGTTCATTGGGCGGTTGGTATAAGCGTCCGAAATCAGGCGCATCAGATTTTGGTAGCCATCATTATTCATCGCATACAAGATGACGCTGTGGCGCGCATCGGCAGCATCTTTATCAATATGCTCACCAACCACCACTTCAGCCCCAATGATTGGCTTAATGCCAGCGCCGATACATGCTTTATAAAATTTCACCGTCGCAAACATATTATTCCAGTCAGCCAAAGCAAGTGTATCTTGACCGTCGGCGACGGCGGCTTTGACTAGGTCTTTGATGCGGACGATTGAGTCTACGATGGCGTATTCGCTGCGAATACCTAAATGTACAAAGGACATAATCTTCTATTTTGAGTTAAGCTGACTGTGCCTAAGACACAGAAACCACAGGAATGGGATTGACGTTATCAGCATGATGGTTTTGAAATTGACCAAACACATACACACCGATCAACAAAAAAATCATCAAAAGCATCAGCACGCGAATGACTCTTAACATGGCATCAAACCAAAATCAGCCAATTGTCATTGAGCCACTGGCTAAGCCAGGGCAGATTTTTCAAATTGGCATCTTCAGCAGTGATGGCATCGCCTTGAGTCAGGCGCTCAAGATGTGCTCGTTCATCATCTGTCAAATTAACTTTTTCACCATTGATGTACCACGCATCAGACACACGCACAAAGCGGCAAGCAGGATTTAGCACCAGACATTCGCCGTCTTCTAGGCGAGTTTTGAGTGCATCAGCATCCAGCTCATCTTCAAACGCAAGCAGCTCATACTGACGCTGACTGACCAACTCACCGATGGCATCTGCAAATAGCGCATCGCCTTCTTTAGAGTTTAGCAGGGTGATAAGTTCATTTTTAAGTGCTTGAAGGCTGTCTTGGCTCAGCTCATAGGCATCTTCTTGGGCAGTTTGCGGCAAGGTAAGAACATGAAACAGCTTGGCGTGATTGGTGGATACATCTGCCAGCTCATCCATGATCTGCACAAGATTGGGTCTGCGAAAACCAAATGAAAATGTCAAGCAGTCATTCATCGCAACTCCATGATGACTGAGCCCTGGCGGTACATAGAGCACATCGCCAGCTTCAAGGACTTCATCAAAAATAATCTCGCCCATATCATCCAAAAGGCGTATCGGCTGATCAGGCACAAACGGCGTATCGGCGGTGCACATCTTACCTAGCTGCCATCGGCGCGCGCCATAACCTTGGGCAAGAAATACATCATATTCATCATAATGCGCGCCCACCGAACCGCCTTCAGGGGCGACTGATACCATGATGTCATCTTGTTGCCATTTGGGAATGAAATCAAAATACGACCAAAGCTCGCCAAGCTCAGGCGACCACTGCTCAAGATTTTGTACTAAGATTGTCCAAAGTTTGGGCGCTTGATTGATATCTTCTTCATCAAGTGGCGCAGACTTTAGCGACCATTGGTGGGCATTTTCATCGCTTTGACTGATCAGGCGTGCAGATACGCCGTCTTCAAGCGCCAAATCAAGCACATCTTCAGGCTCAAACATACCCACCAAATCAGGTAAACCTCCTTTAATCAGCAGTGGCTTTTTTTGCCAATATTCTGCCAAAAAAGTCTCATGGCTCATGCCTTGGGGTAGGCAAAATCGTGTCGTATCAGTCATTATGGTCTCAAAATTAATCAAAAAACTTGGCAAAAATTTGGTGTATGGCGCACTTAATTTAAGCCTTTAGTTTAACAATTTTTTGGCTTAAAACCAATCACATTCACCAAATTTTGATGTTTTTATGGGCTTTTATTTCATGGGGCTATGCCATGATTTTGGTAAGAGCTTCTAAAACAGTGGCAAATTTTTGCTAAGTTGATTATAATGAAAAGTATTTGAATATCACTTTATGCAGGGCATGACAAAAGGCAGCTTGATGACAACTGATACCCACTTTGACGCTGACGATTTGGCGGAATATGATTTTGATTACACGATGAATGAAAATGGTCAGCTCACTCAAGCAGAGATCGCCACATTGTATGCCGAGCTTGGTGAAGCTGAGCAGGCATTGGTGACCATTCGTGATTTTATCCGCTTTGTGGTGACCAAGCTTCGCCAGTATGATGTCGTCGTGGCGCAAGGGACAACGGATGAATTTGCTGAAGCGGCGGCGATTGTTTTGCATTCTTTATCGCTTGAGTGGTCGGCTGATGAGCAGATTTTGGAGTGTAAGCTCACGCCTAGTGAAAAGCAAGAAGTCTTGACCTTATTATCCGAGCGTATCATTCAGCGTAAGCCTTTGTCTTATTTGATTAATTTGGCGTATTTTTGTGGGCTGCCTTTTTATGTTGATGAGCGCGTTTTGATTCCACGCTCTCCGATTGCCGAGCTGATCAATCAGCAGTTTTATCCGTATTTTGATGTCGATGATGTGCGCAAAAACTCATTTTTTAGCCACGGTTTAGAAGAATCGCAGTTGGCAGCGCCTGAGCATATTTTGGATTTATGCACAGGATCGGGCTGTATTGCCATTGCGCTTGCCAAGGCTTTCCCTGATGCCAATATTGACGCCACAGATATTGATAAAGATGCCCTTGAAGTGGCATGGACAAATGTTGAGCATCATGAACTTGCCCATCAAGTCAATTTACTTGAATCAAATTTATTTGCCAAACTGCCTGCTGAAAATCAATATGAACTGATTGTGACCAATCCGCCTTATGTGGATGCAGCGATCATGGCGGATCTGCCGCCTGAGTTTTTACATGAGCCTGAACATGCGCTCGCGGCAGGTCAAGATGGCTTGGATTTGGTGCATCAGATTTTGTACCATGCGCCTGATTATTTGACCAAAGACGGCTTATTGGTCTGTGAAGTTGGTGATAGTGAGTGGGCGCTACGTCAAGCTTATCCTGAAATTCAATTTGATTGGCTGATCTTTGAAAAAGGCGGCAGCGGTGTGTTTGCCATCACCTGCGAAGAGCTTTTGGAATACCGAGAGGATTTTGCTAAGCAAGTTGAGCGTGTGCAAGGTTTGGCTCACTAAAATCATTGATGATCTGTTTTATAAAAAGCAAATGGACTCTCCGTTTGCTTTTTATTATTTGTACCGCGCCCCTTTGGCATGACTTTAACTTGAAATTTTAGTATAATAATTGGTTTAATTAAATATTTTTATAGAGCACACCGTGAATATAATTCCTGTCATTGCCACCGCTGAGCAGTCCGACCAAGCAGCTCAAAAAATCAATCTTTTGGGTATGTCAAAAGACGAATTATCGGCGTTTTTTGTGTCTTTGGGTGAAAAGCCGTTTCGTGCGACGCAGGTGATGAAGTGGATTTATCAATTTGGCGTGACAGATTTTTTTGAGATGACAAATATTTCAAAAAAACTTCAGCAAAAGCTGCATGAAGTCGCTTATATCGCGCCGCCAACTGTCAAATATAAAGAGTTCAGTCAAGATGGGACGCGTAAATGGGTCTTTGAGGTGGCGGGTGGTTCGCTGGTTGAGACGGTCTTGATTCCTGCTGAAGATGGTAAGCAATTTGGGCGTAAGACATTGTGCATCTCATCGCAAGTGGGCTGTGCGCTGGATTGTTCTTTTTGTAGTACGGGCAAGCAGGGCTTTGAGCGGGATTTGACGCCAAGCGAGATCATCGGACAGCTTTGGGTTGCCAATCAGTCTTATATGGAAGATGTGACACCAACCGAGCGAGAAAACCGCGTCACCAATGTCGTCATGATGGGCATGGGTGAGCCTTTATTAAACTATGATCCTGTGGTGGCGTCGATGTCACTCATGCTTGATGATCATGCGTTTGGCTTATCCAAGCGCCGTGTCACGCTCTCAACATCAGGCGTCGTCCCAAAAATGTACGACTTAGCCAAAGACATTGATGTGGCGCTTGCCATCAGCTTGCACGCGCCCAATGATGAGCTGCGTGATGAGCTTGTCCCAATTAATAAAAAATATCCTTTAAAAGAGCTTATTAAGGCTGCCAAAGCCTATGTGTATGACGAAAATCCGCGCCACAAAAAACACGTCACCATCGAATATGTGATGCTGGCAGGGGTGAATGATTCTGATGAACACGCGCATCAGTTGGTTGATTTATTAAAAGATTTACCAAGCAAAATTAATTTAATTCCATTCAATCCATTTCCGCACGCGCCTTATGGTCGCTCAAGCAATAATCGGATACATGCTTTTAGCAATATCTTAAATCAAGCGGGATTTGTTTGTACGATTCGCCAAACTCGCGGCGATGATATTGATGCTGCTTGCGGGCAACTGGTGGGTCAAGTCGCTGATCGTACACGCCGCGCCAAAAAATGGCAAGAAAGTATCCAAAAACGCCAAAGTCATCATGACTGAATTGATGCCACTATTTACTAATGATGCCAAACCTTGATAGAATGGACGCTGCATGAAAATCCGAGTAAAGTGGCTTATGATCATGGTGACTGGGGCGGTATTGAGTGCCTGCCAAAGTACACCACCACCACCCAAAAATAATCCGCAGCTGGCACAGATCCGCACTCAGATTGCAGTCTCGCTACTGGACATGGGTCAGCTTGATCAAGCCAAGCAGCAGCTAGATGCTGCGCTGTCAGCTGATCGGCAGTTTGCGCCTGCTTATCGCACCTTGGCAAAAGTCTATCAGGCGTCAGAGGACGCTGCTCACCAAGCCAAGGCTCGACGTTTATTTGAACAGGCGATTGCGCTAAATCCTGAAGATATGCAAAGTCATATGGATTATGGGCTTTATTTGGTGCAGATGGGGGATTTGTCAGGTGCGTTGACTTATTTTGACAAGCCTAGCCGAGCCATCGGCTATGAAGGGCGTGTGATCGCCATCGAAAATATGGCGTATATTTATTATCATCAGTATCAAGCCGCCAAACTACCAACGGAAGATATGTATCATAACGCCAAAGCAGCACTTGAGCGTGCGTTGGCTTCAGGCACTCAAAATGGTGAAATTAAAAAGTCTTATGATAAATTATTAAGTGATCATAACTAGTATGTGATGATCATGACATAATGTATTTGGTTAATTGAACAATAATAACGGTAATACCATGTCAACACACAATCCGATCAAACGCCGCCCCACCAAAAAAATCCACGTCGGTAATGTCGCCATTGGCGGTGATGCTCCCATCAGCGTGCAGAGTATGACAAATACAAACACCTGCGATGTTGACGCTACGGTCGCACAAATTCAGCGCTGCGTGGATGCAGGCGCAGACTTGATGCGCGTATCGACGCCGACGATGGAGAGCGTGGCTGCCTTTGCCGAAATCAAAAAACGCGTCTCAATTCCACTGGTTGCTGACATTCATTTTGATCATAAGATTGCCATTGCGGTGGCAGATGCGGGCGCTGACTGCTTGCGCATTAACCCTGGCAATATTGGTAATGATCAAAAAGTCAGAGAAGTGGTGGCAGCAGCGCGCCATCATAATGTGCCAATTCGTATCGGTGTGAATGCAGGCTCGCTTGAAAAGGATCTGCAAAAAAAATATCGTGAGCCGACAGGGGAAGCGATGCTTGAATCGGCGCTCCGTCACATTGATATTTTAGAAAATCTTGATTTTCAGAATTATAAAATCTCAGTCAAAGCCTCAAATGTGTTTTTAACCTTGGATGCGTATCGGCTGATTTCGGCGCAGATCGATAATCCACTGCATCTTGGGGTCACTGAAGCGGGTGTATATCGCACCGGCACGGTCAAATCCGCCATTGCACTTGGTGGGCTTTTGCTTGAGGGTATTGGCGATACCATGCGTATCTCACTTGCTGCTGAACCTGAAGAAGAAATTAAAATTGGTTTTGATATTTTAAAATCACTGGGCATCCGAAGTAATGGCGTCAATTTCATTGCTTGCCCAAGCTGCAGCCGTCAAGAGTTTGATGTGATCAAAGTGATGAATGAGCTTGAAGCTCGTTTAGAGGATGTGCGTGAGCCACTGGATCTGTCAGTCATCGGCTGTAAAGTCAATGGGCCGGGTGAAGCCAAAGAAGCTACCATCGGGGTGGTGGGCGCAAGTCCTAATAGCTTGGTCTATAAAAATGGCGCAAAAAGTCACCTGATCGATACCACAAAATTAGTGGATGAAATCGAGGCGATGGTGCGCGCTCAGGTCAAAGAGCTGCAAGATAAGCGAGCAAATGAGATCATCCGCATAGGCTAAGTGTATGAGCGATCAGGATAAATTGGGCTTTGTGGATTTGGCGGTGCATGCGATGACGATGGTCAATCGACCAATGACAATCGCACAGCTGTGGGAGTTTGTCCTTGCAAATAAATTGCATCATAGGTTAAGATCTTATGATGTTTCCACCGAATCTTTCATTGGCAAATCACCAGAAAGAACATTTCGCGCTATAATTACTCGCAATAAACATATCTTCGAGGAAGTTCCAAATACTAAGCCAAAACAATATATTTTAAACTCTCAACAATCACGACAAGCACAGTCAGAAGTGACGGATAATTCTAGCCAAATTGCTCATCACTCAGATAAATATCATGAGCGAGATTTGCATCCTATATTGACTTACTTTTTGAAATCTGATGAATATTTTCAAGCTTATTCAAAAACCATCTTTCATGAAGTCAGTCCAAAAGGGACAAAAGGCGAGGATAAATGGCTATATCCAGACATGGTGGCGGTGCATTTTGAATATGCTAATTATCAAAAAAGCTCTGTCCTGAATTTTATTACGAAATTTAATAAGCCGCCAATAAAAATCTACTCATTTGAAATCAAAAAAGAGCTAAATTTTAGTAATTATAAAGAAAGCTTTTTTCAAGCGGTGAGTAATTCAAGTTGGGCAAACGAAGGCTATTTGGTAGCAGCACAGATCTTGCCTGATGGTCAATTTATCGAGGCGCTCAAAAAGCTGAGTCAAAGCTTTGGCATTGGTATCATTGAGCTAAATAGGCGCGAGATAAGTCAAAGTAAAATCTTATCACCTGCCAAATTCAAGGACATGATGGATTATTCGGTGGTTGATGAATTGGCGAATAAGAATGCCAATTTTTCACAATTTTTAAAAACAATTACCGACTTTGATGTCAATCACCCCCACCGATTTAAAGGCGAGTTTGATAAAATTTTGAACTTACAAGAACTTAACGATATCAATCATTAATTGGATTTTTATTAAGGAAATATTATGAATAAAATTAACGCCATTCGTGGCTTTAATGATGTACTCCCTGAGCAAACACCAGCATGGCGTGCGATGGAGCGGGCATTGATTGAGGTGATGGACAGCTACGGATATAGCCAAATTCGCCTCCCTTTGGTTGAGGAAACTCAGCTATTTGCACGAGGTGTCGGTGAAGCGACTGATATCGTCGAAAAAGAAATGTTTGGCGTGGTGCATGGCGGAAATAAGGGCGACGAAGGATCATCTTTTACTTTACGCCCTGAAGGGACGGCAGGCTGTGTGCGAGCGATTGTTGAGCATAACTTAACTCGTGGTGATACGCCAAAACTATGGTACCTAGGTCCAATGTTTCGTTATGAGCGTCCCCAAAAAGGACGCTATCGCCAGTTTCATCAGTTGGGCGTAGAATATTTTGGTTCTGAGCTGCCTGATGCTGACGCTGAGCTGATCGTCATGACCTATCATATGTGGCAAAAACTTGGCATCAAAGATCATGTCACACTTCAGCTAAACACTTTGGGCGAGGCTGATGAGCGCGCGGCATATAAGTCTGCATTGGTTGAGTATTTGACGGCACACCAAGAGGCTTTGGATGAGGATTCAAAACGCCGCTTAAGCACTAATCCACTACGGATTTTGGATTCTAAAGATGAAAAAACCCAGCAAATTTTACAAAACGCTCCTAAGCTTGGTGAATTTTTGGGTGAAGCGTCGTTGGCGCATTTTGAAAAAGTGCAGCAGTATTTGTCTGCGCTTAGCATTCCGTTTGAGCTCAATGATAAATTGGTGCGTGGTTTGGATTATTATAATAAAACCGTGTTTGAATGGGTGACTGACAAATTGGGCTCGCAAGCGACTGTCTGCGGCGGCGGTCGTTATGATGGCTTGGTGGGTATTATCAAAGGCAAAACCGAGCAGTCAGAGCCTGCGGTTGGGTTTGCCATGGGGCTTGAGCGCTTGATGCTATTGATTGATGCGGTTAATCCTTATCAAGCAGCATCTCAGTGTGATGTTTTTGTGATCGCGCATCCTGATTATTATATTGACGGCTTAAAATACGCCGAATCACTTCGCTTGCGTCAGACGGATTTGCGTGTCAAAATGGCAAGTGCCACAGGACTAAAATCGCAAATGAAAAAAGCCGATAAATCAGGTGCCGCTTATACGGTGATCATCGCAGAGGATGAAGTGAGCGCCAATCAGATCACCATCAAGACGATGGCAACAGGCGAACAAAGTCGCGAGCCCGCTGATTATCAATTTGTGCTATAAAGTGCGTATGGATAAAAACCGCATGAAAACGTTTGTGTGTGATATAATGCGTGCAATTTTCAATTAGAGTTTGATTATGACTGACACTCCGAAGAATGACAATAATTTTGCGGATCAAAAATCTTTAACTGCCTTAAAATTGCATGGCGAAAAGATTATTTATGCAGTGCTTTTGGTATTGGCTGTCTTTTTTGGGTGGCAGTATTATCAAAAGAATTATGCCAAGATAGACACCGTCGCTGCAGATGCTTATACGTCGATCTCGGCGCGCGACGAGCAGCTGGTACAGGCATATTTAAATCCAGAGCTCGATGCAGCTGGCAAGCAGGCACTGGCTGAAGAAGAAAAGCAGCTTTTGGGTGATATTGATGCACTTGTTGCGGCGCATGGCGATACTGCTTATGCCTGGCAAGCGCTCATGATTAAGGCGCGCCATCAGACCAATAATAATGATCTTGAAGGTGCGGTCGCAACGCTCAGCCAAGCCGCTTCAATCGATCTTGATGACGACGGTTTGACAGCGATCGCCAAAATTCGCCATGCGCGAGCCATGCTGGCAAATGGTGATGCCGAAGGGGCGCTATCGATCGCCAATGAAACCATGCCGACAGCGTTTGAAGCGTCGCGCCAAGAACTTTTGGGTGATATTTATCATGCCAGAAATGAAATTGACAATGCCAAAGCTGCTTATACCAAAGCTTGGGAAGCACTGCGTGAGCGCCAAGAAAACCGCGCGGTATTGGCTCTAAAATTGCAGTCGCTTGGGGTCAGTGTTGAGCCGATCGAGCCTGCCCCATCGGTGGTATCGATACCAAATACTCAGCCAGCAGTTGAGGGTGGGGACGCATCACAGATCGTTGAGCATGATTCGGCAGTGGCAGACACACAAAACCCACAAAATGGCAATTAGTGCTTAGTAAAGACACCTTATAATAATGGTCAAATACACTTAATTAAGAATAGCAAAGTAAGGATAGTTTATGTATCAGCGCTTTATCAATACCGCATTGGTTGCAGCATTGGCGGTAACTATGGTGGGCTGCGGCACCAAAGCCATCAAGCCAACTGAGCGTAAGCCTGCCAAATTGGTTAATATTCAGGCGCCAGTCGCTGTATTGACACAGGTATCGAGCGTCCGCTTGGATCAAGGTCGATCGGCGTTTAGTCGCAGTGGTACCAAAGTGCGAAAGGATGTGATTGATTTACAAATTGCACCTTTGGCGGATGGCATGATCGCAGCAAGTCGTAGCGGTATTGTTAGTGGGTACATGGGTGGATCTACTGCTTGGCAATATAACGCTGAAGATGCGATTACCAGTGGTGTTGGCATTGATGATCAAGGAAGGGTGGCGGTCATTGGCACACGCTCTGGCAAAATGATTGCGCTTGATGCCCGCACAGGTGCGCCGCGTTGGACGGCAGATCTTGGTTCTTCAAGTTTGGCGCCAGCTTTGATCAGCGGTGATAAAGTGATTGCCATCACTAACAGTGGTGCGATTTTTGGATTGGACATTCACAGTGGTGCCAAAGTTTGGCAGTATAACACCCAAGCACCAAATACCAGTGTGCGCGGTATGGCAAAGCCTTTGGCGCTTGATGCTCGCACGGTATTGATAGGCGGCTCAGATGGGCGTATTCATGCACTAGATACCATGACAGGTGCGCCTGTATGGGCTCGCCGTGTGGGATTGGCGATGGGTTCTGGAGAGATTGATAAGCTGCGTGATGTCGATGGCACTCCGATCGTATCAGGGAATCATCTGTACGCTGCCAGTTACAGTGGACAATTAACTGGCTTTGATATGGCAACGGGGCGCACCATGTTCGTCAGCGAGCTATCTAGCACCAAAAAACTGACCACTTTGGCGAACGCTGTTATCGGTAGCAGTACTGATGGCGATGTGGTTGCCTTTGATCGACTGACTGGTGATAAGCTTTGGGAAAATAATGAGCTAAAATATCGCGGATTAACCAACCCTGTAACCATCGGCTCTTATATCGCTGTTGGGGATGCAGATGGTGTGGTACATATTTTAAATAATCAAGGCAAAATTATCAGCCGAGTCAATACTAGGGGTTCTTTGACCAGCCTAACCGTCATCAATAATCGCCTCTATGCTCAATCAGCGGATGGTGTTGTCACTGTTTGGCAGTTTTAAATGAACAATGAAATCAGCATCCTTTGTCACTTCATGAGTGGCAAAGGTTTTGCTGTTTTGGGTCACTGATTATTAATGCAGCATCACCCAAATCCTAAGTGCTATAGATTTAATTTCAATATATTAAGAGTAAAACATGAGTATAAAACCTGTGGTCGCCTTGATTGGTCGTCCCAATGTCGGCAAATCGACCTTATTTAATCAGTTGACTAAGAGTCGTCAAGCACTGGTGGCGGATTTGGCAGGTCTAACCCGTGACCGTCAGTACGGCGATGCACATTTTGAAAATAAGTCATTCATTGTCGTTGACACTGGTGGTATCGGCGAGATGGATGATGGTTCAGGCAATATCGACGATTACATGGCGACTCAGTCATATACGGCGATTCATGAAGCAGATATCGTTGTTTTTGTGGTAGATGCGCGTGCAGGATTGATTGGTGCGGACAGTGAAATTGCCCGTTTTTTGCACACCTTGGGTAAGCCTGTATTTTTGGTAGCAAATAAGATGGATGGCGTTCACGAAGCGGCATATGCAGAGTTTTTTGCCCTAGGGTTTGGTGAGCCGTACGCTACCGCAGCCAGTCACGGCAGGGGTGTTACCAATTTACTTGAGTCTTTGACGGCGGATATGCCCGAAGATGTGCCCGAAGATGAACTTGATGACAAAGCCTTGAAACTTGCCATCATTGGCCGCCCTAATGTCGGTAAATCGACCTTGGTCAATCGCTTGCTTGGCGAAGATCGCGTGGTGGTCTTTGATATGCCTGGCACGACGCGTGATAGTATTTATATTCCTTTTGAGCGAGAAGGGCGCAGCTATGTCCTGATCGATACGGCAGGTGTGCGCCGCCGCGGTCGCATTGATGAGAAAGTAGAAAAATTTTCTGTGGTTAAGACGCTGCAAGCGATCAAAGATGCCAATGTCGTGGTAGTAGTCATCGATGCCAAAGAAGGCATTGTTGATCAAGATTTGCATATGCTTGGCTATGCACTGGACGCAGGGCGCGCCATTGTCGTGGCAATCAATAAATGGGATGGCTTAAGCCAAGATCAAAAAGATTATGTAAAAATTGAAATTGATCGCCGTTTTAATTTTGTGCCTTGGGTAAAAATTCATCTAATTTCTGCTTTATATGGCAATGGCGTGGGCAATCTTTATCCTTCGATCCATAAAGCTTATGAAGCATCGATGTTTAAGGTGTCAACCAATCAGCTGACGCGAATCTTGGAAGATGCTGTTGCTAGTCATCCGCCGCCGATGGTGGGTGGTCGTAGAATTAAGCTAAGATATGCGCATTTGGGTGGGCATAATCCCCCAGTGATCGTCATTCACGGCAATCAAACTTCTTCACTCCCCAAAAGTTATCAGCGCTATCTTGAAAATGTGTTTCGCGAAGTGTATAAGCTTGAAGGGACGCCGCTGCATGTGGAGTTTAAGCAAAATGCCAACCCATATGAAGGTAAGAAAAATCCCGTCGTCAAGAATAAAGCTAAGCTGATGCGCGAGAAAAAACGCATTCAGCGGTTTAAGCGTGCCGAGAAAAAACGTTAAAAAAAAGCAGGTAATGCCCGCTTTTGTATTTATGGTGATTCAGCCGTCAGATGCTTGATATGTAGTGGTCGCTAAGATTGCCAGTGATTTGGATTGGTAAATCCTTGATCATATAATTCACGAATCGGTGAAAAGCTGCGACGATGCTCAGGTAAAATGCCATATTCTAAGATAGCAGCTTTATGCTTGGCGGTCAAATAGCCTTTATGCTTATCGAGCAGATAGTCAGGATAAGATTTGGCATACTCAACCATCAAACGATCGCGATGTACTTTAGCCAGTATACTAGCACAAGCAATACTGCTATGCGTGGCATCACCTTTGATCATAGCATGAATTTTAAAATGCTCGCCTAATCCGCCAACCATTGAAGGCGGCTGATTGCCATCCACCAAGATGGTTGTGTTTTTTTCACTTAAACCATGCTTCATAATCAATGTCTCAATGGCAAGGCGCATACCGAGCATGGTGGCTTGATAAATATTTATCTCGTCAATGATCGCCCTTGGAACATCAACAATCACATAGTCAAGCGCCAGATCTGAGATGATGCCAAACAGCTGCTCTCGGCGTTTTTCGCTCAGCTTTTTACTGTCGTTTAATAAAGAAATGTCGGTATGGGCTAAATCTATCTCATCAAAGCGACCGC
This sequence comes from Moraxella canis, assembly GCF_002014965.1. Classification (GTDB taxonomy): domain Bacteria; phylum Pseudomonadota; class Gammaproteobacteria; order Pseudomonadales; family Moraxellaceae; genus Moraxella; species Moraxella canis. The sequence continues at coordinate 311,491 of NZ_MUXT01000004.1, forward strand.
TGAGATCATCAGGTAAGATGACCGCCCCGACAGTCATATTTCCGAACAGCGCACCTCGTCCAACCTCATCGATACCGATGATAGGTGTTTGACTTAATAAAGTGGCATTGGGCTTGGTGTGGATGGTGCAATCATTCATCAGCTTTGCCAGTGGTGAAATGGTGTTTGTCATATTAATTTTTGGCGTTCATCAAATAGTGGCCTAACACTGCCTTGGCAGGACTTTGGCGGCTTTGGCTGCGCAGCCACGCCGAAATTTCGCTCAGATGCGCGCTTTGCTTACTTTGGTCATGTAGAATTTCTAGCGCTTTTGTGCTGACTTTTTCGGCGGTGGCGTCAGATTGTAGTAGCTCAGGCACGATCGGGCGACCAAGATGCTGATCAGCCAAGATGTTAGGCAGTGAGACATAAGGAATTTTGACCAAGCGCTTGGCGATCATAAAGGTCAGCGGATTGACTTTATAGACCACGACCATGGGGCGCTCAAGCAATAAGCATTCTAGCGTGGCTGTACCTGATGCCAAAAGCACCACATCACTGATCGTCATGCAAGCATGACTGATCGCAAGCTGATTTGTCTTTTGAGACTGATTGCGATGATCCAAAATATGTACGCAATCGATCAAGCTGGTATGATGAGCGTGTAAAATTTCCTGCACCAATTGTGCATGCTCAGCGCTAACCACTGGCAGCACAAACTGAGCGCTTGGTAGCTGCTGATGGATTTTTTGGGCGCTTATTAATAATAGCGGTAAAATGGCTTGAATCTCAGAAGTGCGCGAACCTGCCATGATACAGATGATGTGACTTGCTTGCGTGAGCGCTGCCGTGCCATGATATTTGTCATTAAATTGTTGAATAAAATTCTGCAAACGAGTCTTTGGCGGATTTTGATCGGCGTGTAGTTTATTCAAAAGTGGATGTCCGACGCAGACAGCAGGATGTGCGTGCTTTTGATAGACGCCCAATTCAAAAGGAAACAAACACAGCACCAAATCCGTCGCCGCCTTAATGTGATGAATGCGACCTTCGCGCCATGCCCATACCGACGGGCTGACATATTGCACACAAAATATGCCCTGATTTTTTAAAACCTTACCAATTCGTAGATTAAAATCAGGTGCATCAATGCCAATAAACAGATCGATGTGATGATCTTGAAATGCGCTGATGATTTGCTTTTTGGCTTTTAGTAAATCGGGCAAATGCATCATCACCTCTGCCAAGCCCATCACCGATAAGCGCTGCATATCGATCACTGAGCTTAGCCCTTGTGTCGCCATGGATCGTCCGCCAACACCGACCCAGCGAATGTTTGGGTGCAGGGCGTTCATTTGCTGCATAAAATCACCGCCAAGCGCATCCCCTGAAACTTCACCTGCCACGATGCCGATGGTCAGTGATGATGTGTTTTTCATAATTTTCTCAATTTTAATAACTAAATTCATCGAAAGTTTGACTGTATTGTAATGCCATGTCAAGGCGCTTGCAATGACTAATTCAAGCCAACACGCTCCTATAAAAACAGCCTGAATAATATCATTTAATTAACGCATCATTGGTTAGAATTTTAATTAAATAGTAAAATCTATAATATTATAAGAAAATACTATAAATAAAGAATTTTTTATCAAAATAAACTGTTTTTCTTTTTACTAAAAATTTTGCATACTGTTTCCACCAAGAAATTTAAGTTATGAATCTAGGTCAAATAGGGAGTGTTTTTATGAAGCTAATCAGTGCCATCATCAAGCCATTTAAGCTAGATGCAGTACGCGAAGGGTTGTCAGATATCGGTGTACAAGGCGTCACTGCAACCGAAGTAAAAGGCTTTGGTCGCCAGCAAGGTCATACCGAAATGTATCGTGGTGCAGAGTATGTCGTCGATTTCTTACCAAAAATCAAAATTGAAATCGCTACAACTGATGAAATGGTTGAGCAAGTGATTCAAGTGATTATACAAAATACGAATACAGGTCGTATTGGTGACGGTAAAATTTTTGTGACTTCGCTTGAGCAGGTGATCCGAATCCGCACAGGCGAGATGGACGAAGCGGCATTATAATTTAATATGACTACAATGAAAAAGGGAGAGGGTCATGAATCGGTTTGGTAAATGGGCGTCGCTGAGCGTTGGGCTTGGCTTGCTGAGTGCATCAAATTTGGCATATGCTGAAGATGTACTGGATACTGGTGATACGGCTTGGGTTTTAATTTCGACGGCGTTGGTTTTGATGATGACACTGCCAGGACTTGCGCTGTTTTATGCTGGGATGGTGCGTAAGAAAAATATCTTATCAACCATGATGCACAGCTATGGCGCTACGGCTGTGGTGTCGGTGCTTTGGGTGGTCATAGGCTACTCGTTGGCGTTTTCAGAGGGTAGTTTTAATGCCTTTGTGGGCGGGTTTGATCATGTGATGCTGGCTAATATTGGGCTTGATGATGTCAGCGGTACCATTCCTGTGATCTTGTTCGTGGTCTTTCAGCTGACTTTTGCAGTGATTACAGTGGCAATCTTAGCAGGCTCATTGGCAGAGCGTATTAAGTTTGGTGCGTTTATGTGGTTTTCTGCCGCTTGGGTCGTGCTGGTGTATGCGCCGATTTGTCATTGGGTGTGGGGCGGTGGCTGGCTCACTGGAGATGCGCTTGATTTTGCTGGAGGTACAGTCGTTCATATCAATGCTGGTGTGGCAGGGCTGGTGCTGGCAGCATTACTTGGCAAGCGTAAAGATTATGGCAAAGGTATTTTGGCACCTGCAAATCTTTCACTCACGCTCATTGGTGCAGGCTTGGTATGGGTAGGCTGGTTTGGATTTAATGGTGGATCGGCTTTGGGAGCCAATGGGTCAGCGGCGATGGCACTGGTCGTATCACAGGTGGCTGCAGCGATTGGCGCGATCGCTTGGATGGTGTGTGAATATATTGTGCGCAAAAAAGCCTCTGCGCTCGGCGGTGCTTCAGGTGCGATCGCAGGCTTAGTTGGTATTACACCTGCGGCAGGCTTTGTTGATGTCTTTGGTGCACTTGCCATCGGCGCTATCACAGCAATTGCTTGCTTTGTCATGATTCATTATGGTAAGCGCCGTTTGGGTATTGATGATAGCTTGGATGCGTTTGGATTGCATGGTGTGGGCGGTATTGTGGGTGCGGTATTGACTGGGGTTTTTGTCAGCTCAGCCATTTATCCAGATGCCGCTGAAGTGAGCATGGCAACTCAATTATGGCTACAAATTGAAGGCGTACTTGCCACCATCGCATACAGCGCAGTGATGACGGCGATTATTGGACTTGTCATCAAATACACCATCGGTCTGCGTGTCGATGCTGAAGATGAATATCAAGGTCTTGACTTAGCCATCCACGGTGAGAAAATCGCAGATTGATTTTGATAAATAAAATAAAACGCTGCCAAAACAGCGTTTTATTTTTGTCAATCAATCCAGATCATTGACAGCCTCAATGGCGTTTATCTAAACACCATACCGCCATCAGTTAAGATGGTCTGACCTGTGATATAGTCAGCATCAGAAGATGCCAAGAAAGAAACCAAATTGGCAACATCATCAGGCTCTTGAGGGCGACCTACCAAAATACCACTGGTAAACTCATTCCAAGCTTGCTTAGGCTGATAGTCTTTGTGCTTGACAAAGGCAGCATCGATGCGCTCCCACATGGGTGTGTCAGCTACACCAGGGCAGTAAGCATTCACACGAATATTATAAGGTGCAAGCTCTTTGGCGGTAGAGTGGGTCAATGAGCGTACCGCATGTTTGGAAGCGCAGTATAAACTGAGCATTTCATAAGATTCATGTCCTGCAATGCTGCACGCATTGATGATCTTGCCAACACCATCTTGTTTTTTCATCTGTTCGGCAGCAGCTTGCGTGCCATAAATCACACCTTTGATATTGATGCCAAGCACCCGATCAATCTCATCGCCCTGAATTTGCATAAAAGGCTCCACAGATTCTACGCCTGCATTATTGACAAAGACATCGACCTGACCAAATGCCTCTACTGCTTCTTGAACGAGTCGAAATTGGTCATCGCGATTGGCGCTGTCGCCTTGAACAGCGATGCTTTTGTATCCTTGTGAGTCGAAGTCTTGCTTAGTTTGATTAAGATTTTCTTCATTAATATCGTGCAAAACTACCGCAAAGCCATCTTTGGCAAGCCGAGTGGCGATGGCTTTACCGAGTCCTGCAGCAGAGCCAGTAACAATAGCGACTTTTTGAGCGTTCATCATAATTCCCCTGAGTGAATGTGTGTGTCAGTCGATGATAAGCCAAATCTAAGGCTGATTTGATCATCGTACCAAAAGATAGTTTAATCACTACCACAATCATTATAGAAGGCTTAATTATCCCAAATGGCACTCATTATGATAGGTTTTGTTGGTTTTTGTTACGGATCTTTTTTGGATGACTTCTTTTTGAGTAGCACCAACACCGAGCCATTGCCGCCATCTTTGGCAGGTGCAGAGACAAACGCCATGACATCGTCCATTTGGCGCAGCCAGCCATTGACACAGGTTTTGATGATGGCATCTTTACCCTTGCCATGTACAATCTTGACGACGGTTTCGCCTTTATTGATGGCTTGGTTGATGAGCAATAAGACGGCATTGCGCGCATCTTCAATGCTTGAGCCATGTAAATCTACCGCATCATACCAGCGCAGTTTGCCTTGTTTGAGCTGCTCAAAGACTTTATTTTGTAAGGTGGGATTTTTGTAGGATAAAAAAGCCTCGCCCGCTACAGGATTTAATAAAGCTTGCATATCAGACAAAATGCCTTCGATCTGCTCGCCGCCTTCGGCTGACGCACGGCGACGCAGCACATTTTCATCAGCTTGGGCGGGCTTGGTGTGGCTGACGACGGCATCAGTTTTTAGAGGTGTAACACCGCTCATCGCTTGCATAAACAGTACGGTGTCATCAGTGATGGCATCGTGATTGAAGCGTTTGACTTCATTGGCGATGGCTTTTGAGCTGGGCAGTTGTACGTTTTCATTGGGCTTGTCATTTGCCAATTCAGGTTTGGCGGAAGGCTTGACCATTTGTTTTAGGTCTTCTTGGAGTGACTTTGATAATAAATCTTTAAAGCTTGGATTGCTCATACTGATCTTCTGATGATATTTTGATAAATTAAGATGAAACAAAAACCGCTAATCAAAAGCGGTTTTTGGGTATTTTGGGATCATTTAGCGATTTGGCAGGTGTGTTTTCACCGTTTTGGCAAAGGCGCGCAAGGTCTCAACTGTCGCCTCCCAATCCAAACAGCCGTCTGTGACAGACTTGCCGTACTCCAAATCCGCCAAATTAACAGGGATATTCTGGCGACCACCTTTAAGATGACTTTCGATCATCAAGCCCATGATAGACAGATTGCCATGCTCGATTTGGCTGGCGACATTTTGGATGACCATAGGCTGTAAATATGGGTCTTTACCACTGTTGGCATGGCTGGCATCGATCATGATTTTGCCATTGGTTTTGCCTTTGGCAAGCTCGTTTTCGGCAGCAGCGACCGCGGTTTCGTCATAATTGGGCTTGTCATTGCCGCCGCGTAGCACGACATGCGCATAGCGGTTGCCTTTGGATTTGATGATAGAGACTTGACCGTCGCCAGACAATCCCAAAAAGCTGTGACCTGACTGCACTGCCTGCATGGCATTGACTGCGACCGTCATGCTGCCGTCTGTGCCATTTTTGAAGCCGACAGGGCAAGATAGTCCAGAGCTCATCTCACGATGCGTCTGACTTTCGGTCGTACGTGCGCCAATGGCAGACCAGCTGATCAAATCTTGCATGTACTGCGGAGTATTAGGATCAAGCGCTTCAGTGGCACAAGGCAGACCTTTTTCATTCAGCTCAAGCAAAAGCTTTCTTGCGATATGTAAGCCTTTTTCGATATCAAAGCTGTCATTCATATCAGGGTCATTGATCAAGCCTTTCCATCCTGTGGTTGTGCGCGGCTTTTCAAAATAAACACGCATCACGATGAACAGCTCATTTTTAAGTTCTTCTGAAAGAATTTTAAGCTTATCAGCGTATTCATGCGCGGCGACTGGATCGTGAATAGAGCAAGGTCCGACGACAACCAAAATACGCTTATCTACGCCATCTAAAATATCTTGGATGGTTTTTCTTCCTTCAAGAACAGTCTTATAAGCAGCATCAGATAATGGCAGTTCGCTTTTGAGTCGATTTGGTGTAATCAGCGGAATGAATTGTTCAATATTCACGTCATCAATTTCTTTATGTTGTGTAATGGGTTGGCTCATGGTTGACTCCCTGTATAATTTGGGTGTGTACAGTGGCTTGGGGCGTAGGCACAAATTTAAATCCACATTATGCCTATAGTTGGCTTGATTTACAAGCAGAAAAGTTGATTTTCTCTATTAAAAAATAACATAAAGTTATGAAATTTTTTTCTAACCAATCCAACCAACTGACTGATAAATAATTTCGCCCAAGCCTTTTGAAAGCATCAATGCAAGGTTTGAGTTGTCATAATTTTATGCTATGATAGCGTTTTTGATTTTAAGACAGATTTATCAATTATGAATGCCTCTCAGCTGACTTATGCCGACATCCAAGCCATTGTTTCTGAAGACTTTGCCATTATGGACAAACAGGTCTTTGGTAGTCTAAATTCCAAAGTACAACTGGTGATGAGCGTGTCTAAACATGTGATCGACGCAGGCGGTAAAAGAATGCGTCCTTTGATCACGCTTTTGACGGCGCGAATGCTGAATGATGTACAAAGTGAGCAAGCGATGCAGCTGGCGGCGATCACTGAGATGCTACACACGGCGACTTTGGTGCATGATGATGTGATCGATGCTTCAGGTCTTAGACGAGGCAAACCGACAGCAAACGCCACTTGGGACAATCCGACGGCGGTTTTGGTGGGGGATTATTTGATTGCTCGATCATTCAATTTATTGGTCAGCTTTAATAATTTGCCGCTGTTAAAATTATTCAGTGATGGCACTTGTGATATCGCCGAAGGCGAGGTGCTTCAGCTGCAGCATCAGCATAATCCCAAAACCGTAGAAGCTGACTATTTGCAAATCATTGATGGTAAAACTTCTAGGCTATTTATGATGGCGACCAAAGGCGCGGCGCTGCTACAAGGTCGTGATGAGCTACTTGATGATTTGGGCGCATTTGCTTACCATTTTGGCAATGCCTTTCAGATGATTGATGATGTATTGGATTTTAGTGGTGATGCTGCCGTCATGGGCAAAAACTTGGGCGATGATTTGGCAGAGGGCAAGCCTACGCTGCCCATCATCAAAACCTTAGAACTCTTAAAAAATACTGATCCTGCAGCGTACGATAAGCTGCGCATCGCGGTGCAAACAGGCAAAGTCGATGATGTGCAAGTGCTCATTAAGCTTGTACAGTCATCTGGTGCGCTTGACTACTGTAAGGCGCGTGCACTTGAAGAAACTCAAAAAGCCCAACAAGCCCTTAATAATCTACCTAACAATCGCTATCGTCAGGGGCTGCATCTGCTGACCGAGCTTGCCAGTGCTCGCCTTGTGTAGAGTCTAGTTTGATTAAGATGCTGTCAATGATGATGGCATTTTTATTAAGCTTAAAACGGTCTAAAAGCTGATTCATTGAGCAAATTCATCACATCCATCAGCCCAAAAGGATACAGCATCATTTGATCTTGAGTGATCAAAATGGGAATGTATATGCCAAGTGCGTCAATCAGTGATTCATCTTGGCTGTCTGCCAAATCCAGAACGCCAAAAGTCAGCGGTGTGCTGGTCATTGCCAAAGCCTGTTCTATGACGGCTTGGGCGCTGTGGCATAGATGACAGCTTTCTGTGCCAAGCAAATACCAGTCTTGATTTGCCGCGCCCAAAGTTGCCAAAATTTGGGCAAGGATGGGCTGATAAGCTTGTTTGGGCAGTCTTGATAACGCATGGCGATCATCAGAAAGCTGCCCAAGCGCCTTAAGTGTCTGTGAGCTAAGATAATTTGACATAAATTTGCAAGGCTATACAATAAAGCGCTGATAAGGTATGATAGGTGCATTGATTAACAGATGAGTATTTTAGCGTGTTTCGCACATTTTTTAAATGGATTCTTGCGCCTTTATTAGTACTGTTTTTTAGTTTTCATGTGATGGTGGCAGGGCTGTTGGTGGTGTGGGGAAATTTACCTGTTCAAAATTCCGCATTTATGCTTTGGCACAGGCTGTCAGGTGGCAGTGTTACCCAAACTTGGGTGGATTATGACCGCATTGCTAAGTCAGCCAAGCAAGCCGCCGTTGCCAGTGAGGATGGTAAATTTGTTATGCATCGCGGCTTTGATTTTGATAGCATGCAAACAGCGATGCGCTCGAATGAAGCTCAGGGCGCTGTCTCTGCCGGAGGATCGACCATCAGTCAGCAACTGGCAAAAAATTTATTTTTGACGTCGCATCGCTCTTATGTCAGAAAAGCCGAAGAAGCCATTATTGTCGTGATGATGGAAACCTTATGGTCAAAGCAGCGCATTTTGGAGGTATATCTGAATGTGGCTGAATTTGGCGAGGGGATTTATGGCATCGAAGCGGCATCACGACATTATTTTGGGCGTTCGGCGGCGAACTTAAGCCGTGATCAAGCAGCTTTGCTTATCAGTTTGTTACCAAATCCTAAATATTATGGAGAAAGGCTTAACGCCAAGCGACTCAGAAACAAGCAAAGAATCATCATACGGCGAATGAATAGCGCACAGATTCCCTGAGATATTTTGAGAGTTATAATATAGACATTATCAGCTTGATGTGTCATTAAGCTGTCATTAATTTTTGGTATTTTGACGGGGATCCACAAGTGCCCACATGGCAGTCGGTGACCGGTTAATTAAGTTCAACAATAATTTAAGCTGTAATCATCGAAATGCAATATGAATCATAAATTTCGCCTTCAGGCATTATACACATCCATCCTCCAAATTTTGGCAACTTTTAGGGAACATGCCATGATTAACACTATGAATAATGTCAATCAAGCCAATCAAGCTGACACTAACAAGCCAACCGATCAACTTGATCAAACTAACCAAAACACTCAAATTTACCAACCTGGGCAACCCGACCAAGTTGAGCAAAGCGCTCAAAGCTACTCAAGCCCAATCGCTCTTGGTGAGCTTGATTTGGCAGATGCCCCTGTTCCTGTGAGTGAACCAGTAGCTAAATCGCATCTGACTCAGATTGATCATTTATTTGATGAAAAGGGTGGTTTTACGCCTGAATGCTATATCAATCGTGACTTATCAGCGCTGAGATTTCAGCTCAGAGTCTTAGCGCAAGCTGCCAATCCAAATCATCCTTTGCTTGAGCGTATGTTCTTTTTGACTATTTTTTCCTCAAACTTAGATGAGTTTTTTGAGATTCGCGTTGCTGGCTTATTACAAAAAATGAAGCAAGGCGATCAGGTGAGCAGCCTAGATGGTCGTAAGCCCAGCGAAATTTTGCAAATCATCAGCGATATCGCTCATGGCGCCGTCGCTCAGCAGTATCAGATTTTAAATGACGAAATCCTGCCACAGCTTGCCAAGCACGAAATCCGCTATCTGCGCCGTGATGAGCTGGATGCAGAACAGCGCGCATGGCTAAGAGAATACTTCTTAAGCCAAGTTAAGCCCGTATTGACACCGATCAGCATTGATCCGGCGCATCCTTTCCCAAGACTTGTGAACAAATCTTTGAACTTCATCATCAGTCTAGAAGGGAAAGATGCCTTTGGTCGTGATATCAATCGTGCGATCGTACCTGCGCCTCGTTCATTGCCTCGTGTCATTCGCCTGCCTGATGAGATCACCGATGGTAAAGAGCATCATGTCATGCTCTCGGCGGTCATTCATGAGCATGTCAATGAGCTGTTTTTGGGTATGAAAGTAACTGGCTGCTATCAGTTCCGACTCACTCGAAACGCTGATTTGGCACTGGCTGATGATGTCGATGATATTGCCAAAGCTTTAGAAGGTGAACTTGATAATCGCCGCTTTGGTCAAGAAGTGCGATTGGAAGTTACCACAAATTGCCCTCAAGAAATTTGCGATTTTCTATTGGATGAATTTGAGTTAGATGAATCTCAGCTGTATCGCGTCAATGGCCCTGTGAATCTAACGCGGCTTTTGACCAGTTTTGATCGCCCTGAATTGAAATTCAAACCCTTTACGCCTGCCATGCCAAAGGCGTTTCGTGATATAGATATGGGCAGTGCAGGCTCGATGTTTGCGGCAATATCACGCCAAGATGTGCTTGTCCATCATCCATTTCATACCTTTAATCCGGTGATTAACTTGCTGTGGCAGGCGGCAAATGATCCCAATGTTCTTGCCATTAAGCAGACCATTTATCGCTCAGGGGTGAACTCTGAGATCGTTCAGGCGCTTGCTGCTGCCGCTCGAAGCGGTAAAGAAGTGACTGCTGTCATTGAGCTGCGCGCAAGGTTTGATGAAGCGTCAAACATCGCTGTCGCCAATATGCTTCAAGAAGCAGGTGCCGTGGTGGTTTATGGTATCGTAGGCTACAAGACACATGCCAAAATGATGCTTATTGTGCGCCGTGAAAATGGTAAAATTCGCCGCTATGTGCATCTGGGCACGGGCAACTACCACGCAGGGAATGCCAAAGCCTATACAGACTATGGTCTGTTCACTGCCAATACCGAAGTCACCGAAGATGTGGCAGGCGTGTTCCAGCAGCTGACAGGGATGGGTAGACCCGTACCATCCAAGCAGATTCTTCATGCGCCATTTACGCTTCATGATACTTTGATGCGTCTGATTGATGATGAAATTGCCCATGTCAAAGCCGGCAAAAAAGGGCGCGTCATCATGAAATTCAACGCACTGACAGAGCGAAAAATGATCAATAAACTGTATGAAGCAAGCATCGCGGGTGTTCAAATTGATTTGATTGTACGCTCTATTTGCTGTCTTCGTCCGCAAGTGGCAGGTCTGTCTGAAAATATCCGTGTTCGCTCCATTGTGGGTCGATTCTTGGAGCATACGCGCGTCTATTATTTTGGTAATGATGTTGAAAATGGGGGCGAAGAGCGCCTGTACTGTAGCTCAGCAGACTTGATGGATCGAAATTTATTGCATCGTGTCGAAGTGGCATTCCCTGTGCTTGATAAAAAGATCTTTAAGAAAATTTATGAAGATGGTTTGATTAACTATCTAGAAGATGATGTGCAGGCTTGGGAGCTGTCAGGTAATGGAGAGTGGCACCCGCTTTCATTGTCAGGTGGCACGCACGACGCCCAAAAAGTCTTACTTGAAAAAATCACCTCTTGAAAGCAGTCAAGGAATGCCCGTGTGGCTCGCTGAAAAGCTATGCCAACTGCTGCCATCGGTATCATGATGGCAGTGAGTTTGCGCCGACTGCCGAATGCTTGATGCGCTCTCGTTACAGTGCGTTTGTACTTCAAGATATTGACTACATCATACAAACCACTCTGCCGGCTTTGCAGCCGCTTTTAGAAGTATCTGCGCTAAAGGCATGGGCAGAGCAAACCCATTGGCACCATCTTGAGATCATGACTACTGCTCCCAAAATTGGCAAGCGCCATGCTCAAGTGCATTTTCGTGCGTATTTTGAAGAGTCGGGCACCCAAGGATGTCATAATGAGCGCTCAGCATTTGTGACAATCAATGAAAATGGGCAAGATCGGTGGTATTTTCTTGATCCGACACTGCCAATTACTTTGAGCGGTAAGCAGCCATGTTTATGTGGTTCTGGCGAAAAATTTAAGGCGTGCTGCGGTAAATTTTTATAAATGATCAAAATGTTTAAAAGCAGGGTATCAAATATCCTGCTTTTTAATTGCCCAAAATATGCTAAAATAACGCAATTTTTATACAAATCGGACGAAGGTGGCATCATGGCAGGCAATACCATTGGGCAAATATTTACTGTGACGACATGTGGGGAATCGCATGGCGCAGGTTTGATGGCGATTGTGGACGGTGTGCCACCCGGGCTCATGCTGAGCGCAGAAGATCTGCAAGTTGAGCTTGATCGCCGTAAGCCCGGCACATCTAAATTCGCCACTCAAAGAAAAGAAGCGGATATGGTTGAGATTATCTCTGGCGTCTTTGAAGGACGTACCACTGGCACACCCATTGGGCTACTGATTCGCAATACCGATCAAAAATCCAAAGATTATGGCAATATCGCCAATACATTTCGCCCAAATCATGCTGACTACACTTACACGATGAAATATGGCTTTCGAGATTATCGTGGCGGCGGTCGTTCCTCTGCGCGAGAGACCGCAATGCGTGTGGCGGCAGGTGCGATCGCTAAGAAGTACCTTAAAGAGCGCTTGGGCATCGTGATACGCGGTCATGTCACTCAAATTGGCACCCAAAAAGCACAGACACTAGATTGGGACTTGGTGAATAATAATCCATTTTTCTGCGGGGATGCCGAAGCCATTCCTAGATTTGAGGAACTGGTCACATCGCTGCGCGAACAGGGTACAAGCTGCGGCGCTAGGCTTGAGATATTTGCCGAGAATGTGCCTGTAGGGCTTGGTGAGCCTGTGTTTGATCGCTTAGACGCTGATATCGCACACGCCATGATGTCGATCAATGCGGTTAAGGCGGTAGAGATTGGCGATGGTTTTGATGTGGCGGCACAATTTGGACACGACAGCCGAGATGAGCTGACACCTGATGGCTTTGCTGCCAATCATGCTGGCGGTATTTTGGGTGGCATCTCCAGTGGTCAAACGATCCGTGTTGCCATTGCGCTGAAACCAACCGCCAGCATCACCACACCTGGCAAAACGATCAATCTTGATGGCGAGGCGGTTGATGTGATTACCAAAGGTCGCCATGATCCTTGTGTGGGTGTGCGTGCCACACCCATTGCAGAGGCGATGCTTGCCATTGTGATTTTGGATCATTACTTACGCCATCGTGCCCAAAATGCTGACGTTTTGCCACCACTAAAGCCCATTGAAAATTAATACCTCTGATTAAACTGACTCATGGACTGTCATGACACCTGCCATCAAATTGTTACAAAAACAAAAAATTGCTCATCAGGTGCTTGAGTATGAGCATGATCCAAATGCGTCTAGCTTTGGGCTTGAAGCTGCCCAAAAACTTAATTTGCCCGCCGATCAAGTGTTTAAGACATTATTGGCGACAGACGGCAAAGCCTACTTTGTGGCAATTTTACCTGTGGATTGTCGATTGAGTCTCAAAAAACTGGCAATGGCGGTGGGCGCTAAAAAATTACAAATGGCGAACGCTAAAGATGCCGAGAGAATCACCGGTTACCTGGTGGGTGGCATCAGTCCATTGGCTCAAAAAAAGCGCCTCAAAACCGTGATACAAACCCAAGCAAAACACCTTGAGTGTATGTATGTTAGCGGCGGTAAGCGTGGCTGTGATGTTGGTATCCATCCAAATGATTTGGCAAAATTATTGAATGCAATGTTTGCTGATGTCATTGAGTCGGTATGATGTGTGTGAATGGATATGAGTAAGATGATGACTGATCAATTATCAGACATTTTTGATGATGCAGCCATAAAAGTGTGTTGATGGTGAAGATACTGCTACCAATTAAGCAAACGCTTAAAAATTATAACAGCTATCCTGCTGCGATGATATTATCGCTGATGGGATTAACTGCCTGTCAAGAGGATCAGGCAAGCAAAGATGCGTCTGCGCCTATTGGTCTTCAGCAGCCCAAAAATAGTACAGTGAATGCTCCCAATCTGCTCAAAAAAGCCAAAGCCCAAAACAGCTGCCCAAGATTGGTACAAAAAAAGGTTGATCGCACTCAAATATTAAGACACGACACCTTGGCGACCGATTCTTGTGATTATTTCATTTATCCTAATATTGGCGACACTGTTGAGGCGAGCGTCTCGGATCGACGGATTGAGCTTAGCTTAACACGGCCAGATTGGCATGATTTTGACAATGGCGGATTTATGGTGACCAAAAATGGTCGTCATGTCATCCGTTTACAATACAATGCATTTGGTAGTAGACCGCCCATCATGGATTATGTCATCCAAATTGATATCATTCCACCCAAAGATGAGTACTAAAAATGGTCGAAAACTGATTTTCGACCATTTTTATCGATATGCTCAAATTATTGCTCAGTCCAACGCTTTTGGCTTTCTTTGATCACTTCTTTGGCTACATCAGCATCAAAAAAACCTTCAACAACGGTTGAGCCTGGTTTTTTTAGATCTTTGTAATGACTAAAATGGAATTGAAGCTGCTTGATCAGCTGCTTAGGCAAATCTTCTAAGCTGTTATAAGCATTGCCATTATTACGATCATCAGCAGGGACAACGATCACTTTATCATCCACTTCGCCATCATCCACAAACTTCATAACGCCGATCACTTTGGCTTTTAGGAAAATGCCTGTGGTTAAAGGCTGCTCTGTGATGATCAAGGCGTCAAGCTCATCGCCATCTTCATCTAGGGTTTGAGGGATGAAGCCATAGTTGCATGGCTTAGCAAACGCAATCGGCTCAACACGATCAAGCTCAAAACACGCCAAGTGGCGGTTCCATTCGATTTTGTGGTTTGAGCCAGTAGGAATTTCAACAACCACATTGATGATACCACCATCAACATCGCCTGCGTCTAGAATTTTATTAAAATCTGCCATGAGTTACTCCGTGAAATTAAAAAGATGATAAAAAAACAAGCTCATTTTAGCGTATCTTGGGGTCGTAATTCAACCAAACCTGCATGACGCTCAGCGATATTTTTGATCAATTTGGCGATGAACTCACCCATCTGAGCTTGATTAAATTGCCCAAAACTTGAGAGTTTTGCCATTGGCATTCCTGCATAGCCACAAGGATTGATGGCATTAAATGCGCTCAGATCATTGACCAAATTGATGGCGATGCCATGATAGCTAAAGCCTTGCTTGATCTTAAAGCCCAAGCTTGCAATTTTGCCAAGCATATCGCCTGCTTGATTATAAATATATACCCCAGGTGCATCACGCCGAGCTTTCACAGTCAGCGCATCAGGCAGATACTCACCAACTACATCGATGATGGCTTGTTCGGCATGGCTAACCAAATCTCGAACGCCAAAATTCAAACGATGCAGATCAAACAACCAATAGACCACCAGCTGACCTTGACCATGCCAAGTCACCTGACCGCCTCTATCGGTTTGGATCACTGGCGTGTCTGTGCGATATAAGATATGTTCAGGCTTGCCAGCTTGCCCCAGCGTATAAACATCTTGATGCTCGACGATCCACAGCTCGTCAGCATGATGCTGTGCTGACTTTTTATCCTCGATGCGCTGCAGCGTGTGATTTAGCATGGCTTCGTGAGTGGCTTGATAGTCAGCATCATCAAAAAGCCGCACGATCAGATCTTCGGTCGATAGAGTTTGAAGCTCAGGATAGCAAGAGGGCGTGATAGTATTCATGTCAAAGGGATTGGACTTGGTTTTTATGATTATAAACTTTTGTCATAATAAGGGGTTTATTGGCAGATTGCAAGATAATTTATGGTCAGCTGACCATGGGGCAGAAGAGGTTTGATAATTATTAATGTATAATTAATGAAAAATAGATAAAAACCCCATAAAATGATGCAAATCAGGGTGTTTTTGTGTATGATAGGGATTTTTATAAGAATCAACCACGGATTAAAGGCTTATGAATGTCTTTTTGAACGCCGATGAACCGATTGTCACATCGCTGCTTGATAATGATTTGTATAAATTTACCATGCTTCAAGCCATGCTACACCAGTTTCCGCAGACGCATGGTGTTTATCGGTTTCGCTGTCGTAATAATCACGAAACCGCCTTTCCTTTGGGAGAGATTAGAGCAGATCTTGAGCAGCAGCTGGATTATTTGTGTCAGCTAACATTCACTCAAGACGAGCTTGATTATTTGCGCGGCTTGCGATTTATTAAATCGGATTTTGTGGACTATTTAGAATTATTTTCGCTTAAGCGCCGTTTTATTACGGTTTCTACAGATGACAATAATTTTTTAAACATCGACATCGAAGGTCCGATGATCCAAGCGATGTTTTTTGAGATTTTTGTGCTTTGTATTGTCAGTGAGCTTTATTATCGTCGCTTGGTGACGGATGATATCATGGCAGAAGGTCAAAAACGATTGGATGCCAAGATTGCGTTATTGCGCGACTATCATGCCAAGCAAAGCGCCGAGCCGATGTCCGCTGATAAAGCCTTTACGGTGGCTGATTTTGGGACGCGTCGCCGATTCAGTAAAGCGTGGCAATATCATGTGGTCAAATCACTTTATGAAGCGTGCCCTGAGATTGTTCGTGGTACTTCCAATGTTTATTTGGCTAAGCAGCTTGGCATCACGCCAATTGGGACGATGGCGCATGAGTTTATGCAAGCCTTTCAAGCTTTGGATGTGCGACTAAGAGATTCTCAAAAAGCGGCACTGGATTGTTGGGTACGCGAGTACCGCGGCGATTTGGGCATTGCACTGACCGATGTGGTCGGTATGGATGCGTTTTTGCGTGATTTTGATTTGTATTTTGCCAAATTATTTGATGGGCTTCGTCATGATAGTGGCGATCCTTATGAGTGGGGCGAGAAGGCAATTGCACACTACCATCAACTAAAAATTGACCCAAAAACAAAAATTCTGACCTTCAGCGACGGCTTGACCCTACAAAAAGCGTGGGATCTACATCAGCATTTTAAGGGAAAAATCAAAACTGGCTTTGGTATCGGCACAAACCTGACCAATGATATGGGTGTGGTGCAGCTAAACATCGTCCTAAAACTGGTGGCTTGTAATGGACAGCCAGTCGCCAAACTGTCCGACAGTCCAGGTAAGACGATGATTGATGATGACACTTATTTGGCGTATCTTAAGCAGGTCTTTGAAATCAAAGAATAAGCATAAAAAGCTGGATGGGCTGATTTGGTTATCTAGCTTTTTATATGAATAAAAGGCTGCTAGAAGAGTGTAATAAAGCGTAAGATTATGCGTCTTGGGTGGCGACTTCTGCTTGCTCAAAAGCCGATTGCAGCGCCTGCTCCACTGCCTCAATGCGAGATTGACAAACACGGTACGCCGCCAAAGACTCCTCCACAATCGTCACCAGATTATCAATATCTAAGGTTTGAGACTGCTCAAGTTTATCGGCATTGGTTTTTAAGATGTGATAAGCGTCTTTAAAGTTCTCAGGGGTGGTTTGGCTCATGGTAGTCATCATTTGATCGTCAAAGTATTCTGATTATTGTAACGAATTTTTGGGATGATGTTAAGTCATTTATAAATTCAACCATTAAGTACGCTCATTATCAAAATAAACCTCTGAATTGCTAATCTTTGTTTGATGGGTGTCACAAAATCATTGCAAATTATTATATTTTTGTTATCATACTTTTAATAGTGGAAAATCAATGGGCAAAAGGGAGTGTCTGCATAGTCGTGGCTTGCAGACTTTTTTGTGCTTAAATTGATTTTTGTGGATTTGGGTGAGCTTGTGGGTGTTGACGAAGATCATCGGCACTGCATGAGAGTTTATGATCAAGGATTTAATATGACACGATCAGATCAATCAAAAGAAACAGACTTTACGCTGAGAACAGATTTTCAGCATGATGACGATGGCGTACCACCCTCTGGTGAGGTGCGCTCAGATGCCGTCAAAGGCGTTATCATCACAGTCATTGCAGCCATCATCGCTTATGTGCTTTATGCGTTTGTTTTACCATTTGAGCCTTTGGCGAATAAGGGCTTGGCGCTGCTAACATTCATCGGCATCTTGTGGTTAACCGAAGCGATCCATGTCACCGCAACAGCCATCTTGGTGCCGCTACTTGCATTATTTATTGGTATTCCTGACTTTAATACTAAAGCGGCATTGACCAGTTTTGCTGACCCAATCATTTTTGTATTTTTTGGTGGTTTTGCGTTAGCAGCCACCTTGCATGTCCAAAAACTGGATAAAAAAATCGCTTATGGCTTGATTGGGCTTGCTGGCGGTCACTTAGGGCGTGCTGTGATCATGATGTTTGGCGTCACAGCGGCATTATCAATGTGGATCAGTAATACGGCGACAGCTGCCATGATGCTGCCTTTGGCGATTGGCTTGCTGGCTCAAGTGGACGCCACCAAAGATCGTAACACCTTTTTGTTTGTGCTTTTGGGCATTGCCTATTCTGCTTCTATCGGCGGCTTGGGTACATTGGTTGGCTCACCGCCAAACGCGATCGCTGCCAAGGAGCTTGGCATCGGCTTTAGCGAATGGATGAGTTTTGGCTTACCGATGGCGATCGTACTCATGCCATTTTTGATCGGTGTCATGTATCTGATCTTGCGCCCAAACTTAGGTCAGCGTGTTGAACTTGGTACCCAAGAAGCCATCCCAATGACCATGCCGCGTATTTTGACGACGATTGTGTTTATCATTACGGCTGCCAGCTGGATTTTTGGTAAGCAGCTTGGCACTGCTTTGGGCTTTAGCAGTCCTGATACAGTCATCGCTTTGTTTGCTGCGGTGGCGGTATTGATGCTTGGTTTGGTCAGCTGGAAGCAGATTTCAGATAATACTGACTGGGGCGTCTTAATGCTGTTTGGTGGCGGTATTGCTTTATCAAATATCATGAAAGACACAGGCGCATCTGCAGTCTTGGGTGAGAGTATCGCAACTTTCTTAAGCGGATCATCTAGCCTGCTTGTGATCTTGGTGATTGCTGCGTTTATCATTTTCTTGACAGAGTTTACCAGTAACACCGCATCTGCAGCCTTGCTTGTGCCACTGTTTGCGCCGATTGGTGTTCAGCTTGGACTACCGCCTGAAGTATTGATCATGGTCATCGGTATTGGTGCTTCTTGTGCA
Organism: Moraxella canis; assembly: GCF_002014965.1. Lineage (GTDB taxonomy): Bacteria > Pseudomonadota > Gammaproteobacteria > Pseudomonadales > Moraxellaceae > Moraxella > Moraxella canis. Next base: position 330,364 of record NZ_MUXT01000004.1, read on the forward strand.
TTTATGATGCCAGTTGCCACACCGCCGAACGCCATCATTATGGGTTCAGGTCATGTCAAGCAAAAAGACATGATGAAGGTCGGTTTTTGGCTAAACTTAATTGCCATCTTAATCGTGACCGCGTGGGCGTATCTGTTCTTAGCTTAATGTGATCACACTAAAAATCCCCAAAATGACCTTTTGGGGATTTTTAGTGTTTTTTGTAAATGATCATCAATCCTAAAAATCAAAAACCACCAGTCAAAAGTGGTTTTTAAGAGATTGTATATAGGTTTAATTTTGGTCAAACTGTGCTTGGCATAATTTGATGAATTCGTGACCAAACTTACGAATCTCACTGTCATCACGCACCGCAATCCAACTGGTAAATCGCCCAAAATAACTGACAGGAATAGCGACCAAATCAGGATAGTGCTTGGGCTGATACGCCATCTCGGCAATGATTCCAACGCCGAGCCCTGCTGAGACATAGGTACTGATAACATCCGAGTCAAGCGCCGCTAGAACAATATCGGGAGAAAATCCTGCTTTTTCAAAGACCTTATCGATCGCACCCCGACCCGTAAAGCCGCCATGATAAGTCACAATCGGATAACTGGCTAGAGTCGGTAAATCAACACCGTCAGGCATATCGGAAAATTCCGCCAGCTCGTGCTCTTTGGGTACGATAATCACGTGCGACCAATCATAATAGCGATGGCAGCGCAGCACAGCATTATTAAGCAGCGACTCAGTGGCAATACCGATATCGGCTTGACCGCGAATCACCATCTGAGCAATCGTCTCGGGGTCAGCCTGCTGTAATACCAGATTGACTTTATCAAATTTTTCACGAAATTCTTTGACAATTTGGGGGAGTACATAGCGCGCTTGGGTGTGTGTGGTGGCAACGGTTAAGGTACCTGCTTGAGCATTATTAAAATCAAGGCTTAAATTTTCAATGGTGCGAATTTCGGCAAAAATCGCTTCAATGTGTGGCAAAAGCGCCTTGCCAATTGGCGTCAGCCCTGTTAAGCGCTTGCCTTGACGGGTGAACACATCTGCTTTTAGCTGACTTTCGAGTGCGGCGATTTGCTTAGATAGGCTGGATTGACTGGTGTGCAAAAGCTCAGCTGCTTGGCTAAGATTATAGCCATTCACTACCGTATGCCAAACAGTCTCAAGCTGCTTGAGCTGAATTTGTAGATGACGCTGATTAATGACGATGTCAATGGCCATAAAGATCCTTGCATGAATGGTTGTCAAGATAAATCAGCCCATCATACCGAATTTTAACAAAAAAAGGTAGGAAAAATTTACCAAAATGACAAGTAAACTGCATAAAATTCAGGTAAAATGGGAAAATTTTATTATCCCATTGTCATCATTCAACCTAAGCAAGCTATTATGAACGGTCCAATCCAGCATCAAGCCAATCCAAGCGCATGGCAGGCATTTCGTCAGGCGTACTTTAATCAGCAGGCGGTCGCGCTATTATTTTTGGGATTTGCAGCAGGTGTGCCCATCTCGTTGGTGTTTTCAAGCTTGGGGCTTTGGCTTCGTGAAGCGGGCATTGATCGCGCGACGGTGACGATGTTCAGCTGGGCGGCGCTGGGTTATTCGTTCAAATTCATCTGGGCGCCGTTGGTGGATACGCTGCCACTGCCTGTGCTGACGCGTCTTTTGGGCAGACGCCGCGGCTGGCTATTATTTACCCAAATTTTGGTCATCAGTGCATTGATTCTGATGGCGATGACCAATCCCCAAGGTAGTGAAGCGATGCTAAGCATCATGGCAGCAGGTGCTGTCTTGCTTGGTTTTTCTTCAGCCTCCCAAGATATCGTGATTGATGCCTATCGTATTGAGAGCGCGCCTGCTGATATGCAGCCTGCTTTATCGGCGACTTATGTCATGGGCTATCGCATCGGCATGATCGTGTCGGGCGCAGGTGCACTGTATTTGGCAGATTTTTTTGGTTCGACGATGGAGGCGTATTCTTATGCAGCATGGCAAAAAACCTATCTGATCATGGCAGCTGTCATGGGCATTGGTGTTTTGACTACGCTGATCATTCCAGAACCAAAAACCGTGGTCAAGCCCGTCACCCAAGACTCAAAAGACTATGTCAGATTGGTGATGGTGTTTGTGCTGTCTGTGGCTGCATTTATTTTGGTGTTCCGAGGTGTGGGCAGCGTGCTGCCAGAGACTGACAGCACGCTGCTTGGATTTATATATGGGACGCTTCGTTTTATGGCAAGTCTGACCGCCTTTGGCTTGATGGGCTTTGGATTGGTCAAAGCAGGGCTAGTACCCAAGCAAATGGCTGTCAAAACTTGGGTTGAGCCTGTGATGGATTTTTTCCGCCGCTATGGCAAAAAAGCCATCTTTTTGTTGGCGCTGATTGGTCTGTATCGCATCAGTGACGTCATCGCAGGCAATATTTCAAATATTTTTTATCAAGACTTAGGCTTTAGTAAGACCCAAATCGCCGAGGCAGTGAAAGTCGTGGGGGTGATTGCCAGTATTGGCGGTGGTTTCATTGGTGGTTGGCTTGCCCAAAAAATGAATATCATCAAGGCGATGAGTATTGGCGCCATCTTGGCTTGTGTGACCAATCTTTTGTTTATTTTACTGTTTTATACCCCGACAGTGCCTATGATGTACTTTGCGGTGATTACGGATAACTTAGCGGCAGGCTTGGCAAGTGCGGTGTTTATTGCGTTTTTATCGGCGCTGACTTCGATTCGTTTTACAGCGGTGCAATATGCGTTGTTTTCATCATTAATGACTTTGGCGCCAAAGTTGATCGGCGGCTATTCGGGCAGTATCGTGGATGCAACAAGCTATGCGTTTTTCTTTGGATTTACCTTTTTGGTTGGTATTCCTGTACTATTTTTGATTTATCTTGTGAATAAGCATATTGACATCAGTCAGCCCCAAATAGGTGAATAAACCGTGCCAACGATAACTCAGTTACACGGTTTGACTGTGCGCCAGATCCGTGAGATTTTTAAAAGTATTAGTTCTGATGCTTTGCCGCTGCATTGGCTTGATGGTTGGCTAAGTTATGTACTTAATCAGCCGTTGGCATTTTTTATCACTGATGGCGACTATCAGCCGACCGAAGATGAGATCTCAAACATTCAAGCAGGCTTGGCAAGATTGTCATCAGGTGAGCCGCTTGCCTACCTTATTGGGCGGCAAAGCTTTTGGGGTCGTGAATTTTTGGTCAATGCACACACGCTGATCCCTAGAGCAGATACCGAGATTTTGATTGAAACTGTATTAAATCATCCCAAATTTAAGCAAAATACTGACCGTCTAGATGACATCACAAAACCCATCACCATCTTGGATCTGGGCACAGGCACAGGCTGTATCGGTATCACGTTGGCGCTTGAGCTGCCTTTAGTGCAGGTAACGCTGGTCGATGTCAGCACTGAAGCACTAAATGTCGCCGCACAGAACAGTCAACGCCTTGAAGCTGGCTGCCAAGTTTTGCAGTCTGATTGGTTTGCAAAGGTGACAGATAAATTTGATTTGATCATCACCAACCCACCTTATATTAATGAAAACGACGAGCATTTGGCACGCCTTCAGCATGAGCCAATCACTGCACTGGTGGCAGCTGAGAGTGGTTTGGCAGATATTCGCCGCATTATCGAAGAAGGCAGGGCGTATCTCAATGATGGCGGGCTGATGGTCATTGAGCATGGATTTGATCAAGCGGCGGCGGTGCGCACATTGTATGAACAAGCAGGCTATGCCAATGTACGCACCGTTCAAGATTATGGTGCCAATGAGCGTGCCACGCTTGGACAGTATCGACAAGATGACAGAGGCGGAGAATGACACACCTAACCGACGATGAGATGATGCGCTACTCACGCCAAATCCTACTCGAAGATTGGGACTTGGAAGCGCAAATCCGCCTAAAAAACAGCCATGCGATCATCGTGGGCATGGGTGGCTTAGGATGTCCTGTGGCTCAGGTCTTGGTGCGAGCAGGGATTGGCTCGGTGGATATCATTGATCATGATGTCGTCGATGTCAGTAATTTGCAGCGCCAGATTTTATACACCACATCAGATGTCGGCAGATCTAAAGCACTGGCTGCCAAAGATGCGCTACAAAAACAAAACGAGTGGGTGAGCATCACCGCCATCACGGATAAAATCACCCAAGCCAATGCCGCCCAATTTATCCAAACTGCTGATCTGGTGATCGATTGTACGGATAATTTTTTGATTCGTGATGTATTAAATCGCACGTGTCATCACCATAAGATTGCACTGTTATCAACCTCTGCCATCGCTCAGACGGGGCAAATTGCTCTTTATACGACTGCCACGGCGTGCTATCAGTGCGTCTTTGGTGAGGAGGCGGGCGATGAGATGAGCTGCGCCACGTCTGGTGTTTTGGCAAGTACGGTGTCTGTGATTGGTGCTTTGGCATCACAGGCTGCGCTTAGCTTTTTGGGTAAGGGTGTCAATCCGATTGCCAATGAATTGCTGATTTGGCAGGGCGAGCGATTTCACTTAAAAAAGCTAAGCATTTGCCGTGATGCCCACTGTCCTGTTTGTGGCTCATGAGCGTCTAAGCAGCTTATGTACTTTTCGAGACTCTTGAATTGACAGTCTTTGATGACCATTTAAACCAAATTATTGAATAACAAACGACGATTATGCCAAAATTCTTACCAAAAAATCCACTATCCACCGCCAAAAACGCACTGAATCAAGGTGTGCATGTTTTAGGGCGTATCCAAAAAACTGCAAGTGTTGCAGGCTTATCAGCGCTCAGAATCGCTAAGGGCGATAAAATGGATGCGCATCTGCTTCGTGAAGCCTTTGAGCAGATGGGTGTAACTTATATTAAGCTTGGACAGTTTATCGCTAGTACACCTTCTATTTTTCCTAGAGAGTATGTTTTGGCATTTCAAGGCTGCTTGGATCAGACGACGCCAGTACGATTTGAGCATATTCGCCAAGTTTTGATTGATGAGCTTGAGACGCCCGAGCGCGGATTGGGCGATATTTTTTCTTATATTGATCCTAAGCCTTTGGCGTCTGCCAGTATTGCTCAAGTGCATAAAGCGGTCCTTGCTGACGGCAGACAAGTCGCGCTTAAAATCCAAAAACCAGGCGTAGAGACAGTGATGCAAACTGATCTGGGAGTGCTGCATAGCGTATTTTGGGCGCTAGAAAAAGCAGTACCAAGCCTAAAAGCGGCAAATCTTGCGCCGATTGTGGATGAGATGCGCGCCAGAATGCTGGCAGAAACCGACTTTTTGGCAGAAAGTCGCCATATTGATAAATTCTTAGCGCATCTGCATCAAGTGGGCAATACTCAAGTCACTGCACCCAAGGTGCATCATAGATTATCCACCAAAAAAGTATTGGTCATGGATTTATTAACTGGCAAGTCGCTGGTGGATGAATCGCTCGTTTGGGATGGGACGGCGGGCAAAGACAGCAAAAAGATCATGAATGATGTTTTGGATACTTGGTTTTTATCCTTGATGATGACAGGCGAGTTCCATGCTGACTTGCACGCAGGCAATCTGATGCTACTTGATGATGGGCGGATTGCTTTTTTAGACTTTGGGTTAATGGGTCAAATTCAGCCAAGCAGCCTGCAGGCATGCTTTAACCTGGTACAAAGTCTGCAAATGAATGATTATCATGGCATGGCACAGGCGATGGTCAATATCGGTATGACGCACACCTCCGATAAAATGAACATTGATCATCTGGCAGATGACCTAAAACGGATGCTTGGCAAAATTACACCTGACCCCGCGCCTGCACCGGTCAATAACGATAGCCTAAATGCCATGATGCTAGAGATGGTCGACATTGGCAAGCGCCATGGCATCCACTTCCCCAGAGATTTTGCATTATTGACCAAGCAGCTTTTGTACTTTGACCGCTTTATGGTGACTTTGGCGCCGGATATGGAGCTGTTTGAAGGCAATCGCTTGGATTTGGTGAGATTGAATTAATCTTGGCGCGCATGTGATTGGGCTGCTTTATGAGCTTTAGCCTGATGCATCCGCCTAAAGATTTGGCGATTAATGACGCTTTTAGTGATTCATATCGAGTCTTTGTAAATGCGTCACTAAAACTTCTGCCAAATGTTGCGCCAAATCCGATCTAAGCGCCGCCTTGTCATCGTAGCTGCCATTGAGACTTGAATAATTAGGATGGCTGCGCGCTTTTTTGATCGGGCTTGGTAATTTATCGCTTTGCCAAGGCAAATTTTGATCGCTGGTGGTAATCTCTGAGAAGCTGGCGTGCCCACGATGTCTAAGATGATGGTGTAGATTTTGGGCACGAGCGGCGAGCAATGTGATCGTCGGTGCGTCAATCATGAGCGTCTGCACGCCCATCGCTTTGTCTTTGATGGTGGTGGAATTTGGTAAAAGTCCGCCAATGACACCGCCGATGGCTGTGCCAAGACCAAGGCTTGCGCCCAAAGTTGCCACATCAATGCCTGCACCGATGATCATTCCCGTGACGCTACCGCCTGCTGTGCGTATCCCATACTGAGTCAATAGCTCGCTATCAAACACATCTTGGGTGCTGCTTGTGATATCTAGCCGCTCAGAGGTGATGCTTTGATGATAAAATCGATATAAATTTAGTAATTTATCATGTAGAATCGATTCGCCTTGACGCACCGCATTTTGCATCTGCTTAAGTGTTGGTGTAGCATCGGCGTCGCTTGCGATTTTTTGGTGATATGCGGCGACATTAATCAAAAAATCAGCGATCATCTCAGAACCAGTTTCCATCAGCTCATGCCATGTATCGCTGCGCTCTTGCTTGAGTCTTTCGATATTTTGATCATGGTTGGATAACAGGCTAAGATTTGACCATAAAGCCATCTCATTTTCAAAGTCAAAAGCGACCGTGTCAAAGGCATTGACCACATGTAGTGCACGCCGTGACAGCATCTCACGCCAAGCCTGCATGTGATGATTGGGATGATTAATGAAGTTAAAAACCGGTAAAATCGGCGTGCCTGATCCAGCCAAGATGGCAAGCTCATCTTTATATTTGCCAAGCACCGGCTCTTTGGCATCAATAATATAAAGGGCAATATCTGCCTCAAGTAAGCTTTTGATGACCTTGGCTTCTTGGCTAAAATCCCCGTCTAGTCGCGCATCATGATTATGAACTGCCTGTAAAAAATCAGATAGGCGCTCTACACCATCGGCGCGTCCATCGGTGTGATCCTGTAAAAAATCCATCACACCTGTGGCATCTTCTAATCCTGGTGTATCATGCAAAGTGATCAGTGGCACATTGTCTTTACTTAGTATATCAACAGCACTGACATGGCGCGTGGTCGCTGAAGCGTTGTGCACTTCGCCAAAATAGCTGTCGCGCAGCAAGGTTCTTAGTAGCGATGTCTTACCGACATTGGTATGCCCGATCACAGAGATGGTGGTCAGGCGATTGGATGAAGTGGGCGTCATAAGATTTACCATTCGTGCTGCTGAAGTTCGATGCGCAGCTCCTTGCGTTTTTTTGCCATTTCGTAGCGCTGTTTGGCAAGCGGATCATCCAAAACCAAAGGCGGTACAGGCACAGGTTTGCCTTCTTGATCGACAGCCACCATATTAAAATAACAGCTGTTGGTATGACGCGCTGTGCGAGTTTGGATATTTTCCGCTTCCACGCGTATGCCCACCTCCATGGAAGTGGTGCCCACATGGTTAATACGCGCCAAAAAAGTGACCAATTCACCCACATAAATCGGTTCTTTGAAAATCACTTGGTCAACAGACAGCGTCACCACATAGCTGCCCGCATAGCGACTGGCGCAGGCATACGCAACTTGGTCAAGCAGCTTCAAGATAGTGCCGCCATGCACATTCCCTGAAAAATTCGCCATATCAGGCGTCATCAGTACCGTCATGGTCAAGTCAGTTGGGGCGATATTTAGGGTACAAAATCCACTCATGGCAAATCCTTATGTAATGAATTATAAACAATTCGGTGGCTTAGGCAAGCCTGCAATGCGATTGACATGCCGAGCTACCAAGCCTGTCTTAAACAGCTGTTGTAGCTTTTGATTGCTGATATCAAGACTGGGTAAGCTTAGCATCAAATGCTTAATCAATGGGCGTGTCGATGGACTGTGGTGATAAGTTTCAAAAAAAACACGCACCTCGCTAATGATCTGATAATGTTCACTTTCAAGCGTCACTCCAAGCGTATCAGCAAGCCTTTGTGCGACCTCAGGCGTCCAATCGGTATGATCTTTTAGGTGACCGTCATCATCTAGGCTGGGTAAATGGTCCATAGTTATATCAATGATCTAATTAAAATATAGTGTTGTATCGTACTCATCTGATCGTGCGCTGCCTGAGTGTAATGATGCTTGTATGGCATCATCCAAGGCATCAATCTCTTGAAAATCATGATATGCTTTGGGAAGATCATAAAGCGCCAAAGACTGGATCATACCATATAATCGGCTTTCAGGATTGGTTAGTAAAACTAACACTTTCTCACCGAGTTCAAGCTGAACATTATGGTCAAAAGTCGCCAAAGTGAGCGCCAAAGCAATCGCTTCATAGCCGATTAATTCGCTGTCGGTATCGATATGAATTAAAAATTTCATCCATCATCCTTAAAACTGCATCACTGATGAGGCATCATCAATCATCATGGCAAGCTCAGACAGCCCAACCAAATAAAACGGCGACAGCAAATTATCCCCTGTCAGTCCATGTCGAGCGGCATTTTGGGCATCGCACACACCCCGAGCCAAAGCGGTGCTGACACAAACGGGCAGGGCGATGCCATGATCGTTTGCCAATACTTGCCACTGCTTAGCAACACTTGGTACATCAGCGGTCTGCCACATCAGTCGATTGGCGGTATAAGCCCCATCACCATAAAAAAACACCGAGATTGGATTGCCTAAGTGTAATTGCTTGGCGGCGTATTCAACCGCAAGCTTGCCTGCATGGCTGTGCGGCGATGAAGTGACAAGTAGTAAAGTCATAAATGAAAGCAGCTTTTGGATCAACAAATCATGATAATCGTTTATTATAGCCCAAAAATTGGTGTAAAATAAGCCCAAGTCATTTTTTATTGATACATGGATTTTAAGGCGACTGCATGGCTTCTTTGTATTTTGTGCCCAATCAAACTCAGCTTGACTACTTATCATTGGCAAGCCCATTTGCATCTCAAATTTATCAAAAACACACCGAAGACGCCCAAGTATTTTTGGGAGAATATGGGTTTGGGCGAAGTTTGTCAAGGTTAGATTTTGACGCATTGGTCCGCCGTTTTGTTGGGCTTGGCACGACCAATTACCTTGATTTTACCAATGAAGAAATGGTCATGTCAGGGCTTCGTAAGCTGCGCCAAATGCTGATGCTAAAGTGGATTTGGCAAGATGCGCTGTCGGTGATTTCTTTGGAAGATTTGACGCGTGAGCTGTCAGATTTTGCTGATAGTTGTATTGGGTTTTCTAAGGATTTTGTGTATCACAAGCTGACCAAACGCTATGGCGAGCCCATCATTCGCCAAAAAAACAAAACGCTCAAAGATGAGCTTGCTATCATCGCCATGGGTAAATTGGGCGCCCAAGAGCTGAACTTGTCCAGTGATATTGATTTGATTTTTGTGCATATTGATAATGGCGAAACAGACGGCAAAAAAATCATTGATAATCATAAATTCATGCGCGATCTTGGACGCGGCGTGATTAAGCTTTTGGATGAAAATACCGAACATGGCTTTGTCTTTCGGGTGGATATGCGCCTGCGTCCTTGGGGCGATGGCTCACCACTGGTGATGCACATGGCGGCATTGGATAAGTATTTTAGTCAGCATGGGCGCACTTGGGAGCGTTTTGCTTGGCTAAAGGCGCGCGTGGTGAATGACATCAGTGATGAATTTGCGCAACAGCTTAGCCAATTATCAAGAAACTTTGTACACCGTTATTATATTGATTATAGTGCGTTTAGCGCGCTGCGCGAAATGAAAGCCATGATCATCAATCAGCAAACCCAAAGGCAGGATTTGGATAATGTCAAGCTTGGGGTGGGCGGTATCCGTGACATTGAATTTATTGTTCAAGCATTTGCCTTGATCTATGGCGGGCATCATGTTCGCATCGCTGAGAATCCTGCATGCCTGGATTGTTTGGCGGTATTAACCGAGCTTGATTATATTGATAAAGATGAAAGCAAACAACTGGCGGCGGCGTATCGATTCTTGCGCCGATTAGAGCATGCCATCCAAGCGCGCCACGATCAACAAACCCAATGCCTGCCAAGCAATCCCGATGAGATGCTTGCCATCGCACAGACCTTGGGCTATGAGTCGGTTAAGTCATTTCGCTCAGTGCTGGATGCGCATCGCCATAATGTCAGCAGACCCTTTGGGCGCATGGTGACAGACAGGCAGTCTCCTAAGCAAGAAAGCTTAGACATTATTCAGATTCAGTCGTCATTGGATGAGATATTGGGCGATGATTCAGCGGCAGCGCTTGATGAATTTATGAACTCTCGGCTGGTGATGGGGCTTGATGATGTCGCAAAAGACAGGCTCAATCAAGCCTATCCCATCATCTTGCATGCTTTATTGACGCACGCCGAAAAAGATGGTGCAGAGTCAGCAAAAATCGCCTTGCCCAGATTGATTGCGCTCCTAGAAGCCATTTGTCGTAGGTCAATTTATCTGGTGATGCTGAGCGAAAATCCAGATGCAACGGTGCGCTTGATCCCGACTTTATCGGCAAGCCCATGGATCGCCCGAGAGCTTGCGCATTATCCAGTGCTGCTTGATACATTCCTTCAAAAGCGTTATCTACATTTGCCTGATAAAACTGAGCTTACCGATATTCTCAGACAAAGCCTGCTTAGAGTGGAGCCCTTTGATGACGAAGGCTATTTGACCACCATACGACTATTCAAAAAAACTCAAGTTCTGGCAGTGGCGACCGCAGATGTGCTGGGTTTGCGCCATACGATGAAAGTATCCGACAGTTTGACCTATATCGCTGAAGTGGTGCTTGAATCAGCGCTGTATCGAGCGTTACATGAGCTGTCCGTCAAGCACGGGTTTCCTTTATTAAATAACGGTGAGCGTGCGCACATCGCCGATTGCGGCTTTGCGATCACTGGTTATGGCAAATTGGGCGGTCTTGAAATGGGTTATGCGTCGGATCTGGATTTGGTGTTTTTGCACCGCATCGACGAAAAAAGCGAAACTGATGGCGATAAGCCGATCAGTGGCATGAAATTTGCTTCTCGCTTGATCCAAAAACTGATGAATTATCTGGCAACCCAAACCCGTGATGGGCGCGCCTATGAGATTGATACGCGCTTGCGCCCCTCGGGCAATGCTGGCGTGCCGGTAATTTCTACCCATGCTTTTGAGCTGTATCAAACGGACAAGGCTTGGGCTTGGGAGCATCAAGCTTTGGTTCGGGCGCGGGGTCTGACAGGTGATGTGTCAGTGCTAAAAGAGTTTGACCGTATTCGTAAGCAAGTCCTGACCACGCCAAGGCAAGCGACACAAGTGCGCCAAGATGTCATTGAAATGCGTCAAAAAATGCAAAATCATTTGGGCACAAAGACGACGAGGCGTGAGCATGGAGAAGCCGAGCAATTTAATCTCAAACAAGATTTTGGTGGCTTGATAGACATTGAATTTTTGGCTCAATTTATGGTGCTTGCTCATGCGCACGAGCACCCAAATTTGGCAATTTGGCCAGATAATGTACGCATTTTTGAGGAATTGGAACAAACAGGCATTTGGACTGCCGATCGCTGCCAAAAGCTGACCCAGGCTTATTTGGATTTGCGCAAAAAAACCCACGAACTTGCCTTATCTGAACAAAAAAATGTCGTCGGTGATCAAGAGTGGCATGAGCTGCGTCAATTTGTGCGAGAGGTCTGGGAGGATGTGCTCGGCTGAACATATTAAAATTCCACAAATTTATGATCAAAAGTGTGTTTTGACATAATAAAAAGCAATCAATTTGGCTAAGAAAATCATTTTATTATTTTTATGGCATCTGCTATAATCGCTTGAAATATTAAATTGTAATAATTTTTAACAACCGATATGGAGTAATTTATGAGCATGGCAACCCAAGAAGGCAAAATGTGGCTAGATGGCGCATTGGTAGAGCAGCCAGATGCCAAGGTGCATGTGCTGACCCACAGTTTGCATTATGGCTTGGCGGTGTTTGAAGGGGTGCGTGCGTATCAGACGCCAGATGGGCGTACAGCCATTTTCCGCTTACAAGAGCACACAGAGCGCCTGCTAAACTCCGCCAAAATCTTTCAATTGGATTGTACTTATGGTTTTGATGAGTTTATCCAAGCCCAAAAAGATGTTGTGCGCCTGAATAATTTGGCATCGGCATACATTCGCCCACTGATTTGGGTGGGTTCTGAAAAGCTAGGTATTGCCGCCAAAGATAATACCATTCATGCGGCGGTTGCTGCATGGCATTGGGGAGCATATTTGGGTGAAGATGGCATCAAAAATGGCATCCGCGTCAAGACCTCTAGCTATACCCACCACCATCCCAATGTTACCATGTGTAAGGCAAAAGCTGCCAGCAACTATCCTGTGTCAATCCTAGCCAACCAAGAAGTGACCCGTAACGGCTATGATGAAGCCATTTTGATGGACCCTCAAGGCTTTGTCTGTCAAGGGTCGGGCGAGAACCTATTTTTGGTTAAAAATGGAGAGCTACACACCCCAGATCTGGCAGGTGGTGCGCTTGACGGCATCACTCGCCGTACCATCATTGAGTTCGCTCACGATTTGGGCATCAAGGTCATTGAGCGTCGCATTACTCGCGATGAATTTTATTTGGCGGATGAGATCTTTATGACTGGTACAGCGGCTGAAGTGACGCCAATCCGCGAATATGATGACCGTGTGATTGGCAATGGGGGTCGTGGTCCGATGACCGAGCAGCTGCAAACTTTATATTTTGATGTCGTTCAAGGGCGCAATGATAAGTATAAGCACTGGCTAAGCTATGTTGATGAATAATCTTTGTCAATGATATCAATATCTTGACATGATCTTGATGACAGACTTCTTAAAAGTCAAAAGGCGCTTTGGGCAACTTAAGCGCTTTTTAACTTTAATTAAATTTTAACATATAAACAGGTTGATGATGACTCAAAGTGACTTTAATGAAGTGCTATTACCCAAGCCTGACTATCCTGAAGATTGGGAATGCTGCGGCAGTGAGTGTGGAGACTGCTGTGTTTATGAGATTTATCAGCGCGATAAGATAGCATATGATGCGCAGCAAAAACGCTTAAAAGAATTTTTAGACCAAAAAACAGCTGAATGATTGGCTGTTTTTTTTATTTCATTGTGTGGATTAATCCAATAAAAACCCTGCCAATCGGCAAGGTTTTTTTTAAAAATGGTGGGGACGGAGAGACTCGAACTCTCACACCTCGCGGCGCTGGAACCTAAATCCAGTGCGTCTACCAATTCCGCCACGTCCCCAAATCTGGTGAAGCATCACTGCTTTTGTGCGTGCTATTATAGCGGATTTTTATGATTTGACAAGTATTTTGTGCAAATTTTTTATTTTTTAAAGAAGCTGACATAGTGTTATGATTTATTTTGAAATATCGCCATCATCTCATTGGCGGTGATCGTCAGGGTCCTCATGTATTCGTTGATTGATTGGTATAGATTTTAGCGGTATAATCATTCTTAAGTCAATGGCAAATCCTGTCGCTCGGTGGTCGTGCTCTCTGGGCGATTTTTTTGACAGTAATTTTTAATATGACATAAGGCAGCTATGCGACATTTTTTATTTGATATCATTTTTACTTTTGTCTGTTTTGTGATCGCGGCATGGTGGGGATATAGCCGTGGCGGTATCTCTGGGATGTTTTTGGTGCTGGGGATTACAGCAATTTTGGCGATCATGGAGATTTCTTTATCATTTGATAATGCGGTGGTGAACGCTTCTATTTTAAAGGGTTGGAATGATTTTTGGAAAAAGATTTTTTTGACCGTCGGTATTTTGATCGCTGTTTTTGGGATGCGTTTGGTGTTCCCAATTGTTATCGTCGCAGTGACCGCCAATTTGGGTATGGGCGAGGTGATTCATCTGGCGCTGAATAATCCAGTCCAATATGCCGAGCATCTCAATGCGCATCATGCGGAGATCTCAGCGTTTGGGGGGATGTTTTTATTACTGGTGTTCCTAAAATTCATCTTCGGTGATAAGGATGTGCATTGGTTTAAGTGGCTAGAGTCTCGCTTGGTCAAGTTTAGCAAAGTGGATGCCATGAGTGTGTTTGTTGCGCTCGTTGTCTTGATGATCTCTATGAGCTGGGTAGAAGAAGCAAAACAAGGCGTCGTCATGGTCGCAGGCATTTGGGGGATTTTGGTCTATTTGGGCGTCAGTGTGCTATCAGCGCTCCTAGAAGGCGACAGCGACGCCGAGGAAGTGGTGTATGACTCAAAAGGTAATGAGATCGTCAATACCGCTGGCGTGTCACCCACGATTTTAAAGGGCGGCATTGCAGGCTTTTTATATCTTGAAGTGTTGGACGCATCTTTTAGTTTTGATGGTGTGATCGGTGCTTTTGCGATTACTAATGATGTGATTGTAATTATGATTGGTTTGGCGATCGGTGCGATGTTTGTACGCTCTATGACGATTTATTTGGTAGATAAAGGGACTTTGAATGACTTTATTTATTTGGAGCACGGCGCACATTATGCCATTGGCGCGCTCGCCATTATTATGCTGCTATCGACACGCTTCCATGTGCCTGAGATTGTCACAGGCTTGATTGGCGTTGCATTCATTGTGTTGTCAGTATTTAATTCGATTCAATATAACAAAAGACACGCCAATGATTAATAAAAAAGCAGCCAAAATCTG
>NZ_MUXT01000005.1 GCF_002014965.1 Moraxella canis
TTTGCCATGATGGTTTCCTCGAGTATATGCGATCATACAGACAGATCGCAACATTGTTAAAATTTGATTTATGATACCATCTGACCATCAGATGGTATCTGGTAATACACTACCGCTAACAGATGATGAATTACTCGTCATCGTCCTTAGCTGTAAATTTCTTAATGATCTCGTCAGCAACGTTCTTCGGAGTTTCTTGGTATTTCAAGAATTCCATTGAATAAGTTGCACGACCTTGAGACATTGAGCGCATTTGTGTTGCATAGCCGAACATCTCAGCCAATGGTACTTCTGCACGAATCGACTTGGTGCCGCCTGGCAGATCATCCATGCCTTGAACCATACCGCGACGACGGTTCAAGTCACCCATGATATCACCCATGTAGTCTTCAGGAGTTTCTACTTCAACTTTCATGATAGGCTCAAGCAGCGCTGGGCTTGCTTGTAGGAAGCCTTTTTTGAACGCCATAGAACCTGCCATTTTGAACGACAATTCGTCAGAGTCAACGTCATGGTAAGAACCATCATATAAAGTGGCTTTGACGCCAACAACTGGGTATCCTGCGATAACGCCGTTTTTCATACGCTCTTGGATACCTTTGTCAACTGCTGCATGGTATTCTTTTGGAACCACACCACCGACGATTTCTTCGCTGAATTCATATTCAACATCGCCAGTAGGATCAAGCGGCTCAAGACGCAACCAAACGTGACCAAATTTACCACGACCACCAGTTTGACGGACAAATTTACCTTCAACTTCTACCGATTGGCGAATTGTTTCACGATAAGCTACCTGAGGCGCACCAATATTGGCTTCAACATTGAATTCACGCTTCATACGATCAACGATAATATCAAGATGAAGCTCACCCATACCTGAAATGATCGTTTGACCTGATTCTTCATCTGTACGCACACGGAATGAAGGATCTTCTTTCGCTAAGCGACCCAACGCAACTGACATTTTTTCTTGGTCAGCTTTGGTTTTTGGTTCAACCGCCAAAGAAATTACTGGCTCTGGGAATTCCATACGCTCTAGAGTGATGATGTTATCGTTATCACAAAGCGTGTCACCAGTAGTAACATCTTTCATACCTACCAAGGCTGCGATGTCGCCTGCACGGATTTCTTCAACTTCTTTTTGTTCGTTTGCGTGCATCTGTACGATACGACCGATACGCTCACGCTTCATCTTAACAGGGTTATAGACACTATCGCCTTGCTTAACAACACCAGAATAAACGCGAACGAAGGTCAAGTTACCCACGTACTTGTCATTCATGATTTTGAATGCTAGTGCAGAGAAAGGTGCTTCATCAGACGCTTCACGTGAAGCTTCAGTTTCAGCTTTATCATCCAAAATACCTTTGATCGCTTCAACATCATCAGGTGCTGGCAAGAATTGGATCACAGCATCCAGCATACGCTGTACGCCTTTGTTTTTGAACGCTGAGCCACATAGCATCGGCTGAATCTCGCTCGCCAAAGTACGGATACGCAAACCTTCGACGATGTCTTCTTTTGACAATTCGCCTTCTTCAAGGTATTTATCCATCAGCTCTTCAGATGCTTCTGCAGCAGCTTCGATCATGTTGGTGCGCCACTCTTCGGCAGTATCAACCAAGTCTGCTGGGATTTCACCATATTCAAACTTCATACCTTGAGATGCTTCATCCCAGATGATAGATTTCATCTCGATCAAGTCGACCACACCAGTAAAGCTTTCTTCTGCACCCACTGGAATAACGATAGGGACAGGATTGGCACCCAAACGCGTTTTCATCTGTTCAACAACGCGGAAGAAGTTTGCGCCTGTACGGTCCATTTTATTCACGAACGCCAAACGAGGCACTTTATATTTGTTAGCCTGACGCCATACGGTTTCAGACTGTGGCTGTACACCACCAACTGCACAGTAAACCATGCAAGCGCCATCAAGGACACGCATAGAACGCTCAACTTCTACAGTGAAATCAACGTGACCTGGAGTGTCAATAACATTAATACGGTGTTCTTTAAATTGGCTAGCCATGCCCGACCAAAAAGCTGTGGTGGCAGCAGAAGTAATGGTAATACCACGCTCTTGCTCTTGCTCCATCCAGTCCATGGTGGCAGCACCATCATGCACCTCACCAAGTTTGTGTGATACACCTGTGTAGAACAAAATACGCTCAGAAGTAGTAGTCTTACCTGCGTCAATGTGTGCCGAGATACCGATGTTACGATAGCGGCTAATAGGGGTTGTACGAGCCATAATTTTTCCTAGAAAAATTCTGTTTAATTTGGTAAATCTGTTGGCTGCTAATGATCACAGCCACACAGATTTTTGAGTATTGTTTTTGAAATAAATTTTCATAAACAATCGCAACAGAGAATGTATCAAAAAATCTTTGATCAATTCCCAATTAGAAACGATAGTGTGAAAACGCTTTGTTTGCGTCCGCCATACGGTGAACATCATCACGTTTTTTAATGGCTGCGCCTTTGCCTTCTGAAGCATCATTTAGCTCACCAGCTAAGCGAAGAGCCATTGATTTTTCAGAACGCTTTGAAGCAGCATCGGCTAACCAACGCATAGCCAAGGCAGTACGACGGGATGGGCGTACTTCCATAGGTACTTGATAGGTAGCACCACCAACGCGGCGAGCTTTAACTTCGACGGTTGGGCGAACATTTTCTAGCACTTCTTCAAAAAAAGCTACAGGATCTTGGATGTTCTTTTTGGCAACAACTGCCTCAAGCGCACCATAAACGATTTTTTCTGCAACTGATTTTTTACCATCAACCATCACATGGTTGATGAATTTAGCGATTGTTTGGCTGCCGAATTTAGGATCTGGTAGAATTTCACGGGCAGCGACGACACGACGTCTTGGCATAATAGTTTCCTTATCTCTTCAGGATTATCTGGTATAAAGCTAGGTTTAACCAGCCTTACTGCATGATTGGGTTTGACACACCAAACCCTGATTCACGCAAAAATGTCTTAGGCAAATGATTAGGCCTTAGGACGCTTAGCACCGTATTTAGAACGGCCTTGCTTACGATCTTTCACGCCTGCACAGTCAAGTGCACCACGTACGGTATGATAGCGCACACCTGGCAAGTCCTTAACACGACCGCCACGGATTAGCACAACGCTATGCTCTTGAAGGTTGTGACCTTCACCACCGATGTAGCTAGAAACTTCATAACCTGAAGTCAAGCGTACACGGCAAACTTTACGCATTGCTGAGTTAGGTTTTTTTGGTGTGGTGGTGTAAACACGAGTACACACGCCACGACGCTGTGGGCACGCTTGCAACGCAGGAACTTTTGATTTTTCCTTGATGGTTGTGCGACCCTTGCGGATTAGCTGGTTTGTAGTTGCCATAGGGCAATTTTCTCCCGTTGTTGTTAAAAATTCGCCATCAGCAAAGCGCCAATCTAAGTTGGCACTTTTAACCAATAACGTAAATCCCCATTTGGGGCAATATATTATAGGGCTAAATCAAGAAAACTTCAAGCAGCCCTATAAAATAAGTTAGGTTTTTGATGAGAATAATTCAAATCGCTATCAAAACATGACTCTTTGATAGCGATTTTTATATTATTCTTCAGTGGTTGATTCTTGGTTTTCAGTATTTTCAGCTGAGTCAGAAATCAAGGTGCTGCTTTGATTAAAACTATCTGAAAAGGTTGCCATTGCTGTGCCAATCACTTCATCAATCAGCTCATTATTATAATGAGCGCCCACTGCCACTGCTGAAATTGGTAGAATCTTGTTTAACCAATTTGGATTAAGATTATCTAAATTGACATATTTATCCAAATCCATAAATTGCTTGGCATAAGGCTGACTTTCGCGGTAACGCTCAGCCAACGCATCAAGCTGCGCTTTGATTCCAGTATGCTGAGCATTGGCAAGCATACTACTTCCCAGAGCCAAAGCTGTCAAAATCACTTGCTTTTCTTGAAGTTTTTCAAGATTGGCGCCTGATAGCACACCATAAGCCTTCTTGGCACCTTCTTTACCAGTCAATGGCTGATCATAAATTGCTGATAGCTGATAAACGGTGCGCAAGGATACCATCAATAGCCATGCTGTGTCTGCGACGACGCCTTTTAGACCTGCCAAGCCTGCGACACCGCCAAGCGTAGCAAGTGCACGATTTTGATTAGCGACATCTTCAGCAAAAGCATCACGCTCTTGAGCACTCATGGTATCGATTAAATCAAATCTTGGATCGTTTTTAAGGTCTTTGATTGCCCATGTGTTCGACCACTCAGCGACTTTGTTATAGACAGATTCACTGATGGCTTCAAATTTAGATTGCGGAACGACTTTGGCTGCGACATTCTTAGCCGCGACTGCTTTAGCACCAAATACTTGTCCTGCAAAAAAGCTACTTTGGGCATGAAACGCATCTTCATCAAAACTTCCGCGATCCAAATCAACGCCTTGATAATGCTTGGTTTTATTTTGGCTAACACCATACATGCCAGATAAATAGGCGCCCACTTTACCAAGTTTGGCAGTCAAGCCCTTGTCTTTATGCGTGGCTTCATACTCTTCGCCAGCAGCTTTGGCGGCTTGCAGGGATTCTTGAGCGCTAACTTGTAGCGCCTGTGCTTCTTCTTTGATGACTTGAGTCGCCAAATCGACATTTTCGGTGACTTCATTAATTTTATCAGTGGCACCAAATTTCTCGCCCAATTCTTGAACTTTTTCATCCAAGGCAGATTTACCTTGTTCAAAAAGCTGATTGAGTTTGTCTTTTGCGCTTTGAGCTGTTGATTGCGCTGAATCAGCAGCAGCGACCGAACCACTGACGACGGCAGCTTGAGCTTCTGTAATGGCGTCGTCAGCAGCCGTTTGGGCGTTTTGTTTGAGCTCTTCGCCTGAAGATTTTAAAGCATCTGCTTTTTGGCTCATCTGAGATTTAACTTCTTCTGTTTTATCCAAAGCGGCTTGCTTAATCTCATCGATTTTTTCACTCACAGTATTTTTCAAAGATTCGGTGGTGTGCTTGACATCATCGACGATATCTTCAACTTTATGCTTAGCCCCTTCAACCGCATGCGCAGCTTTATCTTTAAGCGCTTCTTTTTCTTGGTCAGCACTGTCTTTTAGGGAGTCGACCTGATCGAGGACTTGCTCTTTGATGGTTTCTAACTTATCTTCAACCGCTTGTTTGGCTGAGTCAAATTTTTGGGCAGCGTCATCTTTTAGCGATTCAGCTTCAGCTTTGGCAGCCTCGACTTTATCAGCGGCAGCTTCTTTTAACGCTTCAACTTTATCGGCAGCATCTTCTTGCAAAGACTCAGCCTGAGCCTTGATGTCTTCGACTTTATCCTCAACCAAGCTTTGAGCTTCCTCTACCTTATCTTGGGCTTGAGCTTTGAGATCTTCAGCTTTTTCTTCGGCAGTTTGTTGTAAAGATGCTGCTTGTTCCTTAGCTTGATCGACATTATCTTGAACAGCCTCTTTGGCAGACTCAAGTTTTTCAGACGCTTTGTCTTGCAGATTTTGTGCTTTATTCTCAGCATCTTCTTTGACTGCTTCAGCTTTTTGCTTAGCGTCATCGACCAAAGTCTCACCTGCTTCAGAGACGTCCTTCTCTTGATCCGCTTGGTCATTGGCTTTAGCATCGGTATCGTCGCTCGTATCAGTATCTCGAATGATCAGCACATCAGAGACGGCTTGATTTTCGATATCTACCTCAGCCACGATTTCAACATCGTCATGCTCAGCCACTTCTTGAGCCAATTCTTTGACTTGATCATCATAGCTGTGCTGTGTTTTTTTGGCGGCTTTGTGGGCGGATTTTTTATTTGATTTTGCCATCAGTGACATCTCCATAGTTGTGGCGCTGAGATCAGGGGATTTTTATAAAAGACCAAAAGTCATTTGCTTTTATCTATCGTATGCCCGTCTCATTAAATTGTGTGAAAATTATCAGAAATCATACTCTAAAGACTATCACAAAAACCAAACGACGCCTAGTAATAATATATAACATAAATGTTATTAAATGTTCATAAATACCACCACCAACTGACGCAATAGTGAATGTTTGGTAAATCCTTGCCCATCTTTGCTTATTTTCACCTATTTTTATGAAAATTTTGGGAAAAATTCCCTAAGTTTTAAAGAATTTGTTACAATAGCAAGCATTACAACTGTAAACTTTTTTTAGGATGAAATTATGAAACGTGTTGTCATCACAGGTGCAGGGATTGTGTCTTGTTTGGGTAATGATTTGGACACTGTCAAGCAAGCCTTAGAAAATGGACGCTCAGGCATTCGCTTTAAGCAAGAATATGCCGATTTGGGATTCAAATCATGCGTGGCGGGCAGTATTGATCATGATAGCTTGGACACCACAGGCATCGATCGTAAATTAAAGCGATTTATGAGCGACGCTAGCCTTTATGCGTATATCAGCGCTTTATCAGCCATCAAAAACGCAGGGCTTAGCATTGATGCTGTCGCCGACAATCCTAGGGTTGCGGTGGTTGCCGCGTCAGGCGGGGCTTCTACTGCAGATGTCATGGCGGCTGTGGATGCCATGCGCGAAAAAGGTCTGCGCGGCGTAGGCGCGATGGCAGTTCCCAAAATCATGGCAAGCTCGGTGTCTGCCACCTTGGCAACAGGACTAAAAATCAAAGGCACGTCTTATTCGCTGTCGTCTGCCTGCGCTACATCAAGCCACTGTGTTGGGCATGCTATGGAGCTGATTCAACTTGGCAAAGCCGACATCGTACTGGCGGGTGGCAGCGAAAGTGAGCATTGGACGCAGTCGTGCATGTTCGATGCCATGGGGGCGATGAGTACGCAGTACAGCGATACCCCGCAAGCAGTCAGTCGCCCATACGATCAAGATCGTGATGGCTTTGTGATTGCGGGCGGTGGCGGCATGGTCGTCGTTGAAAGTCTTGAGTCGGCACAAGCCCGCGGGGCGACGATCTTGGCAGAGATCACAGGCTACGGCGCGACATCTGACGGTGCAGAGATGGTCGCACCAAGCGGCGAAGGAGCGGTACGCTGTATGCAGATTGCGCTTGCTCAAGCTAGACTGACTAGCGTCGATTACATCAATACGCACGGTACCAGTACACCGCTTGGAGATATCACAGAACTCAAAGCAATCGCAGCCGTCTTTGGTGGCTCAGATCGGACGCCACCAATCAGCTCAACCAAATCCATGACTGGTCATAGCTTGGGCGCGGTGGGTGTCCAAGAGCTGATCTATTGTCTGCTCATGATGAATCATGGGTTTATCGCGCCGACCATTAATGTCCAAAATCTCGATGAAGGTGCCAAAGAGTTTGATATTGTTACCCAAACTCGCCAAACAGCGCTTGATAGCGTGATGAGCAATAGCTTTGGCTTTGGGGGCACCAACGCCGCTTTGGTTATCCAAAAATTTAAAGGCTAAGACAATCAGGTCATGGGGCAGCATCCCCATGACCTGATCAAATTTAAAACCATCCATCCAAATCTGACAGCTTTTGATTGTCTAAGCTTGGCTTAACATTCTAATCTCAGCTTAAAAGTCAAACCACACCCCCTTTTTCTTTTGTGCAATTTGTTTTACAATTTGCCTTTTTACTTGCCATTTTATAATGCTAAAACACCACATCGCCACCGCCTACACTCCAAGCCAAATCACCGCACTTATCGCCACATATCAGCCAGATTGGCAAGTATGTTTTTTACATAATGCGCATCGCCCTGTGATTGGGATTTGCCCTAAGGTTGCATGGACGGCTAGTTTTGATGATGGACTATCCCTTCACAAAAAAACACGACAAGACGATGAGATGGGCAGCTTGGATGAGCGCTACCCATCTACTTATGACGACTGGCAGCATGAGCTGATCATGTATGCCGATCAAGCCAGTGCCGATGCTCGCGGCTATGACTGCACAGATCATGGCAGCTATGTGCATGGCTTTATGGGCTTTATTGGCTATGATATATCAGCGCATCAGTTGAATCATCAGATTACCATCAAGCCCCATCAGCCTTGCGGCTATTTGGCGCATTATGACATGTATCTTCAGCCTGTCGAAGGCGGCTATGACTTCGTTGGTATGGGCAGCTGTTCTGAATTTTTTCAGCGAATTCATCATCAGCTGTGTAAGTTATTATGCCGCCCCTTGCCCACCGCATCACCTGTGGACTTTCAGCCCACTTGGACACAGGCAGAGTATGTCAAAGCTTTTGAGCGCACCCAAAACTATCTCAAAGCAGGCGATACTTATCAAATCAACCTCACCCAAAAGTGGCACGCCGATGCTTGTGATTTGGCAAGCCATTTACCCAATCTGCATCATGCCATGAATGCACCTTTTGCAGGGTTTTTAAAATTGGGGGAATTTGAACTGCTGTCTATCTCGCCAGAGCTGTTTTTTGAATTTCAAAAAACAGACGGCAAAATTCATCTGATTACCAAGCCCATCAAGGGTACGCGTCCACGCCATGCTGACCCCATCATGGATGACAAGCTTAGACAAGCGCTTATCAATAGCGAAAAAGACATCAGCGAAAATCTGATGATCGTCGATTTGCTCAGAAATGATTTGGGTAAATATGCACAAATCGGCACAGTCAAGACGCCCAAGCGCTTCGCCATCGAAAGCTTTAAAAATGTGCATCACATGGTCAGCACCGTCACAGCCACACTGAGCGATGCGCATCCCATCACAGTATTATTTGGCTCATTGCCAGCAGGCTCCATCACAGGCGCGCCCAAAAAACGTGCGTGCGAGATCATCCATGAGCTTGAAACCTCACCTCGTGGCGCGTACTGTGGCACGATGGGCTATCTGAATTTTAATGGTACAGGCAATTGGAATGTCCTGATTCGCACACTACAAAAATGGCAAAAATGTGAGATTTGGGCGGGTGGTGGCATCACCATCAAGTCTGATGCCAGCGAAGAGTATCAAGAATGCCAAGATAAAATTGGCACTATTTTGGCGCAAATATCCACACCAAAATAGTGCTTGATTTAAGGCTCAGATGGCTTTGGTTCTTTCGATCAGCCAGTCTTTGGCTGCACCACTGACACGATCAATCAGCTCATCATGCACGCGCTGATGATACTGATTTAGCCACGCCTTTTCACCGTCGGTCAAAAGCTCAATCAAAATCAAGCGTGTATCAAAGGGGCATAAGGTCAAATCTTCGAATTTTAAGAATGAGCCAAACTCGCTTTCGGCTGCCGAAACACATGCCAAGCAGTTTTCTAAACGAATACCCCATTGACCTTCGCGGTACAGACCTGGTTCATTGGTGGTGACCATACCACGCTTTAGCACACGCTCTGGCGATGGCGGCGCAAAAACAGAGATCACCTGCGGACCTTCGTGTACATTCATAAAATAGCCGACGCCATGCCCTGTGCCATGACGATAATCCAAGCCCTGCTGCCACAGATGCACTCGAGCCAGTGTGTCGACTTGTGATGACGCCACGCCATCAGGGAAATGCGCTTGAGCCAGTCCAATATGCGCCTTCAGCACATAAGTGACATCACGCTTTTCATCATCACTCACCTGACCGACGCTTGCCATGCGGGTGATGTCGGTTGTGCCATTATAATACTGTGCGCCTGAATCAATCAGTAAGAGCCCATCGCCTGTGATGGCGCTGTGACTGTCTTCAGTGGCTCGATAATGCACAATCGCCCCATTTGCCCTAAAGCCTGCGATGGTATCAAAACTGGGTGACACATAGTGTTTTTGGCGGCTACGCGCTTCGATGAGCATGCGATCGACATCCAGCTCAGTTAAGGGCTCGCCAACCGCTGTTTTGGTTTCAAATTCAGAAAAAAATTCACACAGCGCCGCACCATCTTGACGCATCGCTTCTCGGATGTGCTTAAGGTCTGCCTCGGATTTGATGGCTTTTAGTAGTGTACTTGGATTGACCGCATAAATCAGCTTGGCAGATTCAGGCAACTGCTTTAGTGTGCCTATTGCCACGCGTGCAGGATCAATCAAAAGCTTGCCCAGGATCACAGATACTGCGTCGCCGATCGCTTGATAGTCGGCAATTTGAACACCGATTTTTTCAAGCGTTGAGCGAATTTTTGGACTTAATTTCTCCACATCAACAAACAAAGTTGCCTTAGTATCATCAATCAATAAATGCGCCAAAAATACAGGATTAAACGCCACATCCGAGCCGCGCAAATTCAAAAGCCATGCAATGTCATCCAAACTACTAATCAGATGTGCATCTGCCTGTTTTTGCTGCATTTGTGCGCGCACTTGTTTAAGCTTATCTAAAGCGCTTGTATCCACAAATTCGGCAGGATGCTCATAGATCAGTGCCGTCGGGAGGCTTGGGCGATCTGTCCAAATTTTTGATAAAATATCCAGCTGTGTGACAAGTTCAATGCCTTTGTCCAAAAAAGCGTTTTTTAGATGATCATATTCATTGACCGATAATACATTACCATCAATGGCAACTTTGGCACCAGCAGGCAGCGCATCTGCCAAAAACTGTGCAAAGGTCGGCTGACCGATTTGCATTTTTTTAAGTTCGATGCCTGTACCTGCCAGCTGAATGGGCGCCTGCACCCAATAGCGACTGTCTGCCCATAGCCCTGCGAAGGTTTCGGCGATCACCAATGTACCCACCGACCCTGTAAACCCAGATACCCAAGCCCGACCCTGCCAATACTCAGGCAAATACTCAGACATATGCGGATCGGCTGAAGGGATAATCAGTGCGTTTATGCCTTCGGCTGCCATTGTCTGACGGGCAAGCTGGACGCGCTCTTGATGTTTATTTGTTGAATCTAACATAGCTCTTCCTTATTTTATCGTGATTAATCTGCATGAATCGATATGACCAAAGTCTCTAATTTTAGCATAAGTTTGGATATTTGCTGCATTATAAGACATCCGATTCAGCCAATCTTAAGATCTCAAATAATAAAATAAAAAACCCTTGTGGAGCACACAAGGGTTGAGAGTAAGAAAAAGAATTAGTTGCTCTGTGGTGCAGCCGCTTCCGCTTCAGTCGCTGCGGCTTGATCGGCAGGCGCGGCTTCGGCAGCAGGCGCATCGCTCGGTGCTTCTGCTTCTGTTTGAGCGTCAGTTGCTGGCTGTGCCGCTTCAGGTGCAGGCTCTGCTGCTTGAGCTTCAGCCTCTGACTGCGCTGATGGCTCTGCGTCAGCGGCGGCTGGCTGAGCCACTTCAACTTCGGCAGTTTCTGCCATTGCTTGCTCTGCCTTTGCAGGATGCTCGCCTGCAGGACGTAACCACGCCGAAATCGCAATACCTGCGATCATCACAAGAAAGAGCACAACGCCGATCAGTGCTGTTAACGATTCTTTAAGTGGGTTATTGTTTGAAGCATCATGTGCCATGGTTACCTGCCTAATCGAATAAAATGGGGGGGGTTAATTAATTTGGGATTTAACCTGAAATAAATTTTCCTTATTATATACCAAATTCTGTGTTTTTGTACAATTCCTTTTATCAATTAAGGAATTATTACACCAATCAGCGATCAGCGACACCTTCAGCGGTATAATATTTTTCTCGTTTGGCACTGGTATTGTTGAGTTTATTTGCCCAAATACTGAGCAAAATCAGCACAATCGCTAAACCCAAGACCGGATAGTGACCCCAAACCATATAAGGCGTGCGACCCACGTAGCTCGGCACCTCGCCTCGCAGCACGCCTCGCTCAAACTGCGGTATCTGACTGACCACCCGCCCTTGATGGTCGATCAACGCAGTGACGCCATTATTCGTTGCACGCACAAACCAACGTCCATTCTCCAAGCTTCTCATCTGCACCATTTGTAGATGCTGTATCGGTCCTGCCGTTGTGCCAAACCAAGCATCATTAGAAACGGTTAAAAGAAAATCGCTACCGAGTGCATTTTTGCGTGTCGTATCAGGATAAGCCACTTCATAACAAATCGCTGCACCAATTTTCTCGCCATGCTCACCACCGATCATCAGCGGATCTTGGTCATCATGGCCACGGCTTAGGCTGACCATGCCTTGCATCCCTTCAAGTCCTGGCAACACATCTAAAAGACCGCCCAGCGGAATGTACTCACCAAACGGTACCAACTGCTGCTTTTTGTAAACCGACACTTCATCGCGATCATGTAACATCACGCTATTATATAAAATTGGCATGACGCCCTCAACAGTTGGCATCAAGCGATACATGATGCCAGTCATCCAAGCGCTGCCAGCTTGGGACGCCTGCTGAGCAATGGCCTGAATTTGCCAAGCCGCCTCATCTTGAAACATCGTAATCGCTGCCTCTGGCCATACCACCAAATCACGCCCCCATTCAGACTGCGAAAGCCCTGCATAGATGCCAATGGTCTGTAGACCTGAGCCTTCTTGCCACTTAAGATCTTGCGGAATATTACCCTGTACGAGCGAGACGGTGGTGGTAGAGCCTGTTGGCTTCGTCCAATTTATCCCAATCACCGAAATAATCACAGCAGCGCCTGTCAAAACACCGCCAATGATTACATGTCCAATATTACGGCGAAATAGCTCTATGATGGCCGCCCCGATAAATACTGCCAAAAATGACAGTCCAAACACACCAAAAATCGGTGCAATGCCATTAAGCCAGCTGACTTCTGTAAAAGCATAACCCACAAAAAGCCAAGGAAACCCAGACAAAAACCACGTTTTCAGCCACTCTTGGACTACCCAAAATCCTGCAAAAGACATGGGCTGCCTGGCACTAAAGCGTACAAACGCCCATGCCATCAGCGCATGAAACAGCCCCATGACCAGCGACATCACCCCGATGAGCACAAGCGCCATCGCGGTAGGTACGCCGCCATAATAATGAATGGAGTGATACAACCAAAATGCGCCCACCGCCCAAGTGCCAAAGCCGTACAGCTCCCCCAACCAAAAAGCCTGCTTGGCACTTTGACAGTCCTTAAGCACCACGTATAGTAGCATAGGTGACAAAATAGCGACCGGCACCCAATAATATGGCGCCAATGCCAAACTAAAGATTGCGCCAGAAAATAATGCAATCATCGCTGCAGCAGCAAACGGCAGGCGTGATTGGGTGTTGGCTTTGGTTCTAAATGCAGCGGTGGCGATTCGGGTCATGAGATAATGATGATATTAAGAAATGATAAAACACCATTTTGCCCAATCGGTTGTATTCACAACTTAGGCAAAATGGCAATTGGGTAAACTGGCTATTAAAGAGCTTTTTAATCAAGGCGACATATTAGATTCATGCACTCGCAAGATAAATTTATGCGGTCATCACTTAAATGATTCAAAACACTCAAACACGCAGCCCAGCCTTGATACATCATAAACTAAGGCTGCTAATAACAACGTTTGAATCAACAAGTCAAACCAAGATCAGCGACCTTCTTGGACCTCAGCATCTTGTGTGGCGGTCTCTGCCGTCTCATCAATTTCTACTACTTCAGCGATCTGGGTGGTATCGCCGTCAGCGAATGCTTCAGGTACCACCTGCTCAATCGATGACTCAGACGAATCACTGGGCACAACAATTACTGGTTCGGCAGGCTCAGCCGACATAGGAACTTCTTTTTCTTCGACTGGCTCAGCGGTAGAGTCTTCAGTTTTTTGTGCACAAGCAGACAACGCCAACACAGCAGATATTGCCACGACTTGCCAAATGGTTTGTTTCATGGTGTCACTCCCTTACTTTTTAAGTAAATAGCCAACCTCATGACGCGACATGCGCTTTAAATGAGAGTGGTTTACAATTAGCTTAGTATAGCACAGTTTTTTTATAAAACCCTAA
The DNA here is from genome assembly GCF_002014965.1 of Moraxella canis. Lineage (GTDB taxonomy): Bacteria > Pseudomonadota > Gammaproteobacteria > Pseudomonadales > Moraxellaceae > Moraxella > Moraxella canis. The sequence continues at coordinate 13,787 of NZ_MUXT01000005.1, forward strand.
TCTTAGGCGCAAGCTTAAACACTCAACACCCAAAGTCCGTCACCACCGATAAAGACTAGCTTAGTTTGCCATGACATTGTTTGTATTTAAGACCAGAACCACAAGGACAAGGCGCATTTCTGTTGATATGCTCAGGAATCACCAATTCATCATCAGGTATGATATGAGCATCCTCTGCCACCACGGGTGCGGCGGCGCCTAAAGTCAGGGTCATACGCTGAGTTGGGCGAGATTCTGCCTGATCCAGATCTGCATCTGGCGTTTGGCTGCCATCGAGATTTACCTCATTGTGCTCAAACATCATACGCATCTGCTCAGCCTGCTGACGACGCTGCTCCTCTAAGGCAGCAAGTTCTTCAGGCGTCGGCACATGTACGCGCGCCAAATCTTGGATCAAATCAGATTTGATCGCACCAAGCATCGACTGAAATAACTCAAATGATTCACGCTTATACTCTTGTTCTGGATTTTTTTGAGCATAGCTGCGCAGATGAATCCCTTTTCTTAATTGATCCATTTGGGTCAAATGCTCTTTCCAGTGGCGATCTAGGCTAGATAGCATGAAGTGGCGCTCAAGCTGCGCTGCTGTTTGTTCGCCCATCTGCTCACGGCGCGTCTGGTAGCGCTCTATGGCAGTTTCGATGATTTTGGAGCGCAAGCCGTCTTCGTCCAAGCGACGGTCGGCATCAAGCCAATCATTAATCGGCATATAAAAACGGAACGCCTCTTCGATTTCATCTTCTAAGCCATCAATATTCCACTGATCATCGATCGAACCTGGCGGCACAAACTGGTCAATCAGTGCATTATACACCTCGTGATGCATGGCTTTGATGCCTTCTTGCAAGTCCATCTCTGCCAACAAATCATCGCGCTGTGAGTAGATGACCTTACGCTGCTCATTGGCAATGTCATCATACTTAAGCAAACTTTTACGAGCATCAAAATCTCGTGCCTCAACCTTGCCTTGAGCGCCTTCGATAGAGCGAGAAACCATTTTATGCTCAATGGCTTCATCTTCTTTTAAGCCCATGGCGCGGAACATATTCGTAATGCGGTCGCCAGCAAAAATGCGCATCAAATCATCTTCAAGCGACAAGAAGAATCGTGACTGACCCGGGTCCCCTTGGCGGCCAGCACGTCCGCGCAGCTGATTGTCAATGCGGCGTGATTCGTGACGCTCAGAGCCAATGATATGTAAGCCGCCCGCCGCCAGAACCGCATCATGACGCGCCTGCCAAGCCGCTTGTGCCTCACTGCGCATCTCATCGGTGATGACTTCGTGCCCATCAAGCTCTGCTTGCCAATTACCGCCCAAAATGATGTCCGTACCACGACCTGCCATATTGGTGGCAATCGTTACAGCGCGTGGTCTGCCCGCCTGTGCGATGATGTCTGCCTCACGCTCATGCTGCTTGGCATTTAGCACATTATGAGTAATGCCTTCTTGATTTAATAAATATGACAACTCCTCGGATGCCTCAATGGTGGCAGTACCCACCAAAACTGGGGCGCCTTTTTCGGTGATTTGCTTAATCTCACGAATGATGCCTTGATATTTACCAAGTTTGGTCAAGAAAATCTGGTCATCCATGTCAATCCGCGCAATCGGACGATGGGTTGGGATGATCACCACATCCAAATCATAGGTAGACTTAAGCTCCGCAGCTTCGGTATCTGCCGTTCCTGTCATACCTGACAATTTATCGTATAAGCGGAAGTAATTTTGGAAAGTGGTGGTCGCCATCGTTTGGTTTTCGGCTTGGATTTCCACGCCTTCTTTGGCTTCGACCGCTTGATGCAGACCATCCGACCAGCGGCGACCTGGCATGGTACGACCTGTATTTTCATCAACAATAATCACTTCGCCATCTTGAACGATGTAATGAATATTTTTGACAAATAGATGATGCGCACGTATGGCGGCTTGAGCATGCGCCAATAAAGGCAAGCGTGCTGGGCTGTACAAGCTTTCATTTTCGCCAAGCTCACCGACTTCCACCAAAAAAGCCTCGATCTTTTCATAGCCTTTTTCGCTGATCTCAATGGTGCGGTTTTTTTCATCGATCCAAAAATCGCCATCGGTGTTGTTTTTATTTTCTTCTTCGTCTTTGGAGCGGACCAAACGCTCAACGATCTTATCAATCAAAGCGTACAGATGCGCTGAGTCTTCGGCTTGACCTGAGATGATCAGCGGCGTACGCGCCTCATCGATTAAGATTGAGTCAATTTCATCGATGATGCAGTAGTTCAGCGGACGCTGCTTTTTTTCACTTAAGCTAAATACCATATTATCGCGCAGATAATCAAAACCGTATTCGTTATTGGTGCCATAAGTGATGTCAGCACGATAAGCGGCAAATTTTTCTTGGGGCGGCTGCTGACTGTAGATCACGCCCACCGTCAAGCCCAAAAAGCTAAATAACGGACGGTTCAACTCGGCATCGCGGCTTGCCAAGTAGTCGTTTACAGTCACCACATGCACGCCTTTGCCACTGATGGCGTTCAGATAAATCGCCAAGGTCGCCATCAGGGTCTTACCTTCCCCAGTTTTCATCTCGGCGATCTTGCCTTCGTGCAGGGTCATACCACCGATCAACTGCACGTCGTAGTGGCGCATGCCATTGACGCGCTTAGATGCCTCGCGGCAAACGGCAAAAGCTTCCGGCAGCAGCTTATCCAAGCTTTCGCCAGCTTGGTGACGCTGCTTAAATTCCTCAGTTTTTTGGCGCAATTCTTCATCGGACAGTGCCTGAATGCCTGCTTCATAACTATTGATTTTGGTGACCACTTTGCGCATACGCTTAAGCTCGCGGTCGTTTTTTGTGCCGATGACTGTGCTGATGATTTTTGTAAACATACTTAATTTTCCGTCAAGAATAGATCACTTATCTATTCCAATGGGCAAAGGGTTTTGTCAGCTTAAACCAGTGAACCAAACTGTCAAAAACGCCCAACCAAATTATAATTGTGAAAATACTTGATCTGCCGCTTCGATGGTTTTATCCAGATCTTCATAGGTGTGTGCTGCACTCATAAATGCCGCCTCAAAGGCTGATGGTGCCAAATAAATGCCCAAATCTAACATGCCATGAAAGAATTTGGCGAATTTTTTGGCGTCGCAGCGACTTGCAACATCATTAAAATTCTTTGGCAACTGATCGGTAAAGAAAATACCAAACATACCGCCCACCGCGCACGTCTCAAAAGGTACACCATGCTTATCAGCGGCCGCTTTTAAGCCCTTGATCAGATAGTCGGTCTTTTTGCTAAGCGACTCATAGAATCCTTCACCAGTCAGCTCATCAAACATCGCCTTGCCTGCACGCATCGCCAATGGATTGCCTGATAAAGTCCCTGCTTGATAGACGCCGCCAAGTGGTGCGATACATTCCATAATCTCGCGCTTACCGCCAAACGCACCAACCGGCAAGCCTGCGCCAATGATCTTACCAAAGGTCGTCAAATCAGGCGTGATGCCAAAATGCGCCTGTGCGCCGCCCAGTCCAACACGAAAGCCCGTCATGACTTCATCAAAAATCAGCACCACGCCATGCTCGGTGCACAGGCGGCGCAGCGCTTGATGAAACTCATGGCTTGGGATTACCATGTTCATATTGCCAGCGATCGGCTCTAAAATCACGCAGGCAAGCTCATCGCCAAATTTCTCAAAACACGCGGTCAGCGCTTCGATGTCATTATATGGTAAAGTCACCGTATGCTTGGCAAAATCTGCAGGCACACCCTTTGAAGTCGGCTCACCGATATCAAGCATCCCCGAGCCTGCCTTGACAAGCAGACTGTCAGAGTGCCCATGATAACAGCCTTCAAATTTGACGATCTTATCACGACCTGTATAGCCACGCGCCAATCGAATCGCGCTCATCGTCGCTTCTGTGCCTGAGCTTGTCATGCGTAGCAAATCAATGCTTGGGACGATTTGACAAATCAAATCCGCCATCGTCGTCTCAGAAGGCGTCGGCGCACCAAAAGACAATCCATCTTCTGCGGCAGCTTTCACCGCATCGATGACTTTATCATGCGCATGACCCAAAATCATCGGACCCCATGAGCCGACATAGTCAATATAAGCATGACCTTCGGTGTCATAAATATAAGCGCCTTTTGCACGCTGCACAAACACTGGCACACCGCCCACGCCGGCAAAAGCACGCACAGGCGAGTTAACTCCCCCTGCGATGTGGCGTTTGGCGTCATTGAATAATTTTTCATTGGTTGGGCGAATGTGTGTCATGGCTGCGTCCTTATGATACATTAAATGAAGTTGAGACAATTAAGCTTTTTTGACGACCGAAGATTTGAGCTTCATGGCACCAAAGCCGTCAATTTTACAATCGATATCGTGATCATCAGGGGCATCATAAATCAGGCGAATGGATTTGACTTTTGTGCCAACTTTGATCGGCGTGCTTGAGCCTTTGACCTTTAAATCCTTGATCACTGTCACCGCATCGCCATCCTGGAGCACGTTACCGACGGCATCTTTGATCACAGCAGCTTCATCGGCTTCATCACCTTCTTGCCACTCGTGAGCACACATGGGGCAAATCAGCAGCGCGCCATCAGCATAAGTATAAGATTCATGACATTTTGGGCAGGCAGGTAGGCTCATGATATCACCTTAAATTGATTCTCAATAAAAAACTTAACTGCTTATTGTAACCGATTTTAGGGGTTAATTGTTATGTTCACTGGTATTTTGTACAAAAATTTAACATCTGCCATCAAATTTATCCTATAATTTGATCAAACAATCCCTATATTTATGATAATAACTGTTTAAAAAAGAGACAACCATGACTGATTTTTGTTATTTTGAGATGACAGGCGCTGACAGCGAAAAATTTTTGCAAGGACAGATCACAGCAGATATCGCTGATATTGGCGAGCAGTTTTTGCCGACAGCGATATGTAACCTTAAGGGTCGTGTACAATTTGGACTTTGGATTGTGCGCACTTTGGCAGGTTTTGGTATCGTTGTGAGCGCCGATATGGCACAGGCTTTGGCAATGCACATCAAAAAATTTGGCGCATTCTCCAAAATCACCCTATCGTCAGCCGAGCCAATCTATCCGCACATCACAGACGGTCAGCCAACCTTTGACCATCACCAAAAAAGCGATGTTCAGCAATGGGAGCGATTAAGCATCGAGACAGGCAATTATTGGCTGACTGCCAATACCAGTGAGCTGTATCAACCCCAAGAACTTCGCCTGCACCAAAAAGGAGGGGTGGCGTATGATAAAGGATGTTATTTGGGTCAAGAGATTGTCGCGCGTCTGTATTTTAAGGCTCGCCCAAAGGCTTATTTGCACCGTATCTTAGGCAAAGGAGAGATGCCAGATGCGGGCAGCAGCATAGGGTCTGTCAGTGTGGTTAATGCCACAAAAACCGATTTGGGCTATGAAGCCTTAGTCATCGCACGCCCTGCAGATTTGGCAGATTTTGAGATTTTGCCGCTGCCAGAAGCTCTGCAGGCAGATGTGGGACGATCAGACTAAGCCTTATGATCATATAAGACTAATAAAAAACGGAAGTAAACAACTTCCGTTTTTTAAGCATTCTCCACCTGTGGTATGAGCACCAGCTCCAGCAAATGGATAAATCGCGCCTCAACATCAACTACCGTGATTTGCCACTCATCAATCTGCACTACCGCCCCCTGAAGGTGGCTGACAAACCCAAGCGCCTGCATCACAAGTCCGCCCATGGTATCAACATCAGCATCATCAAAATGACTGCCCAGAATCTCATTACAATCACTGATCAAAGTAGATGCCTGCACAAGCCAAACACCTGGCTTGTCAGGATGCGGGATGATGTTATTAATGTCGCTGTCTTCATCAATATCATCATGCTCATCGACGATATCTCCGACAATCTCCTCTAACAAGTCCTCCATCGTCACCACGCCCGACACCGACCCAAATTCATCCACCACGATCGCCATATGCACTTGGGCTTTTTGTAGAGAGCGCAACAAAGTGTCTGAGCGTGCGGTCTCACTGATATATAGCGGCTTTCGCACAATATCAGCCAGTTTGAGCGGCTGCTCTTTACCGTCAGCTTTGGCTTTTAGGTACGGTATCAAGTCCTTAATCAGCAAAATCCCGACCACGGCATTATCATCCAAACTGTCAAGCACAGGATAGCGAGAGTGCTCAGTCTCTAAGACTACCGACAAGATGTCGGATAAGTCATCGTCGCTTGCCACAGCATGAACCTGAGGGCGCGGCGTCATAATCTCACGCACTTGGGTTGCCGGCAAGTCAAGCACCCCCTCAAGCATATCCACCGTATCAGGCTCCAAAAACTGGCGAGAGTCTTGAACCAGTTTCAACAAATCGTCTCGCGTTTCGGGTGCGGTGGACAGCCAGCGCTTAAGCCCGCGCATAGACCAGCCGCTCGAATTGTCATCAGACATAGACGGTATAATTTAACCTCGTGTTATCATTAAAATCATGGCGCATTGATTGCCTTGCTACAATTTAGCGTATCATCAGGTTTTATTCAAGTGCTTTTGACAAAATCACAGACATTCACCAATTTTATCAAACTTGCCAATTTTTTTCTTTCAACGATGTTAAGGCTTAACCCATTTAACCACTCGCCTTTCGATGTCTGCATCGCTCATCCCAAGCTCACTGACGCAGCGACCTGCAACAGACACCTTAGCAAACCCTGCGCCATGGTTTTGAGTGCCGTTAAGCAGTCGATGCCAAGGTGGCAATCCTTGACCAAGATAAAGCCGCTTATAGGCGCAGTGGCGCGGCAGCCAAAGCATCTGAGGCATCATCTGCGCCGTCAGACGGATACAGTCGGGCACAAAACGCTGCCGTTCTGCATAGTTTTGGCAATGCCCCGTTTTGGTATCCAAAAGTTGGCACGCCACATCGGTGTACTCTGTGTATTTGGCATCGTCATCGTCAAGAAATTTCACCAAACAGCACGCGCCGCACCCGTCGCACAGCGCCTCCCACTCTGCATCCGTCAGCTCATCAAGACAATAATTTTCCCAAAATTTAGGTCTAAGCTCATCACTAATCATGACACCATCATATTTTCATAAAATTGACTTTATTGTACCGTAAAATTTGAGAAAATTGGCATAAAAACCTTGACTTGACGAAGGCAGCTTGTTAAGTTAAACAAACCAAACGCCGTTCTAGAGGTCGCAAAATGATGCAGCTTTGGGGCGTTTTTGTGATACCACCAAACCAATAAGGATATTTTTATGACAATAACGACTCGCACGCTCACCACCACTGCGCCCGATGGCACACCATTACTCAGCTACATTGCCCTACCAGAGAATACCGCCAACACAGGTAAGGCGCGGACAGTTTTGGTAGCGCCTGAATGGTGGGGCGTTGTCGAACACCCAAAAACAGTTGCTGAGCGCTTGGCAGCTGAGGGGTTTGTCGCGGTGGCTATGGATGTCTATGGCGAAGGTAAAATGACCACAGACGCACATCAAGCCAATGAATGGATGACTCAAATGCTTGAGCATTCTGATGAGCTGATGAATCGCTGCCAAGCCATCTATCACGATGTGGCTAATCTTAGTGAAGTGGATAAAGAGCGTATCGGTATCGTAGGATTTTGCTTTGGCGGTAAAATTGCCTTAGACATGGCACGACTTGGCTTGCCCCTAAAAGCGGTGGCGACCTTCCATGGTAATCCTGCGCCCATCACGCCTGCCACCAAACAAAAGTTCGTCGCCAAAGTCTTGGTTGCGCACGGCAAGGCTGACTCTATGGTCTCAATGGAGGCAATCGACGGTCTTAAAAAAGAGCTTGAGGCAGCCGAGGTTGACTACCAAATCGATATCTACGAAGGCGCAAAACATGGCTTTAGTAACCCACACGCCGATGAGCGAGCTCGTGAAAACGGTGTTGATTTGGGTTACCATCCACAAGCCGCCAAAGACAGCTGGGCAAAAATGATCGCGTTTATGAATGATACTTTATAAATGCGATGCCTTAGCACAATCACAAAAATAAAACCATCTGCTTAAGATCAAGCAGATGGTTTTATGAATTAACGATGGCTTTAGCGCTTGGGTGGCGCATTTGCCAAAATCTCAGTCAAAAGTCGCCAATACACCGCCACCGACTCAATATGCACCATCTCATCAGGCGAGTGGGCATTTTTGATGGTTGGACCGATTGAGACGATGTCCATATCAGGATGGCTTTGCTTGATCAAACCACACTCAAGCCCTGCATGGATGACCTTAATATCAGGCTGATGACCCAAAATCTGGGCATAAAGCTGGGTGGTGATCGGCGTGATCACTGAATTGGCATCTGGATTCCAGCCCACATAATCACCAGCAAACGCGATTTGCGCCCCTGACAGATGCGCAATGCTTGAGAGCGTATCACAGACCGCATCTTTGCCCGAATCAACCAAAGAGCGGATAAGCAGCACACACTTAAGCGCATCATCATCCATCTTAAGCTGCCCAAAGGACAATGATGTCTCCACCGTGTCTTTGGCAAGATCGCTTTGGCGCACCACACCGCTAGGCAGCGCATTGATGAGATGAATGGCTTGAAGAGATGACGCCCAAGTCAGCGCCTTTTGATCAGGCTTAGCAGTCTCAATGATCGCAGTAAAGTTTGGCTCGACTTGCTTAAACTCTTCAAAGATTTGAGCGGTGGCGTGATTGATGGCGTCTGTCAGCGCGGACAAGGACGACTGAGGGCAGCTGATCACGACTTGGGCTTCACGTGGAATGGCGTTTCTTAGCGTGCCACCTTTGATGTGGCTGATGGCAAATTGTCCGTCAAAGTCGCCCAACAGCTTAGCCAATACTCTTGCCATCAGCTTGATGGCATTGCCACGGTTTTTATCGATATCCAGTCCTGAATGTCCTCCGCGCAGCCCTTTGATGGTTAGGCTTAGCGCAGCATCAAAGGAATTTTCTTGCCATGTCAGTGGCAAGCTGAGATCCGCATCGATACCGCCCGCACAGCCAATATATACCTCACCGATTTCTTCGGTGTCGGTATTGACCATGATTTTTGAGGTCAGTTCATTGGCTTTTAGCCCAATCACCCCAACCATGCCTGTCTCTTCGGTCATCGTCAGTAGTACCTCAAGCTCAGGATGCGCCAGTGAATCATCTTCAAGGACTGCAAGACAGCTTGCCATGCCGATGCCATTATCCGCCCCTAAAGTCGTGCCTGTCGCCATCAGCCATGCGTCATCATCAGGATGAAGACGAAGGCGAATCGGATCTGTGGCAAAGTCATGTAGCGTACCTTCATTGGCTTGAGGCACCATATCTAAGTGCGCCTGTAAAGCGATCGGCTCACGATCTTCGTAGCCTTTGGTCGCTGGTTTTTTGATGATGACATTACCAATGCCATCTCGGCGAGCAGACAGCCCATGCGCCGTCGCCCACTCGATGATATCAGCCACCAAAGCTTCTTCATGAAAGCTTGGATGCGGTGTCGCACTGATGCGACTAAACCAGCGCCACAACAGCATGGGATCAAAATCTTTGACAACATTTAAGTTATCTTCATAAGCCGCCAAATTAACAGTCATCTTATTTCCTTACCATTACAATTAAAAAATATCAAAAAATCTCATTCAAATTATCCAAACTACCAAAAACAAAAACAGGCTAGGCATCAAGCACATAGCCTGTTTTATGATGATTTGGATTATACGAACACTTGATCAGCCGCACCCTTAAAGCGCTCAACCGTCCCTTTAACATCGGTCAATTTATCAAGCCCAAACAAGCCAATGCGGAAGCTCTTATAATCGCTTGGCTCATCAACCTGAAGCGGCGTGCCAGCAGCGATTTGGACGCCCACTTTGGCAAAGGCGGCACCTTTATGAATCTCATCACTTGAAGCATGGCAAACGATCACGCCATAAGCTTGGGCGGAGGGGTCAGCGACACTTTGGACGCCTTTGGCATTTAGCACCGCCAAAATCTCTTGACCAAGGGTGATTTGGGCTTGTTTTAGGGTGTCATAGCCGATCTGTTTTGCTTCAAGCAAAGTATCACGCAGCTGCTTTAGACCATCGGTTGGCATGGTGGCATGATACGCATGTCCGCCATTTTCGTAAGCACTCATGATATTTAACCATGCTTTTAGGTCCAAAGAAAAGCTTGATGGTGTACTTGCCAAAACAGCCTCTTTGGCAGCCTCCGACAGCATCACTAAGCCAGCACACGGCGTGCTTGACAGACCCTTTTGAGGTGCTGATAAAAGCACATCAATGCCCAGCGCCTTCATGTCAAGCCAGATGCATCCAGAAGCAATACAGTCAATGACAAGCAGCCCACCGACCGAATGCGTCGCCTCAGCAAGTGCACGAATATACTCATCTGACAGCATCATGCCAGAGGCGGTTTCAACGTGAGGGGCGAACACGATGCCTGGGCGGTGCGCTTTGATATAGGCGGTGACCTCGTCAATATCGGCAGGCACAAACCCATTTTCACCCTCTTGGATATGCGCCTTAAATACATGGCTAGATTTAGCAACGCCAATCGCTTCTAAAATCTGCGTCCAGCGGTAGCTAAACCATCCATTTCTGACGATCACAGTATCTTGACCAGCCGCCAAAGCTCTGGCAACCGCTTCCATGCCTGCCGTGCCCGAACCTGGCACGATGGCGACCGCATCGGCTTGAAATAGTGACTTTAACTCAGATGACAGATCCTTCATTACCTGCTGAAACTGCGCCGACATGTGGTTCAGCGCGCGATCAGTATAAACAACAGAAAACTCCAATAATCCTTCAGGGTCAATATCTTTTCTCAGTGCTGGCATGATCATTTCCTTATTTTATTCAATCAATAGCCACTAATGTACCAAGCCAAGCTCAAAAAATCAAGCCACTTCCGCTGATTTAAGGCAGGTCTTTTGATCTTCTAAGCACCTAAGTAAGTACCTAAACTGTCACTTTATTTAAATACCCAAACTACCTTTATAAACAAAAAAAACCTTGGCTTTTATCAGCCAAGGTTTTTTATGCATCCAAACTGCCTAATTTCAATCAAATTCAGAGTTGATCAAAGCGCATCAGATCAGTTGGTGGTTTGAGCTTCAGCAGGCGCTTGAGCTTCTGCGACAGGCTCTTGAGCAGGTTCTGCAGCCGCTTCGGCATCTGCCACTTGGGCGTCCTCTTGAGCGACTGGCTCTTGGGCGGCAGCATCAGCGCTTGTGTCCGCTGTGGCTGTCTCGGTAGTCATGGTAGGTGCACCTTCATCCTCAAACACCACTTCTTCAGCTTTTGGAGCATTAGCCAAAGCAGCTGATTGCGCTTCTTCAACACGATCCACGGCGTATACTTTTTCATGGTTGTTACCACAAGCGCTCAATGCCAAAACAGCAGCCATTGATGCAGTCACTGCAAAAAACTTCATACCTTTACTCCAAAATTAAAGACTGTTTAAAATAATCAAGTCAACCGCTAACTTTAAAATGCTCAAATAAAGCTTACAACACCCATTTTTCAAGCACAAATTCGATCACAAGCTTGGCAATAAAGCCAAAAAAACCCATACCCAATGCAACAAAGATCCAAAAAGTCCCCGCTTTACCGGCATTTGATTTTTTAGAGATATCCCACATGATAAAAATCAAAAACCCAATAAAAATAGGCAATAAAACGTACAAGCCCAAGGTGGTAATCGTCTCAGCTGATACCAAAAACAGCGTCGCCATCGCAGACATATTAAGTACCTTTGTGATTATTTATCCACACATTATAACAATATTTATCCCAACTACCAACCTTCGCGCAAGAATAAGCACGATATTTTTATAAAAATTTGCTAAAATAGCCTTTGTTTAGGCTTATTAAAAATCTCACCTAAGTTTACATTTTTCATCACCGCCCCATTTTGCTAAAACCACACAGGATATCGCCATGGCTCAAAGACCCCAAAAACAGCCTTCCGCCGTCTATAAAGATGAAGTGCATAATCGTAGCTTGGGTCTAAGTAGCTTGCTTTGGATTGTGGTGGGGCTATTGGTGGCAGCGATGTTGGTGGTTTTTTTATATTTATCGCCCTTATTTGATGGCTTTGGTCAACGAGTGGATCCTGAGCCTGAAGCGGCCGTTGAGCCCATCACCGCCAATGAGCCTGACATTGAATTTGAATTTTATGAAGTCTTACCTGAACAAAAATTCCAAAGTATCCCTGAAGGCGTGAGCATCCAAGATCGGGAAGAAGATAGCCTGCCCAAGCCATCGACCGATGTGGTCATCAATCAAAGCACGCAAGCTGACACCAGCCAGCCAGCGAGCATTTCCATCGTCGAAGAAAATACCACTTATGATGAACCCAGCAATCCTTTGACCACCAATGACCCTGCCCAAACGGGCGAAACAGCACCATCCAATCGTCAAAGCCAATACATACTACAAATCAAAAGCTATGAAAAAGCCGAAGACGCCGACCTAAAACGTGCCGAAGTACTCATGGCAGGCGTGGATGCCATCGTGGTGCGCCAAGATACAAAAGATGGCTATGTGTATCAAGTCATCTCAACGCCCATGACTCAAAAAGAAGCTTCCACCGCCAGCGTACGCCTGCGTAATAACGGCATTGACGCTTTGCTGATCGAGCAGCGCCCCAGCCCCAGATAACCTCACAGTCATCATAAATAAAAAGCGCCCCTTGGTGAGCGCTTTTTATTATTCAAATAAGTTAATTTGGCTATTTTTTGATGATTTTTTTGATACCAATCACACCTGCCAAAATCACCAAGCCTGCAATCAAGCCTACCACACCATTATATAACGCTTCGGTCAAGCCGCCAAACACGCCCGATAGCGCCGCCAAATCCTGAGCTTGATGATGCAAGATGGCAACACCATGCACCAAAATCCCGCCACCGACTAAGAACATGGCAAGCGTGCCAGCAAAGGATAAAAATTTCATGAGCTTTGGGGCAAAAGCCAATAAGGCACGTCCCAAAGCTTGACGAAACGCCGAAGGCTGATTGATCAAATGAATGCCCATGTCATCTAATTTGACGATCAAAGCCACCAAGCCATACACCCCAACTGTCATCAAAATAGCAATGGCAGACAACGCCGCCGCCTTTGTTGTGAAAGTGGCTGCCGTCATCACGCCCAGTGAAATTACCACAATCTCAGCAGATAAAATAAAGTCCGTACGAATGGCGCCGCGGATTTTATCTTTTTCAAAGGCGACCAAATCAATCTGCTCATCGGCATTGGCTTTGAGTCTTTCGGTATGTGCTGCTTCATCGTCCATCTCGTGCGGCAACAGATTGGGCGCAAATTTATGCACCACCTTTTCGGCACCTTCATAGCACAAAAATGCGCCGCCAATCATCAATAAAGGCGTGATCAGCCAAGCAGCAATGGCGCTGATCAGCAGTGCAGCCGGCACTAAAATCAGTTTATTGACAAATGAACCTTTAGCGACCGCCCAAACCACTGACAGCTCTCGGTCAGCACGCACACCCGTGACCTGCTGAGCGTTCAGTGCCAAGTCATCGCCCAAAACGCCTGCGGTTTTTTTGGCTGCCATTTTAGTCATTACCGAGACATCGTCAAGTATCGTTGCGATGTCATCAAGCAGCATTAATAGACTACCACCTGCCATAGTTTCACCTTTTTATTGAATGCCTCACACATCATGTAAAGCGATTAGCCAGTATTATATATTATACGCCAGTCAGACGCATAGATTAAGGTTTTTTGGCGACCATCACTGCACGCTTGGGTCTGGGGTATCCCTCAGCAGTTTTTGAAGAATCCTTGGCATCCAAAAAATCATCCAAAGAATGATAAGTCATCCATTCGGTGGCACGCTGTTCTTCATTGGTCGTGATATTGACATCAACACAGCGAACCTGAGCAAAGCCTGCTTTTTCAAGCCACAGCTGCAAGGCGGGCACCGAAGGCAAAAAATACACATTATTCATCATCGCATAGCGATCTTTGGGAACAAGCACAGTATTGTCATCACCATCCACCACCAAAGTCTCCAGTATCAGCTCACCGCCTTTGGTCAGCTGATTTTTTAATTGTAATAAACAATCAAACGGTGAAGCACGATGATACAGCACACCCATACAAAAAACGCTGTGAAATAACCCTGGCTGATTTGTATCTTGGGGCAGCTCTTCTAGACCCACAGGAATAAAATGGATGGGCGACTGCTCATAGCGGTTTTTGATGTCGCCAAGAAAGTGACGAGTAGCCATAAACTGATGATAAAATAAGCAAGACGGATCAATGACAATCACCGTACTTGCACCTGCCCCAACCATACGAAAACCGTGATAGCCCGAACCGCCACCGACATCCAGCACTCGCTTGCCAGTCAAGTCGCTAATGTGCGGTAGCACTCGCTCCCATTTTAGATCACTGCGCCACTCAGTATCAATATGGATCAGCCGATCGCCTTGCCCAAATTTAAACCCGCCTTTTCGCCATGGCATGAGGTTTTTTAGTAATGCTTCGCTACGCCGATAGTCGCTGTGCTCAAAGTCAATCCATGAAGTGACACAAGCAGCATTCAGATCAATAGCAGTCGGCACAGCATTAGGTAGCTTATTGATGATTGAGTCGTAATACGGAGCGTATGCATAGCGATCCTTATTTTTAATGGCAGCCAACCAATCTGGGAGTAATTTGAGCCATTCATACGCCATCGGATGATGCTGCGCTAGGTCAAACAGGGTCTGATAAAGGTCTTTTTCGGCACGAGTGATCGTATTCATAAGGTCATCGGTCTTCGTCGTTGGGCAAAATTGTCATTAAAAGCTTGGCAGCTGATGATCAGCTTATACTCATTTAAAAGCCACAATGGACGCAAAATTTAAAAACATAAACCAAGTCAAGCTACGCTCAAAGCCTGCTTGCGCCAAGCGTTCATGGTGCTTGTGCAGCGTGTCGGTGATGAGCACATTTTCAAGCGCGTTACGCTTACCACTGATCTCCATATCGCTGTAGCCATTGGCGCGCTTAAAATCATAATACCGCTCCACTCGCCACGCATCGTCTTGTTCATCGGTTAGGTGAGTTTTTTCGGTCAAGATCAAGATACCGCCTTCTGCCAAGGCGTGATGGCATTTTTGGAGCAGCGCCAGTCGCTGATCTGGTGGTAAAAATTGTAAAGTTAGATTAATAATAATCAAATCACATGGCAAAAAATCCACTTCACAAACATCATCCAACCGAAAGCGAATGTCATGATCGGGATAATGCTCACCCACCACTGATTTGGCTTGCTCAATCATCGGCGCTGAGATATCGATGGCGTGAATCTCAAGCTCATCAGGGGCAAATTTATCCGCCAAAGCAAAGCTTACCGCCCCAAGCGATGTCCCCAAATCATAGACACGGCTTACACGCCCCCCGTGATCGCCCACTTGTCGAAATAAGCAGTGGCGGCGCGCCAAAATCGGCAGCATCGCAAGCACTTGCCCATAGCCTGGCACACTGCGGCGAATCATATCAGGGAAACACGCCACCACTTCTTCATCAAAACTAAAGCGAGCCGACTTATCAAGCGGTGTGGTAAATAAAGTGTCGTGTTTGGTATTTGGCATGAGTTATGATAGACTTAAAAAATGGTGTTATTATAGCATTGATTAGGATGAATATATGAAAACTATTTTATTAGGCGGCGGCTGCTTTTGGTGCACCGAGTCGGTATTTGATTCGTTAAAAGGTGTCAGCTCTGTCGTTAGTGGTTACGCCGGCGGTGCAAGTGATACGGCAAACTATCACGCTGTCTGCACGGGCGAGACGGGACATGTTGAAGTCATTGAAGTCAGCTATGATGAGTCAATAGTTGGTATTGATGAGATTTTGTCGGTATTTTTTGCCACGCACGATCCAACAACCCTAAACCGTCAAGGCAATGACATCGGCACGCAGTACGCCTCAGCGATCTTTTATACCGAGGATGAACAAGCAAAAGCAGCTGAGGCGATGATTGAGTCGTTACGCTCAGAGGGTGTGGGTGTGGTCACAAGACTTGAGCCTGCACCAACATTTTATGCTGCTGAGGACTACCACCAAAACTACTATGCCAATAATCCCACTCAAGCCTATTGCAATTTTGCCATTCCGCCCAAGCTTGCCAAACTGCGCGCAAATTTTGCACACTTATTAAAAGACGATCAAGACACATGGTAGCTTGGCTGTGCTTTGGGATAGCAAAAGATAAGATAGCTCACTGAGCGACCAAACACACGACATTCATCAAACACTAAGGAGATTTATGAAATTACGCCTATCCGCCCTAGCACTGGCTGCTGCCGGCATCACGCTGTCACAAACGGCATTGTCTAATGATCTGCCCACCCTGAGTAACAGCGAATTTCAGCAGTGCCTGAGCAATTTAAAAAACAGCAGCACCTTTCGGGGTGTTTCTGGGACGACATTTGAAAGATATCGCCCGTCGCAGCCTGATCCTAGCGTCATTCGCTCACTCAATTATCAGCCTGAATTTAAAAAGGATGTTTGGGATTATTTGGCATCTTTGGTGGACAGTGAGCGCGTCCAAGACGGTATCCGCGCCAAGTATGAGCAAGCCGAAGTCCTGCGCCGCATTGAGAGCCGCTATGGCGTCAAGCCTGAGCATGTGCTTGGCGTGTGGGGTGTTGAGAGTAATTTTGGTCAGACACTTGGTAAAAAGAATTTATTTGACAGCCTAGCGACCTTATCTTGTTTTGATCGTCGCCAAAGTTATTTTCGTGGTGAGTATGCCAGTGCACTAAAAATTGTCCAAAATGGTGATATTCGTCCCGAAGATATGACCGGTTCTTGGGCGGGAGCATTCGGTCAAACGCAATTTATGCCGAGTACCTTTTTGGAGCTTGCGGTAGACTTTGATGGTGATGGGCGTAAAGATTTGGTGAATTCAAAAGCCGACGCACTGGCAAGTACCGCCAATTTCTTGGTCAAGCGCGGCTATCGTCCAGGTGAACCTTGGGGCTATGAGGTGCGCCTCAATGGCTACGATGGCTCAAGCGGTCGCCGTAATAAGCAATCAATCAGCCACTGGCGCGCTCAAGGCATCACTTTGCCAAATGGTCAGCCCATTCCAAATAATATGGCATCAGCAGGCTTGCTACTGCCTGCTGGCAGACAGGGTCCTGCTTTCTTAGTGGGTAAGAACTTTGATACTTTTTATTCTTATAATGCTTCAGAAAGCTATGCGCTAGCGATTGCTCATTTGTCCGATCTTGTGCGTGATGAAAATATGAATACCAACTTTGCCACACCTTGGCCAACAGACGATCCGGGTATCGGTCGCCGCGAATCCAAAGAGATTCAGCAGGCGCTCATCAATGCCGGCTATGACATCGGTGCGGTTGATGGGATCATCGGCGATAATACGCGCCGAGCAATCATGGATTATCAGCGGAAAGTTGGCGTCACGCCTGATGGTCGTGCAGGGCAAAAGTTTCACCGATTGATCACCGGTCACACTGCTTCTATCCAGCCCGCCCAAACGCCGGTTCAATCTATCACCATGCCTGCACCTCAGTATCAGCCAGTGCAGCCAACCAATAGCACGCCAGCTGCCAGTGCGGTAGGGACGGTGACGATAAAACCTGCAACCACGCCATCCAATACAGGGACAACCTATCGGCGTGTCATCAATGCCGACGGCAGTTCATCATGGATATTGGTTGAATGATCCAAATAAAAGCCCAAGACAATCTTGGGCTTTTTTATTAAGTTTGTACTTTGATGCGAACAGTCAATTAAAAATCACTCTTCTTCTTTATCATCATCCCATTCGGCATAAGTTTTTGAAGGATTGATGCCTTGGCTCTTTAGATACTCCACCTGTTCTTCTAGCGTGCGTTTTTTTTCGGCATCATGCATGGTATCGCTTAATTGATCGAATTGTTCAATTTTTTCACGCAAAGTACTTTTTTTGGTATCCGTTGTCATTACAAGCTCCATTTTGGTGGTGGATTTAGTCATTAAATTCTTAATATCATTACACCAAATTTTCATCACAATTGCAAATCTAGCGAGCACCTTTTAATGATTCTTCACACAAAACCCACACTTAGATAAAGCTTTAATCAAAAGCCTGACTTAAACATCGATGGGCAAAAAGTCACTATCAACAAAGCTGATTGGCACCTGTGAGAGTCTGCGCGCGGTGGCAGGCACATCACCTGCCAAGCTAGATGCATAGAATTTGAGCGGCTCATCAAGCACCTCGCCATCAGCACTCACCTCAAAAAACTCAAGCAAAGACTTGACCCTTTGAGCGATAGCAGCGCCCGAATCAAGCAGCGTCATCGAAATCTGCTGCTCATCAATCCAATCCTGCAAAAATTGCCGAAAAAATGGATAATGCGTGCAGCCCAAAACGATCACATCCACGCCCTGTTGATACCATGCTTGAGTTTGTTTGATCAGAAGGTCAGCGACATGATGATCGATCGGCATCCCTGACTCTACCCACGGCACAAGCATCGGCTCAAAGTGCTTGTGCACTGTCACACCTTTTGGCGCTGCCACTTCATGAATGACTTGGGCAAGCAGTTGCCCTTGAAGCGTCGCCTGAGTCGCAAGCAAGGCGATCTGACGTGTCTGACTCATCTCACAAGCAGGCTTAACGGCAGGCACCAAGCCCACAATGGGAATACTACAGCGCGCCCGAAGCGCTGTCAAAGAGTGCGCCGAAGCGCTGTTACACGCGATAACGATGAGCTTACAGCCTTGGCGACACAGCCAGTCCACCGCCTGTAAGGTCAAAAATAAGATCTCATCACCTGACTTGTTGCCATAAGGCAGATTTTGGGTGTCTGCATAGTACACATATCGCTCTTTGGGCATCAGTTGTGACAGATGCCGATACACCGATAAGCCACCAACCCCAGAATCAAAAATGCCAATGGGTGCAGATTTTGGGGAATTTATTGAATCAAAATGCGGATGTATCATGTTGGGAGCCTTAAAACTTTAGGCTCATCAAAGACGCTTTTAAAAGCACCAAGTAAGCCTAACCGTGCTGTTCAATCTGATAGATTTTACCACCACTGCTCAGTTTTAGCACGGTTTTGTTCTGCCCATTTTCTTGGATTTGGCTAAGCTCACCCATTTGGATCAAATGATGCATGGCATTATTCATCAGGCGCGCGGTCAGCCCAAAGCGCGTGTCGATATATACCCGCTCTTCTTCACCAAACTGCTTAAAATACAACGGATGATCCTCATCCAAGCGAATCACATCGCCATTTGTCGTACCAAATTCTATCCACTCACCATCAGCATCCGTCACTTGGGTGACTTGATTGATAAATAATGGCGCGTCGGTCACATGGATTTGATACTTATCGGTCGGAGTTTTGAGATAATGAATGGCTTGACCATCATGCCATTCCACCCACAGTACACTGGCGAACAGATCCACAAGTGACTGACGAGTCACTTTCTCGCCCTCATGCCACCACTCGCCATTATCACGGATTTCGATATTCAGGGGTGACGTTCGTGTGGGCTGCCACTTTTGCAGCGGTGGAATTTTGCGTATCTTGCCGCCCTCGCCTGCTTCCTTAGTTTGTATGGCTTTAAGATCTTGGATCAGTGAATTGGATAAGTCTTTGTTTTTATTATTAATATCATCTATATTTGCCATGATGCTCTCCCTGTTATTTAACCAAAACCATGCCAAATGCTCAAAAAATTAGCCTGATTTTTTGCTGAATTATTTTACCAATTTAGCTTATCATGGCGTTTTTTAGGGGGAATTGCAAGGAGTTTTTATACAAGGCGTTGATAATAATTAAAGCCATTTTACGAAGATTTCTCAAAATTTTTGGGAGATGAGCGGTCTTTTATTTCAAATTGGTCAATACAAACCTTTCAAAAAAACTTGCCTAATTAGCGAAGATTGCTACAATAGACACTGTTGAAATGTTTTGGCAAGAATTTTGCCGCCTGATTTGCCAGCTGCTTTTGCTGCTCGCCTGTTTTTGATATTTGACCTATTTTTTAAGGATGTTTCATGCAAATCGAACGTGAATCTATGGAATTTGATGTCGTGATCGTCGGCGGTGGACCTGCAGGTCTATCCGCTGCAATCCGATTACGCCAATTGGCAATCGCTGCTGGGATGGATGAGTTCACTGTCTGCGTCATCGAAAAAGGCTCAGAATTTGGAGCACACACCCTATCAGGCGCCGTGATGGAAACGCGCGCGCTTGATGAGCTGATTCCTGACTGGAAAGAGCGCGGCGCACCGATCACGGTACAAGCCAAAGAAGACCGCGTATATATGCTTACCAGCGAAAAGGGCAGCGTCACCTTACCTAGCTCAGTTGTGCCAAGCAGCATGCACAATGATGGCAACTATATCGTATCGCTTGGTAATGTGGTTCGCTGGCTTGCCGAACAAGCAGAAAGCCTAGAAGTGATGATGTTCCCAAGCTTTGCAGCAAGCGATGTTTTGTATCATGAAGATGGCTCGGTGCGCGGTGTGGTGACAGGCGATATGGGTCTGAATGCTCAAGGCGAACCAAAAAACAGCTTTGAGCCTGGCTATGAACTACTTGCCAAATACACCATCTTTGCCGAAGGCTGCCGTGGACATCTTGGTAAGCGTCTGATCAGCCGTTTTCATTTGGACAAAGACAAAGATCCGCAGCACTATGGCATCGGTCTCAAAGAGCTTTGGGAAATTGATGCCGATAAGCATGAGCAAGGCGTTATCATGCATGGTTCAGGTTGGCCACTGTCAGAGACTGGCACCACTGGTGGCTGGTGGCTGTATTTTGCCGAAGACAATCAAGTCAGCTTTGGCTTGGTGGTTGATTTGTCGTATCATAATCCACATGTCTCACCATTTGATGAGCTTCAGCGTCTTAAGCTGCACCCAACCATTCGCCCGATCTTAGAAGGCGGTAAGCGTCTGTCATATGGCGCAAGAGCCCTAACCAAAGGCGGTCTGAACAGCTTACCAAAATTGACTTTTGCTGGCGGTGTGCTGGTGGGCGATGATGCAGGTTTCCTAAACCCTGCTAAGATCAAAGGCACCCACACCTCTATGAAATCAGGTATGCTCGCTGCCGAAAGCATCTTTAATGCCATTCAGGCAGGGCGCAGCGCTGATGAAGTAACTGAATACCAATCTGCTTTTGAGAACTCTTGGCTGTTTGAAGATGCTTATCAAGCTCGCAACTTCTCGCCATCATTACATCGCATGGGCACTTGGATGGGCGGCGCATTTACTTTTGTTGAGCAAAACTTATTTGGCGGCAAAATGCCATTGACCATTCATGACAACACCCCAGATTACTCAACACTTGATAAGGCTGATCATGCCTACAAGCCTGATTATCCAAAGCCTGATGGCAAGCTCACCTTTGACAAGTTATCAAGCGTGTTTATCTCAAATACAAACCACGCCGAAGACCAGCCAAACCATCTGCGCCTGACAGATCCAACGGTGCCTGTTTCGGTCAATTTACCGCTTTATGCTGAGCCAGCGCAGCGCTATTGCCCAGCAGGCGTCTATGAGATCGTCCAAAAAGAAGGTGAGGCACCTAAATTTGTAATTAATAGCCAAAACTGCGTCCATTGTAAGACTTGCGACATCAAAGATCCGTCGCAAAATATCACCTGGGTGACCCCTGAGGGCGGTGGCGGTCCTAACTATCCAAATATGTAATCCAAATACATAAAAGACCAAAAAGCGCTTTATCACATCATGAAGCGCTTTTTATTTTGGGGACATGGCTAAGCCAAGGTCATGTATTGATAAAACAGTTAGACTGGCTTACGATAGCTGTGGATCAGCTCATGGCAGATGGAATCTAGAGTGTCTGCATCAGACGTTTTGGCAATTTGACGAATCAATCTTGAGGGGCTGTGCATGAGGGTTTGGCTGAGCGCATGAGAAAATTCGCTCAGTACCGCTTTGGCATCCTCACCTTGATCAATCTGCGCCATCGCCTGACTGAGCAAGGCTTGAGTGCGCGCTTCGGCCATTTGACGATAATCTTGAATGTGCGTACGGGCAACCTGCGCCTGCATCTGCGCTTCGATGTCTGCCACCAGCTGACCCACCAAAAGCTCCGCCTCAACCGCGGCTTGCTTACGCTCAGCGATATTACCTGCGATGACATGCTGCAGATCATCTACCGAATATAGATAGATATTATCTAACTGCCCAACGGAAGGCTCAATATCTCTTGGCACCGCCAAATCCACAAGCAGCATCGGCTGATGGCGGCGTATCTTGAGCGCATGCTTGACCATAGCGGTATCGATGAGCGCCTGCATACTACCACTACAGCTGCTGACGATGTCCGCTTGTGGTAACACTGCACCCAATCTATCCAGACCTGCAAGCTCAATCTCAAGAGCACGCCCCGCTTGCTTAGCCATCTCAGACAGCTCATCAGACAGCGCCTGAGCTCTGTCAGGACTTCGGTTACAGATGATGATTTTTTTGACGCCTAAGGCAGCGACATTATGTGCCACCAAGCGATTCATCTCGCCTGCCGCCACCAATAAAAACGTCAATTTACTTGGCGTATCAAAAATCTGCGTAGCAAGACGAGCAGTTGCAAATCCTAAGGTCACCGCTTGCTGACCGACTTTGGTGTCACGGCGCACCGTCCGCGCCGCAGCAAACACCTGCTGCGTCAGCCACCCAAAATCACTGTCCACACCGCCATACTCTCGAGACAGTGCCACCGCCTGACGAATCTGACCCAAAATCTGCGGCTCGCCAAGAATCATTGAGTCCAGACCTGCCGCCACTCTCAGCCAGTGATTGAGCGCGCGTGAGTCTTCATAAGTGTACAAATAAGGGGCGATCTCATCAAATGACACGCCCTTGAATTCTGCCAACCATTCGCCAATCGCCTGAAGCTTAGCAGATGTCAGAGTGCCTGATTGTTCGTCTTGAGGCTCGTGGTGACCGACCACATCATCACTGATGCCAACATAAAGCTCGCTGCGATTACAGGTTGAAACGATGGTGCAGCCATTTGCCAATGTTGATAACTGCCCGATTGCCTGAGGCATATCCGAGCCAAACGAAAGCCGCTCCCGCAGTGAAACGGGGGCAGTCTTATGATTGACTCCGATGACAGCTAATTTCATACAAATGACCAAACAGCCCAAGCTGTTGCTATAATTTAAAAATTCACTATTATAACAGCTTTGATGCCATCACCGCCAATAAATTACAAGTTTATTTTGTTGAATATTTTAAATTTCAGTCTTTTATATAAGTTGTTAATGACGCTCTTTGATGAAAAGATCGGGAAAATAAAGGCGTGATCGTCGATTTACACAATTTCATGCCATTTCGTTTTGGTTATTTTGACGGTTTTGTTTGCACTTATCAAAAATACTTTTATAATAGAGCGTATTGCACCTTTAAATTTAGGTTATTTAATCATCTCACCTTCAGGAGGTGTTTGGCAGGTTATGAATTGGCTTGGGCGTAAACGGCGGTATCACTCAGACGATGTCTCAAAATCGGCACATCAAGGTACACCTGCACCCAAAAATTCTGTCAAAACTTTCAAACTATCCAAACCCATCCTGACCGCTTCAGTGCTCGCAGGCTTGATAGCAGCCACCGCCTTGCCTGCACATGCCAATGTTTTTGATCCTTTGCTGCGCATTTTATTGCCATTTTATAAAGACACCCCAAAAGCCGAGGCAGAACCTGAAGAGTCTTTAGAGGATATCGCTCAGACGCCCCCCGGCATGGCTGATATAGGCGAAGAAGCGTCCCCGATCACACATCAAGAAAATATATCGCTGCCAGATGCCAGCATTCCTGAGATTTTGTTAGGGGATACGCTGATCGCCGAAGACATAGAGCCTGTGCTGAATACGCCTGATTTATATGCGCTGATGGATGCTGAATTTGCTGCTGATCGTGGTGATATTGAGCGGGCTTTGAATATTTATAAGGCAGAATCCTTTAAGCAAAATGCCACCAATGTGTTTGAGCGCGCTTTGTCTTTATCGATTGAGTATGAAGCGCCTGCTCAGTCGCTGGCCTTTGCCACCGCTTGGCAAGATCATAATCCTGATCATATTCCTGCTTGGTTTTATGTCACTCATTTGGCACTCAAAGCAGGTGAATACAACCAAGCTGCTGCGATGCTATCAACCATCTTGCATTACGATCCGCGCTCAGACTTAGGGCAAATTTTGACTGGCATCATACCGCCCAAGCGAGAAGATAAGCGAGCTTTATTATACGCCTTACAAGGGCTTGGTGAAAAAAATGCATCCATCTCGGTGCTCAGAGCAGGGATCTTGATGGGATTGGCAGATTATCAGGTGGCGCGTCTGCATGTCAATCAAGCTCTAAGCATTGAGCCAAATAATTTGGCATTTATCACCCTGAAATTAGACATCTTGCGTGCCGCCAATCAGATGGATGAACTTTGGCGCTATCTGCATCAAGTGCGCAAAAAGCTCCCCAAAGAAAAAGAGCTTTATTTGTACGAGGCGCGCCATCTGATCGAAGTGGGTAATCTTAGTCAGGCTTGGCAGCTGCTCACACAAGCTGTCAGAAACACTCAAGATAAGGACATTACGCTTTTGGCAGGATTAGTTGGGCTTGATAGCGGTCGCTATGCTGCTGCCATCGAGATGCTCAGCCCCCTGATCAAAAATCCAGATATGGCAAGTCAGGCGTATTATTACATTGGTATCGGCTATGAGCGCTTAGGCAACCCCCAACAAGCGCGCGAAAACTTTGAAAAAGTGCATCATTATGAACATGTGCTTGATGCCACCAATAAAGTCGTTGGCTTTTATTTGGCGGAAAATAACACCGCTGATGCCATCAAAACGCTGATCCGCTTGCGTGATGAATTTGAAAGCTATGCCACTGACAGCTACATCCTTCAAGCTGAGATTTATTTGCGTCAAGGCGATGAACAAAAAGCCAAGGATCTGCTCACTGTGGCAAATCGTGAATATCCTGACGATGATCGCTTATTATATGCCAGCTTTCAGCTGCTTGAAAATGAACTTGAGCCTCAAGATAAGCGCCAAGCCATCGATCGACTGCTTGAGATTGATGAATACAATCCCTACTATCGCTTGGCAGATGCCAAACTTCGCCTGAGCCAAAACGCTAATGACACTGATGCACTCAACACCGCCGAAGAGATCAGCAACATCAGCTTTGATGATCCAGAGTATGACAGCCAGCTTCAGCTAGACGCCCTACTTGTTCTTGGTAGTCATGCTTTATCTGAGCAAAATTATGAAGCGGTGATTGATTATCTGCAAGCCCCTTATGAAGTGATGCCTAATCTGAACGTCGGCATTACCCTACTTCGAGCGTATCAAGGACTTGGGGATGAAGAAGCAGTGGCAAATCTTTTGGCTGACTTACAGTCTCGTTTTGCTGGTTCTGGCGCCATGGCTGACGACAGTCAAATTTATTAAACGATTAACCAGTCTTAAGTGCTGACCAAGCATTCTCATCTGGTCTACTTAAGCCCCTAGGAGATAGATTGTGAAAAAAATCGCATTTGCTGCTTTGAGCGCCTCCGCACTTTTATTAAGTGCTTGTGCCAGTACACAGTCAAGCACCCAAACACCCATCACGACCTTGCCCACTGCCGATACACCCCTTAAATTTGCAATTACAGGCAAAATCGGCGTGGTCACTGCCACGCCTGAAGGCAGGCAAGCAGGCAGCGCCTTTTATGCTTGGGCGCAAGAGGACAATCGATTCAGTGTTGATTTGACAGGTGCGCTCGGTATTGGCGCAACCCAAATCCGCTATAACGGCACGACCGCCACCTTGGATAGCGAGCGCACAGGCACGATGACTGCCGACACGCCAGAAGCGCTTTTATTGACTGCGACAGGTTGGCAAGCGCCAATCTCTCAGCTACCACACTGGATCTTGGGACGCAGTGCCCCTGATGATAGCGTCGCTGACTATGATAGCTCGGGTCGACTGGTACATGCTGCTAATGGCGCATGGCGTGCCCAGTTTGATTATGATAAAAGCGCTCTGCCCTCGCGCCTGCGCATCACGCATACCGATCAGCACAGCGTCACCATGACCATGGTACATCAATAACACATGGCTTTGAAGATTTTTTCTCCAGCAAAAATTAATTTATTTTTGCACATCACCGGCAAGCGTCCTGATGGCTATCACGACCTACAAAGCGTCTTTCGGGCGCTGGATTTTGGGGATTGGTTAAGCTTTGATCTGGCAGACACAAACAGCTCTTTGGTTACGCTGACAGGCGCCGAGGGCTTGACCGAAAATCTTGATCAAAACCTCATTGTTAAAGCTGTCACCTTACTTGCCAAACACTTTCCAAATCACGCCAAGCCTTTGGTGATTGACTTACAAAAACGCATCCCCACAGGCGCAGGCTTGGGCGGCGGCTCAAGTAACTGCGCCATGACACTCATCGCGCTCAATCAGCTGTGGGCGCTTGATTTGTCGCTGCAGGTTTTGATTGATTTTGGTCAGCAGCTTGGGGCGGATGTACCGTTTTTTATTTTTAGTCACTTTCATCAGCAAGATGCGATCGTCTGTGGCATTGGAGAGATTTTGACGCCGCTTAAGCTACCCTCAGCGCGTTATTTACTGTTATTTCCTCAGGCGCATCTGTCCACAGCCCAGTTTTTTGCCCACCCTGATTTACAAAAAAACTGCCTACCCATATCAGATATCGGCAGCCACTATGATGACTACGGCGATGCCATGACCGATACATTTATCAATGTCTTTGAGCCAATTGCTGTTATGCACTCGCCCGCCGTCGCCTCGGCGCTTGACTATCTAAAATCACTACAAGCATCCACAGGCACGACCGCGCGCTTGACAGGCACTGGCAGTACGGTATTTTTGCCCATTCCTGACGGTACAGATGAAGCAGTGCTCAAACAGTGGCTGACTGATGCGCCCTGCCCTGCAGCCATTGCGCAGAATTTATATTAAAAATCATATAATTTTCAATAAGTTATATAAATTTTGATCTAAATCATGCAAAAATAGTTGCATTGATTTTAAAATTTGGTATAATCTTTGCCCTATACAGGGGTATCGCCAAGTTGGTAAGGCATCAGGTTTTGATCCTGACATTCGTTGGTTCGAGTCCAGCTACCTCTGCCATATTTTGTCTGATGCATTGCATCAGACACTCGGTCATAGTACCGAACCAAAGAATCCGATCAAAAGGTTTCTTTCGCTGATTGCTTAATCAGCATCCCACAGGGGTATCGCCAAGTTGGTAAGGCATCAGGTTTTGATCCTGACATTCGTTGGTTCGAGTCCAGCTACCTCTGCCATATTTAAATTGGGTCAGTCATTCGTGATTGACCCAATTTTTTTTATTCTGTCGGCTTAGATTTTTCTACCAAATACTCATAAAATTTTATAAAAACGTTTCAAAAATCGGCACGCCCCCTGCAAATTATGGTTCAAAAATGCTAAAATATAGCCTCCATTGGTTATGTTAGCTTTCGATTCGCTTTTATAGGATTTTTACCATGTCATATATGGCTGTCTTTTCAGGTAGTGCCAACCCTAAACTTGCCCAAACTGTCGCCGATAATCTGCACATTCCTTTGGGTAAGGCAGACATCAATCGTTTTTCTGATGGCGAAATCGCTGTTGAAATCAGAGAAAATGTTCGCGGTAAAGATGTATTCATTCTCCAGCCCACCTGCGCGCCCACCAATGACAATTTGATGGAAGTCATTTTGTTGGCAGATGCATTGCGCCGCTCAAGTGCTGGTCGTATCACAGCAGTGATTCCTTATTTTGGCTACGCACGCCAAGATCGTCGCCCACGCTCTGCGCGTGTCCCTATTTCTGCCAAAGTGGTTGCTGATATGCTGTCGATTGCTGGCATTGACCGCGTGATGATGGTAGATCTACATTCAGATCAGATTCAGGGATTTTTTGATGTGCCTGTCGATAACTTATACGGCACGCCTGTGCTCTTGCGTGATCTTAAGCAACAAAACTATGAAAACTTGATGGTCGTTTCACCAGACGTTGGCGGTGTTGTGCGTGCTCGTGCCATGGCGAAGCTGCTTGGCGAAGCTGACCTTGCCATCATTGATAAGCGCCGTGCTCGCGCTAATGAATCGCAAGTGATGCATATCATTGGTGATGTCTCTGGTCGAGACTGTGTCATCGTTGACGATATCGTGGATACTGCAGGCACGCTGTGTAAAGCCGCTCAAGCCCTAAAAGACAATGGCGCGCGCCGTGTCGTTGGCTATATCACCCACCCTGTCTTATCAGGAAAAGCGATCGAAAATATCCAAAATTCTGCCTTGGATGAGCTGGTGGTGACTGACACCATTCCATTGACTGAAGAAGCAGCGGCTTGCGCGAATATTCGCCAAGTGAGCATCGCATCTATGATTGCTGAATCATTGCGCCGCATCAATAACGAAGAATCGATCAGCGCCATGTTTGAGTATGACGTTTGATCCGTTTGTTACTCATAAAAATTCCGCCAAGCAGTGGCGGAATTTTTTTAACGCATACGCGATAAAATATTATCTTTTAAGACAAATTGATGGTACAGCGCTCCAATGATATGCGCCGCCACCAAAGCAAGCAATATCGGCCACACAAGATCAGTATGCCAATCCATCAGCCGACGTGCCAGCTCATCATTGATCGTCTCAAAGCCAGAAATATTCATCACGCCAAAAATATTAACACCGTAGCCGCCATACATGGATGCCAAAAACGCCGTCAAAGGCATCGCAATCATCGCGGCATATAAGGCAAAATGAACGACACTTGCCGTGATGGTGTGGATTTTTGATACTGGCAGTGGCGCAGGATCTTTAGTCAACACCCGATTGGCAATACGAAGAATCGTCCAAATCAAAAAGCTTACGCCAATGGATTTATGCAAGCTAAGATAATCCTCGCCTTGCTCAACCAAAAACCAAGCCAGCACAATCAATAGCGCGCCAATCCAATGAAAAATGCGCGCCGCCAAATTGTATTTTATCGCATGAGCAGAGGTCATCTGAGTCATGGTTAGTACACCCTAATAATTGAATAATTCAAGCCATTTTTTGGTTAGTCATTTAATAAGCAGTTAAATATAAACCAATTAAAAGGCTCGATTGAAAGACTTAATCAATAAAAGTTAATTTTATAAAACTTAAAAATAATTCCATTTTATCAAAATTCCTTAAAGCCGATGTCCTTTTAACTGTTGATGTTTTGTATCCATGCCTGCTGAGAGTTTTGCTTTGATTGATTGAAGGAATTGCTATCACCCTCATCAAAAATCATGCTAAGATGAGTGCATACAATACACTAACTCGGATAAGGATCGGCATGACCGCTCATAAAGATCAGTCAACCAAACCCCCAAAAACACGCTTAAAAAACCCCTTTACCACCCTAAGTGTCATCGCTGCATTGACAATGGGTGTGGCGGTGAGCGCCTGTAGTGATGATCGCCCAAATCCGCCTACCCTCAAAGCTGCTGATGACGGCATCACGCTTGATAAAGACAGCATCATGACCGTCAAGATGTCCAAGTATCAGCCAAGTTTTGCCTTTGATGGCAAAATCATCCCAGCCAATCAAGCGTCGTTAAGTCTTGATACTGCTGCGACAGTTGAGCATATTTTTGTGGATGCAGGCGATGATGTCTCTAAAGACGATGTACTGCTTAGCTATTTGACCCATTTAGAATCCTCGCCCAGCGAAATCACTGCCCTACATGCGCCATTTGATGGGATGATTCATGCCATCTTTGCCCACGCAGATGAGCACTACGATGCCAAGACGCCTTTGGTCGAGATCTATGATATTTCTCAATTAAAATTCATCAGTCATCTGTCTTCGGCACTGATGGATTATATTAAGTTGGGTGATGCGGTAACTTTTGGGATTGATGGCGTGGCTCACGTCGGACAGATTAGCCAAGTCAATGTCAATGAGCAAAACCCCCAACTGATCGAAGCGCACGTCATCATCGCACTCAATCCTGATGAAACACCCAAAGACCTGCTTGGGCGGCGCGTGGTTGGGCACATTGATTATGGGCAGATCCAAGTTGGGGTGATGATGCCTCGCAGGGCTGTCTATGATCGCCAATTGAACATCTTAGCTTTAGATGGGTTTGATGAGCCGCCGCACAAGCCAGATGCGCCGATTGATGGCTATGTTTGGGTGGTAAAACAAGATCATCGGCTGTCTTTATCGCCTGTTAAAATTTTGGAATACCACCCTAAGACTGAGCAGTTTTTGGTGCAAGGCATCACCGAAGATAGCCTTGTGACCACAGCGACGCTACCCAAGGAAGCACACGATAAGCAAGTGACTGTCCGCTAAGCACCTAAGTGTCAGATGTTGGCATCCCTCCAGCCGGATAAATGTTACACATTTTTGAAATTGTTTGCTAAAATTGAGAAAATTGACCAATTTTTATGCAATTTGGCTACAAATATACACTTGCCAACACCTATAAAACTTGGCAAGATAGCCTTATATATGAATCACTATAATTTAAATTTAAGGGCATTAAAATGAATAAACAGATCCTACTGATTGAAGATGATCCAGATTTAGCAGAGCTTATCAGTGATTATCTTTCTATGAATTATTATGAAGTGCATCATGCTTCCACCGGTCAAGGCGGCTTAGATATTTTGGACGCCAAAGAGCGTGATATCAGCTTGATCGTTTTGGATTTGATGCTCCCAGATATGGATGGCATGCAAGTTTGCCAAAAAGTACGCGGCTCAAAAAATGCCATGATTAATAAAGTGCCTATCGTAATGCTCACCGCCAAAGGAGACACCACCGACCGCGTTTTAGGACTTGAGATGGGCGCTGATGACTATATCGCCAAACCATTTGAGCCGCGAGAGCTGTTAGCGCGTATCCGTGCTGTCTTGCGTCGTCATGAGACGCCAAATCAAGCAGACACCAATTCAGGCAGCCTTACTTTTGGTCGCTTGACGGTTTATCCAGACAGTCATGAAGTGACGATTGATGATAAGACTGTGCGTCTGACCACGCATCAGTTTCAGCTGCTGCATTACTTTGCCACTCATGCCGGCAAAGTGCTCAATCGTGAGCAGCTATGGCAAGCCATGCCAAACGATGACAGCTCAGAAAATATTGATCGCGCCATCGATGTTCACATCTCAAGATTGCGCGCCTTGATTGAGGACAATCCACGTCAGCCCAAGCGCATCATTACAGTGCGAGGCGTTGGCTATCAATTTGCCACCGATCAAGTTTAACGACAGTATTATCCAAAACCATCAGGCGATAGGCTTGATGGTTTTTTCTGCATTTTATTGGGGTGTTTCGCCGCTTCTTAGCTCATATCTGATGTGAGCGTGGGTCATCATTTAATTAACAATTGGAGTCTTATGAGCTCGGTACATCATGGTAAATTTGGTTTTCGCTCCATTTCGGCGCGATTATTTATCAGCGTTTTTTTGGCGCTTTTAACCTTTACCATTGCTTTTGTGCTGCTGTCTCAATTTGCGCATAACAATTCTGATCATGCAAGAAACCGAGCTGTCGCCAGTCAAATCATGAATCAAATTGAGCCGTTTTTGGCGGAGGCGCACACCTTATCAGCTCAAAATAATTTGCTGCAAGCGCGCTTTTCTTTGGTTGTTATCAAAAAAAGTTTTGATATTTTTGATGAAAGCTTGAACGCCAAAATTGGGCTGTATGACCCACAAGGGCGGCTGATGCTACAAACCGAGAATACCGATTTGCCCGAAACGCTTTTGCCTGATCCGCCGTGGATTAGCCAAATTTTTGCGCCGTCGCCCCCACACATTGTGGTGGAGAGCGCGCTTGGGTATTCTTTATGGTATGAAAATCGCATTCCCAGTCCTGAGCGCCCTTTGATGGCGTGGTTTAATCTATTTTCAGGAACGGTTTTGTTATTTACCATCATGTCGGCGGTGCTTTGGTGGATTTCGCACAGCATCACTTGGCGGATCAATCAGCTGAGCCGACAGATGAGCCGCTTGGGTGAAGGCGATTTTAGTGTGCGCGTCAGCGAAGAGGGTAATGATGAGATCGCAGTGCTTGCGCATGGCTTTAACCAGTCTGCCCAAAAAATCGAACAGCTAATCAATGCTCACAGCCTTTTGCTTGCACACGCTTCACACGAGTTTCGTACACCCATCACTCGGATTCGCCTACAAATTGAAATGATGGATATGCTCACAAGTCAGCTTGATGCAGCCACCAAAGCCAAATTTGACAAACGGGCTTCTGCGGTGAATCGTGATTTGACAGGGCTTAATGATTTGGTTGAAAGCATTTTGTTGGTATCTCGGCTAGATGCAGGGCACGCTCTGCAAGCCACTGAGCAAGTCGATTTGTATGAGCTGATCCGCTCAGAAGTTCAGCATTATCCTGAAGCGACATTGATCGGCGAACCAGTAAGCGTGATGGCTCAGCCAAAATTACTTACCCATCTGGTGCGCAATCTGCTTAATAATGCCATGATTCATGGCATACCGCCTGTGCAAGTTTATCTGTATCACGCTGCCGATATCCAAGAAGCCAAATTGATCCCCCAGTGCCTACTGGACAGTTTTTGTCAGATTGGGGATAGCGATATTCTACACTCAAAGTCAGATGAGGCGCTCGCCCCAGAAAGCAAAACGCCCACTGATTTTTTGAAGCGATTGACACGTCCCAAAGAAAAGGACAAGCCAAAGTTCGACAAGCCAAATTTTGCAGTGCTTGCCTTTATTGATCAAGGCTTGGGCATCCCTGAAGATAAGCGTGAGGATATTTTTAGCCCTTTTGTGCGCTTGAAACAAGAAAAAAAAGGATCGGGGCTTGGACTATCATTGGTGTCACAGATTGTTGAAGCACATCATGGGAAAATCATCACAGATACCTGGCAGGGGCATACGCGCTTTTTGGTAATTTTACCCCTCACTGCCAAATCAAAGCCACTGGCTTACGAAACGAAAAATGAGCCTGCCAATCATTAATCATTGATACATTCATGATTGGCGGTAATGCTAGAGCAGGCGATCATTTTGACATCATTCCAAAGTCTCGTGCGTCTATGATATAATATAGGGTTTACTTCATTGACCAAGACAGTTTAACGATGTCCACACACTCCCCCTCACCCATGATCACCCTCTCAGGCGTTAGCAAACGCTTTATGATAGAAAAAGAGGGTAAAACCACGAGTTTTACTGCGGTTCAGCCAACCGATTTGATCGTTCAAAGCGGTGAAATCTACGGTATCATTGGTGCTTCCGGCGCCGGCAAATCCACCTTAATTCGCTGCGTCAATCTGCTTGAGCGCCCAAGTGAAGGTTCTGTCGTGATCGATGATGTGGATTTGACGGCGTTGTCTGAGCGTGAACTGATCGCTCAGCGCCGAAAAATTGGCATGATTTTTCAGCATTTTAATCTGCTGCACTCACGCACCGCCTTTGAAAATATCGCCTTACCGCTTGAGCTGTCAGGGACGCCTAAGTCGGTGATCGCAAGTAAAGTGGGTGATCTGCTTGAGCTTGTTGGCTTAAGCGACAAAAAAGATGTCCACCCTGCCAATCTGTCAGGCGGACAAAAGCAGCGTGTCGCAATCGCACGAGCCTTGGCATCTGACCCAAAGGTGTTATTGTGCGATGAAGCCACTTCTGCGCTTGATCCTGCCACCACCCAGTCCATCTTAACTTTGCTCAAAAAAATCAATGAAGAGCTTGGCATCACCATTTTATTGATCACCCATGAGATGGATGTAGTGAAGCGCATTTGTGATAAAGTGGCAGTGATGGATAGGGGCGTGCTGATCGAGCAAGGCACAGTCGCTGAAATTTTTGCCAATCCCCAAACTGAGCTTGCCAAATCTTTCATTCGCTCAACATTTCATATTGGTCTGCCAAGCAGCTATCTTAGCCAACTAAAATCAGAGCCTGCGTTGGGCTTATCCCCAGTGATTCAGTTTGAATTCACAGGAAATTCGGTGGATATGCCGCTATTTTCACTTGCCTCAAAGCAGTTTGATGTGGATTTTAATATTTTGACGTCACAGATGGATTATGCAGGTGATGTCAAATTTGGCTTTACCATTGCTGAGCTGATTGGTGAAGGCACTTCGGTCATGCAAGCTATAGAGTTTTTAACCGCCCATCGGGTCAATATTGAGATTATCGGCTATGTGGAATGAAATCGTCACAAAATTTGTCAGCGAAATGCACCCAAAAATGTGGGAGATGGTCGCCCAATCAACTTGGGAAACCATCTATATGGGTCTTGCTGCGACTGCCATCGCTGTCTTGGTTGGGTTGCCGATGGGCTTTTTGGCGTTTTTGACCGATAAGGGGCGCATTCTTGAGAATCGTAGCGCTTTTGCCATCTTAGATGTCGTCATCAATGTGGGTCGATCCGTGCCATTTATTATTCTGCTGATCATCTTGATGCCGGTGACACGGTTTTTGGTGGGTACAACACTTGGAACCACCGCTGCCATCGTGCCATTGAGCGTGGCGGCGATTCCGTTTTTTGCACGCTTGACCGCCAACGCTTTATTAGAAGTGCCCACAGGGCTGACCGAAGCTGCCAAATCTATGGGCGCAACGCATTGGCAAGTGGTGAGTAAATATTATTTTGCCGAAAGTTTGCCCATTTTGATTAATGCGGTGACTTTGACCTTGGTGTCTTTGATTGGTTATTCTGCGATGGCAGGCGTCGTTGGCGGCGGCGGCTTGGGCAGTCTTGCGATTAACTATGGCGAGCATCGCAACATGGTGTATGTCAAATGGATTTCAACCATCATCATCGTCGCGATTGTGATGATTTTCCAAAAAGCTGGCGATGTCTTGGCTGCCAAAGTCGATCATCGATAACAACCTTGACTCTGATTATTCATGGGTTGAAAATTTTTCATAAGTTTTTATATCAAATATTAAAATTGGTGCTTGCCCTGAGATTGGCTTTTGTGATTTAATATGACAGCTTTCTGACACTCCGATTTGTCAGCGCAGGGCATGCGTCTTTGGCATGTTTATTGACTCTATTTTTAAGGTTTTTTTTATGAATTTTGGTAAAATTTTTGGTATTTGCGCGCTGGCGTCTGGCATCGCATTGGCAGGCTGCAGCAACCAATCAAACGATCAAGCAGCGACCTCTGATGCAGCTGCACAGACCATCAAAGTTGGCGTCATGGCAGGTCCTGAACAAGCCGTGGCTGAAGTTGCCGGTCAAGTCGCTAAAGACAAATACAATCTAACGGTTGAATTGGTTGAGTTTAATGACTATGCCATGCCAAACTCAGCAGTCTCAAAAGGTGAGCTTGACGCTAACGCCATGCAGCACAAGCCTTATCTTGAAAAAGACAGCCAAGAAAAAGGCTTGGATAACTTGGTCATCGTCGGTAACACTTTTGTTTATCCATTGGCAGGTTATTCAACCAAAATCAAGACATTGGATGAGCTACAAGATGGCGCCACCATCGCTGTTCCAAATGATCCATCAAACTTGGCTCGTGCGCTGATTTTGCTAGAAAAGCAAGGCTTGATCAAGCTAAAAGACAACACCAACCTATTCTCAACCACACTTGATATCGTAGAAAATCCAAAGAATCTGGTGATCAAAGAAGTCGATACTTCGGTTGCTGCTCGTGCGATTGACGATGTTGATCTGGCGGTGGTGAACAATAACTATGCCGGTCAAGTCGGCTTAACTGCAACAGAAAATGGTGTTTTTGTTGAAGACAAAGACTCACCTTATGTCAATATCATCGTCGCTCGTGCAGATAATAAAGACTCTGAAGCGATCCAAAACTTCGTCAAAGCCTATCAAACAGACGAAGTGGAAGCTGAAGCCAAAAAGCAATTCAAAGATGGGGTTGTCAAAGGCTGGTAATCCAAACCATAAAAAATCCTCCAGATATTTGGAGGATTTTTTATGAGATCAAGAATTTATCTTTAACGCTCACTGACTTGAGCGGCGTTACGCTCGTCAATTTCACTCATTGGCGTTGCGGGTACAAACTGTCCATTATTAACATCCGTTCCGCGTGCGGCGTGCTCTGTTTTGAGCGACTTGGCAACTTCAGGCGGCATATAGTTTTCGTCATGCTTTGCCAGCACTTCACTGGCAACAAACACGCCATCTTGTAGCTCACCTGTCGCGACGATACCTGAATTTTCGGCAAATAAATCTGGCAAAACACCCCGATAACTGACCGGTACGACAGCTTTATAGTCGGTGATTTTAAATTGTATGTTCAGCTGATCGCTTGGGTCTCGCTGAACGCTGCCTGCAACCACCATGCCGCCTGCTCGGATGCGCTTGGCTTCAGGCGCTTGACCTGCAGCGATCGCCGTTGGGTCAAAATAATAATCCGTCTGATTGCGAATGGCATATAAAATCAAACTGACCGCCACGACAGCACCCAGCAGCACTGCCAGCACCCAGATCAGTTTTTTTTGTCGTACAGAATTCATAGTTCCCCACATCATACCTGCATCGCCATACTCACATATGATCGTATGGCGATCAAAATTCGAGCACCTACTGTCGGCGCTGTTTATTGGTTAATCGTCCGCGTGCATGCTGACGACTGAGTTTTTGGATGGTGGCTTTGCGCTCTTTTTTGGTATAAATGATTAACCCCAAAATAGCAATCAAAGTCAGCGCATAGCACAGCCACACATAATAACCGTGCCCGCCCATCGCGATAAACTCGCTCATTGACTTAAAATATGGCGTCATCACACATCTCCATGACGTTGATTAATCAAACGCGTCACCCAAGCTTTATTGGCTTCACGAGCCAAAATCAGTGAATTGGTGCGATAAATGGCAATCGCCGCCACCATAAAATACATCCCCAAAAGCATGATCAAAAGCGGCACCCACATGGATGCGCTCATTTTTGGTGCATTGGTGACGGTAAATGTTGCGCCTTGATGCAGCGTATTCCACCATTCAACGGAGTATTTGATGATGGGCAAGTTCACTGCACCTACGATGGATAAAATGGCGGCTGCTTTTCCGCGGTTGCTACTATTTTCAAAAGCAGAAAATAGCGCAATCACGCCAGCATACAAAAACGCCAAAATCAGCATGGAAGTCAGGCGCGCATCCCACACCCAATAGGTGCCCCAAGTTGGTTTAGCCCAAATTGAGCCAGTCAATAAGCTTAGCACACAAAAGATAAATCCGATGGGCGCAATGGCTTGGGCGACGATGTTGGCGGTCTTAATTTTCCAAACCAAAAAAATTATCCCAAGCACACTCAAAGCAAAATAAATGCTCATCGCAAGACTTGCTGCGGGCACATGAATAAAGATAATGCGATAGCTGTTACCTTGCAGATAATCAGGCGGCGCAAAGCCAAGCGCCCACACCACACCAACGCCAAGCAGCACAGCAGCGATTGCAGCCAAATACTTTACCCAAGGCGAAAAAATATGGAAAAATCGCTCAGTACCAACGGTAGTCAAAAACCCTTGCCACAGACGGTCAAAAAACCCGCCATTTTTGGGAGCTGTGTTTGGAGCTGGGCTGTGTTTTGGCATAAATCACCTAGCTATTTAATGCTTATCAATCATTAAAAAGAATATAAACGTCTTATTATATCACATCACCCCCATTACTCATATACAATTTGCCGATAAACTGGGCATTTAAGGAGCTGTTTTACTGATCTTGACTTGTAAAATCAAGCGTTTGTCGTCATAATGAAAGACAGTGTCTTTATTTTTAGGTAGTTTTATGACAAATTCTGTAAAAACTCGCAAATCATCTCGTCAAATCTCTTTGGTCTTGCTTGGTGGTGCAGGACTCAGCTTAGCGGCATGCTCATCTGAAGCTCCGCAAGCGGTAGCACCTGCCGAGCCACACGAGCAGCCTGCACAATATACCAGTGCTGAAGCACAAGCACTTCAAGAACAAGCCGCCGCCTTGCAAGCGCAAGCTGCCGAACTTGAGATGCAGGCTCAAGAAGCACAAATGGCAGTCAGCCAGACCGAAGATGGCGGTGAAGCAGTTGCCACCGATGGCAATGGTACAGGCAGCTTATTGGCAGCGGCAGCGGCAGGTGCGGCGGCAGGCTATGTGGCAAGCCGAGCAGCTGGCAACCGAGCTGCCACTGCTCAAGCCTCACAAACTGCTCAAACGCCTGCCACCACGCAGCAGCCGGCACAGAGCGCTCAGCAGCAAGCCACCAATGGCAATCGCCAAAGCTTGGCACAAGCCACTCAAGATAACAAAACTGGCACCAGTCGCCAAGGGTTTGGTGCGACGGGCGGATCGACGGGCGCAGCCTCATGAGACGCATTGCCGTCACACCGCGTCCAGATTGGCAAGACGAGATGGCGCGCATTGGCTTTAATTATCACAGCATTGATGGCAATTATTGGCAAGAAGACGCCTGCTATGTGTTTACCGAGGGGCAAATTGACCTCATTGAGGATGCGACCAACGCCTTGCACCAAATGTATGTGCAAGCGGTCGCCCATGTGGTGAAAACTGGCGATTATGCAAGACTTGGCATTGATGATACCATTGCCAAACAAATCGAGGACAGCTTTCGCAGCCAAGCGGTAAGCTTGTATGGACGCTTTGATTTGTGCTTTGATGGTTTCAATCCGCCTAAACTTTATGAATACAATGCCGATACGCCTACTGCCTTATTTGAGGCAAGCGTCGCACAGTGGTATTGGCTTCAGGCTCAGGGCGGTATCTTGAGCGGTGCTGACCAATTTAATAGTATTCATGAGCGTCTTTTGGTAGAGTTTGGCGCACTCAAATCCACCATCAACCAAGACACGCTGTACTTGACGGCGGTATCAAACAGCATGGAAGATCTGACCACCACGCAATACCTCCAAGATGTCGCCATTCAAGCGGGATTGCAGACAGAATATATTGATATTGGAAGCATTGGCTATCGCGCTCGCGATGGTCAATTTACCGATTTACAAGATCGTGTTATCCACCATCTGTTTAAGCTGTATCCATGGGAGTGGCTGATCGCAGAAGACTTTGGCAAGTATATTGCCAGTAGCGGTATTCGCCTGATTGAGCCTGCCTATAAGCTTTTGATGAGCAATAAAGCACTGCTTGCCGTCTTATGGGAGCTGTTTCCAAATCACCCTAATCTGCTGCCAGCCAGTCTAACTGCGGCTGACATAACAGGCAATGTGGTCAAAAAGCCCTTTTATTCTCGTGAAGGCGCCAATATCAGCCTAATCCATGAAGGTCAGACGCTTGCGACCGATGGACAGTATGGTCACGAAGGCTATGTCTATCAAGCATCTTCACCTTTACCAAAATTTAGCAACAATCAAGGGCAAGACGTGTTTGCGGTGATTGGCAGCTGGATCGTCGGGCATAGCGCCGCCGGCATCGGCATCCGAGAGGACAGCACGCTCATCACCAAAGACACCAGCTTATTTGTCCCACACGCCTTTATCTAACTGAGTGATACCCATAAAAATCTCAAGCAGAACACGGCTTGAGATTTTTTATTAAAAACATTGATCACGCTAATGAAGCTTAAAATGGTTGTTTCTATATCACTTAGGAATGTAAATTATAAAATGCTTTAAAATCAATCAATTAAATATTAACTTGTCAAAATTGAAGTGTGAATACGTAAAAATAAAGATTAAAAAGACTAGATTTCAGATTTTATTTTTACACAATGTACTTACTATAAAATACCAAACAGATAATATTTGTCCATAAATTCATTGGGTTGATTATGCCATTTTTACACTTATTGACTAATCACGATTAAATCCACCTCATCAGTCAGTAACTTTTCAAAATTTGACACAATATCAATGTTGGGGAACCATGCTAATGCCCGAGTGGTTGAACGCTCAATAAATTTTATCACGTTAAACCGAAAAAAGGGAACATGGAAAATACGGGTAGAATACCCACTCCCCACAATGGCAACATTAATTTTCTTCATATTTGGCTATCCTTAATTAATAAAATTGTGGCGAGTATAAGATCGTTTCTATCTATCCGCCATTTAGGTTATTTATACAGAATATCTAAATAGATTTAACTTTTGACATCTTTTTTCCTAAATAAAAAATACCAAACCCAAAACCTTGTGCTGTAAGCCAGTGCAATTAAAATCGCAAAAAAGTCAAAATAAAAGACCGCTTGTGGTTCATCATAATTGAAATAGGCAAAATCCACTTTCAGCAATAAATAGGGCAACAACTCTCGTTGCACAAAAACGAAAATACCATAAGCGGCAATAATCAGCTAACAAGCTGGAATAAGTCTGCATGCAAGCCAATGTTCAAGATCTAAACGGTAGCCATTTGCGAATAAATTAGCAATAGGTTTCCAATGTAACCCCAAATGTACACCCACTAAAATTTGCAACCAATGGGTGTTGGTCATATGAATTTTTCGCATTAAATCTGTGGTAGAGTGGAATAGCATTTCCACCAATAGATGTTTAGAAAGCATAATGCCACTGATACAAGCGGTTAAAAATAACAAAAAAGTTGCAAAATTGACCGCACTTTGCAAAATGCGATAGCTGTTATAACTGCCTGAAAAGGTCTTTTTGAGCCACCAGATATTCAGTGAAAGATGTGAGATAATCAAAGCAAAAAAGACCAAGCCGAGCCATTCGTGCGTGATTTCTTCGTAAAGATGATAGCCAAAAAGAGAAAGCAATATTGCCGTTAGAACCAAATCTTGAGCGAGTTGGAAGAGATATTTTTTCTTCATAAAATTGAAATTTAAATGGTAGAGACATACGCTGTGTGTCCCTACATTTTTATTTTGTATAACCATTTTCGGTTAAGAATTTAGCTAATCGTTTTTCCACTTGTTGTTCAGCCCTTACCGTTTTATGCAAATACGCCTCAAAACCGTTTTTTACGTTGGCTTGTGGTTGAAGTTACTGAATATCTTTATCCGTTCCACCCAAACGACTGCCTCCGTGACCAACCACCGGCACAATATTTTTCCCACTAAAGTCTACTTGCTCGAGCAAAGAATAAAGCGCCATTGGCATTTTGTACCACCAAATCGGATAGACCAAAAATACCGTATCTGCATCGGTTATCATGCCAAGACAAGTGAAATCATGGCATTTGTTTGGGGCAAACGTGATTTGCAAACCGCTTTGGCTTTAAAGCAGCGTTTAAAAGCACTCAAAGTAAGCTATGAACGTATTGCCGGCGATAATTGGGATGCTTTTGTAAATGCGTTTTCTGATACCGGTGACCAATGGGTGGGTAAGCAACATACTAAAGCGATTGAGGGTAATAACTGTCGGATTCGGCACAGATTAAGTAGAGCCGTCAGGCGCAGTTGCTGTTTTTCCAAATCAATGTTTTATCATGTTAAATCTTTTAATATTGGATTTTAGGCAATCAATCATCCCAAACAAATTTAACCCAGCACACTTTTCAGGACACCACCAATGTTTTAAATAAATAAGGAAATATGCAAATGAATAAATTAACAGCAGGTCGCCCAAGCGCAACTAAAAGCAAACTTTCTGTTGCTGATGTCAGCGAGCAAGAGCGTATTAAGCGGATTAGCTTTGATATGACAGAAGCCAATCATCGTGAACTAAAAAAATATGCGGCGGAACAGGGCGTAACCATTCGGGAAGTGCTGAATGGTTTAATTGATGAGTTATTGGCGAAAAAGAAAAAATAATTGAAAGCAGTGTTGATGGGTAACAACACAGCTTAAAAATTTTACAATATAAAACAATGTTATATGAATAATTTGTAAAAAATCTTCAAAATTATGCAGGATTTGGGTGTTTGCAAATTAAAATAACTTATTTTGCCTTCAATTTTTAACCAGTCAAATTTACCATTTTTGCGCCGTAAAGCCCCGTTCTTCAGGTTGGGGATATAGCTTTTTTGACTTTTTCTCTTGCCCACTCTTCGTATTGGGAAGTTTGATTTTTAACTGGTTTTAAATTCATTTTGCTATGATATTCTGTTTAAGGTTTTTATTATTATACCTAATGAATGTTTAAATTGGGGTGTTCACGCAAAAACACATTGACTGCTTTAAATCCGTATGTGGTACTGTGGTGATGGTTATTTTATTTTTTGATATTTCAAAAGCTTGCGGCTCTATTGTCCAGACAAGTGATTGGGGATGGAATGTGTGCATTATTACTCCTGAGTAATGAGACTGTATTATAGTAAAGATTTCATACATATTGAAAAACAAGCGGTAAGATTTTGAGAAAAATTTGCAAATTATTTTTTCAAATCCCTTGACCTTAACCCTAGGTTAAGCTTTAAAATGATGTCCAATCAATCTCAATAAAAATAAGGACATCTTATGAAATTACATAAATTCCCCCGCTCATTGTTGCTTTTAAGTTTAGGCATAACCACTTTTGCTCAAGCACAAACACTTTCTATGGAAGTGTGGAAAAGCCCGACTTGTGGCTGTTGTAATGAATGGATCAGCTATATGCAGAAAAACGGTTTTGCGGTTAAAGTCAACGAAACAGGCAATTATGATGCTCATAAGCGCTTTAACATTAAATATGAACATGCTTCTTGCCACACAGCCGTGATTGATGGCTATGTGATTGAAGGACATGTACCTGCTGAGGATATCAAACGTTTACTCTCAGAAAAACCCGATGCAATAGGCTTGTCTGCACCGGGAATGCCAATTGGTTCACCCGGTATGGACGGTGAAGCATACGGCGGACGCAAAGATCCTTATGATGTTGTTTTGATTAAGAAAAACGGTGAAAGTGAAGTGTTTAAATCCTATAACCAATAGGGGGGGGGTGAAAGAATGAAACGTCGAGATTTTTTACGTTATGGAATTGGAATTAGCTTAGCCAGTGGCTCGCTTTATAGCCTTGCGAATATGATGAACCACGCACAACATGGCAATATGGCGATGATGCATTCAGTACCTACTGGCCTAATGCCAACTGAGGCAATGCCTTCAGGTTTATCGCTTAATGGGATATTACCAAAACTTGCTAATCAATCGACTCAAGCTGGGCTATTCAAAGCCACTTTAAAAGCAGAGCCAATTAAAATTCGCCTCGCAGACAATAAAGAAACGGAATTTTGGGCTTATAACGGACAACTACCAGGGCCACAAATTGAAGTATTTGAAGGCGATACCGTAGAAATTGAATTTATCAATCACCTACCACAACCCTCAACAGTACATTGGCACGGCTTAGATGTACCAAATGAGGCGGATGGTAACCCGATGGATATGGTTGAACCGCAAGGGAAAAAAGTCTATCGCTTTACGCTACCTCAAGGCAGTGCTGGGACATATTGGTACCACCCTCATCCACATGACCATGTTTCCGAACAAGTCTATAAAGGCTTAGCAGGCACTTTCGTTGTTAAAGCGAAAAATGATCCGCTTGCACACCTTCCTGAACAACATTGGGTGATTTCCGATCTGCGTTTAAATGCCGATGGCACCATTCCAGCAAACACGATGTTAGATTGGATGAACGGTCGTGAGGGTGAATTTGTGTTAATCAACGGTCAATATCAGCCCCAGATTCAAGTGAAAACGAATGAACGAATCCGTCTTTGGAATGCCACTAGCGCTCGTTATTTTCGTTTAAACATTCCAGGGGTGAAATGGATTGTGGTGGGTACCGAAGGTGGTTTACTTGAAAAACCTCGCTCGCCTGTTGATGAACTGCTACTTACACCAGCCGAACGCGTTGAAGTGATTATGGTGGGTGAAACGCAAGGAACAGTCAATTTACAAAGCGGTTATTATGATCGCCGTAAGATGATGGTGCAAGAACAGCCTAAAGATCTCACTTTAGCCACAATTCAGGTGAAATCAGAACCTGTTCAGTTACCTGAAAGCTTAAGGTCCTTGCCTAACTGGGATGAGCCAAAGCAGGTTCGCCAAATTCGCTTTAGTGAAAAAATGATGAACCATACGAATATGCCAATGATGAATCACGGTACACATCACGCTACTACAACACCAACGGACAACCCTATTCCACCAATGATGAATGGTATGTTCTTAATCAACGGTCAAACCTTTGATATGAACCGTATTGATTTTGTTGCCAAATTGAATGAAGTGGAACAGTGGGAAATTTTCAATGAAAGCCATATGGATCATCCGTTCCATTTGCACGGCACTCAATTTGAAGTGATTCAACATACATTAAACGGCAAAACCTTCAAGCCAGAAGGCAGGGCGTTAAAAGATGTAGTCAATTTGCGCCCTTATGAAAAAGTGATTATTCGCTTTAAGCAAGGACACACTGGGTTGAAAATGTACCATTGCCATATTTTGGAACATGAAAATCTCGGTATGATGGGGATGTTTAAAGTGGAATAGTGGTATCTAACCATAAAAAAAACAGAGGGATTTTCGT
Source organism: Moraxella canis (assembly GCF_002014965.1). Classification (GTDB taxonomy): domain Bacteria; phylum Pseudomonadota; class Gammaproteobacteria; order Pseudomonadales; family Moraxellaceae; genus Moraxella; species Moraxella canis. The sequence goes on from NZ_MUXT01000005.1 coordinate 58,168, forward strand.
GAAAATTTGTAAATCGCGAAAATCCCACTGCTTATCACTGCCTATTCCAACGGTTTAACAATGCAACAAGTGAGAGCATCACAGGCACTTCAACCAATACACCGATAACAGTGGCTACATATGAACTTATTTAATAACCTATCTGGTAATTCACTTTCCGGTTATATAGATAATATTTTATGGTCTTGATGCTTTAATAAAAGTGAGTATTTTCTTCTCTTGGTTTTTTATGATTTATTTTTACAAAATTTAATTATTGATCTGCCCCCAAAAAGTTAGACTACGTTAATTCAAGGACTGAGTTCTGTATTGCACAGGGCTTAGCCCTTTTAGTCTCACTTGAATACGCTCGTGATTGTAATAATGAATATATTTGTGAATAGTTTGTTCGAGTTGCTCAAATGTTTCAAATCGTTTACCAAAATAACATTCCGTCTTCAATCGCCCGAAAAAGCTTTCCATCGCACTGTTATCCAAGCAATTTCCTTTTCTTGACATACTTTACACGATGCCATTTTGTTTCAATATCGCCTAATAACCTGCCATCTGATATTGCCATCCTTGGTCGGAATGTAAAATCGGGCTTGCTCCTTGCGGGAGCTTTGCGACAGATTGTTTCATCATTCGCATTATTTGCTCAAAGTTTGGGCTTCGGGCAAGGTCATAGGCGATAATTTCGCCATTAAATAAGTCCTTAATCGGCGAAAGATAAAGTTTGCCTTCCGCACATTTAAACTCGGTAATATCCGTGACGAGCTTTTCATTTGGAGCGTTTGTGTGAAAATCCTGTCGCAATAAATTCTCGGCAATTTTACCCACTTCGCCTTTGTAAGAACGATATTTTCTCTGCTTACATTTTCCTTTTAAATCAAGCTGTTGCATTATCGCTTGCACACGCTTATGGTTAATTGCACCGAACATTTTTCGCAATGCTAACGTAATACGACGATAGCCATAATTGCCGTCATTTTTGCGATAAATCTCAACAATTTCCTGCCTAATTGCCACATTTTTATCAATTTTAAGCTGTAAATGATAAAAGAATGAACAGCGTTTTAAACCTGTCAAATGGAGTAATATTTCCAAGGAAAAATTTACCCTCAACATTTTCATGATGGCTACTTTTTCCGCATTTTTGCTTGGTTGAGTTCCCGCAAATTTTTTAGGTAAGCATTCTCCGCTTCCAGTTCCAAAATCCGATAACGCAAGCGTTCTTCTTCGGTTTTGGGTGGGGGAGGCATTTTCGGGTATTTCGGTTTCATTGCTGGTCGTCCTTTCGGCTTTGGAAATAAGCCGTTTATACCTTGTTTTTCAAAGGCTTGCAACCACTGGCTAATCACCCCTGAATTAGCAATACCAAAATGCAGACAAGCACTTTCTGCAGAAAATTGCCCCTTTTTGACCGCTTGTATGACGGTTAATTTAAATTCTGAGGAATATTTTTGCTTCTTACCCAGTACGGCTAAACTATTGATTCCATTATAGTTATATTGCGAAATCCAACGACGTAGCGTGGAGGCTTTAAGCTGAAATTGCTGGCGAGTGAGTGAGCAATTTTTCCCGTTTTGGAGAAAAAATGCGATCACTTCTTGTTTGAAAGATTGGTTGTATTTCGTCATAAAAAATCTGCACCTTAATCAGTTGGTTTTTAGTCCAACTTTTGGGGTGCAGATCAGACGCTCACTTTGTCGCCGATTTGAAATTCGCCAGCGTCATCGCCCACCGCCACGACCACGCCTGCCCCTGCATAACCCAAAGTCGCAGGGAACACAGGGTCAATCACATACGCCCCTTCCCGATACATCATCTCGGCACGGTTTAGTCCCAAAGCGTGCATTTGGATTTGCACTTCGCCCGATTTTGGGCGGGGATTTGTACATCAACGATTTGCAGGACATCAGGCGAACCTGTTTTTGTAAATTGGATTTGTTTGCTCATTGTTTTGACCTATATTAAAAATGGGCGTATTTTAGCGTTTTAAAATAACAATAAGAATGGCGAAAAATGGGAAGTTGGTTTTTAAAAATGGAAAGATTGGGCGTTTTAGTCCGTCTGAAAAAAATGCCGTCTTAAAAAAGCATCAAAGATGTAGGGTGCAACTTGTTGCACCATTTTCCTGATGAAATATTGGGTTGGTGCAATGACGCACACTGCGAAACTGTTTGAAAAACACAATGCCGTCTGAAAAAGTATTAAAGACCTTTTCAGACGGCATAAAAAAACACCGCTTTATCAAAAGCGGTGTTTTTGAGGTCGTTTTGTCATTGGAAGAAGCCTGCGGAGCTGTGGTCTACAACTTGCTTTTGCGCAGCCGCAGTGCGTTGCCGACCACGGATGCCGAGCTTAGGCTCATCGCCAGTGCGGCAATCATCGGCGAGAGCAGCCAGCCGGTAAAGGGGTACAGCACGCCGGCGGCAACAGGAACCCCTAGGCCGTTGTATAAGAAGGCAAATAACAGGTTTTCCTTCATATTGCGCACGGTGGCCTCAGACAATTTGCGTGCGGTGGCAATACCCCGCAAATCGCCTTTGACCAGCGTGATTTGCGCACTGCTCATTGCCACATCGGTGCCGGTACCCATTGCGATGCCGACATCGGCTTTGGCCAGTGCGGGGGCATCGTTGATGCCGTCGCCTGCCATTGCGACCACCCGCCCTTCGTTCTGAAGCCGCTCGATCAGTGCCAGTTTGTCGGCGGGCTTGACTTCGCCGTGCACTTCGTCGATGCCCAGTTTTGCGCCCACGGCGTTTGCCGTGGTCAATCCGTCGCCGGTTGCCATAATGATGCGCAGGCCGGCTGCTTTGAGCGAGGCCAATGCTTCGGGGGTGCTGTCTTTTACAGGATCGGAGACGGCAAGCAGTCCCGCAAGATGTTCGTCCGCAGCCAGATATATCACGCTGGCACCTTCACTGCGCAGGGATTCGGCCTGCTCGATCAGTGGTTCGACGCTAAGCCCGTTCTGCTGCATAAACGCCGTGTTGCCCAGTGCCAGCGCACGCCCTTCAACCACGCCGCTCACGCCGATGCCGCTGCCTGAATCAAACTGTTCGGGTTTGCTCAGCTTCAGCTGTTGTGCCCGTGCGGCCTGCACAATGGCGTCGGCCAGCGGGTGTTCGCTGCCCTGATCCAAGCTGGCGGCCAAACGCAGCACTTCTTCGGCGGAAAAGCCTGCTGCCGCAACGGCACGGTCAAAGGCAGGTCGGCCTTCGGTGAGTGTGCCGGTTTTATCAATCACCAAAGTGTCTACTCGCCGCAAGTTTTCGATAGCGGCGGCATCACGGAACAATATGCCCCTGCCTGCCCCGCGTCCTGTGGCGACCATCACCGACATCGGAGTGGCCAGTCCCAGTGCACAGGGGCAGGCGATAATCAAGACCGCAACGGCGTTGATCAACCCGAACACCCAAGACGGTTGCGGGCCGAACACGCCCCAGACAAAGAAAGTGGCAACGGCAACGGCGACAACCGCCAGTACGAAATAGCCTGCCACCCCGTCGGCCATACGCTGCATCGGTGCTTTGGAGCGCTGCGCCTGGGCCACCATCTGGACAATCTGCGAAAGCACGGTTTCCAAACCGATGCGCTCGGAGCGGATGACGAGCGCACCGCCGGTGTTGAGCGTGGCGCCGATGACTTTGTCGCCGGTGGCTTTGCGCACCGGCAGCGGTTCGCCGGTCAGCATCGATTCATCTACCGAGCTTGCGCCCTCAACCACCACGCCATCGACAGGCACTTTTTCGCCGGGGCGTACACGCAGAAGGTCGCCGATGTGGATGTGGCTGAGCGGCACATCTTCTTCAGCACCGCCCGGGCCGATACGCCGTGCGGTTTTGGGCGCCAGTCCGAGCAGGGTCTTGATTGCCGCCGAAGTCTGCGACCGGGCTTTGAGTTCGAGCATCTGGCCGAGCAAGGTCAGCGAGATGATGACGGCCGCCGCCTCAAAATACACGCCGACCCGCCCCATCGATACAAACGATGCCGGAAAGATGCCGGGTGCAGCGGTGGCAACAACGCTGTAAACGAAGGCTGCACCCGTTCCCAGTGCAATCAGCGTCCACATATTGGGACTACGGTTTGCCAGCGACTGCCAACCCCGTGAGAAAAACGGCAGTCCCGCCCACAGCACGATCGGCAGCGACAGCACCAGCTCTACCCAGCTTTGTGCGGCCATATCCATCAGGTTCAGACGCTCGCCGAACATGGCCAGGATGGTGACCACCACGGTCAGCGGCAGCGTCCACCAGAAGCGCCGCTGAAAATCCTTCAACTCGCTGTTGTCCTCTTCATCCAGCGGAATGATCGGCTCCAGCGTCATTCCGCATTTGGGACAGTTGCCGGGATGATCCTGCTGCACTTCGGGGTGCATGGGGCAGGTGTAGATGGTGCCGGCCGGCTCGGGCGCGGTGTCCTCGGGTGCAGTAGATACAAGGTATTGCAGTGGGTTCGCTGCGAACTTGCCTTGGCACTTGGCGCTACAGAAATAGTAGGGCCGCCCTTCGTGCGTCAATTTGTGTTCAGACTGCTCCGTAACGATCATGCCGCACACCGGATCCTTTAGATCCTTTGGCGAGGCTGGCTCGGCAGGGGGGTGACTGCCGTGATGGTGGTGTGAATGTATGTCCATTGCTTACTCCTTGTTGTTGGTGCGCCGTGGCGGCTGCGCATGGTTGCCGTGCCCACCATGGCCGCCGTGGCCGTGCATCAGGTGCATTAGCGGACAGGCGAGCAGCAGCAGGTAGGGCCAATAACCCAGAACATGGCCCCAGTGCTCTCGCAGCAGATAAAAACCAGCGATCACGGCAGCCGTTGCCAGCACCAGCACTGCCGCCGTCAGGGGCAGCGTGTACCAAAAGCGTCGGGAAAAATCACGCAGCTCCGGATTGTCGTCGTCCAATTCAGGCATCAGCGGCTCCAATGCCATACCGCAAAGAGGGCAGTTGCCGGGGCGGTCTTGCCGGATTTCCGGATGCATCGGGCAGGTGTAGCCCGAAGCAGCCGCTGCATCGGACGGTGTCTGCACAGGGCGGTGCTGTCCGTGTCCGTGTCGGCACTCGTGGTGTTTGGGCGGTTTGTGTGTTTCTTGCTTCATCACAATTTCTCCTGTTGGGTTCATAGGGTCATCACCGGTCGTTTACCGAAAAAGCAGGTACGCATTGGGTCGGTCAGAATGACGGTTTTTTCAGGCTGCCTGCAAATACCGATGCCGTCTGAAAAAGCAGAAGGTTCAGAACATCGCTTGCCGATGTGTCCGACAAGTCGGCATCATCATTTCCTTGGGGCTTGTTTTAAAGGCTGCCTGAAAGCCGCCTTGGCAAACCCGGTTATGCTTTCACTTCCAGCATGCCCATCATGCCGAGGTTTTCATGTTCGAGAATGTGGCAGTGGAACATTTTCAGGCCGGGATGGTTTTGCCGGGTGCGGATCCATACCGTTTCGTTGGGGCGCAGGTTGACGGTGTCTTTCAGGGCGCGATACGCGGCGTTCTCGCGCTTGCCCTGCCATTCGCGGCGGATGATTTCAAACTGGGTGCCGTGCAGATGGAAGGGGTGATCCATATGGGAGAGGTTTTGCAGCATCCATTCTTCGCTTTGCCCCGCCCGGGTGTGCAGATCAATGCGCTTCATGTCGAAGGTTTTGCCGTTGACCAGAAACATGCCGGTCATCATCGGCGGCGGGGTGTCGGCGCCTACCGTGCCCGTTGCCGTGCCGTGGTTCATGCTGCCATGGTTCATGCCGCTGTGATTCATCATGTTCATCACTTCGCTGAATGCCACGGTCTGTTGCGCTTGGATGTCTCCCCATGGTGGCAGGGTGCGCAGTTTGGGCGGGATGTCGGCCTGCTCCCCGGCAAAACGGACGTGGGCCAGGGTGAGCGTGGACGGTGTTTCCTGTACCATCATTTTCTGGCGATCGTAATACAGGCTGTGCAGCGCCGCCCGGGTTGGCGCCGTGCCCTGCAAAATCACTTCCACCCGTTCGGCGGGCGCCAGAAACAGTTCGCTGACCGCAGGCAACGGTTGTTCCAGCAATCCGCCGTCGCTGCCCACCACGATCCATGAGATGCCGGGTATCTGCAAACGCAGGTAACGGGCGCTGGTGGCGTTCCAGATGCGGATGCGCTCGTTTCCCTGCACACGGATGTCGGGGCGGTATTGGCCGTTGATGAGCACAAATTCGCCTTCGCGTCCGTTCATCCAGTCGGTCGGGGTGTTGGGCGGAATGCTGCCGTCTGCCGCCAGCCGCAGATCGGAAATCAGCCAATGCTGCTCCGGCCTGCCGGCCAAGGGATCATCTTTGGCCCGGACAATCAGTGTGCCAGCCAATCCCCGGTATACCTGCTCCGATACATGCTCGTGCGGATGGGGGTGATACCAGTAGGTGCCCGCGCTGCCTTCCGGCAGGGTGAAGCGGTAGACGCGCTGGTCGCCCGGCGGCACCGGGTCTTGCGGGTTGCCGTCCGCCTGCGCCGGGACATCCAGCCCGTGCCAGTGGAGGGTGGTTGGCTGCGGCAATGCGTTGCGAAAACGGATTTCCACCGTGTCGCCTTCCTGCACCACGATTTGCGGGCCGGGCAATTGGCCGTTGTAGGCCCAGATTTCGGTTGTTTTGCCGCCTGCCAGCACGGTGTGCGTTACTTGCGCGGTCAGCTCGGCCTGAAAATGAGCGCTTCGGGCAGAACGGTTGGCCAGCAGCGGCAAGGCAGACAGGGCGGCGCCGGCGGGCATGGCTTCGGACGGCATCAATGCCGTTGCGCCTGCCGGCGCCGATCCGGCGCTGGCCGGCGTGCCGTGCATGGCGTTGCGCATGTCATGTCCCTGGTGTGCGCCGCCCGGCATCTGCTGCGTTTCACTGTTGCGCGAGCAGGCGGCCAGCCCAATGCCAGCCCGATGCCGTATTGCAGTATCCGACGTCTGCTGATGGGTTGCATATGACGCTCTCTTTCAGGGTTGGGCCGGGTAGGACTGAAAAACCTGATTGCCGCCGTTGGCTTGCACCAGCAGCACTTGATACGCCATGCGGCGGTTGCCGTAGGCGGGGCCGTCCATGCCGGGAGAACCCAAGGGCATGCCGGGCACGGCTAGGCCGACGGCGTCAGGTTGTTGCTGCAACAGCCGCCGAATATCGGCTGCCGGCACATGGCCTTCGATGACGTAGCGGCCGATTTTGGCCGTATGGCAGGAGGCGTGGCGATCGGGCATGCCCAGACGGCTGCGCGCTTCGCGGTTACCGGTTTGATGAACGGTGACTTTGAAGCCGTTGGCTTCCATGTGTTTGATCCAGTCGCTGCAACAGCCGCAGTTCGGATCTTTCCACACTTCCACGTCCGCCGCTTGTGCGGAAACGGTCGGAATCAGCGCCGCCAGACCGGCAGCGACCAAGGCGGCCGGCAGCAGCAGGCGGACGGCACGGTTTTTGATGAATGTCATTGGATTCTCCTTGTCAAAATGGGCATTGATAACATTGGGCAAATGACAGATTCGCCCAATGTCCATTTCACTATTTGGTTTTACGATTCACACGCACAGCCGTTGCAAGTGCAGTCATCACAAATGCAGGGCTTGCCGTTTTGGCATTGGCAGTCCGGACGGCAGTTTTGCCCCGTGCAAGACTGGCAGCCGCAATGGGCGTGTCGGTTTTGAACAAAATCAACGTTCATAACAGTTTCTCCGAATGTTAAGTTAAAGTGGATTATTAAAACAAAGTGCTTTTAAGCGATTAAAAGCATTGATTTTTTGTTTTGATGTGTCTATCATAAACCATAACCTTGCGTTAGGGTCAAGGGTTATTTTTACTTGATAACATTTTTTTACACACCACTCAATAAGGAGCAACAATGAACATCGGACAAGCGTCTAAATCTACCCAACTTTCCGTCAAACAAATCCGTGATTATGAGAAAGCAGGCTTATTAATTAACCCATCACGCAGTGAAGCAGGTTATCGGATTTATAACTCCAATGACATCGCTCGGCTAAAATTCATCGCCAAAGCAAGGGGCGTGGGCTTTTCGCTTGCACAGATTGGCGAGCTTTTGGCACTGCAAGACAATCCACACCGCACAAGTGCTCAGGTCAAAACGCTCACCGCCAGTCATATTGATTTTTTATCCAATAAAATCAAAGAATTAAAATCAATGCAACACACCCTGCAAGTGTGGAGCGATGCCTGCGGGGGCGATGACAATCCCGACTGCCCCATCTTAAAAGGCTTGGGCGATTTTTAACCACCATCAAAGCAAATGAATGCCATAGCTTGATAACAGCCTTTTACGATGGCACTTGTGGGCTGGTTGTTTTTTCGGGTGTTTTTTGCTGGCTGGGTAGATGAACAATCGGCAGGCGAGTACATTGCAGGTATGATTTTGCTTGGGGTGGCGCCTTGTACGGCAATGGTTTTTGTGTGGTCGCAACTGATCAAAGGCGACCCCAATTACACGCTGGTGTAAGTGTACTTAAATGATGTGATTATGATTTCTGCCTTTAGCCCCAAAGCGTGCATTTGGATTTGCACTTCGCCCGATTTGGGGGCGGGGATTTGTACATCAACGATTTGCAGGACATCAGGCGAACCTGTTTTTGTAAATTGAATTTGTTTGGTCATTTTTTTACCTTATTTATGAAATGGAATGAGCGTATTTTAATGTATTGAAATTAGGATAAGAATAGCGAAAAATGGGAAGTGGGTTTTTGGATTTGGAAAGGTGGCTTCGGACAATTAAAAAACATTTCAATCATACTTGAAATATTGAAATTTCTTGTTATAATTACGCCTATGAATACGATACAAGCAAGCAAACTCTTTGAGAGCCTGTCTTCTCCGATAAGACTGGCGATTTTTCAACAACTTACCGCCGCAGGCAGTACTGGCATGATTGCTGGCGACTTGGCAAAACAGCTTAACCTTGCCCCGAATAATGTGTCTTTTCATCTAAAAAACCTGTTGCATTCGGGGCTTGTGCGTGTGGTGCAGGAAGGACGGCACATGCGTTATTTTGCCGAGCTGGATTTGATGATGGCATTGACCCATTTTCTGACCCAAAACTGCTGTTCTCAAACAGGCGAATCTTGCCAGTGATTTTCAGGCAGCCTGAAAAATTATTGCCAAATATTTCTATATTTCTTGAAAGATTGGAGTAACTATGAACATTACCATTTATCACAACCCAAACTGCGGTACTTCACGCAATGTGCTGGCACTCATCCGCCACGCTGGTATTGAGCCACAAGTGATTGAATATTTGAAAAATCCGCCAAGTGAAACGACCTTGCGTAATTTAATCAAACGCATGGGCATCACGCCCCGCCAGTTACTTAGGACGAATGTAGTGCCGTATGAAACGCTTGGTTTGCAAAACGAAAAGTTAAGCGATGACGAACTCATTTCCGCCATGCTTCGTGAACCGATTTTAATCAATCGTCCGATTGTGGTGAGCGAAAAAGGCGTGAAATTATGCCGTCCGTCCGAAACAGTTTTGGCATTTTTACCGCCTTTTGCGATCCCGTTTGTCAAAGAAGACGGCGAAATTATTAATCATAAGGAGTAAATCATGGGGTTGTTTGAACGTTTTTTAAGCCTTTGGGTGGCGTTGGCGATTGTGCTGGGCGTGGTTTTGGGTGTTTGGTTGCCCAATGTATTTCAATGGGTTGCATCTTTGGAAGTGGCTCATGTGAATTTGCCTGTGGCGATACTGATTTGGCTGATGATTTATCCGATGATGATTCAGATTGATTGGTCGGCAATCAAAGACGTGGGCAAAAAACCAAAGGGCTTATTTTTAACCTTATTTATCAACTGGTTGGTCAAGCCGTTTACGATGGCGGTGTTCGGCTGGTTGTTTTTTCGGGTGTTTTTTGCAGGTTGGGTGGACGCACAGTCGGCACAAGAATACATTGCCGGCATGATTTTGCTGGGTGTGGCACCGTGTACGGCAATGGTGTTTGTGTGGTCGCAACTGGTCAAAGGCGACCCCAATTACACTTTGGTGCAGGTTTCGGTCAATGATTTGATTATGATTGTGGCGTATGCTCCGATTGCAGGCGTATTGCTCGGCGTAAGCGACATAGAAATTCCGTGGAATACCTTGATTTTAAGCACGGTTTTGTATGTGCTGTTGCCCTTGCTGGCAGGCTGGCTTACCCGCTCTTATTTACAAAAATCGGGTAAATCGGTGGCACAATTTTCAGGCAGCCTGAAACCTTTTTCCATTATGGGTTTGATTTTGACGGTGGTGTTGCTGTTTGCCTTTCAAGCCCAAACCATTATTGCCAATCCCTTGATTATTTTGCTGATTGCCATTCCCTTGCTGGCACAGACTTACGGCATTTTTGCCTTGGCTCACGTTTTGGCAAAATGGCTCAAATTACCACACGAAATTTCCGCCCCTGCGTGCTTGATTGGCACGAGTAATTTTTTTGAATTGGCGGTGGCGGTGGCAATTTCTTTGTTCGGTTTGCATTCTGGGGCGGCATTGGCAACGGTGGTCGGTGTGCTGGTGGAAGTGCCTGTGATGCTCTCGCTGGTGTGGTGGATAAACCGAAAATCGCTGGGGAATAAAGGGGTGTAGGTTTTTCAGGCAGCCTGAAAGTTATTTTGCAAAATTTAAAAATAAAAACACCGCTTGAACATCAATCCAAACGGTGTTTTAAATTAACTGACTTTTAATTCCGCCCAAGCCCTTTTGATGATTTCTTGACTGGCTTGTAATGCCAAAAATGCCAAAACAAACGCCACAATTAAATCAGGATATTTTGATTGAAAAAAATAAACTGCCATACCCGCCAAAATTACCGCCACATTACCAATCGCATCATTGCGAGAACAAAGCCATACACTTCGGACATTACTGTCGCCATCACGAAATTTTAATAATATCAACACCGCTGACACATTCACCAACAACGCCAAAAATCCCACAATGCTCATTTCAGAATAACTGGGCATTTCCCCATAAAACACACGATAAATGGTTGTCATTAAAATAAATAAACCAAAACCGCCCATCGTTAGCCCCTTAACCATAGATGCTTTGGCTCGGTAACTTAACGCCATTGGCAAAACAATCAAACTTATCAAATAATTGGCACTGTCGCCCAAGAAATCCAAACTGTCCGACAACAGCGAAGTTGAACCTGATTTAACCCCCATCACAATTTCCACAAAAAACATTGATAAATTTAATATCAAGACAATCCACAAGGCTTTTTTGTACTTGGGCGATTGATGAATGGGCTGATTTGAACCACAACAATTTTGGCACGCCATTTTTTTTGATCCTGTTTTAAGATGAAATTTGCTATACTATAAACTCCGTAGTCATTACAGGGTCAAGCCAAAATGTCAAAATTTTTTAAAATAAAACAAGCCAGTGAACAAACAGGCGTACATTTGGAAACCATTCGTTATTATGAAAAACAAGGCTTAATCGCCCCTACACATCAACAAAACGGCTATCGTGTGTTTGATGACAATCAGTTAGAACAATTACGCTTTATTAAAACTTGCCGTAATATCGGTCTTTCTTTAAGTAACATCAAAACGCTGTTGCAATTACAACAAACGCCTAACAAACAATGCAATGAAATCCATGCACTTGCCGAGCAACATTTGGCATATTTGGACGAACAAATCACAGAACTACAACAAGTTAAAACTTTTCTAATGCAATTTGTGGGTTGTGAAAATAAAACGGTTGATAAGTGTCAGATTATTCAAGGTATTAAAGAAAAAGAATAGCGGAATATTTTTCAGGCAGCCTAAAACCCTTTTCCGTGATGGGCTTGATTTTGACGGTGGTGTTGCTATTCGCCTTTCAAGCCCAAACCATTATTGCCAATCCCTTGATTATTCTGCTGATTGCCATTCCCCTGCTGGCACAGACTTACGGCATTTTTGCCTTGGCTCACGTTTTGGCAAAATGGCTCAAATTACCACACGAAATTTCCGCCCCTGCGTGCTTGATTGGCACGAGTAATTTTTTTGAATTGGCGGTGGCGGTGGCAATTTCTTTGTTCGGTTTGCATTCTGGGGCGGCATTGGCAACGGTGGTCGGTGTGCTGGTGGAAGTGCCTGTGATGCTCTCGCTGGTGTGGTGGCTTAATCGGCAGGTAAAATAACGATGTGCCGTCTGAAACTTATTTTTCAGACGGCACATTTACCTTAAAACAATCAAACCTTTACCAAAATCTTCCCAATCTGTGCATTGCTTTCCATATAACGGTGAGCTTCCGCCATTTCATCAAAAGCAAAAACTTTGTCAATTTCTGGTTTTAATTGACCGCTTGCTAAGCCGTCAAACACGAATTTTTTCGCTTGAGCGAGTTTTTCTGGTACGGTAGTGATTTCAAACAATTCATAGCCTCGCACGGTTAAGTGTTTGCCTAAAATTGGGAACACAGGCACGGCGATATCATCGTGGCTTAATGCACCGTAGATGATGTATTTGCCGTCTTGTGTCATTGCGTTGATAATTTTTGCTGCTTCTTTGTCACCCAAAGGGTCGAACACCAAATTCACGCCTTTGCCGTTTGTAATTTCTAGTAATTTAGCCGTAACGTCATCTTCTTTGGTGGCAATCACAAAATCCGCCCCTTTCTGTAAAAGCACATCGCCTTTGGCGTGCGTGCGAGACAGAGCAATCACGTTTGCCCCTTGCATTTTGGCGATTTGAATGGCGGCAATGCCTACCGAGCTGGTCGCTCCGCCCAATACAACAAAATCGCCTTTTTGCACCTTGCCAAATTCAATCAAACCGCCGTATGCGGTTACAAACATCATCCAACTTGCCGCAGCTTGTTCCATTGTGAGGTTTTCAGGGTGTTTTACCACAGCGTGAACGGGCATATTTACGATTTCGCCATAAGTGCCGTATTCGGAACGTGTCCGCCCGATTTTAATGACCACCATTGCAATGGTAGCGGGAATGATCCCGGCCGTGTTTGCCAGCGGTGCAGGCGCGGCATTTAGAGCACCTATGGCAATCGCTGTCATTTGTGGTTTAGTCGCCTCAACCTTGTTGAGCCTAGTATTTGTGCCTGTAGTTTATTCCTTAATGGATGACCTCAGAGAATGGCTAGCCCCGAAATTAGCCAAATTAACATCAGTAACACCGGAGGATAGAATCCCAAGAAGAGAAGGATAATCTTTTTGAAAAAATACTGTTTGAAATTTAAATTTCAAACGGTATCTCTTTATCGATGCTGGCGATTAACTGCAATAAGTGGCTTATTTAGCTTATCTTCTGTCATCCCATGCATATATGCATTATATTGCCATACAATAAATTGCTGTTTATATCGCTCATTAATTTCTTCCAAACGTTGTACTTGAGCTTTTAAATTCTTAACTTGCTTTTGCAGATAATCCATTGTTACATTCGGTTCTGGATTAGCTTTAGTACTTTCTTTTATTTTTTGTTTTCGTCTAGTAAAGGCTGTTTGAATATCTGAATAATTTGCAAGAGACTGTCTCTCAATACTTTTAACATTCAGTAGTTCTGCCACTTTATGACAGAGTAAATCCCATGTTAATTTACCCTCCCAAGTATTAATCAACATGATTATATCTTCTAAATTTTCTTCTGTAATAAGAATTTTAGGCATACTATAACTCCATTAGTTTATATAAATCATCGTCTAACTTAGCTGTTTCTTTCTTCTGTATATCTAGATCCATTCCTCTTTCCAACAAAGCTAATTTAATAGGGGAAGGATCATACTCATCAGGCATCCTTAATAATGAACCATTTGGGATGCTCTCATCTTCTAAGAATTTAATTTTAGTTTTTATGTGAGTTAGTCTCCATCCTAAATTACTTATCCAGCGATCTGCACCAAAAACACCTATTTTATGGTGCTCTTTAGCTTTATTAAATTGTTCGGTTATCTGGGATTCACGCACCTTTAAGATTTCTAAGGAGTGCTCTAAACCTTTAATACAAACAAGCTCTTTACATGTTTCACAATCTCCATGACGAGAACATGGAGACATTGCATAATCATGTTCACAGATCCCTATTTCTGTTACCGTTGCGATTCCAATTCTATCTTTCCCTAAGTCTTCATAGGTAATAGGAAGATTCAAATGAATTTTATCTAAGATAGAAATATCTTCGGGAATGAGTAAATTCCTAACTGATTCACTTTTTTCTTCTTCTGTTCTGTGATCATAAGCCTTGTTATCTGCAACTCTTGCTCGTCCTGCCCAATTAGCTAAAGTTAACTCATCCATTCCTCCTCGTTCAGCTTTTGTACTTAACCAATGTCTTGCATTGTGTGATGGTAATCTTATGAATTCTCCTTTGGATGTGCCTATACAATGTTTTTCCCATAATGATGTTTTAGGACGAGTTTCAGAATAGCAAAACCTATCATTAATTTGATTCACCGTTGGTAACACAAAAGAAAAACTTTTAGGGGAAAAGTCATCATGAAATTCATTTTCTCTAAATAATAATAAAGCTTCAGAAACCTTAACATTTTTATGTTTATCGACATAAGGCCAATTATGAAATTTTGATGTATATTTTTTATATAAAAATTTTCCTAACACCTCATAAGTTATAATTCCATCATTTTCACTTATTAAATTTTTAAACCATTTAGCATTAGTGCTATTTTTGCCAATATCTAGTACTTCAGCAATTTCACTTTTAGTTAAAGGCTTTTGGTATAAAGAACGGGATAGAGCAGCCTCTTTATTGGATAACATCAATATATTAGGATTTTCTTCTGCAAATTTAGCAACTCCTCTTGCTAGGGTGCCTATATTTGTTAAGCGTTTAACGGCTTCAACAACAATATCTTGCATACAGCTAGGAACCTATTTTAATCCCTCTTTACCATTTTTTGCAGGTATCCATCGAATACCTAACTGCTTATTTCCCAAGCTATCATCCTCCCATTCTAAGCAATTAACAGATAACGACATTAACTCAGAACAACGGGATGGAGCAACCATAAGTAGAACCATAACAGCTGTGTAATATTCAGTTTCTTTGCCTAAATTGGGAGCATCATGAAAGAGTTTAGCAACCAACATCATTTCTTCATCAGTTGGCATTTTACTTGAGCGGTATTCTTTCCCTTTTTCATCCAGTAATATAGTCAAATCTCTAGGGCGTTTGTAAGGACTTTTCCATAAAGGTAGTTGAGGTGTAATTTGATTTTCTCTACAAAAATCAAATAATTTTTGAATTTGATAACCTAATTTATTGACTGATTTTGTACCTTTTTTATATTTTTTTGATACGATATTTTCTACTTCATGAATAACTAAATAGTCAAGCTGAAGTATGTCAGCCTTTCCTTTAATATTGTAGAGAGCCATTTCAACTATACGTAAAGATTCAGTATGTCGGGCTAAATTCCGAATGGGATTTAGAGAATAAATATAACGAATATAGGCTTTGGCAAATTCAATGAATGGTGCAGCTAATGGCTCATATTTATAAGTTGTAGATTTAATTCTTTCTGTGGAAAAACGAACCTGAACTGGATAAATGCTGAATGTTGTTTTCCATTGGTTGTTTTCCCAGCAATCATTTCCAAAGGTAGTAAGCTGATTTTTACTGAAATTAATAAATTGCTCTAAATTAGATTTAGGATTATTATCTTTCGGAGTAAAAATTAGATTGTTCATAATTAGTAGCTCCCAATAGTTCTTTTCATATCATTGCAAGCTTGAACAACATACTCAACAGCTAAAATAATACGATCTTTGGATGATGCATAATCTATGCTTTTGGTTTGTTTTAAACGCTCTTCCTTTTCCTTATACAACTTATTTAAGATTTGTTGATGAGGACCATCAACGAGCGGTCTAAACTTAGGACATAAATAACAAGTTTCATAGCCAGTTATACAAAAATCATTTGTACCACAAGCACCTATTGTATCTATTCCGTTATTGGTTATTAAAGATGTTGGATCGTACCCCCTCTCGCTTTCATTTAAGTTAGAAATAATTCTACCTGTAAATGCTTGAGCTAGTTTTCCCATTTCAGCACCCATAACACGATCAATGTATTGCACTGTATCAGCTGTATTTTCAGTATAAACTTTAACGTTTTGTGTATCTGTATGATCTAGGAGCTCTGCTATAATCGTTGCCCCAACCCCTTTTCTTCCTAGATTTGTTCCTCTAGTATGGCGAAAACGTCTTGCTGTTACATGAATAATTTCACCTGTTCGTTCTGAAATTGCTTTTTGGTGAATACAGAATTTTCGTAATGCGTATAGCTCCAACGAAGAAGCAGAATAATGAAAAATATCTTTGTTTAATAATGAAAGATCAAAATTCCTATTTTTGATATTCTTCTTTAAACAATTCCAATCAATAAACATTGGTAATTTCATTTTATAACTAGAAATAAAGGTTTCATCAACCAGACTAAGCAATTTCTTATATTGATGTTCCATAAAGTTTAGGAGAATTAAATATAAGTCCTCTGTGATAGCAAG
Organism: Moraxella canis; assembly: GCF_002014965.1. Lineage (GTDB taxonomy): Bacteria > Pseudomonadota > Gammaproteobacteria > Pseudomonadales > Moraxellaceae > Moraxella > Moraxella canis. The sequence continues at coordinate 74,625 of NZ_MUXT01000005.1, forward strand.
CTTTTTAAACGTTTCTCTAAATAGCCCTCCTCTTTTTTTTGCACTAGGGATATTTAGAAAATAATTCCATGTTCCTTGAGAGATTTCCTTTCTTAGGTCTTCAAATTTTAAATGGCGTATTTGAATGGGTCTTCTAGCTGTAGATTGAAGTAAGTGAATATATGCATATGTTTCAAATGAAATAAGATCTTCTCTCCAAAGTCTAGCAAGTTCAGCCATTAAAGCCAAAATTTCATTTTCGGTAAATGCTCCTGTATAAGGGCATCTCATTAATACCGATTTACCTTTATCATTTCCACTCAACGTAAAGCTTTCTAGCAATGACACAACAGATTTATCAACTCCATAATAGCCATACTCATGCCATGACAGTAAAAAACCCTTTAATGCTCCTAAATGCCACTCACGCTCTTTACCTAAAGTAGCTTTCCAATTTATTATCACAGATGTATCAATAATATTTGAGTTAGTACTTATTACGAATTCTTGGAATCGACGATGCATATTAAAAGTATGGTAGCTAGAATATTTTTCAGCATAAATAGCAAGTGTTTTTTTAAATCCTGCTAGTGTTTTATGATCTATATCTAATACAGCTTGAGAGAAATTAATTGTAATATCTTTACTTATATGCTAAGAGTTTTCATTTTCATCAAATACATACCCATCTCTTGACTGTCTAAGACGTTTATTCTGATTCATAATTATCAACCTTTTTTTGAAACTCAATCTGAAGATCTAATAATATCTTGTTAGCTTTTTCTCTTATATAACGTTGATTATAAATATTTCCTGATTTTTCGGATGTATGTCCCATAAGATGTTGTCTCATCTTTGCTTCTTTTTCGGAAGAAATAAAATCTTTATGAGAGAAATCATGATTTATATTTTGATTATTTTTATCCACCTTTCGTGAAAAATCTAAGTTCCATTCATGACGAAAAATATGCGGATGAATAATAGAAAATTTAGGATCTATCTTTTTCATTGTTGGTACAATAACGTTATCAAAAGAACTGGTACTAATTGGGTTTCCTTGCGTTTTTCCTTTTCGATGGGTTACAAATAAATATGGATGTTTATTAGCGTTAGGAATCTTAGAGCGATAGTTCATAATATAGTCATTGATAAGTTGAGCTATATTTTGTGAAATAGGAAGTCGCCTTTCTTTCGTTTTACTTACAGCTTGCTTCTTCCTTGTGTCAAATTTATCATCATGTGTTCGTCTAATTGTAATTGAGGATTTAGCTGTTCCTATATCAATAAATGGGATTTGAATTGATAATAGCTCTCCTCTTCTAATCCCTAATTCCTTTAATAAGATAAACATCAAATGGTTTCTTTTTCTAATTCCAATATCTTGAAATGGATTATTAGGATTAGAAAAGTTCGCAATAGACATAAACTCATCTAACAATCCATCAGGTAGCTCACTTTCTGGTTTGATAGATAATGTTTTATGATTTTTAGGTCTTGACTCTTTAATTAACGCAATTAGTTTCGTCAATTTTTCAATATATTCATTAGGTACATTAATTACTTTAGATAGAAATAATATGTATTCTGAAAGCGTTGTTAGTCTATTATATTGATGACTAAGAGATACGGCAGAATAAATATCAATAAATTGAGTCCTACCTTTCATTAACACACTTTTTTTTGTATTGATTACATTCTTTCGCTTTTTTACATTTATTCTCATATGTTGGATAAGAGATTCTAATTGGTTTTCTGTTAAGAGTACTTTGTTATGAATTAGATCACTAATAACAAGATTATTCTGTTTTTCCCAATTCATTATCCACTGTATAGTTCCCAGCTTATTTCTAATTGTGTTTACTGCGGATTGATTACGTAGTTCTACAGTTACCCATAAGGTTGAATAAAAATCAGGAATACCAGTTTTAACATTAACCAATATAGGAAAACGTTCTCCATTTGAAAAAAGGACTGTTTCTAATCTATGCATATTCATTTAATTTACAAAAATATCATATATAAATACTATCAAATAAAGATGTTTTGTCAAAAATAATGTAAAAAAAAGAGAACCCTTTTAAAATAAAGGGTTCTCTATATTTATATGGATTTTATTTTACAGTTTTAAATTATATGTAACTCAAAAAGGCATATCATCATCCGACAAACCTTGTGATGGCGTGATCACGGGCTTATTCGCTGGTGGCGTATTTGGCTTTTGGGTAGACGGTGCGTCTGTATTTTGCTCAATGTGCGCTGGCTGCCCAAAAGAGTGGTTTTGTGCCATCGGGTTACCCTGAGCCTGAGGCGCTCGCTCTTGGGGATAGCCTGAATTTGGGTAAGCTTGGTTTGGCTGAGGCGGCGCATATCCTGATGAATTTTGACCACCAAATTGATTGCCTTGTTGATAGGCGTTATTTGGATATTGCCCACCTTGATTTCTTGGATTTTGATATGGCTGATTACCAGCGTAGCCACCTTGAGGATTGGCATAGCCGCTATTATCACCGCTGGCACGGCTGCCAAGCATTTGCATATTATCAGCGCGGATCTCTGTTGTATAACGCTCTTGACCTGTCTGGGCATCTTGCCACTTGCGTGTGCGCAAACTGCCCTCAACATAAATCTGTGAGCCTTTACGAAGATATTGTGAGGCGATCTCCGCCAATCGGTTGTTGAATACCACACGGTGCCATTCGGTATGCTCTTTACGCTCGCCCGTATTTCTGTCCGTCCAGCGCTCAGAAGTAGCGATCGATACCGTTGCGATCATGCCACCATTATCAAAATTACGAACTTCTGGGTCGTTACCTAAATTACCCACAAGAATGACCTTATTCACACTCATAAGATTTCCTTTGCTAGTTTTTTAATAAATTTTAATCATTAAATGGTTGGAATTAAGCATACTTTACGCAATTTTTGGATAAATTGCCATCAGTTTTTGGCAAATTTACAAAATAATTCTGTAAAATCTCATCCTTGGCTAATCTTCAGACAGTGACTGCGCCTGCTCAAGCATGGGCTTTAAAAATCTGCCCGTATGTGAGCGATCATCTTGGGCGACGGTCTCAGGCGTGCCAGTAGCGACAATCTCGCCGCCGCCGCTGCCACCTTCATAGCCCAAATCCACAATCCAATCTGCCGTCTTAATCACGTCCAAATTATGCTCAATCACGATCACCGTATTGCCGCGGTCGCGCAGCGTATGCAAGATATGTAACAGCTTGGCGATATCATGAAAATGCAGACCTGTCGTCGGCTCATCCAAGATATATAAAGTTTTGCCAGTATCTCGCTTGGCAAGCTCTTTGGCAAGCTTGACGCGCTGAGCTTCACCGCCTGACAGTGTGGTCGCCGACTGACCCAAGCGGATATAATCAAGACCCACTTCGTGTAGCGCTTCTAAGCGGCGATGGATCGCAGGAATGGCTTCAAAAAACACCATCGCTTCTTCGACAGTCATATCAAGCACATCACTGATGGATTTGCCTTTGTATTTAACTTCAAGCGTTTCACGATTATAACGCTTGCCATGACACGCATCGCATGGCACATACATGTCTGGCAAAAAGTGCATCTCAACCTTAATCAAACCATCACCTTGGCACACCTCACAGCGACCACCTTTAACATTAAAGCTAAATCGCCCTGCTTTATAGCCGCGCGCTCTGGCTTCTGGCGTTTGGGTGAATAGATCACGTATCAAAGTAAATACGCCTGTATACGTCGCAGGATTTGAGCGCGGTGTCCGACCGATGGGGCTTTGGTCAATATCGACCATCTTATCCAAATGCTCAAGCCCTGAGATTTTTTCGTATTTTTCGGGGATAAGCGTAGTGGCGTTATTTAAGGCGGTGGCAGCCAGTGGCATGAGTGTACGATTAATCAGCGTCGATTTGCCCGAACCTGAGACACCTGTAATACAAGTCATCACACCGATCGGGATTTGCAAGCTGACATTTTTAAGATTATTGCCGCTAGCGCCGTCCAAGCAAATGTGCAATGGCTCTTGAATGGTTTTTTTGCCTTTGGTTTTTTCGATGGTTTTAGGCGAATGGCGAGTGCTTGGCACCTCGATGCGCCGCTTACCCGACAAATACTCACCCGTCAGCGACCCTTTGGTTTTGGCTACTTGGGCTGCTGTACCCGACGCCACAACGCGTCCGCCATGCACGCCTGCACCCACGCCAATATCAATGATATGATCAGCTTGTCTGATGGCGTCTTCGTCATGCTCGACAACCACCACCGTATTGCCCAAATCGCGTAAGTGCATCAAGGTGGATAATAAACGGTCATTATCGCGCTGATGCAGACCGATGGATGGCTCATCAAGCACATACATCACGCCCATCAAGCCTGCACCGATTTGGCTTGCCAATCGAATGCGCTGCGCCTCACCGCCCGACAGCGTCTCAGCCGATCGCGCCAAGGTCAAATACTCCAAACCAACCTTTGTTAAAAAGCCTAAGCGCTCTTTGATTTCCTTAAAAATCTTGTCAGCGACCTCGCCTTTTGCGCCTTTGATTTTTAAGTTTTCATAATATTGCCAAGCCTCTCCGATCGGCAAGTGAATGATGTCGCCGATCGCTTTATCCTCAACGCGTACATGGCGCGCGATGTCATTAAGGCGCACGCCATGGCACACGTTACACTCGGTATCCGACAGATATTGTGCCAATTCATCTCGCACCAAATTGCTCGTCGTCGTGGCATAGCGGCGCTCCAAATACGGTAAAATCCCTTCAAATGGCGCAGTCTTAGTCGTTTTGCGTCCCCGTTCATCGGTGAAATTAAACTCAATTTTTTCTTTGCCTGAGCCTTTTAAAATCAGGGCTTGCTGCTGATTTGGCAGGCTTTGCCAAGGGGCATCCATATCAATCCCAAAATGGCGGCAAACCGTCGATAGCAAGCCAAAATAATACGCATGACGCTTATCCCACCCATGGATCGCACCTTGATTGAGTGACTTTTCAGGGTGAGTGACAATGCGCTCAGCGGCAAAATACTGGCGTTTGCCCAAGCCATCACACGCAGGACACGCACCAGCAGGATTATTAAAACTAAACAATCTGGGCTCAAGCTCACTCACCGCACGATCGCATACAGGGCAAGAATGCTTGGCAGATAATATCTGCTCATCTTCGCCCTCAGGATTGCCGTCCATGTGATATAAAATGGCAATATCGTGACCCAATTTAAGTGCCACCTCTAAGCTTTCGGCGACGCGATTGCCCAAGTCCTCACGCACTTTGAAGCGATCAACGACCACTTCGATGCTGTGTTTTTTGTTTTTTTCAAGGCTGGGCAAATCATCAGTTTCATAAATCACCCCATCGATACGCACGCGCGTAAAGCCCTGAGAAGGCAGCTGTTCAAGCAGCGCGGTGTGCTCGCCTTTACGCTCACGCACCACAGGCGCCAGTATCATCAGCTTGGTATCCACAGGCAAGCTCATCACCCCATCCACCATCTCACTGACGGTCTGTGCGACCATCGGCTCGCCATGCTCAGGGCAATACGGCACGCCCACACGCGCAAACAACAGGCGCAAATAATCATACACCTCGGTAATGGTGCCCACCGTTGAGCGTGGGTTGTGGTTGGTGGATTTTTGTTCAATGGCGATCGCAGGTGACAAGCCTTCGATACTATCGACTTCAGGCTTTTCCATTTGACTTAAAAATTGGCGCGCATAGGCTGATAAGCTTTCTACATATCGGCGCTGACCTTCGGCATACAGCGTGTCAAAAGCAAGCGACGACTTGCCAGAGCCTGACAAACCAGTAATCACCACGAATTTATCTCGAGGGATATCCACATCAATATTTTTTAGATTGTGTGTGCGTGCACCGCGGATACTGATTTTGTCGTGCGCCATAGACTTACCTTTTGATATGTTAAACAGATAGTATAAGGCATAATGGGGTAGTTTTGATGCATTTTAAAGTGAGAAATTGTAAGGGTTTTATGATCTTTGCAATATTGATTTTACATCTTTCCGTAGTAAGCCAATACCGACTTTTTATATTACAGCGATCATTAAGCAATAACCTAGATAGGGTTTTAAGTGAGACATTGTAAGATGTTACAACAAATTTTATACCATAAATTGTCGTGATTTTTGGCAAATTTGGGTAAGATAATGACACATTTTTTCAATTTTAAGCATGATTAATTATGTTTTTTATCGCCGTTGATCCCAATGATTTTTCAGTCACTTATGCCAAACGAATCGCCGAGCGCATCATCGCCTACGACCAAAAGCACGCTGTACTAAGTGATGAACAGCGTCAGACGCTACACACCATTACTCGTCCGACGATGGGTAATCATGAAGATGAAATTAAACAGTTGTGTGAGCATTTGATCCAGACTTTGGTCATCACCGATTCCAAGGGCGAGACCCTGAAATTTTATCGGGATGATGAACAAGGCTTGTTGTATTTTGGTGATGAGGCGGGTTGGCACGCTGGACGAGCACTGCACAAGCACCCCACCCTTGATCCAGACCATCTCAATCAAGACTAAAATGACCCATCGCATTTATCTTGGTGGTTCATTTGACCCCATCCATCGGGCGCACCTGCAGATGATGCTAAGCGTACATGACGCCATACGCCAAAAAACTGCTGACAAGGTCTGCCTTCATCTGCTACCGACCGCCGGCAACCCCTTTAAGGGCGCGCCGACATCGCACGCGCACCGCGTCGCCATGCTCAAGCTTGCCATCGCACCCTTGATAAGGCAAGGCATGGATGTATCAATTGATGAGCGTGAGCTGTCTTTGACACCCCCTGTGTACACCATCGACACCATACGACAGCTTAAGACAGCTTATCCTGACGACTCTTTGATTTTTATTATTGGGGGCGACAGTTTGGCGAGTCTGCACCGCTGGAAGGCGTATGATGAGCTCATTTGCCAAGCCAAATTGTGGGCATTTGACCGCGCTGCTACTACGCCAGCTGATGAGACTGTGGCTACAAAATGTACCACCGATTTGGATGAATTTTTGGAAAATGACAAGACCATCTATCTGGATCCAACGCCCATCTTAAACATCTCATCCAGTCAGATCCGCGCCCTGATCGGTGCTGGTCACCCTAAGCTTGCTGCACCACTGCTGGATGAGCGCGTCTTGGCGTATATCCATGAAGAAGGCTTATACCAAAGCCCTAAAAATATGCTATAATCAAAAGTTACCCATCAAATTATCAATCAATTATGACCACATTGAATTTAGACCAAACGCTGTCACTTGTCACCAAAACGCTTGATGACTTAAAAGCAAAAAACATCACCACCCTTGAAATCGAACATCTCACCGAAGTCGCCGAACGCATCATCATTTGTGAAGCCACCAGTAAACGCCATGTCAAAGCTTTGGCGGACAAATTGGGTGCTGCAACCAAAGAAGCGGGGCTGATGCCGCTGGGTCGCGAAGGGGATAAAGACAGCGATTGGACACTGGTGGACTTGGGCTCGGTGGTAGTGCACATTATGACCCCGCAAGCGCGAGAATTCTATGATTTAGAAGGCTTGTGGTCATCTCCAGAAGCACTAAAAGCCTTAGTAGCCCAAAGAGACTAAGCCTGCTTAATTAGCGGTGTGCCTGCAAGTGATAATACCACTGATAGCGCACCCCATAGCCGATGTGCAGCAGATTGGCGATGATACGCCCTGTCAATCCCCACACCACTTCAGGCTCGCCAATCTGCCGATCATCGATCAGCCATGCTGGGGTGTGCAAGTGCGTGCGCCCAAGCTCAGGACGCTCAAAGCGATAGTCCATAGGCGGCGTTGTTTTTAGGTAGGTCAAATCAGCCCAAAATAACCGCTGAATTTCATCTTCGCTGGCGATTAAACTGTCCGCTGTGGCAGGCGTAATACTGGCAACGACAGGGCGCACCAATAAGCCTTTTTTGGAGATTTGCATCGGCAAAAACCCAAGCAGTGTACTGGCATCATTTACCAAACCCACCTCCTCAAATGCCTCTCGTATCGCCACCTCATAAGAAGATCGATCCGTCTCATCGCGCTTACCTCCCACCAGTGACACCTCGCCTGCATGGCTGGATAAATTACTTGCGCGACGAGTCAATAACAGCCTTGGGCTTGGCTCGTCAGTGATAGCAACAAGCACGCAAGCATGGGGCAGCGGCTTGTCAATGAGCAGCTGCTCATAGGCTTGATTCAGCTGCTGTCTATAAGCCCCTTCAATCAGATCATTATTCTGCGTCAAAGACAAAATATCCACGCCTTGATAGCCAGATAATGAACGGCTAAGCCTAGAGAACCGATGCTCCGATGGCAGATAGACTGCTGTTTTATCGACAAAATTTGGATCAGTATGCGCCTTAATTTGGCTTGAAAAATAGTTCATAAAGTTTGTATTTTTGGTGAAATTGGCTTAAACTGAATCAGTCACGACAATCAAAGCTATCCTTGCCAATAAGGTTTGGGTAGTATTTACTTAATTAGCCAGTTTATTATAGACCTATGCCCTACTGTATGCAATGCGGACATACCGCCACCTACACCATCCCTGAAGGCGACAGCCGTCAGCGCCTCGTCTGCCCAGCGTGTGGATTCATTCATTATGATAATCCCAAGATGATTTGTGGGGCTTTGGTGCGCCATGAGAATAAAATTTTGCTGTGTCGCCGCGCCATTGAGCCTCGGCATGGCTACTGGACGCTGCCAGCAGGATTTATGGAAATTGGTGAAACGATGATGGAAGGTGCGCTGCGCGAAACCATCGAAGAAGCCGCCGCGATCGCCACCGATGCCAAGCTGTATTGCTTATTTGACATTCCGTATTTGGGGCAGATCCATGCCATGTACTTGACCAATTTATCTCGTGATGGGCGATTTGGGGTTGGTGTTGAAAGCTTAGAGTGTGCCTTGATTGATGAGCAGGATATTCCGTGGCAGGATTTGGCATTTCGCACGATTCGCTTGACGCTTGATCGCTATCTGGCGGATAAAGCTGCGATCATCGCCCAAGGCAAGGATGCTGATGAGTTTGCCAATTATCCGATCCATCAAATCACTTTGGACGAAATTGTCGCGGACGAATTACAATAAAAGGCGCACCCCATTTTATCCCAACAGCTGCCGATTCATACTTCTAGGATAAAGTTGATCGGACCATCATTATGGGCGATCACTTGCATATGAGCGCCAAATTGACCTGTCGCCACAGGCGTATGGCGCTGTTTGGCGTACTCAACCAGCTGCTCAAACAGTAGCGCCGCTTGATCGGGTGGCATCGCTGGTCCAAAGTCAGGACGGCGACCTTTGTCGGTTAGTGCCATGAGCGTAAACTGCGACACCAAAAGCAAACCGCCGCCCACATCAGCCACGCTCTTATCCATCTTGCCAAGCTTGTCTGCGTCGGTGGTATTTTCAAAGATGCGATAGCTTAATATCTTATCCACCAAGCGCTTTGCTTGCTCAAAATCATCCGACTTGCCAATACCGATATAGGCAAGTATCCCACCATCGATCTTACCGACCACCTCCCCTTGTACTTCGACGCGCGCATGGTGCACTCGCTGTATCAATGCTTTCATGATTGCCCTTTTTAAGAGTGTTGAAGACCAAAACTGTGCTCATCCACTCTGGGAATTTCCCACCAAAGGGCGTCACTGTGGTGCGTTTTTAGATAAGCTTGTAAATACTGCTTGGTATCAGCGGCGATCACCTCATCGCTGCTGTCATCGGCTTGATTATACGCCAGTGCATGCAGATGTATGCCATAAGACTTTAGGGCGCTCAAGCTAAGCAAGGTGTGATTGATGCTGCCAAGCCTGCCTGATGTCACCAAAATGACAGGATAGCCTTGGCTTTGGATGTAGTCGATGATCAGACCATCGTTGGTATCAGCCTTGAGCGGCACCATCAGACCGCCTGCACCTTCGATCAGCACAATATCATGACGCGCCAATAATTGCTCTGTGCATGCTGTGATGTGGTCGGTATCTACAGCGATGCCATCAATGCGACTTGCCAGATGCGGTGAAGCAGGATAGCTGAGCACCAATGGCATCGTCAAGCGCGCGTCATCATCAGGCAGCATACCCACGCCCATCATTTTGCGATGCTTTTCGATGTCTTCACTGATCTTTGCATTGCCAGTTTGGATCAGTTTTTGGGTGATGACTTGCTGGTGATTATCCAAAAGCCTGCGCGCAATATAGCCTGTTACGATAGTTTTGCCGATATCGGTATCGATACCGCTGATAAAATAAGCGCCTTGCATTTGGTGAAGATTGGGTAATGTATTCATAAAGGTGAGTTTTTTGGTTTATGAGCGACAAAAAGTAGCGGCTGATAAGTCAGGGTATAGCCGCTTTGGGTATTAAATTGTTGATACTCTTGACAAAACGTCGCCAAGCGCTGTTTTGTCCAAAAAGCTTTTTGTGAGCCTGTGGCTGTTACGCCTGTAGCTTGCAGATGGCGAAGTACTGCCATCGGAGAATCAAAAGTCAGCACGCAAGCCTGAGTCTCGATGACATCAATCACAAAGCCTGCTCGGTACAGACGCTCACTGAGCACTTGGGGCGTATCATAACAGAGCCCCTGCCCTGTCAGCGCTCGTATTTCGTGCAAATTGCCTTGAACAAAAGTACCGACTGCCAAAAATCCACCTACCTTTAGATGCTCAAAAATTTTGGCAAACAGCACATCGGGTGGATAAATCCACTGAAATACCGATGAAGAAATCACGCCATCTAGCGCCAGCGGCAAATCAAGCGTCTGAATATCGCCGATCAGATATTCAGCACAAACACCTGTCGGCAGTGCATTGGCTTGAATGCCTGCATATAAGTCATTCAAATAAAGCTCATCCACACTAAAACGACTTAGTAAAGCATCGGTCAAAAATCCGCTACCCACCCCAATCTCAAGCAGTCTTGGGATGTTTTTATGTGTGTAAATGGTCTGTAGATGCGCAATGAGCTTGGTAGCCATGTCGGCTTGGACGGTGGCGTGCTGCCGATAGCCAAGATGCGCTCGGCAAAATCGCTGGGCAACCGTCGTCAGATGGGGTGTCAAAACAGGCTGAGTCACACCTCACCCCCAACGACTTGCTGCAGCGCTTGGATAAACCCTGCCATCTCATCATCACTGATCGCTTCGGTCAAGCAGATGCGCAGGCGCGACTGACCTTTTGGTACTGTCGGCGGACGCACCGCCAACACATAATAACCTTGCTGCTTTAGGGCATCGGCTGCCTTGAGCGTGCGCGCGTTTTCTCCCAAGATCACTGGCACGATCTGACTGGCAGACGGGCAGGACAGCTGCATGGCGATCAGCGCCTGTGATACTTGATCACTCATCGCCGCCAAGCGCAATCTTGCTTGGGTCATATTGACTATTTTTTCGAGCATAAACGCCGTCCAAGCCATATTGACAGGCGCCAAAGCCGTACTAAAAATCAGCGGACGCATCGTATTAATCAAATAATCGCGCAAAATCTCATGGCAAATACAGTAGCCACCCACAGACCCCATCGCCTTACCAAAAGCACCGACAATAAAATCGATCTGCTCAATCACGCCATACTCTTCGGCGCAGCCCAATCCGCGAGCGCCGCGTACACCGACGGCATGAGCCTCATCGACATACAGCATGACTTTTTGAGATGCCGATTTTAAGCTGACAAGCTGCACCAAATCGGTCACATCACCATCCATGCTAAAGATACTCTCAGTGGCGATGACGATGCGCTCAATACGGTCATCTGCGTGATATTTTTCGATGAGATGTTTTAATTGATCAAAATTTTGGTGCTGATAGCGGACAGTTTTGGTGCCATTTTGGGCAGCCAGTCGCATCCCATCAATGATACTGGCATGAACCAATTTATCCGCCAAAATCACCGTCTTGGCGTCACAGATGGCAGGCAAAATGCCGATATTGGCATGATAGCCGCTATTAAACAGCAGGCATGGGCGACCAAACAGCGATGCCATCTGAGCCTCCAAGCGCTCAAAACTGTCAAAATTCCCTGTCAACAGCCTCGATGAAGACGACCCAAATGGCTGACGCTGCTCATGCAAAACATCCAAAAATTCCTCATAAAGCTGCCGATCTTGAGCAATGCCTAAGTAATCATTGCTCGCTAAATTGAGTAAAGGCTTGCCGTCATTAACACAAATAAAGCGCCCGCGGTGTTGCAGTGCTTGAAATTGGCGGTGGTTATGGCAAGATTTTAGGGCGGACAGTTTATCGGCATAATGATTTATTAACTCACTCATCGCGCGCCTCGACACTGTCTTTGGGCGTGGGCGCAAGTGTGGTGCGTACCAAGTCTACCACCTCATCAAGTAAAGCTGCAAGCTCATCATCACTGATAATAAATGGCGGCATCAAGTACACCAGCCGCCCAAATGGTCGAATCCAAATTCCGCGCGCCACACATTCGCGTTGAATGGTCGGCATATCAACCGGATGACGCATCTCAATCACCGCAATCGCGCCCAAAATACGCACATCTTGAACATACCAAAGGCTCTTAAGATCGCCAAACGCCGTGCGGCAAGCTTGAGCGATACGCTCAACATGATGCTGCCACGGACTTTGTAATAACAGCCGAGTGCTTGCCAAAGCCGTCGCGCACGCCAAAGGATTCGCCATAAATGTCGGACCGTGCATGAACACGCCAGCTTCGCCCTCACTAATGGTATGCGCAACCTGAGCGGTCGTCAGCACTGCCGACAGCGTCAGATAGCCGCCTGTCAGCGCCTTACCCAAGCACATAATATCAGGTGTAACATCGGCATGCTCGCAAGCAAACAGCTTACCTGTGCGCCCAAATCCTGTGGCAATCTCATCAAAAATTAATAACACACCATAGCGATCGCACAATTTGCGCAGATGTTTTAAATAATTGACATGATAAAAGCGCATACCGCCTGCACCCTGAACGACAGGCTCAATAATAAACGCCGCCAAATGCTCATGGTGCTTTTCAAATGCCGATCGAATGCCGTCCATCACTGCCTCATCCCAAGGCTCATCCATGCCAATGGTAGGCGCCTCAACAAAAATACGGCTTGGCAGCGCATTTCCAAAAATCTGATGCATGCCCGTCACAGGATCACAAACACTCATGGCATTCCAGGTATCGCCATGATAACCTGAACGAGTGGTCATGATATTGTGCTTGGCAGGCTTGTCTAAGGCGTGTTGGTATTGGATCGCCATTTTTAGCGCCACCTCAACCGCCACCGAACCTGAATCAGCATAAAAGATATGCTCAAGGGGTTTTGGGGTGATGTCAAGTAGCACTTTGCCAAGCTCAATGGCAGGCTGATGGGTCAGCCCCCCAAACATAATGTGAGACATTTTGGTGAGCTGATCGGTGATGGCGTCATTTAAGACAGGATGATTATAACCGTGAATCGCACACCACCACGATGACATGCCATCAATGAGCACCGTGCCATCCATCAGATGAATACGACAGCCCTCAGCACGCTCAACCGGCAGTGCCGGCAAAGGGTGCGTCATAGAAGTATAAGGATGCCACAGGTGTTGGATATCAAATGCGTCAATCATCAGCCAACTCTTTCGTCAAATATGGCTTATCATAACGAATTTAGACAAAAAATGATAGGGCTTGAAGGCGTTAGAGTGATCGCTTAGGTAAGGTACGCTCAATCATCATGCGTCAGGCAGCCTTGCCATCCAAACGCCCACAGCAAGACAAAAAATCGCCACAAGCCAAGCCACCCAAAGCCATTGACTTGACAGCTGCAAAAAAAGCGCCACCGTTGATACAGTCATCATCAGCCAAGCCAAATATTTGGCAAATCTTGGCATGGCGCGGCGAGTCTGCCAATCAACAATCATCGGTCCAAAAATACGGTGCGCCAACAGCCATGCATAAAACCGACGCGAACTTTTTGCCCAAAAATAAGCACAAAGCAGAATAAATACCGTCGTTGGCATACCTGGCACCACCACACCAATCAGCCCCAAAATCAAGCACACCAAACCCAACACAAAAAACAGTGCGCGCATAAGACTGTTTTGGTGAATGGGCTGATCAGGCGATGAGGTCATGGCTTTGGGAGTTGGGTGGTTCATGATAACGCATTATAGCGCATTGTCCTATAAGTTTACATTTGAAAATATAAATCATTCTCATTATAGCAGTTGATTGTCACAACCAATGCTGCCGCTTTTTCAGAACTTAAACGGTTTTTGATCAGGCTTTGTGCTAAAATAAAAAATATTTATACTCTTAGGCGGTCTTATGAATCCTTTTGCACTCATCCAAAATCTCGTTCCGCAGCAAGCATTGAGCGAATTTGCAGGCAATTTAGCGGCGAGCGAAAATAAGTATGTTAAAAAAGCGCTCATTCAAGCTTTTGCCAAGGCGTATGACATTGAACTGGATGACTATGCGCGCGGTCGGTTGAATGACTATGACAGTTTTAATGATTTTTTTACGCGTGAACTAAAACAAGGCGCGCGCCCCATTGATGATCAAAAAAACCATCTCATCTGCCCTGCTGATGGCACCATCTCGCAAGTTGGTCATATCCGTCATGGGGCGATTTTGCAAGCCAAAGGTCGGGATTATGATGTCGGTCAGCTACTGGCTGATTATGATGATGGTCAGTATTTTATGGACGGCAGTTTTGCGACGATTTATTTGGCACCAAGCAACTATCACCGTGTCCATATGCCATTTGATGGCAAATTGGTGGCGACGCGCTATGTGCCAGGGACGCTGTTTTCGGTGAATAATACCACCGCAGAGCATGTCCCTGATCTGTTTGCTCGTAATGAGCGCTTGGTGTGCTTATTTGATACCGATTTTGGGCGCGCGGCTGTGGTGCTGGTTGGGGCGATGATCGTGGCAGGTATTGAGTCGGTCGCAACAGGCAAAATCCGCCGTACACCATACATTCAGCATCGTACACATGATTTGGCACTGGCTAAGGGCGATGAACTTGGGCGCTTTTATTTGGGCTCAACCGCCATTGTGTTGTTACCGCAATCAGCAAATAATGACTGGCTTGCACACATCAGCCACGGCGAAAAAGTCATGATGGGGCAAGCGATTGGGAACATGGCGCAATGATCTTTTGACTCATTTGTCATTAGGGCAGTGGTGTACGGCACTTATTTTTAAAAAGTGTTTTAAGCGCTTGCCCACCAGATTAAGCGCAGTCGTCTATAATGACCTAACAATGACCAAAACCAACTTGGTGCTAGCCGCAAGTTGGTTTTAGTATTTATTGATATGCGCGGCTATTATGTTACATCCACATCAGCAGGTACGATCTTGGATAAATCCACCGCTTGCAGCGCATCAAGTGCATCAATCAAAGCGCGATAAGTTGGGCGCATGGCGATGAATTGACTGGCGCTGACCGCGCTAAGATCACGCCGACATTCTGATTCAAACCGCTCTGATACCGCTCGCAATCTTGGCACGCCTGCATAGCGCGCCGCCCCGACCATGCGATGGCTGATGTCTGCCAGACTCTGCCTGTCGCGATCCGCCCAAGCACGCTCAATCGCTTGCCGCTCGCCATCGGCGCTGTCAATGATCATCTCAAGCAGTTTATAAGCCAGTTTGGGCTTATTGGCTGAACGCTCAAGCGCATCTTGCCAATCCACATCAATCAGCCCATCTGCCGCATCGCTTGACTGATCGGCGACATCGACCACAGGTAGCGACTCAAACACAGCGCTGACATCAAGATCATCAGCTGACTCACCGCTGCGACCAAGCCACTTTTGCAGCGTCTGCACCAGTTGCATCTCTCCGATGGGCTTGCTGACATAATCATTCAGCCCTGCTGCAACCAACCGATCTTTTTCATCCGACAGACCGTGCGCTGTGAGTGCCACGATTGGCACAGGCTCTACCAGATGCGTCTCTTCAATTTTACGGATCTCAATGGAAGCTTCTAGCCCTGACATTCTGGGCATTTGAACATCCATAAAAATCATATCAATCGGGGGTATGGCGCCTGTGATGCTTTGGGTCATTTTTTCTATGGCGTCAAATCCGCTGTTGGCTGTCACCACTTCAACGCCCAACTCCCCAAGCAGCGCATCCAACACCAAAAGATTTGGTAAATGATCATCCACCGCTAAGATACGCCGCCCCACAAATCTGGCTTGGCGTGATGACTGCATTGCCATGATGTTTTGCTGATTTGACAGCATCGCATACAGCTGCCTTTTGTCCATCGGCTCGTGCAAGGCATGGGTTTGATAGCGTGAGATGAGCTGCTCATTGATACCCACTTGATAACCAAAACTGGCAAGCTTACCCTGATAACGCAAGCGAATTTGGCGTAAAATGGCGCCGACATCATCCTTGGCGGCATCTTGACCAAAATTATCTACGATAACCCAGTCATATTCCGTGTCTTTTTTATCAAGTTTTTCTAATAAGTCTGCAAGACCGATGGCGATCGTTAATTGCACTTTGGTGCCCATCAAACTGGCTCTGAGCACTTGCAGTGCTGGTGCATGGTTAATCCACACCAATAGATGCATGGGCAGGTTTAAGGTTTCAGGAATCTGAATCGATGCCTCATCAAATGACGCTTCATGCACACCTGTGGGCATCTCAAACCAAAATGTCGCACCAGCATTTGCGATATTTTCGCTGCGATTATCAAAAAATCCAATCGCCCCACCCATCAGATGCGTCAGCTGCTTTGAGATGACCAAGCCCAAGCCTGTGCCGCCATAGCGCCGCGTTACACTCAGATCACCCTGACCAAAGCTTTGAAAGAGCTGAGCTTTATCGCTTTCACTGACGCCTTTACCTGTATCTTCAACTTCGATGCGCAGATAGCCTGATTGATCTGCTAAGCTTGCGCGGACGACCACCCCACCTGTATCCGTGAATTTAATGGCATTGCCGACTAAGTTTGTTAGAATTTGCTTAACTCTTAGGCTATCTCCGACCACGCGCGTCGGCACATCATCATAATACAAAACCGCCAAACGCAGCCGCTTCTCAAGTGCTGCAGGTGAGAGCATATCAACCACATCATACACCGCCGCATACAGATCAAAATCATGACTGTCCAAGATCAGCTTGCCTGCTTCCATCTTAGAAAAGTCAAGCACATCATTAACCAGTGCTAATAAATGGGCGGATGATTTTTTGATGGTTTGTACATATAGGTTTTGTTCGCCCGTCAGCTCGCCTTTGCGCGCAAGCAAATTGATAAAGCCATCAATGCTATTCAAGGGCGTGCGAAGCTCATGGCTGATATTCGCCAAAAATGCGGATTTGGCTTGACTGGCTGAAATCGCTGCATCACGGGCATTGCGGATAGAGATGTTTTGCATCTCCATCTCATCAAACGCTTGCTGCAAGTCGCGTTCGGTCTCGTCGGCATGATTTTTAAGCTCGGTAAAACTGGCATGCAGCCGCCGAACCGCACGCGCAAAATCATCTCGCAGCAGGGCAAACTCGCCGTTGGTTCTGAGCTGAGGCACGCGCGATAAATTGTCGGTATTGAGCCTTTGTAGATACAGGCGCATCTCATACAGCGGCGCAATCCAGCGCTTAGAATATATATTTAAAATCAAAAGCAGTAATAAAATGGTCGTCAAGCCAATGATGGTGAGCGCCAGTGCCACCCGATATGAGGTAATGGTCAGTGGCGTATTATCCATATCAACCACAAGCCAGTAGCGCTCATTATCAAAAATAAACGACTTGCCATAGGCAGTGCCTACAGCGGTTGGCACGCGATAGATTTGTTCGGCTTGTAAATCAAAATCCCCCCACGACAAATCCGTCTGCATCCCCGTACTAAACAGCACTCGCCCAATGCCATCCATCACCGCAACCCGAAGCACATGCTGATTACGCGACTGCTGAAGCTGCACAAACCAATTTTCATTAAAAAACCGTGAGTCATCTGCATTGCTGCGAATGATCACACCATTTAGGGCAGGGGCGTCGTGTGGGGCGATGGCGCTTAGAATCTCATCTTCATTCATCTGAGCCACGCGCTCATCCATGCGATTTTGGCGATGCTGAATGTCAGTCAATAAAGGGCGCACCATGGCATCATAGCGCACCAAAGCCGCTTGCGCCATCGTGTCTTGCTCAGCAAGAATGGCGCGGCGTATCTCGCTCATTACCAAATACGAACCCACGAATGCCAATACGACGATCGGCAAGAACACCAACAAAATCAGCTGCCCATAAGCGCTTTTTATGCCAAATGCTTTATTTACCTGCATGGATGATTACCCCAAGATTTTGTAGCACTATACCAAAAACCTTACCATAAGTACACCAAACCCCGTCGAACAATGCTGATGGCGCGGTTTTAATTATGCTATAATTTGGCATAATCAATGATTCATGAGACACCCAAAATGACCAAAGATTTTATCCATCAAACCACCACACTCTCTGACTGCGTGGGCAACACCCCGCTTGTCAAACTCAATACACTTGCCAAAGACACCCAATCTGTGCTACTTGCCAAACTTGAGGGCAATAATCCAGCAGGCTCGGTCAAGGATCGCCCTGCTTTTAATATGATTTATCAAGCTGAAATGCGTGGACAAATCAAGCCAGGTGATACACTCATCGAAGCCACCAGTGGCAATACCGGCATTGCTTTGGCGATGGTTGCAGCGATGCGCGGCTATCAGATGACGCTGCTGATGCCTGCCAACTCTACCCAAGAGCGTAAAGACGCCATGGCAGCTTATGGCGCAACACTCATCGAAGTGGCTGACGGCATGGAAGCGGCGCGAGATATGGCGCTAAAGATGCAGGCTGACGGTCAGGGCGTTGTGCTTGATCAATTTAATAATACCGATAATAAACAAGCCCACTATCTGACCACAGGTCCAGAGCTTTGGCAGCAAACTGGCGGTAAAATCACGCATTTTGTGAGCAGTATGGGTACGACAGGCACCATCATGGGTGTCAGCCAATATCTCAAAGAACAAAATCCAGCCATTCAAGTCATTGGACTTCAGCCAGATGAACATTCATCCATCGCCGGCATTCGCCGCTGGCCGGCTGAATATTTGCCAGGGATTTTTGATGCCTCTTTGGTCGATACGATCATGGATGTCAGCCAAGCCGATGCCGAGCGTTATATGCGCAAACTGGCGCGCGAAGAGGGGATTTTTTGTGGGGTATCGTCTGGCGGTGCAGCGTGGGCAGCCCACCAAATTGCCAAAAACACACCTGAGGCGGTCGTCGCCTTCATTGCCTGCGACCGAGGCGACCGCTATTTATCCACTGGGTTATTTGGTGTTATTGACTAAGGCTTGGTATGATTTCTACCCCTATTTTGGTTTTTGATATTGAGACCATTCCTGATATTGACAGCGGTAAGCGGCTGTATCCAAATTTGCGCGCCTTGAATGATGCCGATGCCTTGAGCGCACTCATCGCCCTGCGCCAAGCAGAAGCAGGTACGGAATTTATGCGTCTACCTTTACATAAAATTGCTTGCTTATCATTTTTATGGTTTGATGGCGATCATTTTCATCTAAAATCATTGACGCTACAGACGATGGATGAGCGTCAGATTTTGGTCAATTTTTTTAGAGCCTTTGACAAAAAGCCCACGCTCATCAGCTGGAATGGCTTAAACTTTGATTTGCCTGTCGTCATGTACCGAGCCATGCATCATAAGCTGTCAGCGCCTGCACTGTTTAACAGCGCCCAAAAACCAGATTATTTATATCGCTATGGTGAGATGCACATTAATTTGATGGACAAAACTTCCCTATACCATCACCAACAAAAGCAGTCGCTTGACACCGTGGCAAGCCTGTGTGGTTTTGCTGGCAAAGGCGATATCGACGGTACTCAGGTTCTGCCGATGGTGCAGGCATCTGAGTGGCAAAAACTGGGGACTTATTGTGAATCTGATGTGCTCAATACTTGGCTGATTTATTTAAGATGGCTGACTTTGACAGGCAAATCTTCTGCCGACGAGTGCCAAATGCTCATCGACAAAACCGACCAATTTATACAAACCTTGACCAATTCAGATGGCAAACTGCGCCATCAAAGCTTTTTGGATGCTTGGGTGCGCTAGGATTTAGCTGTTTTTGGTTTTGGGATTGTCGTTGATATCAAGCAATCAGCCCATTTTCACGATAAATCGGATGATGATCTGCACAGCAATGAGCGTCAAAATCCAAGGAATGGCTGTTTTTAGCCACGGCATGGGCAAGCGCTTGCGCAATTTGACGCCCAGCCAAGACCCTGCTGTCGCTGATACCGCCAAAATGGCAATGATCTGCCAGTATTCCATAAACACAAAACCAAGCATCACATAGGCGATGATTTTGAAAGTATGAAAAAAGGTCATCATCATCGAGGCGACCGTCACGACCGTGTGCGTATCTTCGTATTTTTTGGTCAATAGTGGCATGTGTAAAGGTCCTGGACTGCCCACAAACATGCCTACGCCCACTTGAATAAAACCAATCAAATAAAAATTTTCACGGTGTTTGAGCCAATGATTGACTGGACGCACCCATAAAGTTATCAAAATATACGCTGCGATAAATAAAGGCACCCACTCAAGATTGATAAATCGCACAACAAGCCAAAATGCCGCCACGCCTGCCAGCGCACCGACCACATAAGGCGGAATGTATCGCCAATCCATCTGTTCCCGCCCAAACCAAGTGCGACTGGCGTTGCTTGCCAGCTGTGCGGTGGCGTGCACAGGCACAATCACCGCCGCCGGTAAAAATAAAGGCAACAGCCCCACCAAAATCATCCCACCGCCCATGCCTGCGATACCCGACATCACCGAAGTCAGCAGACTGGCCAGTGCAAGCAGCATCTCATTCATGGGGCATTCCTTGAGTGTTGATAAAAGATGGGATCATTATAACCGCTGATCGTCCTTTTCCCAATCAAATTCACAGCCAAAGCGCGCTATGGTATAATATGCGTTTAACTAAAGTTTATCATGGCTTAGCTTGGTGCTTATGATTGAATCATTTTGCCAAAATCGCTTTCATGATAACCCAAGTCCAATACCCATCTAACGACAGGCATATTTTTCATATGACAGCGCATTCACTCATCGCAAGTCCCAGCAAAAAAGGCAAACCCACCGCTCGCGCGCGCAAGCGTTTGGCGGATGCGCCGCCCCTAGAATTTCATATCACAAACTTAGCGCACGATGGGCGCGGGGTGGCGGTGTATGATGCCGATAACACCGCTCATAATCCCGATAAAGCAGGCAAAAAAGTCTTTGTCAGCTTTGCTTTGCCGGGCGAAACTGTCTTGGTGAAGATGACCAATTCTAAGAAGAATTTTGAAGAAGGCGATGCCTTACAAGTCATCACTCATCCCCACCCCCAGCGCCAAACGCCGCCTTGCCCGCATTTTGGGGTGTGTGGCGGATGCAGCCTGCAGCACTGGCAAGCAGATGCGCAGATCGCCTTTAAGCAGTCCGTACTCAAAGAGCTGCTCATACACCAAGCAGGCGTAGAGCCTGATGAGTGGCTTGAGCCTTTGGTTGGTGACCGTCTTGGCTATCGCACTAAGGCGCGCATGGGTGTTCGCTATGTCGCCAAAAAAGACTCGGCACTGGTGGGCTTTCGCGAACGCGCCAGCAATTTTTTGGCAGAGCTTCATGAGTGCCATATCTTAGATGAGCGTATCGGCTTTGAGATTGAAAATTTAAAAGTGCTTATCACCAGTCTGAATGCACGCGACAGCATCCCACAGCTTGAGGTTGCGATGGGGCAGACGCTGTCGCACGTGCCTGACAGTGCCAAGTCAGTTGCGGTCATCGTGCGTCATATGGTCGAGCTTGATGATGAAGATTTGGCTAAGCTGCGCCAATTTTTTGCAGCTCGTAACTGGCAGCTGTTCTTACAGCCAAAAGGGGCGGACAGCGTGCATCGCATCGATACCGAAGGCGCGCGCCCAACTTCGCTGACTGTGCCACCTACAGGCGGTTTGTTTTATCACTTGCCAAATTTTGATTTGACTTATGAATTCTCACCTTTGGATTTTACGCAAGTCAATCTTTCTGTTAATCAAAAAATGATGGATTTGGCCAGTAAGCTTTTAAATCTACAAAAAGGCGAGCGTGTACTGGATTTATTCTGCGGCTTGGGGAATTTTAGTTTGGCTTTGGCAAGACAAGTTGGCGAAAGCGGCTTTGTGGTGGGTGTTGAGGGCAGTCAAGAGATGACCGAGCGCGCCAAAATGAACGCGGCAGCCAACGGCATCGCCCATACCGAATTTTATGCCAAAGATTTGACCCAAGATTTGAGCGATCAGCCGTGGGCGACGGGTGATAATCGCTTTGATGCGCTGTTGATCGATCCACCGCGCTCGGGTGCTTGGGAAGTCATGGCATACTTACCCAAATTTAATGCCAAGCGTATTGTCTATGTATCGTGCAATCCTGTCACGCTAGCGCGAGATACCAAAGCGCTCATAGAGGCCGGCTATCGGCTGACACACGCTGGCGTGATGGACATGTTTAGCCATACAGGCCATGTCGAGAGTATCGCGCGCTTTGAGCGCAGTGACGCTTAAGCCAAAAAACACCCTCAAAGATATCTTTGAGGGTGTTTTTTAGAGTTAAGGATTAAAAGTCGCCAAATCTGCGCTTGGCTTTTTTGTCTTGACGCTTGGCAAAAAACACTTCTTCAACCGCCTTTGGACGAGATTTGCCACCAAATTTATCAAACCCTGTATTTGGCTTGGCTTTATCACCAAAGGCTTTGCTGCGTCTTGGGCGATCAAAGTCGGCTTGTGTGCCAAATTTGGCAGGCTTATCAAATCGAGTATCGCGGCGATCGTTGTCGCGGCGGTCAAAATGACGCAGACGATCTTCTTTGTCTTGGCGGCTCATGCCATCAGCTTGATAATAACCTTGTCTATTTTTATCAAAACGGCGATCAGAGCGAGTCTCAAAACGACTGTCGCGGCGCTCACGATTTTCATGATTTTCGCGACGACCAAAGCTGCGTTCACGATCCTCAAAGCGTCCTTTACGGTTGTCAAATTGATCAGCTCTTGACTCATGACGCGGCTCACTACGACCCTCGAAACGCTCACGCTTGCCCTCAAATGGGCGCTCATGGCGATGTTCGTGGCGAGTGCGACCACCGAATTTATTGTCAGTGCGATCAAAGTTTTGTCGTCCTTCTTGACGCGTACGACCTTGAGGCTTACCACGACCACGGCGACGCTCTTGTGATTGAGCACCAAAATTACGGCGCGGCTCTAGACCTTCGATGGTCGCAACGCTCATCTGACGCTTCAGATAGCGGTTGATGTGCTCAAGCTGACGATTGTCATCAAGACTGCATAAGTTCACCGCCACGCCAGTGCGGCCTGCTCGGCCACAGCGGCCAATACGGTGTACATAATCTTCAACTTGACGTGGTAAGTCATAATTCACCACATGGCTGATCGCCGAAATATCAATGCCTCGCGCGGCAACATCGGTGGCGACAAGCAGATCACATTTGCCTGATTTCATGTCGCTTACGATGCGATTACGCTTGCCTTGTGGCAAATCACCGTGCAAATAGCGTGCCTTATGACCTGCTTCGACAAGTTGCGCTGCCAATTTTTCTGTGGACATTTTTGTTGCCGCAAAAATCACCGCTTGCTTAATTTCAGGGTTATTTAATACCTCAAGCAAGATTTTGTTTTTGTGGTTAAAATCATCACAATAATATACGCTTTCATCGATGTGCGCCGACTCCACCTTGATGGCGACTTTTTCAGGATTGACCGTGAAGCTTTCGGCGATTTTGCCAACCGCGCCATCCCAAGTGGCCGAAGACATCACCGTTTGGCGCGTCTCAGGGGTATTTTGCAGGATTTCTTTGATATCATCTGCAAATCCCATGTCAAGCATACGATCAGCTTCATCCAAAATCAGCATGTCTAATTTTGATAAATCCACGCGGCCTTCGCGCATGTGGTCAATCAAGCGACCTGGCGTTGCGATGATGACTTGCACGCCTTTTTTTAGGGCGCGCAGCTGACCGCCATAAGGCGCGCCGCCTACCAAAGGCACGCTAAACATATTGCGCATACCATCACCATAGCGTCGAACGCTGTCTTGAACTTGCAGTGCCAGCTCACGCGTTGGCGTTAAGATGAGCGCTTGTACATGCTTTTCGATGGTTGGCTTGCGGCTCATTTTATCCAAAACAGGCAAAACAAACGCCGCCGTCTTGCCAGAGCCAGTTTGAGCTGACAAAAGCAAATCACGACCATTTAGAGCGTGCGGAATGGCTTGGGCTTGGATGGGCGTAGGTGTGGTATAGCCACTTCTTGCCAGTGCTTTTAAGATGGGTTTATTCAGTCCCAAATCACTGAACTGTAGCACAAAATTTTCGGTGGCGCCGTCAGTGGTTTGGGCAGTTTGGGTGGTTGATTCGGTCATAATTATCTCAACTGATATGCCCCACTGATGAGCCAATGCAATTGTGTTTATTGAATAAAAAACACAGACCGCCGAAGTCGCCAAGCCGATGGGCTTAAGCCTTGGGTCTTATCAATGGCATTTTGAATGTGGTGGCAGGTTTGTCGCTGTTGCTTGACTACTCAAAAAAGGGCTGATCCCCAAGTCTTACAAGCCAAAATCATCGCGACAGTAAATTAAGATAATCAATCAAAAGCTGATTGTATTGAACTTATCAAAAACTGATAAAAATCTAGAATGATCGGGAAATCCCGCATCAATATCGGTGCGATGTCATCAAATAGCGAGTGTGAACGATTCACGAAAGATGAGAGTATAGCATACATTTTGGGCAAATGCTCGTTTTATTTCATCAAAATTCAACATATCCCGTTTATGATATACAGCCGTAGATTTGCGTCGATATGGATGCGGTCGGCTTATCTTGATGTTGGCTGAGTGGATCTTTTTGACGGTTGAGATTTTATGACATTTTAAGAGCATGATCGTCTTTTTTGGAATAACGATTTGTTTGAAAATTACGCTTTTGTTCTTTAAAATTTGATGGCAAGGTGCGATAATAGCCTAATACATCAACGATTTATAAAAATACACACCCAGAAGTAATTGAAATTATTTGATTTTTAGATTTACAAGGATTTGCCGTGGTTCAGATACGTGACAGCCTGCCTTTATTGGGCGGTAACACTAGCAGCATGGACAGCGCAACTTTGGCAGCAAGTCTGGTTGCCAAGCAGCTGCATCCGGATTTCAAGGCGCAGCTTGCCAATCACAAGCTTATCAGCGCAGTTGATCACAGTAGCGGCACCACCAATCCTTGTGATATCAATGTGTCAGATATCGATATTGAGGCTTGGATTTGTAATGTTGCCGCCCGCATTGGCAAAGAAGATCTGCCCATCTTGCGCCAAGCCTGCCAGTTTGTACAAATCCATGCCAACAAGCCCCATGTCACCCGATCGGGCGCCTATATCACTGGCATCGGCATGGCGGATATTTTGGCATATCTATTCCAAGATGAAAATGCCTTGGCTGCTGCCATGCTCTATCGTGCGGCGCGCCGTGAGCTGGTCAGCATTCAGACGATTCAGGCAAATTTTGGGGAGGACATCGCCCATTTGGTGATGGATGCGCTTGCCATGGGTCGGTTGTCTGAAAGTATTGAAAGCAATCAAAGACTTGAAGATTATTTTGAATCCAATCAAAGAGAGCAGCTGTCTAATATCTATAGCATGCTCATCAGCACCACCAATGATGTGCGTGCGGTACTCATCAAGTTGGCTGAGCGCACCTTTGCGATGCGCGAACTGTCCTTTGCGCCCCCTGATCGCCAAAAACGGGTCGCAAGAGAGGTGATGACCATTTATGCGCCGCTTGCGCATCGGCTCTCTATCGCTCAGCTCAAATGGGAGCTTGAGGACTTGGCATTTCGTTATCTTGCCCCTGATGAATACAAGAAAATCGCAAGCCTGCTTGCCGAAAAACGCAGCGAACGCGAAGCTTATATTCAGCTGGTCAAATCCAAGCTCAGCGAAGAGCTTGAGCGTGCGGGTATCCAAGGCGAAGTATCAGGGCGTGTCAAGCACATTTATTCCATTTGGCGTAAGATGAAGTCAAAGAATCTTTCTTTTGATCAGCTTTATGACATTCGTGCTTTGCGTGTGATGGTCAATACTAATGCCGAGTGCTACTATACGCTAGGGATTGTGCATGGTTTGTGGCGACATATTCCTGAGCAATTTGATGACTACATCACCAATCCCAAGCCAAATGGGTATAAATCACTGCATACAGCAGTCATCGCCGAGCAGCGCACGCTTGAGGTTCAGATTCGCACCTTTGATATGCACTTTGAGGCGGAGCTTGGCAAGGCATCGCATGTCAATTATAAAGAAGGTCTCAAAGCCAAAAAGGATGATTATCTCACCCAAAAAATCAGCTCGCTACGTCAGCTTTTGGGCAATGAAAAAACAGACAGCGAAGAAGATGTCGAGCTAGATATCGATAATGCCGAGCGCATTTATGTGTTTAGCCGTGATGGTGACATCACCGAGCTGCCAAAAGGCGCAACGGTGCTCGATTTTGCGTATTATGTGCATACTGAAGTGGGTAACCGTGCTCAGGGTGCGCGAGTCAATGGCCGCTATGTGCCACTGACTCATCAGCCAAAAACAGGCGATCAAATTGAAATCATCACCAAATCCAATCGTGAACCAAATCGCGATTGGTTGATGCCGTCGCTTGGGTATATCCATACCGCACGCGCCAAATCCAAGCTGCGCCAGTGGTTCAATAAGCAAGATCGCGATAAAAACATCGAGACAGGCAAGGCGTTATTGCTCAAAGAATTTGATCGTTTATCAATTTCACCCAACCAAGTCAGCTTGTCAGAATACTTCACTGATCTGAATGTCAAAACTGAAGACGATCTGTATGTGGCACTGGTCATTGGCGATATTACCGTCACTCAAATCAGCAATTTGGTCGCCCAAAAGCTCAATTTGACCGCCCCAGTACCTGATGAAGCCGAAATTGAAATCAAAAACCCAATTCGCCCTAATAAATACAAGATTGAGCTTGAGGGCTTTGATAATGTTGAGATGCATCTGGCAAGGTGCTGTAACCCTGTGCATGGCGAGCCGATTGCAGGATTCATCACCTTATCAAGCGGCGTCAGCATTCACAATGAAGGCTGCCCTGAGTATCTACGCCTGATTGAGCGTGAGCCGGAGCGCTCCGTGATCGCACGCTGGCAAGAAAGCTTTGGTCGC
This sequence comes from Moraxella canis, assembly GCF_002014965.1. Lineage (GTDB taxonomy): Bacteria > Pseudomonadota > Gammaproteobacteria > Pseudomonadales > Moraxellaceae > Moraxella > Moraxella canis. The sequence continues at coordinate 101,845 of NZ_MUXT01000005.1, forward strand.
TATCAGCCTGTGGTCATCCATGTCGAAGCCCAAAATACCAACGGGCTGCTGCGTGATTTGGTGCATGTGATTGATCGTGAGAAGGTGAACATTCACCGTGCCGAAACTCTCTTTAACGATGGCGCGATCAGTCATATGAAGTTTTATGTTGAAGTGGCGGGCATTGCACATTTATCGCGCTTACTCAATAAAATTGAGCAGCAGCCAGGCGTGCTCCATGCTCGCCGCGCAACCGCTTAGGAGCATCATGCCAGAGTTACCCGAAGTTGAGACGACAAAATTAAGCCTAAAGCCATTGATCGGTCAAACTGTCACGCGCGTTCAGGTGAGACATCCGCGCCTGCGCTATGACATTGCCAAAGATTTGGACAGTTTGGTCGGCTTTGTATTAACTAAAATACATCGGCGCGCTAAATATTTGCTGTTAGAGTTTTATCACGCCCATGACAATCGCCAAAAAACCTTACTGATTCATCTGGGCATGTCGGGCAGCCTACAGCAGCACATCGATGAGCCACCTCGTAAGCACGACCATGTCTTGATTGATTTTGCCAATTCTCATGGTCAAATCATTACCTTGCATTATCACGATCCCAGACGCTTTGGGATGATTCTTTGGGTGGTTAATGATGATTATATCGATCAGCCAGATACCCAAGCGCGATTTTTGGCGCACTTAGGACCTGAGCCTTTGAGCGATGATTTTGATGCCGACTATTTGATTGGGCACATCATGCGACCCAAATCCCATAAAAAGCCCTTAAATAAGCCCATCAAATCCCTGATTATGGATCAGTCAGTTGTGGTTGGCGTGGGGAATATCTATGCAGCTGAAAGTTTATTTTTATCAGGCATACATCCGCTTACGCCTGCTTATTTGGTTGATGAAGACAAGCTTAAGCTGCTGACCCATCACATCAAACAAATATTGGCGCGTGCCATCACCCAAGGGGGCTCAACCCTTCGAGATTTTACTGTTGGCGGTGGTAAGACTGGCTATTTTCAGCAGACTTTACTGGTCTATGGCAGGCAGGGAGAATCATGTACCACCTGTAATAACCCCCTTGAGAATGTCAAGATCAGCGGTCGGGCAAGCGTCTATTGTCCAAACTGCCAACCTTATCACACTCACCCAAACCGTGATCAAAATTAAGTTTTAAAAAATAGCCCGTATTGGGCTATTTTGGATAAGTCATCAGTTGGCGTTATACTCTGCGACCACCGAACGAAGCTTAGCAAAATAAGTATCATCAAACAAATTACCCTGCTCATCAAGCATATCTGCTGACAGATCCTGAGCAATCATATGCGCCACCGAAACCATGCTGTCAAATCCGCGCAGTGCATGCGGATGCGGTAGTGCCAAAAATACTGTCAATCCCATAAAATGCGATTCTGGTAAGCTATTGAGATCAAAAGCACAAACGCCTTCATGCCCAACACCCATCATGCTAAACCATAAATCACCAGTACCATCTTCATTTTCGTAGCGATGAAACAGATTCATCACCCCATATTTCATGCCATAGGTGCGCACAATATCAAGCACCGTACGACCTGGTAAGCCAGCAAACGAGTTACGCGGCATGATGGTAATACTCACCGTTTCTGTTGCATGAAGCAAAGGGTCGTTATTTTGATCAAAAGCTCGGCGTTCGTCCAAATGCTCATCAAGCACAGCTGAGTGCTTATCGAATGTCATATCAACCACATACTCGGTATCATGGCTTTCATCACCATGATCTTGCCAGGCTTCATCGTACGACGGATTATCACTTGGATTATTGATGCTTGTGCTGTTTTGATCTTGTGTATAGTCACTCTGCGCCTCATCTGCCTGATCCTGCTTATCATCTTCTTTCACAGGCTGATATGCAGCTTCTGCTTGCGGTGTTTGTGTCATCACAGGCGCAGCAGCCACAGCGGCAGCCATGCTAGATAACGCATCTTCCTCTGCGCCTGTATCTAGATGCTCCACCCTGGGCGGTATTACCCTTTCATCCCTTGGAATAATCGGCAGTCCATATTTGGTTTTGACACCCAAATCTTCAGACTCTAGCGCCAAATTGTTGCGGCGCAAATTGCGCATCACAAAAAATACGCCAAGAATCACCACGATCAGCGCCAAAATTAACCAAAGACCACTCCACTGCATAGCTACCCCAAATCATTCCCAGCCATCTCATTCCACTTGATGGGCAAAAATTGTACAAAATCGAAAAACCATTCAAAAACTACAGAAAAACATCCCTAAAGTTGACACAAAACAAGCGCAATCTGGGTATTTTATGTTAGTTTAGCAGACTTACACTATTTCGTCATCCTTTGCGTGAATAATCCTAGAAATTTGTTACAATTTAACGCTTAGGCACCTGCATATATTTTCATAAATATAGACTATCTACCCAGCCTCATCTCAATTCGCCTTAGTTTAGACATAAAAAAAATCGCCCAATAAGAGCGATTTTTAGCAATAGCTGACAAAGGCTTATTTTTTGCCACGGCTTGCAAATGCGCCGAAACGCTTGTTGAAGCTTGCCACGCGACCTTCGTTAGCTGTTTTACGTTGCTCACCTGTGTAGAATGGGTGAGAAGCACTAGAAATATCTAGTGGGAAATATGGGTATTCTTGACCTTCGTATTCACGAGTTGTTTTGGTTGCAACAGTTGAGCGAGTCAAAAAGTACACATCAGCATTGGTGTCGTGGAACAATACTTCGCGGTAATCTGGGTGAATGTCTTTACGCATGATAACTCTCTATCCAATAAACCTAAGCACTAATAAGCATCGCTGATCACACTCACACGATGGAACATAGCCACGCCATCACCAACCAACTTTGGCATCGCGCACCATGCTGTTCTATGTTATTAGCCAACTTAAGTGGGAAAATAAAGCAGGTATTCTAACAAAAAGCGATTAGGCTTTCAAGTCAGATCGATGAAAAAAATCCAAGCTGATCAGCCTTCATTTTGGCTATCTATCCAACCACGCAGCTTCTGACCGGCTTTAAAGGTGACAACTCGGCGCGCCTCAACAGGGATGCTTTCGCCAGTTTTTGGGTTGCGACCAGGGCGGGATTTTTTATCTTTTAACTCAAAATTGCCAAAACCTGACAATTTGACCTCATGTCCTTGGGCAAGACTCTGACTGATTTCCTCAAAAAAGCCATCGACCAATTTTCTTGACTGCTGGCGCGTCAATCGCAGTCGAATGGTCAATTCATCAACCATATCCGCCTTTGTCAGTGCACTCATGATTTATCCTTATTTATCAATCAGCTACCGAAAATACTTTATCATTTTACAGCAGATTTATTATTTTACACTTGATGATATACTTAATGCAAATTAATTTGTGTTAAAACTCAAAAACCGCCATAAGTCATCATTATGGCGGTTTTTTTAGGTTAGTCGCGCAAATGGGCAGCGTGTTTATCTGCCAGATTTTGGATCACCTTATCAACTGCTGCTTTGATTTGCTCATCTTCAAGTGTGGCATTTTGATCCTGAAAAACCATCGCAAAAGCAAGCGATTTTTTGCCTTCGGGCAGTTTGTCGCCGACATAGACATCAAACAGCCAAACATCTTGCAAATATTTGCCCACTGCTTTATGAATGTCTTTTTCAAGCGTTTGCCAAGCGACATCCTGATCCACCAACACCGCCAAATCTCGGCGAACCGATGGGAATTTGCTAGGCGCTGTGATGGCGTTAGATCGACGGCTGAGCGCAATTAACTTATCCAAATCCATTTGAGCAGCCCACACCGTTGGCAAGTCCAAAGCCTTACAGATGCTAGGGTGCAGCTGACCAAACCATCCCAAATCTTCGCCGTCAATCATCAGATGGGCGCTTTGACCTGGGTGCAAGAAAGTCAAAGCGGTACGCTCATAGGTCACTTTGGTTTTATCCAAAGTGCTTGGTAGCAGGCTTTCAATGTCGCGCTTTAGATCATAAAAATCCATCGGGCGCGCGCCATGACTTTGTTCAGCGGTCAGATCGCCTGTCGCAACAATAGCAAGGCTTGGTGTCTGAACCAAATGCTCAACATCACCACCAACGAAACTTAAGCCAGTTTCAAACAGACGGACACGCGACTGCTGACGGTTAAGGTTATGGCTGACAATCGGCAAAAGACTAGACATCAAAGTGCGGCGCATCACCGCAAGCTCACTTGAGATCGGGTTGGCAAGTGGTAGTACCGCGCCAAGACTTTCGTCATCAAAAAGCGCCTCGATTTTGGCATCACTAAAGCTAAAGCTCACCGCCTCATAGTAGCCTGCATTTGCCAAGGACAGCTTGACCAGATGAATCAAATCCGCCGTATCATCATAGCGCATATCTACAGAAAGCTCTGGCAAGGCAGCAGAAATATTGGCATAGCCGTACATGCGAGCAATCTCTTCAACGATATCTTGATAAATCGTCAAATCAAACCGGTGGCTAGGCACCTGACACACCAAACTGTCTTGTTCCACCGTGGTGGCAATCTCAAGACGATTAAGCATCTCTGCCATCTGCTCGGGTGCGATGCTTACACCCAAAAGCTTTGAAACCTTATCCACAGGGACAGTGATCTTGTGTCTGACAGGCAGCGCGTCTGGATGTTCGACAGTGGTAAGTTGACTGACCTTGCCGCCTGCGACCGAAACAATCAAGCTTACGGCGCGATCCATGGCAAGCTTTGGTAGCTCAAAATCTACGCCGCGCTCAAATCGCTGAGAAGCGTCCGTATGCATACCAAAACGGCGTGCGCGTCCTGCGATGGTGAGCTGATCAAAATGTGCGCTTTCCAGTACAATACTGGTTGTCTCATCACTCACCGCTGAGCGCGCCCCGCCCATGATGCCTGCCAATGCCAACACACCAGCATCATCTGCGATCACCAACTCATCCCCACTGAGGGTGATGACTTGGTCGTTTAATAATTCAACCGTCTCGCCAGAGTGTGCCAGACGCACGATGATATCGCCTTGAATTTTATCAGCATCGAACGCATGTAGCGGCTGACCCAGCTCAAGTAATACAAAGTTGGTCACATCCACCAAAAAATTATGACTGCGCACACCAGATGCCACTAACGCATCGGTCATCCACTGAGGCGTCGGCTGGCTGCGGTCAATGTCATCAATGCGCTGCGCCAAATACCTAGGGCAAGCGTGGGTATCCAAAACGCGTACGCTCGGAGCGGTATCAGTGACCGCATCGGCAGCTTGGATGGCGGGACGATCTAGCGGCATCTGATTGATGGCAGCGATCTCACGCGCCAAACCCAATACGCTTAAGCAATCACCGCGGTTAGGCGTAATGGCGATCTCAAAAATCTTAGCATCTAAGTTCAAATAATCACGCACATCCATACCAATCGGCGCGTCATCGTCAAGCTCTAGTAAGCCATCGATTTTATCTTCAAGTCCCAGCTCCGAAGCGCCGCACAGCATGCCTTGTGATTCAACACCACGCAGCTTGCCTTTTTTGATTTTAAAGCCCTTATCATCCTCACTAGGTAGCACCGCACCGACAGTCGCTACGGCAACTTTGAGCCCAACACGCACATTGGGCGCGCCGCAGACGATTTGCAGCTGCTCGCCACTGCCGATATCAACCTTCGTCACGCGTAAGCGATCGGCATCTGGATGCTGCTCACACTCAGTCACCACGCCTGTCACCACGCCACTAAATGGCGGCGCGACGGTCTCAACACCATCTAGCTCAAGCCCTGCCATGGTCAGCTGCTCGCCAAGTGTCTCACTGTCGACACTTGGATTTGCCCACTGTCTTAGCCAATTTTCACTGATTTTCATTTGCTATCTCTGTAATAAATTCATCAAAATTAAATAATAATACGTTAAACAATATTAACTAAATTGCTTTAAAAAACGCAAATCATTCTGGAAAAATAGGCGTAAATCATCAATACCGTAATACAGCATGGCAAAGCGTTCGACACCCATACCAAAAGCAAAACCAGTGTATTCATCAGGATTAATGCCGCAGTTTTTGAGCACCTGTGGATGCACCATGCCGCAGCCTAATACCTCTAGCCATTTACCGCTGTCAGACAAAATATCCACCTCCGCAGACGGCTCAGTGAATGGGAAAAACGACGGACGAAAGCGAACCGTCATTTTCTTACCAAAAAAAGCATCCAAAAATTCATGGATTAGCCCTTTGAGCTCTGCAAAATTGCTTGACTTTGAGATCATCAAACCTTCCATTTGATGAAACATCGGCGAATGCGTTTGATCTGAGTCGCAGCGATACACACGACCTGGACAAATGATGCGAATCGGTGGCTCGGTCTTCTCCATCGTACGAATTTGCACACTTGAAGTATGCGTACGCAGCAAATAATGTGCATCAAAATAAAATGTATCATGCATCGCACGCGCAGGGTGATGGCTTGGAATGTTGAGCGCTTCAAAATTATAATAATCACTCTCAACCTCTGGACCTGTCGCGACGCTAAAGCCAGCTTGAACAAAAAACTGCTTCATACGCTCAGTGGTTTGGGTAATCGGATGCAAGCCCCCTGGCAAAATACCGCGCGCAGGTAGACTGATGTCAATTTGCTCGCTGGCAAGCTTGGCATTGAGTGCAGCTGCAGCAAGCTGTTGCGCCTTGGCATCTAAGGCTTGGTTGATACGCGTGCGCAGTTCATGTAGATACGCACCGTATTGTTTTTTGGCGTCAGCATCAAGTGCGCCCATCTGCTTTGAAAGCGCGGTCAAGGCTGATTTTTTGCCGCTTAAGCTAACGCGCAATTCTTGAAGTGCACGTTCATCGGCTGCCGTCTCAATCACTGCAATCGCACTGTCTGCAAATGCCAAAAAATCCTGTTCGCCAAGCGTTGCCAAAGGCTGATCTAAAGTGGGTATGGTGGTCGTCATAAAAAGCGCAACTTTCTTTAATTTGCTAAGAATATAAGGGACTCATTGTAAATAATTCACCCAAAAATGTAAACAAGCGATTCAGATTATTCATACCACTGCCCCAAATATTTTGCGATCTTCATTGTTTATCGGTATCAAGCTCATGGCTATTTTTAAATAAAAATCTGATAAATATACCCAAAAATACATGACAATTTGATGACTTTCTTGCCAATAACTATAAAATTTTTGAAAAAATGTTGCCAGATGTTAATAAATTGTGTATATTTACCTTCCGCTTATGACATGTATTACATAACTGCATAATGATATAGCGTATTCATCATACTACCTTTCGGCAGGCATGATGTTTCTATGGAATCTCAACCAAAAGGAAGAAGTCTTTATGAAGAAGTCAGTTTTAGCGACTGCTGTGAAAGCTGCAACTTTACTCACCCTAACAGCGCTATCCTCAACCGCATTTGCCGATCCTAAAATTTCAGGTCGTCTGTACACAAGCGTCTTATATGAAGATGCAGATACCACAGAAACCAATACCGTAACAGGCGCTGCAACCAAAACCAACAGTGATCGCACGACGCTAAACTCTGGCGGCTCTCGTATTCGGTTTACTGGCAGCGAGCCATTGACAAATGATGTGGATTTGGAATATTGGCTTGAGTATTCAATCTTTTTGGATAATGATGGTGGCGATAACAATTTTACTTCACGCAACACCTATCTTGGCTTAAAACATAAAGACTATGGATCGGTTCGTATCGGTCGCTTATACACCCCTGACGATGATATCGACTATGTTGACAGCGGCTATCTATATGCATCAGGTGCATCGGTACCCTACAGCTACTATGGTCAGCGCACCAACAATACCATTCAATACATCTCACCAAAAATCAATGACAAAACGCAAATTAAATTGCATTATGCCATGGATGAAGATAGCACCGATGTGATGACTGGCGTAAATAATCATGGCGGCAGCTTTACTGTCTTTAATGATCAGGGCAAGCCGACCACTCAAAAACGCGATCTGATCTCAGGTCATATCCTGCATAATGATGATAAGTTTGATGCAGGTATTGCTTATACTTATGCAGGCGATTTTAACTCACTTCGTGCGATGATTTGGGCAAAGGCAACGGATGACTTAAGAGTCGGTGTGATGGCTCAGCAAGTTGATTATAACAGTGGCGATAAAGAATTGGGCGCTTTGGTGACTGGCTACTACAACATTGACGGCATGACTGATGTCTATGCTCAAGCTGGCTATGCCGATAACTACAAAGGCTGGAAAGACGGTGAGCGCACAACAGCAAGCTTAGGTCTGATCAAGTGGCTAAAACGTGATGGAGCACGTGTGCGCGCCTTTGGCACAGTATCTTATAATGACGAAACCAGCTTTAAACACAGTGATGCCAACGAATTGGTTCGTATCGATAAAGATGCTTTTTCTGTAGAAACTGGGCTTCGTTACGACTTTTAAACTTTAACGTTTAATAAGCTTTTAATAAAACGGCTTGCTGATTGGCAAGCCTTTTTTTATCTTAATCATTTTTTATCTTAAAACGGATAAATAAAAAACCGTAATACACAGTGCGTATTACGGTTTTGGTTTAGTCATTAAACTGACTCATCAGCTTATGCCAAAGCAGCCTTTGCTTTTTCTGCGATTGCAGTGAAAGCAGCTGCATCATGCATTGCGATGTCAGCCAAGATACGGCGGTCGATTTCAATGTTTGCCTTTTTAAGGCCATTGATCAGACGGCTGTAGCTTAGACCATTTAGACGAGCACCAGCATTGATACGAGCAATCCACAGACGGCGGAAAGAGCGCTTTTTGTTACGGCGGTCACGATAAGCATATTGACCAGCTTTCATAACAGCTTGTACTGCAACACGATACACACGAGAGCGTGCACCATAGTAGCCTTTTGCACGAGCTAGAACTTTTTTATGACGGCGATTTGCTTGTACACCACGTTTTACACGAGCCATGTTATTCTCCTAAAATATCCGAAAAGTTGATTAGATGTATGGGCACATACGACGGATTGCAGCCACGTCTGATGCATGAACCATAACGCAACCACGCAATTGACGGATACGCTTTGGAGATTTTTTGGTCAAAATGTGACGCTTGAATGCTTGCTTACGCTTGAAGCCATTGGCAGTTTTTTTGAAACGCTTCGCGGCACCACGTTTGGTTTTAAGTTTCATAATAACCTCTTAAATTAAAGTTGGTATCCCAACAATGAACCTTTTTGCCTAATGCCATACGGACACTGACGGAAGGTGGGACGCAAATTATAGCAGATTAAACTTGCCAAAACAAGCACCCTTTGCCTTTACTTAGCTCTTAGCAAGCGTTACAATAGCACTATTATCTCAATGTACGAACCGAAGTGTCCATAAAATACTGATTTTATTGTGCCGAAGCTCATTCGTCATTAGATTGACACATTTTTGGCGTAAGATTTGTCATAATTTTGGTGACCAATTTTAACGCCGTCATACTTAAACCTTGGCATAAACTGATATGAACTGGCTTGAAACCCTAAAATTCAATGATGACGGACTCATTCCTGCCATCGCGCAAGACCGAGAAACAGGGCGCGTGATGATGGTGGCTTGGCAAAATAAAGAAGCGCTCAAGCTCACTTATGAGACCAAAGAAGCGGTGTACTTTTCGCGTTCGCGCGGCAAGCTTTGGCATAAAGGCGAAACTTCAGGTCATACGCAGATTGTTCATGGCATTTTTACCGATTGTGACAGTGATGTGATCATTTTGTCCATCACTCAAATCGGCGGTATTGCTTGCCATACAGGGCGCGAGTCGTGTTTTTTTAAACAGCTTGATGATCAAGGTGAATGGCAAATCATCAGTGATGTCATCAAAGATCCCAGTCAAATTTATGGGGAAAATCAGCCGACAGCCACTGATGCTGAAAGTACACCTGTGACACATCAGTCGTCATCTGATGTCCTAGCAAGTCTTGATGCGATATTAGATGAGCGTAAATCCGCCGATAAACACAGCTCGTATGTGGCAAGCTTATATCACAAAGGATTAAATAAAATCCTAGAAAAAGTGGGCGAAGAAGCAGTTGAGAGCATCATCGCCGCCAAAGAGCTTGAGCGTGCCAAAAACGCTGATGAAAACTGCGATGAGATGGCGCATGACTTGGTCTATGAAGTGGCAGATACTTGGTTCCATCAAATGGTGGCATTATCAGCATTAGGGCTGTCTGCTCAAGATGTCATCAATGAGCTGGCGCGCCGTTTCGGCGTTTCAGGCATTGACGAAAAAAATAGCCGTACAAAATAGCGCTTAATATTTAAGCTTGGCTTACTAATTTAACGACGATTAAGGGGTAGTTTATGGGTTCACTTTCTATCACACATTGGCTGATTTTGCTTGTGGTGGTGGTCATTGTCTTTGGCACCAGCAAATTAAAAAATGCTGGTAAAGATTTGGGCGGTGCGGTTAAGGGCTTTAAAGATGCCGTCAAAGAAGAAGACAAGCCAAAAATTGCTAATAATAATGATGAAAAAGTCATTATTGCCGAAGAAGTCAAAGTCGAAAAAACCAAAGACAATAGCTAAGTTTTACTATGATTGGAAGCCTTGGGTTTTTTGAGCTGACCTTATTTGGTATCATTGCCTTGATTGTTTTGGGTCCTGAAAAACTGCCTGTCGCTGCACGCACGCTTGGGCGATGGTATGGCAATTTTCGCCGTGCCAGTCAAAGACTACAAAGCGAGATCACCAGCGAGCTGCAACTGCTAGAGACCCAAGAACTGCTCAAAAAAGAGCTTGATGAGATTCGCCAGTCTGAAGCACGTATGAAGGCTCAGATGGATGCTTTACAGCAGTCGCTCAATCGCACCGAAGCGACTTTGCAAACCTCCAAACGACAAACTATGGACGCTTGGCAGAGCGATTCACCAACACACGATGCCTCGCATCAGCACAATTTGGCATCATCTGACGAGAAAAACCATCAAGAAGTCCATGCCATTGCCACAGCGATCACGCTGCCGATGACCAACCGCTGGTTTTTGTTGAGTGACTATGACCGACGTCGTCGCCTGCCGCCTGCGCCTCATTTGCCCAATTATGCTGCCGATCCTTTATTGAATCAACCTAACCAAACCCTATGAATCAAGCTGACTTACCCACAGATGACACGCCGCTGATGTCACATTTTATCGAACTGCGTGGGCGATTTATCCGCATATTTTTGGCAGTTTTGGTTGTTTTTTTGGCATTGGTTGGTTTTAGCCGCGAGCTTTATGATTTTATCTCAGATCCTTTAGTGGCTCTTCTGCCCAGTGAGGCAAGCTTGATTGCAACCGATGTTGCCTCTGGATTTCTTGCTCCGATTCGATTGACGTTTTTTATTGCGCTGTTTGTGACCGTTCCGTTTATCTTAGCTCAGCTTTGGGGCTTTATCTCACCTGGGCTTTATAAACATGAAAAGCGCGCCGCCTTACCCTTATTATTTTCGTCCATCGCTTTGTTTTATATTGGTGTGGCTTTTGCGTATTTTGTTGTGCTTGTGCCTGCGCTTAAGTTTTTTATCATGTTTGCCCCTGATAATGTCCTACCGATGACCGATATTGACAGCTATCTTAGCTTTGTGATGAAGCTGTTTTTGGTTTTTGGTATCATGTTTGAGATTCCGGTCGTGACGCTGATTTTGGTGCTGATGCGCCTTGTCACTGTGACAAGCCTTGCAGATAAGCGCCGCTATATCATCGTGGGCTGCTTTGCGGTGGCTGCCGTGGTAACGCCGCCTGATGGCGCCAGTATGCTCATGCTTGCCATTCCGATGTGTTTGTTATTTGAATTGGGATTGATGATGGCAAGAATGCTAGTAAAAGACAACCCAGACAACACCGCTATAACTCATTCTTAATCACCAAGAGTCTACCATGTCAGACATTCAACATCTACAAGAAAAACTTGACCACATCCAATCGCTGTATCGCCAATGGCTGGCTGCCAAAGAAGTGCTCGAACGCTCAAGAAGTGAGCTACAGCAAGCCCTTAAAATCATGGGTGAGCTTGAAGCTGCCTATTATAGCCCAGAGTACTCCGATCTACTTCATGCTGATGCCCAAGGCTTGCTTGACACAAAAACGCCTGGCGAGTACAGCGTCATGAGTGAAGATACCATTTTTGATGAGCTGATTGATAAAGATCAAGCCCTGTGGGCGACGCTCAGACTGTGCATTGATCATTTAGATCGCCAATAATTTTCAAAAAATAAAGCCAAGGACATTCCTTGGCTTTATGACTGGTTCCACGTGAAACCTGTTATCATTGGCAATTTTCTGCCAAACGATTACGCTCATTGACCGCATCCACAATTTCATCTGCGATCGTCATCGCCTGAAAACTATTTGGGTCGGCAAGCTTCCACATGTCATCCAAAATGCGTCTCCCGCAGTCGCCCGTCAGCAGCGAGCCTGATTCAATGAATTGATAATGCTCTGATAAAAGCTTGATCCATCCGTCGGGCTGACGACGCACAATGTGATGTGGCTTGAGCTCAGATGGATGCCAAAGCCCTGCAGAGCCGACGATTTCGGCGAGTGCCTTGAGTGTGTTTTGATGGAAATTTGCCACGCGTCGTGATTTATCAGGGACATCAATGGCTTTTTGGCGGACTGGGTCTTGGGTCGCCACGCCAGTTGGACATTTGTTGGTGTGGCATGAACGCGACTGAATACAGCCAACCGCAAACATAAAGCCGCGCGCTGAATTACACCAATCAGCGCCTAAGCTCATCATTCTTGCGATGTCGAATCCTGAAATTACTTTACCGCTCACGCCGACTTTGATCTTGTCACGGATACCCGCACCAACCAGCGTATTTTGAACAAAAATCAAAGCGTCCACCAAAGGCATGCCAACTGAGTCCATGAACTCAACAGGTGCTGCACCTGTGCCGCCTTCCGCCCCATCGACGACGATAAAATCTGGGTAGTTGTCTTCTTTGATCATGGCTTTGACAATTGCCATAAACTCCCAAGGCATGCCGATACACAGCTTAAACCCCACAGGCTTACCGCCAGACATCTCACGCACACGCTGCCAAAAATGCACAAGCTCAGTGGGTGTGCTAAATTCTGGATGAGTTGGCGGTGAAATGCAGTCAATCCCCATCGGAATGTCACGCGTCAAAGCAATTTCTTGGGTAATCTTTGAGGCAGGTAATACGCCGCCTTTACCAGGCTTGGCGCCTTGTGACAGTTTAATTTCAATCATTTTGACTTGAGGCAATGTCGCTCTTTGGCGAAAAGTCTCAGGATTAAAGCGTCCATTGTCATCACGGCAGCCAAAATAAGCTGTACCCAATTGCCAAATCAGATCGCCGCCATGCTTTTGGTGATAAGGGCTAATACTCCCCTCGCCTGTATCATGCGCAAAACCGCCTTCTTTGGCACCTTTATTGAGCGACTCAATCGCCGCCGCTGACAGCGCGCCAAAACTCATCGCCGAGATATTAAACACCGATAAGTCATAAGGCTGCTCACAGCGATCACCGCCCACGCGCACACGAAAATCATGATCGCTGATCTTGTGGCTTCTGCCTGAATGCAAAAACCAATCCGTGCCAGGCTTGGTCAAGTCATTCAAACTACCAAACGCAGTCGTGCTATCGACATCTTTGGCGCGCTGATACACAATCGAGCGCTGCATCCGCGAAAATGGCACTTCTTCACGATCACCTTCGATGAAATATTGACGCACTTCTGGACGAAAATTTTCAAACAAAAAGCGAATGTGTCCACTGATGGGATAATTACGCAAAATCGCATGACGCTTTTGGTTGATATTATAAATACCAAGACAAGTCAAGCAGGTGGCGATAAAAAGCAGCCACCAAATTTTAAATAAAATCGAAATAGGAATCAGTGCCACACAGACCCAAAGGAGCGCAAAGCGTGGCAAGACTAAAAATAGATAATTGGCTGAATCTTGAGAAGGTTTTGAGGGTGTCTTTGATGGTGTCATGAGGCAATGAGGTTAATTATGTTATAAAACGATGCGCAGATTAAATACATCTACTCTGTCAGTCGCTGATATTCGGCTATTATAACATAGCTAATTTATCATAATCATTTGCCAATAGTAATAAAGTCATCAAAGATTTTGATAAATCTTAATCCAAACAATCCAAAGTTTTAGCACGCGATTTTAAATTATGATAAAAATCAGCATTTAGCCGCTTTATTTTTAGTCAAATATTGGCTACAATGACAAGAATTTCAGTGATTTATCATCACGCATCATTCCACCTCATTTGGTTCATTAGCCGATTATGTCAAACAAAACCCCTGCTTATTTGCGCATCAAAAATGCCATTTTGGACAATATTCATGCTGGCACTTGGGCTTCTGGCACTGCCATTCCTGCTGAGATTACGCTTGCTGAAGATTTTGGCGTATCACGCATGACAGTCAATCGCGCGGTCAAAGAACTTGAAGCTGAGCGTGTGTTGGAGCGTCGTCAAGGTTCGGGCACCTATGTGGCTCAGCAAAAGTACAATAATGCGCATATTGAAATTCGCAATATCGCCAAAGATATCAATGAGCGATTTAATCACTATCGCGCTCAAGTGATCGCACAAAAGACGCTTGATTTTGAGGCATTGAATCAACCTGAAAATCATTGGCTGAATGCGCTGTTTTTTCACAGTCAGCCTGCTCACACTGACAAACTCTATCAGGTGTGTATCGTGCATTATGGCGACGACCTGCCCATTCAGTATGAAGATCGCTGGGTGAATGCTGCCATCATTCCTGAATTTATCAATCAAGATTTTAGTATTATCAATACCAGTGATTATTTGATTGACCATGTGCCACTTGAGTATGGCGATTATCAAATCCAAGCCAAGCTTGCACCCATCAATGTCTGTGAAGCGCTGCAAATGCAAGCGCATGAGCCAGCACTCTTACATGCTCGGCACACCAAATCCCAAGGGCAGCCTGTCACTTTTGTGAATATGTGGCACCCTGGTAGCCGTTTTTCATTTGGCGGTCGGTTATAATTCATCAAATACCCAACCACTGCTGAGATGACGCCGATCATCTCAGCAGTTTTTATTAGTCTTAAATTCGTAAGCCGTTTAGCTTAAGGATGCACCGACGCCTAATGGCTTAGATCAATCCTAAACTGCAGTTTGACTTAGGCAGATGAAATCTGCTCAGCGATCATAAGCTATGGTATAATAAGCTTTTGTCAATCTTTTGCCCCATGATGCACAGCGATTACCAAAGCCCTGCGATATACGGGGCAACTCAAGCCCACGACCGTCCAACGCCCACCGAAGAGCAGTTGGCGGCACTTGATATGGCAAAAACAGGGCAATCTTTCAAAATCGTTGCTTATGCTGGTGCAGGTAAAACGACGACGCTAAAGCTCATCAGCGAAAATCTGCGTGGTCGGGGGCTATATTTGGCATTTAATAAAGCCATCGCTACCGAAGCCCAGCAAAAATTTCCACCCAATGTGCGCTGCCAAACGTTTCACTCTTTGGCATTTCGTCATGTCAGCCGCGATGTGACTGCCAAAATCAGCTTGCCCAGACTGACGCCATCGCGCTTGGCAAGCGAGCTTGGGCTTGGCGCTATCAGCACTGAGCGCCTCGTGGATGGCATCAAAAAACCTGTTACGCTCACGCCTGCTAAGCTTGCTAATATCATCAGTGAAGCCATCACCACTTTTTGCAAGACCTCTTCTGCCTATCCTGCGCCGCGTCACATCACTGCGCCGAGTTGGATGAGCGAATCTGATGCCGAAGCGCTTCAGATGACTTTATATCCTGCTTTTGAGCAGCGGTGGCTTCAGTCGATCGATCCACGCCATCAAGCGGGTATCAGTCACGATATTTATCTAAAATTATGGACGCTGTCAAACCCGATCATTCCCGCTGATTTTATTTTATTTGATGAAGCCCAAGATGCCGACCCTTTGATGATGGGGGCATTGATTCGCCAAGATAAGCAAACCATTTATGTTGGCGATGCTCATCAGCAGATCTATGAATGGCGCGGTGCGCTCAATGCCATGAAGCGTCTGCCCTATCCACAGACGCTTTTGACGCAGTCATTTCGTTTTGGTGAGCCGATCGCCGAGATAGCCAATGTGTTTTTAAAGGCGCTTAACGAAGATATCCCGCTTAAAGGCAATCCCAATCAGCGCTCGGTATTAGCCAAAAGTCTCGTACATGGCGCCAAAGATGCCATTTTATGTCGCACCAATGCCACTGCGATGGGTCATTTGCTTGACGGCTTAAAGCTTGGGCATAAAGTTGCGCTGCAAGCAGACAGTCATCGGATTTTAAGATTTTGTCAAGGTGCTGAAAGCCTTAGAAATGGCAAATCGGCATACGGCATACCTGAGCTTGCTTATTTTAATCACTGGGCAGAAGTTCAAGAATTCAGCGAAACTGGCGAAGGCGGCGATCTTAAGACTTGGGTAAGGCTCATCGAAGAGCATGGCACCGCCACCATCACCAAAGCCATCAATAGCTTAACCACACCAAGCCATGCCGACTATGTCGTCTCAACTGCGCACAAATCCAAAGGGCTTGAGTGGAATCGTGTGCAGATTAGCGATGATTTTTTGTACGACATCAACCCCATGGCGGTCAAAATTACGCCTGAAGAGCTGCGCCTATTATATGTGGCTTGTACGCGTGGCAAAAATCTTTTGGACATTCACCATATCACCGACCTGATACACAGCTTGCAGCACAAAAAGCTGATCATTGGATAACACATGAGCTTTAGACATCTGTTTCACACGCCGGTGCGCTTGCTTGCGCCGATGGAGGGATTGACCGATCCTTTGATGCGCCGAATCCTGACCCAAATCGCGCACGATCTGGGCGCACCTTATGATTGGGCGGTCAGTGAATTCATACGAGTGACGCATTATCCGCTGCCTGCGCATGTGTTTTATAAATATGTCCCAGAGCTGCACACCCAAGGCTGCACCGCCAGCGGTACGCCTGTCCATGTACAGCTGCTAGGCAATAATCCTGAAACGATGGCAGCTAGTGCTTTGGTAGCAGCAAACCTTGGTGCTAAGGCGATTGATTTAAATTTCGGCTGCCCTGCCAAAACAGTCAATAATCACAAAGGCGGCTCGGTGCTGCTTGATGAACCCGAAACGCTGTATGCCATCATTCGGGCAGTGCGTGAAGCGGTGCCAAGCCATATTCCCGTATCTGCCAAAATTCGCCTTGGCTATACCGATACCAGTAAATCTGGTGAGATCGGTCAAGCTGTCGCGGACGCTCGTGCAGACTGGCTAACCATCCATGCACGCACCAAAGTTGATGGCTATAAGCCGCCTGCTTATTGGGAAAAAATTGCGCCCTTTAATAACTTGGGATTACCGATCATTGCCAATGGCGAGATTTGGAATGATGAGCACGCCATGCGCTGCATCAGCCAAGCCAACACCCCGCATCTGATGCTTGGGCGCGGTGCAGTCACTCGCCCTGATTTGACTGCGCTGATTGCAAAGCAGGCAGGCTTGGATTGGTCAAAGCTTTGTGAGCATCAATTGGCATTTTTGGCAGATCAAACAGACAATCAAAATGGGCTCATTGGACGTTATAAGCAGTGGCTTGGGATGCTCACCAAAGGCTACGATCAAGCCGACAAGCTTTGGCACAGCGTTAAAAAACTCAAAACCAGAAGCGACATCGAAGCGCTGATCACTCAAAGCGCCAACGATCACACCTAAATGGCATCAATGATGACAGGCTTACCCTGATGCTGTATGACAGTGACATCCACTTGATACAGCCTACGGATATTATCCGCGGTCAGCACTTCTTTTGGCGCGCCGACTGCAGTGATTTGTCCTGACTTCATCATGACCACAGTATCAGCAAACTGCGCCGCTTGATTGATATCATGTAATACGATGACGATCGTCTTGCCTTGGGCGGCGAGCGATTTGAGCTGTCGCATCAGCTTGCCTGCATGGTACATATCCAGATTGTTGAGCGGCTCATCCAGCAGCACATAGGGGGTATCTTGGCAAACGATCATCGCAATCAACACACGCTGACGCTGTCCGCCTGATAAATCCGATAAAAATCGCTCTGCCAATGGCTCAAGCTCAAATACCTGCATGACTTGTGCCACTTTGTCATGATCAGCTTGGGTGGGACGACCTTGATGATGTGGATAACGCCCAAACATCAACAGTTCTTTAACCCTAAGCCGACCTTGAATGTGGTTTTCTTGGGTGAGCATCGCCAAAGTCTTGGCAAGCTGTTTGGACTCGGTATGGGCAACCGATGCCCCGCCAAAACACACCTGCCCTGTTTGTAGAGGTAAAATCCGCGCCATCAGGCTAAACAATGTCGATTTGCCAGCGCCATTAGGTCCGATCAATGCGATGATTTGCCCCGCCGATAAAGACAAATTAATACCATCCAAAATCGTAAAATCCCGCCCTACTTGATACGATACACCTGACACTTCTATCATGCTGCTGCCTTATCTTGCTTTTGCATATTGATGAAAAATAATCCATAAAAAGACCAAACCGCCCACCAGTTCGATGACGACTTCAAGGACGCCTGCCATTTTAAAGACTTGCTCAAACATCAGCTGACCTGCCACCAAGCACAGCATCGCCACCAAAGCCACCAAGACCAAGCGGATGCCGTGGTGCATACTTGGGGCGATGCGGTTGGTCAAAGCACAAACCAATAATCCAAAAAAAGTCACAGGACCCACCATCGCTGTCGAAACTGCCACCAAAAGCGCGATCATCGCAAGCAAGCCAAATCCCAGTCGCTGATAATCAATACCCAGATTGATCGCAGGCAGCTTACCAAGCAGTAAAATATCCAACTGATGACGCAGCCGATACATGACCACAGCGCACAGCACGCACAGCACGACCGCCATGCCAAGCACTTGGGTGTTAATGGTATTAAATCCCGCATAACTCACCGCCTGAATGGTTACAAATTCTTCAGGATCAATCATGCGCGCGACCAAATAAGATAGGCTACGAAATAAAAGCCCAAACACCACTCCCACCAAGATCAAGCGTGTCAAATCCTGTGTCTGCCGACCAAATAGCAGCCGAAACATCGCCAAGGACAAAAGCAGCATGATGACCACTTCCAAAGCAAACTTACCAATGGCAGGAATTGCAGCCATGCCCACTGAACCTAGCACAAACACCATCAAGCTTTTGATCAAGATATATAAGCTATCAAAACCTAGCAAGGCAGGTGTCAAAATGGGATTGTGCGTGAGCGTTTGAAATAATAAAGTAGACGTACCAATCGCAAATCCCACCATCATCAAGGCAAGCAGTTTCTTACCGCGCAGCGATAAAATAAACTCCCAACTGCCTGACGCATTGAGGGTCAAAAATAAGACGCTTGCCGCAATCAGTAGCATACCCATGATAATCGCAGGATAAGATTTCATAGTCTGTGTAAATGTCGATAAATGCATGGGCTTATTAATCAATGAACGATTTGGCATGGGTTATTTTTGTTGATACAGCAGCCACAAAAACACGCCTGCACCAATCACGCCAAATATGACAGTCACAGGGATTTCAAAAGGATAAATAATCAGCCGCCCAATGATATCGGACAGTAGCACCGCCGACGATCCAAGCAGCGCCACTGCCGGCAAAGACAGTCTCAGCCAATCGCCCACCAGCCGACTGACGATATTTGGAACCACAAGCCCCACAAAAGGAATCATGCCCACCGTCGCCACGACGACTGCACTGGTGAGTGCAATCATCACCACCGAAAGCTTGAGGACAGTCTCACGATTGACGCCCAGATTGGTGGCGATATGATCACCAAGTCCGATAATTGTCAGCTTATCTGCCAAGACATACGCCAACACAGACACACCGCCAACCAACCACAGTAGCTCATAACGCCCTGCCAAAATCGCCGAAAAATCCCCAAATCGCCAGACATTTAAAAGCTGGAGCATCTCGGTCTGATAAGCGATAAAAGTGCTCACCGCCTCGATGATGCCACTAAATACAATCCCCACCAAAGGCACCATCAGATAATCTGTGGCAGGCAGGCGCTGAACGAGCTTCATAAAGATCATCATGCCGATCATCGCACAGACTGTCGCAATGGTAATTTTTATGCCGACAGCAGCGCTAGGAAACATCAAGGCAGTGATTAGCATGCCCAGTGCTGCACTTTGGGTTGCGCCAACCATGGATGGTTCAACGAAGCGATTTTTTAGCACAACTTGCATCATCATGCCGCTGATCGCCATCCCTGCGCCTGTCAAGATGATCGCAGCGGTACGCGGAATGCGGCTTTGGATAAGGATTTGGGCATCGCTGGCAGTCGCTGAAGTTCCAAATAATCCAGACACTAGACCCTGCCAGCTAAAATCCGCCACACCAACAGATAAACTGATGACAATCAGCACTCCTAAGATTACAAGGCTTAGGAGATTGGCAAAGACAGCCTTTTGCCAAGGTGCACGATGGGCTATGTGCTCAGTCATTACAGGCCCATACCAATTGCATCATCATAAAACAACACAGCTTATCTGGGGTAGTTTTATTTATTGTGAATGCTTGGCAGCGAACGCATCACGCACCAGCTGAGCGTCGGTCAGCCATTGATAATAACCACCAAATGCCAAGTAGCTGTCAGCACTCAAATAAACGATTTGCTGATTTTTCCATGCTTTGGTGCCGTGCATTAGCGGGTTATCTAGCACCGCTTCAGCCGATTGACCTTCTTCACCGATAGCAGCGCCGCGATCTAGCACAAATAGCCAGTCTGGATCGACTTTTTGTAAATATTCAAAACTGATTGGCTGACCATGGCGTGCCTCCTCAATATTACTATCTGCCATCGGAATGCCAAAAGTGGTATGCAAAAAGCCATAGCGTGAGTTTTGACCATAGGCAGACAGCTTATTACCATTCACCAAAATGGCAAGACCGTTACCCTTACCAGCGACTGCCGCCTGAGTTTCAGCGATCGCAGCATCAATCTCACTGATGGCTGCCTGTGCTTCGGCTTGCTTACCAAATAATTGACCAAAATCGGTAAGCTGCTGCTTGGTGGATTCATAAACATTTTTGGTATCGATCGTCAAATTCACCACAGGCGCCACCTTGGCGATCTCTTCGGCTTTTTCTGCCATACGCGAACCTACAAAAACCGCTTTTGGCTGCAGGGCATTGAGCGCTTCTAAATCAGGCTCAAATAGCGTCCCGACCTCCGCCGCTTCAGGCGTGTTGGCAGCCTTTAAATTGGTCAAGCGCAAATTAGTAGGCATCCCTTCTACTGGCACGCCCAGCACCGCCAAATTTTGCATCGCGGTCATATCATAGACTGCCAGCGGATGCGGATTGGCTGGCAAAGTCTGCTTGCCTGTCGCGGTCTGAATCGTCACAGTGTCGTTAGACATCGCAGTATCAGCAGTTTGGGTAGGCTGAGCGGTGGGCGCCATCGGCTCTTCGGCGACAGCTTCAGCGGGTTTTTCGCTACAGGCTGCCAGCCCAATCGCTGCCACCAAAGATGCTGCTAATGGCAGCATTTTATTTTTAGACAATGTCATAATCATACCTCAAATTTTTATCATTTATCTTACCATCACATCTTATGAGTGCATGGCTCAAGCAGGCATCTATTATAAAGGAGGCTACACAATGATTCAAATTAAATGCGAATATTTTTTATTTGCAAATGATTAATACTACAAAAATAGTACACGGGGGAGATGTTTGGTAAGTTTAAGTCATAGAATCGCTTTATCATAAAAAACACCAAATCAAAGTGATTTGGTGTAATAAGTCAGCAACAATAACGGGCAGATTTTATTTACTTAATGATTGCTCGATATTTGACAACCGCCGTTGCGCCAATGCCAAGCTCTTGGATATTCCAGCGCAGGGCTTGATATTGATTAAAAGGCAAGTTTTGGACAGAGCCATCAGCGGCGGTGGTACGAATTGGCATGAACACAAAGCGTGAACCATCAGCACTGGCTTGGGTGCCCATACTTGGTGAGACCACACCAGTAAATTCAGCCCCTTGAGGCAAGCTCAAAGCCACACGCATATCACGCACGCGATCTTTACCATTATTGGTGAGCAGCACTTGATATTCGATCAGATCGCCTGCCTTGATGGTGCTCTGAGCAGTCACAGGCTCAAGCACCTCTTGACCGTTATCCATGCGCACGATGAATGCATTCATCACGGTGCCAACCTCGTTACTCGTTACAACTGTCGGCGTGGTCTCAGGCAGCTGAACGGCTGACACTGTCGGCTGAGTGGTGGTCGATGGCGCTGTGCCCATAGGCGCTGTCGCACACGCAGACAATGCCAAAGCCATCACACCCAAAGAAAAAGCAGCAGAAATTTTCATAAATTCATCCTTTGTTTGTCAAATTTTTATGCGTCCATAAGCATAGCACAGCTGATCAGCGGTGTGAATTTCTCGACTGTTTAATTATGGTAACCGCCGACAAATGCTTAAGATCGTAGGCGATGATGACAGATATCACCCTATGTCAATCTTATCAAAAAGCAGATAAATCACTTGGCATCCGCCCAAAACTTTGCTATGGTATCTTGATGAGTATTCATAGGACATTTGACCAAAATCAGGCACCCTAGCCGCATATATTTTCCGCCATTTTATTAGTTTATCAGCCATTGAATCATTTGGAGCATTCATGAATTCTGTTAGCACCTCTGAGAACGCGCCTGCACTAACACCTGTGCATTGGTTTCGTAATTCTGCCCCTTACATCAATACCCATCGCGGCAAAACCTTTGTGGTCATGTTTGGAGGTGAGGCGGTCGCTCGTGATAATTTTAGCACGCTGATTCATGATTTTGCGCTGCTGCATAGCTTGGGCATCAAATTGGTGCTCGTGCATGGCGCACGCCCACAAGTGGAAAAAAACTTGCAAGGTCGCGGATTGATGTCAAGTCTCCATGAGGATGTGCGCGTGACACCGCGTGAATCCATGCCTGCCATCTTGGAGGCAGTCGGCTCAATTCGCCTACAAATCGAAGCGCGGCTGTCGATGGGGCTTGCCAACTCCCCCATGTACGGCTCTCGCATTGATGCCATTTCAGGCAATTTTGTGACCGCGCGCCCTTATGGCATCAGAGGCGGTGTAGATTATCAGATGACAGGTGAGGTGCGCTCGATTGATGTGGATGCCATCCGCCACAATTTGGATAATGACCACATTGTCCTACTCGGACCGACGGGTTTTTCGGTTACGGGTGAAATTTTTAATCTACTGGCAGAAGATGTGGCGCTGACCACGGCAGTTGCCCTACAGGCTGATAAGCTGATTTTCTTAGGTGAGCAAGATGGCATCATCAGCCGTGATGGTCGCTTACTGCATGAGCTGATCCCTAATGAGGTCGATCGCCTGCTGCGTGATCGTGATGATCATGAAGAGATTGCGCATTTTCTGCGCTGCGCTGCCAGTGCCTGCCGTCAAGGCGTACACCGCACCCATATCATCTCGTATGCCAAAGATGGTGCGTTGATTGAGGAGCTGTTCACGCGTGACGGGTCGGGCACTTTGGTCAGTCATGATCCTTATGAGGAGATCCGCCGCGCGACCGTCAACGATGTCATCGGTCTGCTTGAGCTGCTAAAACCTCTTGAAGAGCAAGGCATCTTAGTGCGTCGCAGCCAAGAGCGCCTAGAGCAAGAGATCGAGTTTTATAATGTGATTGAGCGTGATGGCACCATTTTGGGCTGTGCGGCGCTTTATCCGCTAGATGCCCAGTCGGCAGAAGTGGCAAGCCTTGCCATTCATCCTGATTATCGCAAAGGCAGCCGCGGCGCTGATTTGTTGGCGTTTTTGGAGCAGCAAGCCAGAAGTCATGGACGCCATCAGTTATACGCTTTGACGACTCATACCGCACATTGGTTTGTTGAGCAAGGGTTTGGCGAAGTGTCGGTAGATGAGCTGCCAAAAGATCGTCAAGACAGCTATGATCATAGCCGTAACTCAAAAGTGCTCAAAAAATTATTATAATTTAGGTATCAAAAATCCCAAGCAATGTGCTTGGGATTTTTATTGATGGGTGATCAGCGGTCAGCTTAGCCAAGCACACTAATGAAGGTTTGTAAAATTGCCACGTTCATGATATCAACAAAGAACGCACCGACCATCGGAACGATCAAGAATGCTTTATGAGAAGGCATATAGCGGTCTGTGATCGCCTGCATATTGGCGATGGCAGTTGGTGTTGCGCCCAAGCCAAAGCCGCAATGACCAGCCGCAAGTACCGCGGCGTCGTAATCTTTACCCATCACACGGAATGTCAAGAAGTACGCATAAGCAACCATCGCGATCGTCTGTGCCACTAAAATGATCAAGATCGGACCTGCCAAGTCGGTCAGCTCCCACAGTTTGAGCGACAATAAAGCCATCGCCAAGAACAATGACAGCGCCGCGTTACCAAAGACATCGATGGCGCGATCAAACATATCAAAATTAAAAATCGTGGTCAAAGTATTACGAATCACCACACCGCCAAACAGCGCCCAAACAAAGGTCGGTAGCTCAAACCAAGTATCTTTTGCCACCCCAGTCATAATATCAGCAAATGCCAAACACGCCGCAAATAGCGCCAGTGTCTCAATCGCCGATGATGCCGTGATCAGACGGATATTATCAGGTCTTTCAAACATCTCTTTGTGCGCGGTATCGTCATCAAGATCATGCTTGGTGCTGTAAAGTGAGTGCTTGGCGGCAAGCTTTTCAACTTCTGATTGATCGGCTTTTTTGGCAGTTGGTTCAATCCCCAACTGATTGGTCAATCGCTTGGCGACAGGACCGCCGATGATACCGCCTGCCACCAAACCATAGGTAGCACAAGCAATGCCCAAAGTCGTCGCACCCACTAAGCCATATTTATCTTCAAAGGTCGATCCCCAAGCGCCTGCCGTACCATGACCGCCTGTCAGCGATACCGAGCCTGCTACCAATCCCATCAAAGGATCTAAGCCCAGCACTGTCGCCAAACCGACGCCGACGGCATCTTGAAGCAAGATAAAGCCTGATACGACAAATAGGAAAATGAATAAAGGTTTACCGCCTGCTTTTAGTCGTCCAAAATCTGCCGACAAGCCAATAGAAGCAAAAAACATCAGCATACACGCTGTCTGCAATTCTCTTTGAAAGGTAAAACTGTAGCCAAAAAAGAAATTCAAACAATACACGATGACTGCAGCAATCAGACCGCCTGCCACTGGCTCAGGGATGTTAAAATCCCCCAAAAATTTAATTTTCTTGACCAAAAAACGCCCCAGCAACAATACCAGTGTCGCCAAGATCAGCGTATAATAGCCGTTTAAAGTAATTTCCATAAGTGCTCCTATCAGGGCAAATTTCACACCTTATCATGCACGCTCATACTGCTGCACCAGCCAGTCATGATAATCCCAAGTTGTTTAGTCAATTCAATAGACGCGGGCAATTATAAGGCATATTCTTTGCAGTCATCAGTGTATTTAAAAAATTACAGCATTCATTTGTTACAATATATTTCAAAAATGGCAAGTCATCGCTGTTTAAAACCTATGCTAATCCATCAAAAAGATTCAGCCAAGCCGCTAACCGCCAAATACTAAGCCAAAAACATCTAAAAAACCCCAAATCGCACAGATTTGGGGTTTGGGTCATGGTCATCATAAGCTAAATTTAGCTTACCACATTTAATCAGCGCAAAAACGCACGCGCATTGCGGAACAGTCGCATCCAAGCACCATCTTGAGCCCATTCATCAGGCTTCCACGAGTGATTGACCGCACGCAGAGTACGCTCAGGGTGCGGCATCATCAAAGTGACACGACCATCGTTACTACAGATGCCCGTCACACCTTCTGGTGAGCCATTTGGGTTTAAAGGATAATGTTCGGTAGGGTTGCCTTGGCTATCAACATAACGCAGTGCAATCTGACCATGGCGAGCCAACTCTGACAGGGATTTATCATCCAAATTGGCATAACCCTCACCGTGTGCAATCGCAATCGGCAAAATGCTGTCTTGCATGCCTTTTAGCAGTACCGACTTGGTGCGCTCAACTCGCACATTGACAGTACGCGCCTCAAAACGGGCTGATTTATTGGCAATAAAGCGTGGGAAATGTTCAGCGCCAATCATCAGGTCTTTTAGCTGACTCATCATCTGACAGCCGTTACACACACCCAACGCGAAAGTCTCAGGGCGATGGAAGAATCTGGCAAATTGCATCCGTAGCTCATCGTGGAACAGCACTGAGTTTGCCCAACCAGAGCCCGCCCCCAAAACGTCACCGTAACTAAAGCCGCCACACGCCACCAAGCCTTCAAAATCACGCAAATTAATGCGCCCGCTCATTAAGTCGCTCATGTGCACATCAATGGCATCAAAGCCTGCGCGCACAAAGCCTGCACCCATCTCTAGGTGTCCGTTCACCCCTTGCTCACGCAAAATGGCAACTTTTGGTAAGCTGGTGCGACTGTTTACATACGGCGCTTCTACCGCCAAATCCAAGTCATAATTGGCATCAGCAATCAAGCCATGATGAGTGATATCATCAATGAGTGCAAATTCTTGATCGGCGCATGCAGGATTATCACGCAGACTTTGGATGGCATGGCTGACTTTTGACCACTGCTTTTGAAGTTCGCTGCGGCTAAATGACCATGATTGGCTTGGCGTTTCGATGCTTAATACATCGATGCCAGCGCCGCCTGCAGGCGTCGTTTTGGCTTGACCAATCAAGCTGACAAACTCGCTCACCTGATGGGTTTGGGCTAATTCAACAAATGCCGCCACATCTTCAGGCAGGACTTGAACGACGGCGCCCAATTCTTCGGCGAACAGCTGACCTAGTAGATTATCATCGCTCAGCGCAAGACCAATCGCCATGCGACTGGCGAACTGCATCTCTGCAACCGACGCAATCAATCCGCCATCACCGATATCATGATAAGCTTGGATGATGCCTGCTTTTGCCGCCGCTTGAATGAAAGCAAAGAAATTAGCCAAATCCTCGGGACGCTCTAAATCTGGACACTGGTCACCAAGCTGACTTAAAGTCTGCGCTAAAATTGAGCCGCCCAAACGAAGCTTGCCTGCCGATAGGTCAATGCGATATAGCACCGAATCGGTATTTTTTAGAGCTGGGGTGAGTGTGCCTGCCACATCTTGGACAGGCGCAAATGCGGTGATAATCAAGCTCATCGGTGACGTGACTGACTTGTCTGCGCCATCCTCATTCCAAACCGCTTTCATAGATAAGCTGTCTTTACCCACAGGGATGGTAATGCCAAGCGCAGGACACAGCTCCTCGCCTACAGCATGAACGGCGTCAAATAAAGCTGCGTCTTCTTTTTCGTCGCCACATGCTGCCATCCAGTTAGCTGACAAGGTGACATCACTGATTTTGGCAATCCGAGCTGAAGCGATGTTGGTCACCGCCTCACCAACTGCCAGACGTGCCGATGCCTTAGGATCGATGAGCGCAACTGGCGCACGCTCGCCCATTGCCATGGCTTCGCCTGTGATGGCGTTAAGTGCGGTGCTCGTCACGGCACAGTCTGCCACAGGGACTTGATAACGCCCAACATATTGATCTTGGGTCACCATACCAGTAATCGAGCGGTCGCCAATAGAAATTAGGAATGACTTACTGGCAACTGTCGGATGGCGCAGAACATCTTTGATGCTGGTGGCGATATCTACCGAGGCGGTATCAAGCGGCTTGAGATTTGGTGCTGTACGGCTAAAGCTTCGCTTCATCTTTGGCGTACCGCCTAACAATACCTGCATCGGCATATCCACAGGCTGCTCTGGCAACAAACTGTCATCCACCGTCAGCTGGCGCACTGTAGTCGCTGTACCCAAAATGGCATAAGGGCAGCGCTCACGAGCACAGATACTATCAAATAACGCCTCACTTTCTGGACGGATGGCGAGCACGTAGCGCTCTTGAGCTTCGTTTGACCAAATCGCCATCGGTGACATGCCTGCCTCAAGCGACGGCACCTTACGCAGATTCAGATGCGCGCCAAGCTCATGATCATCGACCAGCTCTGGCATGGCATTTGATAAGCCGCCAGCGCCGACATCATGGATTGAGACGATTGGGTTATTATCCACTCCGTCTTTGGTCATCGCCCAGCAAGTATCAATCACCTCTTGGCAGCGGCGTTCCATCTCAGCATTGTCACGCTGCACCGACGCAAAATCAAGCCCTTCATCCAGCTCACCGCTATCAACCGAACTGGCTGCACCACCGCCCAAACCAATCTGCATGGCAGGACCGCCCAACACGATCAGCAGATCGCCTTCTTGGATGGTGTTTTTTTGGACCAAATCACGCTTGATATTCCCATAGCCGCCTGCGATCATGATGGGCTTATGATAGCCACGCATTTGGCTGCCATCTTGGGCATCGGAGGTGTCTAGCTGAAAAGTACGAAAATAGCCATTTAAATTAGGACGACCAAACTCATTGGCGAACGCAGCGCCGCCCAGCGGTCCTTCAATCATGATATCAAGTGCCGATGCCATGCGCGCAGGCTTGCCATAGTCGGCAGCAGAGACTTGACCTGAAGTTTCCCATTTTTCAGGCATATCAGGCAGATGCAGATGTGAGACGCTAAAGCCTGTCAAGCCTGCTTTGGGCTTACCGCCGCGACCTGTAGCGCCTTCATCACGGATCTCGCCGCCTGCGCCTGTCGCCGCGCCTGCAAATGGTGCGATGGCAGTTGGGTGGTTGTGGGTCTCAACCTTCATTAGGATGTCAATTTGCTCATTATGAAAGCCATACTGAGCCTCGCCCTCGGCGTTTTTGGTTGGATAAAAGCGCTCAGCCACAAAGCCTTCCATGACCGCAGCGTTATCCTTATAAGCCGATAAAATGCCGTCAGAATTTTTTTCGTGCGTATTACGAATCATCTTAAACAAAGACTTCGGCTGCACATCACCGCCGACCGTCCACTCAGCATTAAAGATCTTATGTCGACAATGCTCGGAGTTGGCTTGGGCAAACATCATCAGCTCAACATCAGTTGGGTTGCGACCAAGCTTGGTGAAATTATCCACTAAATAATCGATATCTTCAGCCGACAGCGCAAAGCCGTATTCGGTATTTGCCGCCACCAAGGCATCTTTACCAAAGCCCATGATATCCACCGCGCCCAAATGCGCAGGCTCGCCGTCAATAAATAGCGCCGACACATCCGCCAAATCATACACCAAGCTTTGGGTCATGCGATCATGCAAAATGGCTTCGGCAGCTGCAGGCAAGCGCTTGGGCAAGTTTTCACCTGTCAGCGTGTACACGATCACACGCTCGACACGCCCAATCGCCACGCCGCAGTTATTAAAAATATCGGTCGCCTTAGATGCCCAAGGGCTGATCGTCCCAAAACGCGGTGCAACCACCACCTGCACTTGTCCGTCGTCAGCACCGTTTAGGCTTGGTGCTTGACCTTGATTTAATAAATCAATCGCTTTTTTGTGGTCAGACTCTGACAGCGGTTCATCAAACACATAAACCTGCTGACTGCTCAAGGCATGAATAGCTAGCCCAGCTTTTTGTTTGAGTTGGTCGGCTAATTTTTGTGCTTGGAAATCGGTCAAAAACCCTAAGCCTGCGATGGTGCTCATCATGGTGGTTACCCTTTGCTAAAGACGCCAAAAAGGTGGCAATATCATCAAAAATAAATGTTTTTTATTATAACAGATTTTAAGGCGATGTTTTCATGAAATCAAAAAAGGGATGAAAATTTCATCCCCCTTTCATGGCATAATCGGCTTGATCATTGATCACAAAATCGGTCTTTATCAAGATCATTTTGGGCTTGGTGGCGCCCTAAAGAAGTGCTCAGTCCATGCTAGATAAATCAAGCTTTGGATCAATCAAAAACACCATAAAAGTACCAATCGCCACCAAAATACTGGTCGTGATGCCAAGCTTAGTGACAGGATCCAAATCAAACAAGCCAATGAGTAGACCGCCAAAAATACCTACCGAAAACTGTAGCGCGCCTTGTAGCGCACTTGCCAAGCCTGCACGCTTTTTTTGAAATGCTAGCGCGATGGCGGTCGCGTTCGGCTGCGTAAAACCTAGCCCTGCAATACAAATAAAGATACTGGCAAATACCCAATAAAAATTCGCCGCACCGCCAAAACTTAGACCCAGTATCAGTAGCACCGCAGCAGCGATCAACTGAATCAGCGCCCCAGTGCGTAGCAAATTCACCAAATGAAAACGCTTGGTCAAGAACTGATTCACTTGGGTTAGCGCAATGAATCCAAAGGCATTCATCCCAAAAGCGATGGCAAACTGATGCTCGGTTAGGTGATAATTCACCATAAACAGCTCACTTGAGATGGATAAATAAATAAAAAACGCACCTTGCAGTAGCCCTGCCGCCACTGCAGGCAGCATAAAGGTACGATCTTTCATCAAGCTAAGATACTGCCCAAAGCTTTCGGACATCGGGCGGGTATTGCGATTTTCAGGCTTTAGGGTTTCTTTTAAGAAAAATTTGGTCAAAAGCAAGTTTAGCACCCCAAAGCCTGCCAAAAACCAAAATACGCCGTGCCAATCTGCCACTCTTAAAATCAGCGCACCCAAACTGGGTGCCAAGATCGGCGCAATGCCCATCACCAGCACCATTAAGCTAAAAGCACGCGCCGATTGGACTGGATTAAGGGTGTCTCTGATGGCAGCTCGGGTTACGACTGCGCTCACGCAGGCGCCTAATGCTTGCAAGGTTCTTGCAGCGAATAATACATATTCGTTATTGGTCATGGCGCAGATGATCGATGCAATGATAAAAATGGTCATGCCCAAGTACATGGGCTTAACCCGTCCAACACGGTCGCTGAACGGTCCATAAAACAGCTGCCCGAACACCAATCCCAAAAAATACGCCGGCACAGATTTGGCAATGGTGCTGACACTGACGCCAAAATCTTCTGCCATGCTCGGAAAAGCCGGCAAATACATATCAATTGATAACGGTCCGATGGCGACCATCACGCCCAGCATCATCACCCAAAGTGCGGGAAACTTTGTATCGTGGTTATTTGTTGTTGTCATTTTAATCTATAATTATGTATGGGTTTATCGTAAAAATCATTATTGTATCACAGCTGTGTTAATTTTAATTTTTAGAAACTGTCAAAATACCTTGCGCACAGTTTGCGTTTTCGATGATAATAAGTCCTTTATGATCCAATCAACCTAAGCCATCTCATGACCACCGCCCTGCCGCCCCTCGCTCGCCTTATCTTACAACATCAGCTGATGGCAGAAGACGACTTATCAAAAGCCGCCGCCGACGCCAAGCAGTTGCAGCGCTCATTTGCTCAGCATTTGGTCACAAGCCAGCTCATGGACGCAGCCCAGCTGTCGCGCCTCCAAAGCTTAAGCCAAAATCTGCCCATTTATGAGCTGCCCAATCAGCTTAATCAAGCCATCGAAACTGGCCTGGACCCTGCGCTGTTTATCAAATATCGGATGCTGCCTTTAAGCTATGATGAGCACACGCTGACCCTAGCCATGAGTGATGTGACCGATAAAGATGCCATCGCTGCCATTCGCTTTCATGCGCGCCGTCAGATCCGACCTGTGCTTGTCGAAGAAGATAAGCTCTCCGCCTTATTAGATGGGCTGTATCTGGGTGCAGGCACGTTTGATGATGCCCAAAAAACAGCATCAAGCCCCCAATCTCAAGCGGACGACGCCCCCACCGTACGCTTTGTCAATCAGCTGTTCGCCGACGCCATCCGCCTAAAAGCCTCCGACATTCATTTTGAGCCTTATGATGCCAGTTATCGCATCCGCTTTCGCATTGATGGCGTGATGCAAGTGATACATAATCCACCCAAATCTTTGGCTGCCAAGATCGCCTCTTATATCAAAGTGATGGCAAATCTTGATATCGCTGAGCGTCGCCGCGCTCAAGACGGGCGCTTGAAGTTTGATGCTCAAGACGGGCGCTCGGTGGACTTTCGTGTCAGTACGCTGCCCACTTTATATGGCGAAAAGGTGGTGCTAAGACTGCTTGACTCTGCTCATGCGCTCATTGGGCTAGATGCGCTTGGGATGGATGACGCCCAAAAACAGCTATTCATTCATGCGCTCTCGCGCCCTCAAGGCATGATTTTGGTGACAGGTCCCACAGGCTCAGGCAAGACAGTTTCGCTGTACACCGCTTTGATGCGTCTCAATCAGCCTGAAATTAATATTTTAAGCTGCGAAGACCCTGTTGAGATTAATTTGCCTGGTGTCAATCAGGTTAATATCAATCCCAAAGTACAGCTGGATTTTGCCGATGCGCTCAGAGCATTTTTGCGTCAAGATCCCGATGTAATTATGGTCGGAGAGATTCGCGATACTGAGACCGCCCAAATCGCCACCACCGCTGCCCAAACAGGGCATTTGGTCTTATCAACGCTGCACACCAACTCAGCCAGCGATACCATCACGCGTATGCACAGCATGGGCGTGCCATCTTTTCATTTGGCAAGCAGCTTAAGCCTGATCATCGCCCAAAGGCTGGCTCGCCGACTGTGCGACGCCTGCAAACAGCCCACCACCTTACCAGATGATGTACTCAGATCGGCAGGATTTAGCGATCAAGACATCGCTAAGCGTCCAACGCTTTATACGCCTGTCGGCTGCCATAAATGTAAGGACGGTCATCAGGGGCGAGTGGGTATCTTTGAAGTGCTGCCCATCACACCGCCCATGGCTGAACTGATTTTGGCACAGGCATCCGCTACCAAAATCGATGCTTGGGCGCGTGCTCAAGGTCATGACAGTCTCAGACAAGCGGGCATCAAAAAAGTCATTGCTGGTCAGATCAGCCTCACTGAGATGCATCGCGTCACTTCTGAATCATGGCAAAGCCGTTCAAGCTCTGTGGATAATCCTGTGGATAAAGTATAATTTTTAATGAAAAAATTAAATAAACCTTTGATTAATCAAGGCATTAAGAATAAGATCATCTCAGATCGCCCTTCTGTGGATAACTTATCCAAATCGCCAAAAATGCTCACATTTGATTACCGTGCCAAGTCTCATGATGGTAAATCGGTCAACGGTCAAATCAGCGCCCATAATGTCAGCCTAGCCAAGGCGCGTCTGCGCAAACAAGGCTTTTATCACATCCATCTGACTGCCAAGCGGACACGGTGGCACTTTGAGCGCCCGATTGCCAATAAGCAGATTTTGCTTAGTCTTCGCACTTTGGCGACGCTGTTAAAATCAGGGGTCGTTTTGACCGATGCACTAGATATCGCTGCCAACACCACGACGAACCGCCGCCTATCAAACAAACTGATTCAAATTAAGCAGCGCATCGAGCAAGGAGAAAGCTTCGCCCAAGCGATCAGCGCTCATCCAGAATTTGGCAGCCTCACACTGGCGCTCATCGATGCTGGCGAAAAATCTGGTGCGCTTGATATCATGCTTGAGCGAGCCGCCGAACACGCCGAACACCAAGCACTTCGCCAATCTCAGCTCAATCAAGCTCTACGCTATCCTGCCGCCATCGCATTGACCGCGATCATCGTCAGCACCGTGATGCTTTTAAAGGTTGTGCCAAGCTTTGCGGCAAGCTTTGGCAGCATGGGCGATGAGCTGCCGACCGTGACGCTGTGGGTACTGTCGCTGTCGCAGTGGCTGTCAGCGTATTTTTGGCAACTGCTTTTGGTGCTGACAATGAGCATTGGGCTATTTGTTTATGTTTATAAGACCAGCGCCCGCCTAAGACTTTGGTGTGCCAAAACTGCTTTTGGCTTGCCGATTTTTGGTAAGCTGATCCAAGCGGTTGGTAGCGCGCGTTTTGCACAGACATTGTCCACCACCTTTGGCTCGGGCGTTCCTTTGGCAGAGAGTATTTTATTGGCGGGGCGTGCCTGTGATCATGTGCTGTATTTAGATGCGAGCGAAAAGATCGCAAAAGCTGTTAAAACTGGCACGCCTTTGGGGCAAGCCATGTCAGATGCCAAACTATTTTCACCCATGAGCGTGCAGATGGTGACGGTGAGTGAAGCCTCAGGTCGGCTGTCTGAGATGCTTGATCAAGTTGCCAAGCACCATGACAAAGAAGTCAAGGATAAAACCGATGCCTTAATTGGCATGATTGAGCCTGCCATCATCCTTATCATGGGCGTGCTAATCGGTGGGCTTGTGCTGGCGATGTATTTACCAATATTTAATATGAGCATGGGCGCATGATGGCTTTGATATTGGCATCTTTGCCTGACTGGGCGTGGTATGCCCTAGCCGCACTGCTCGGCGCAGGGGTGGGCGGATATCTGACACATTTGATGTATGCCCTGCCCCATCGAATGATGCTTGAGTGGCAGGCAGAGACGACGCAGATGATCGATCCTGTCGTTTCAATAGACGCTCAAGATAAGCTTTTGACAGGCTTTGGGTCGCCTTATCATCAAAAAGTGGCACCTGCTTATTTATATACCATCATGATCCTGCTCAGCGCCTTGCTCAGCGTAGGCACACTGGCTATTCAAGGCATATCCATTACTGGTGCTTTGTCGGTGATTTTTGTGTGGTTTGGTCTTGGGCTATCAAGCATCGACTATCGCGTGCAGCTGCTGCCCGATCGCCTTGTACTGCCGCTTGGCATGATTGGCTTGACGGCAAATGGCTTTGGGGTGTTGACCACGCCTTCGGATGCCATCTTTGGGGCGGTGGGTGGGTTTTTGGTGCTTTGGCTCATCAATGCCTTGTATCGCTTGGTGCGCCGACAAGATGGCATGGGGCTTGGCGATGCCAAACTCTTGGCTGCTTGTGGGGCTTGGCTTGGCGCATGGCAGCTGCCTATGATTGTGTTTATTGCCGCAGCGCTGGGCGTGGTGGCAGGCATCATCATTCAACGACATCAAGGCAAGGCATCTGCTTTTGCTTTTGGACCCTATCTGATAATGGCAGCGTGGTTGGTTTTGCTCTTTGGTGAATACTTAAAGTCTGCTGGGATCGGATAAGGGCTTTGATCAAATCTTTTTCATTGCTTTGGTCAGATATGCTACACTTTTGGTCGCAGGGCTTTTGTTCATTCATATCAAATGATAACGACAGTGAATTTAGCATAAATTTAGACATATCATAAGGAGAAAGGATGTTCATCTTGGGTTTAACTGGTGGCATTGGCAGTGGCAAAAGCGCTGTCAGCGACTATCTTGGCAAGCAAGGCATCACAGTGGTCGATGCCGATATCATCGCTCATCGCTTGACGGCGGACGGTAGCCCGCTTTTGATTAGCCTAAAAGAGGCGCTCGGGGACTGGGTGCTTGATGGTCAAGGACGATATGATCGCGCGGCGGTGCGGGCGCGGGTATTTAACGACCCACAGACTTTGGATCGGCTAAATGCCATCATACACCCTGCCATTCATCAAGCCATCTTAGATGAGCTTAACGGTTCGCAGTCTGCTTATACGATACTTTCGGTGCCGCTGTTGTTTGAGGGGCGACATAAATCGCCTAATCTTTTGTCGCTTTGTGATCATGTGCTCGTCGTGGATACCAGCGCTGAAACTCAAAGGCAGCGTGCCGCCAAGCGCGATGGTCATGATCCTGCTCAGATCCAAGCCATCATCGATAAGCAAATCAGCCGAGCGCAGCGACTGGCGTTGGCTCAAGACATCGGTGCAGATATCTTAGTCAATGATAAAACGCTGGACGACTTACACCAAGCTCTTGATACGCTTCACCAAAACTATCTGGCGATGGCAGCACAGCATGGATCAAAATGACGTATTCGGCTTTTTTAAGAACGCCTGCTCTTGTGTGCGGTAGAGGGTCGCCCAAGTATCGCATTGCGATGGCGATAGCGCCCAAATTCATCAATGATCAGCTTATGCTGACGCTCATAGTCTACTGTTGTCGCATCGGTGAATTGCTCAAACAGCGTCATGGCTTTTTCGTGAATCTGCTTAGACTCTGAATGCATATACGGCATGAGCATAAACCTGCGCTGATCTGGGTTTAAAGACTCAAACTCAGGTAATGCGATCGCTTCTTGTGCCAGTACCAGTGCCATACCATCGGTCTCAAAGGCTTGGGGTGTGTCTCGATGGATATTGCGTGAAAACTGATCAAGCACAATGATCTCAGCCAGCCGACCCAACATCTCACTGCGCCAATCCGCGCATTCGCCCGCTGCCGCCGACTCTAGCACTTCATCAAACTGATCACGAATCTTTTGATCAAATTCAGCAGATTTGGCGAACCACAGCGGCTGAGCGTCTTTTGAAAACCAAAATTCCAATACCGATTGTGCCAAAGGATGCATTATCTTCTCCTTAATAGTACAGTATGGCTGATCTAATAGGCGTTACACTAAAAGCCTATATAAAATAAAAAGATGATCATAACGACCATCTTTTTATGGTGAAGAGTCTTGGCAATGACGATGAAGTCATTAATTCCCATGAATGCGTGCGTTCAGCTCTTCTACAGCCATCACAAATACCGCATCCATTTTCCACGCTTCAGAAATAAAATTGCGCTGCGACTCATTAAAAAATGGCGCTTCATTCAACGGCACATCTTCTGGCAGCTGATTATCTGCGATAAACTGCTCAATGGCTTCATCGCTACTATCCAAGCCCAGCTGCTCAAACAGCTCATTGATGGTGTGGTGATCGCCGGTATTTAATAACATATTTTCTCCTTGGGTTGATTTTAAGCCGTCTTAGGCGTTTTTAAGCACATATTGCGTCGCTTCGTCGGCATTCATGGCGTGCATAAAGCGAGCGATGTTTGGATATGCTTCCCAAGATTTTTCTAAGTTTCTTGACCAGCGCACCATCACAAATGCCAAAGCATCGGCGACCGTTTTTTTATCTTGAAATACATGCGTGCCATCACCGATGAGCTTATCTAAATGAGTCATCGCACGGTCAATGCGCGCATACGACGCTTCTTTTGCCTTAGCGATGTCAGCATCACTTTCGCCTGTGGTATAACGCTGTGGACCAAAATATGGCCAAAATGCAGGGTGCAAATCAGAGCTTAAAAAGCTCATCACTTCATCAAATTCAAATTTATCCAAAGGATCAGCGCCTGCGCCCAAGTCTGCCTGCGGATAAGTATCCACGATATATTGCAAAATCGCACCTGCTTGCCCAAAAATGCGTCCATCAATATCCACCGCTGGCACTTGCGCCAAAGGATTGATTTTGGTGTATTCATCAGAATGCGGATCGACCTTTTGGACGGTGTAGTCAGCACCCGCCCACTCAAGCGCAATCCAGCAAGCCATCGCACAGGTACCTGGGGCATAATACAGTTTCATGTTTCTTCCTTTGTGTTGTTGAAATCAATTTGTCAGTTAGATGGTTTCATTGT
Source organism: Moraxella canis (assembly GCF_002014965.1). Lineage (GTDB taxonomy): Bacteria > Pseudomonadota > Gammaproteobacteria > Pseudomonadales > Moraxellaceae > Moraxella > Moraxella canis. The sequence continues at coordinate 139,169 of NZ_MUXT01000005.1, forward strand.
AACAAGATTTAACGGTCGGTGGCAGGGTTTATTGTGTATTTTTATCAATAAATGTTGGCAAATGTTACCAAAAAATTAAGCAGTGTTTGGATAAATTTTAATCAGGCATTCGTTGGTCATTTTCGTAAAACAGCACAAAACTCGATCAGATAGTAATTTTGAATAAAAAGTTTTCATTATTTGGCTCAATGTATGCTAAACTCAAAATAACTCGGTCAGTACGGACAAGGATGATAAGATGACACCCAGTTTTGATGAATTACTCAACCCAGATGGTAGCTACAGAGCAGGTGCCCAAGGGCTTGGTGAATGGCTGTCTGCCACCAATAATGACACACTAAACGGGCTCAATGAGCAAGCGGCAAATATTTTTTATCGTAAGGGCGTGACTTTCACGGTCTATAGCGATGCCAATAACATCGAGCGGATGATTCCTTTTGATATCATCCCGCGCATCATCGAGCTGTCTGAATGGCAGACCATTGAGGCAGGCTGTCAGCAGCGTATTCGTGCGCTCAATCATTTTTTGGATGACATTTATCATCACCAACAAATCATCAAAGATGGCATCGTGCCCGCCCAGTATGTCTATGCCAGCGGCTGCTATGAGCCTTGGATGATGAATATTTCGCTTGCCAAGCCCATCTACTCTCATGTCAGTGGCATTGACTTGATCCGTGATGAGCAGGGTCAATATCGCGTTTTGGAGGATAATTTGCGCACGCCTTCGGGAGTGTCTTATATGCTTGAAAGCCGCGGCATCTCTGAAAGCCTGATGGGTGAGATTTATCATAGTATGGCGATCCAGCCAATCTCTGACTATCCGCAGCGCCTAAAAGCGTGCCTGACCAGCGCCACCGACAAATATGATCCGCAAATCGTTGTGCTGACGCCCGGTCGATTTAATTCCGCCTACTATGAGCATGCTTTTTTGGCGCGTGAGATGAATGTGCCATTGGTGCATGGCTATGATTTGATCGTTGAAGACAATAAAGTCTATATCCAAGGCGTGCGCGGTAAGGTGCAGGTCGATGTGATTTATCGGCGTATTGACGATCCTTTTTTGGATCCCTTGGCGTTTCGCTCAGATTCCATCTTAGGCGTGTCAGGGCTGATGAGCGCGTATCGCTCCGGCAATGTCGTCATCACCAATGCCCCCGGTACAGGCGTGGCAGATGATAAAAGCATGTATCCGTTCGTGCCTGCGATGATTGAGTATTATTTGAACGAAAAACCCATTTTGCCCAATGTTGAGACTTATCAATGTCGCAATCCTGATGAGCTGGGTTTTGTGTTGGATAATTTGGCTGATCTGGTGGTCAAAGAAACCCAAGGCTCGGGCGGCTATGGCATGCTGATCGGACCTGCCGCCACCAAAAAAGAAATCGATGCCTACCGAAAGCGTCTGCTTGACAATCCAGAAGGCTTCATCGCTCAGCCGACGCTGGCGCTGTCCACTTGTCCTACCGTCACAGAAGACGGCATCGAGCCGCGTCATATTGATTTGCGTCCATTTATTTTATCGCATGGCGATGGCAGCGTCGATATCACACCAGGCGGCTTGACTCGTGTGGCGATGATCAAAGGATCTCTGGTGGTCAACTCCTCCCAAGGCGGCGGTATCAAAGACACTTGGGTGGTGGATACCAAGGCATTGCCAAGCAGACAAAATCGTGCAGATGCGCACCTGACTTTAACGCGCGTCAGCCAAGCCATCTTGGATGAAACCTATCACAAAAAATCACTGATCTTACTGCTATCAACTGCCAGCTGCTTGGTGTGGCTTGGTCGCTATACTGAGCGGCTACGGCATTATGACAACTTGATCAATCGCCTCAAAAATAACGAGCTGACCTTGGCTGAGATTGAGCATATTAACACCCATCTTGGATTTGGGCTGGAGCACACTGGTCATCTACAAGACAGTGCCGAGCAGCTGTATCGCTGCCTACTGGCACACAAAATACCCGAAACTACCCAGGCCATCGACCAAAATGTCCAAGAAGTCACAGGCGTCATCGGCAAAGACAGCGCCGAGCTGTATCAATTCATCAAGCGACTGGCAAACGCCACCAAGTACCGTGCTGCCACCTTGCAACTGTATGCGTGCAACCAGTCCATGAGACAAGAAGACGCGACCGTTGTGCTGTTTTGGCGGTTGGGTCGCTGTTATGAGATTTTGGAGCGCCATATTTTACTCCAAGAAGATTGGCAAGACGCCTCCAACAACTTCCGCGAGCTGGTGAGTGCGCTGCCTGAAAACACGCGCTGGCGTGAGCTTGAGCGCTTGGCAAATCAGCTTGCCAAATCCCAAAAAGTGGTGAACTTTTGGCAAATGCGGGATGAATTTGCCGCCATTTTAGCACAAGGGGTTTAAGCCATGAGATTACAAATTACCCATCAGACCAATTATTTTTATCATGATTTGGCACAGCGCAGCGTGCAATACATCCGCATGACACCGCTGTCATTGGCTCACCAAACCATCGAATATTGGCAAGTGATGCTGCCTAAGGTCGCCAAATCGCAAGTAGACGGCTTTGGCAATCAGTGGCTGGTGCTAAGCCGCAGCGAGCCGCACGATAACCTACAGATGCAAGCCTCAGGCGTGGTGAACATCAATCCTGACACCCCTTATTTGGCTGATGACCCAAAAGTGCCGTATCTGCTATATACCGTACCGACACCTTTGACGGCATGCAGCGCTGCCATGCGTCAGTTTTATGAAAATCATCTGACAGACTATCATCACTCAGATAGCAGCACAAAACGCGCCTTACTTGAGCAGTTTGCAGCGGCGCTACTGAATCATGTGCCCTATTACCAAAATGTCACTCATGTCGGCACCACCGCCCCCGAAGCCTTTGAGCTTGCCCAAGGTGTGTGCCAAGATCATAGCCATATTTTTATCGCCTGCTTGCGTGATTTGCAGATTCCTGCACGCTATATTTCAGGCTATCTGTATGAGCCGATGGGACAGCACATGGCAAGTCATGCTTGGGCTGAGGCTTGGATTGATGGGCATTGGTACACTTTTGATGTGTCAAATCAGCATTTTACACCGCAGGCGCATGTCTATGTCGCCATCGGGCGTGATTATTTAGATGCCGCGCCCGTGCGAGGTGTGCGCTTGGGCGGCGGCTATGAAAATTTGCACAGCCAAGTGTGGATTCATCAATTAAACGATGAAGCCGCCCAAAGCCAACCTTAGCTACCAAGCGATCTATAAAAATGATTCACAAATACCCTTTGACAGGCGTATAATAGCACTGCCATCAGCGCGGCGGTGCTTGGTTGGCTTAGATTTTTGTATTTGGAAAATTTGTATGACTTATTGTGTTGCCCTGCGTCTAAAGGATGGGATGATTTTTGCCAGTGATACCCGCACGAATGCTGGCATGGATAACATTGCCACTTTTCGTAAAATGTATCAATACAGCATCGAAGGCGAGCGTTTTTTGACCTTACAAACGGCGGGGAATCTGGCGACTTCTCAAGCGGTGTTCTCCAAGCTTCAGCAAAATATCAATCTTGGCATCCCCCAGAACCTGCACAACGCCGCCACTTTGTTTGATGCAGCGCAGATGGTTGGTGAATGCGTCCGCCAAATCACCACTTATTCGCAGACGCTCGCCCAAGATACAGGTGGTTTTACCAGTAGCTTTATTTTGGGTGGTCAAATCAAAGATCAGCCGCCAGAGATTTTTATGATTTATCCTGAGGGCAATTTTATCAAAGCGACGACGGATACGCCGTTTTTTCAGTTAGGCGAAAGCAAATACGGCAAACCCATTTTGGATCGCTCCATTGATTATCATTCCAGCCTGCAAGATGCGCTGCATGCGATTTTGATTTCTTTTGATTCGACCATGCGCTCAAATTTATCGGTGGGTCTGCCGATTGATTTGGTCGTCTATCATAACGACAGCCTAGCCATCCCAGTAGGCAAGCGCATCGATGAAAACGATGCGTATTTTGGCTCACTGCGTGATCATTGGGCAGACGGGCTCAGACACATCTTATCACAGATGCCACGCTCGCCCGATGACTATTGGCAGTGAGTCTTGAGCCGCCAGTTAGGCGGCTTTTGTTTTGAACCATTTTCCCAAATCATCCATCAGTGCATAAAAGACGGGAATGACCACCAAGCTTAGCAGCGTTGAGGTCATCAGACCGCCAATCACTGCTACCGCCATCGGACGGCTGAATGTTGAATCCACGCCCCCAAAGCCAATAATCAAAGGCAGCATCCCCGCTCCCATGGCGATGGTCGTCATGATGATGGGCTGAGCACGCTTGCGACAGGCATCGATGAGCGCATCAAAGCGGCTTAATCCTTGTTCATCTTGGGCGATGATGGCATAATCAACAAGTAAAATGGAGTTTTTGGTGGCAATGCCCATCAACAAAATAAATCCAATCATCGCAGGCATCGACATACTGCTGCCTGTCACGATTAGACCTACAAATGCCCCACCAATGGACAAAGGCAGCGCCATCAAAATGGTCAATGGCTGAAGCACGCGATGAAACAGTAGCATCAGCACCGCAAAAATACAAAACACCCCAACCGCCATCGCAAGCACAAAGCCTGAAAACAGCTCCGCCATGTTTTCTGCTTGCCCTTCATCGATAATACGAACGCCATTAGGCAAGTTCTGCATGATTTGGGTGGATTTGACGCTGTCAATCAGATCTCCTAAAGGCGCATCATTGACAGGCAAGACGGTGATTTTGATGGCACGCTCTCGATTTAGGCGGCTTACGCTGGCTTCACCTGTGGCGAATTTTAAGCTCGCCACATCTTTGACCTGCACAGGCATCCCAGTTGAGCTTGGCACATACAGATTGGCTAAATTGGTCAAGTTTTGTTTATCGCTATTATTTAGGCGAATCAAGATGGGCACTTGGCGTGTATCTAGGCTAAGCTTTGGTAAGGCTTGATCATAATCGCCTTGGGTGGCGATGCGCAGTGTATTGGCTAGGTCAGTGGTGGTCACGCCTTTGTCCGCCATCGCCAATTCATTGGGGATCACAGACAGCTCAGGTCTGGGCAAAGAGCGATTATTGATGACGCTTGCCACTGTCGGCAGCGCGCGGATCTGGCTGATGATGGCTTGGGCGGTGGCGTCAAGCTGCGCTTTATCCGCGCCAGTCACCGAAAACACATACCCTGCCTCGCCGCCGCCTGTCGAGATACCGACATTAAAGCGTGCGGACGGCACTGTCAATAATACTTGATTGATTTGGGATTCGATGTCCACTTTGCTTGCGCGTAAAGTGCGGTCAGAAAGCTTAATATCCAGATTTGCGGTATTGACCGACGCGCCGCGCATACTGCTTGGGTCACCTGTGTTTTGTTCAGCGCCCACCGCCATGAGTACACTTTCTACTCCATCAATGGCTTGGACTTTTTGGGCAGCCAGTTGGCTGATGCGCAGCGTATCATCGATGGTTGCATCTGGGGTCAGCTCAATGGTAACTTGGGTTTGGTTCATCTCATCAGGCGGAATGAACGCCGATGGCAAAAGCCCTGCCAACATGAGCGAACCCACAAAAAATCCCACCGCCATCAGCACCGTCATGGCACGGTGCTTGAGCGTCCATGCTACGACTTTCAGATAATTTGTCATCAGCTTGCCGGCAGGCTTTTCGGTATGTTTAGAAGGTCTCAACATATATGCTGCCATCATCGGTGTAAGCAGACGCGCCACCAATAATGACATAAAAATAGAAATGACCGCCGTCCAACCAAATTGACTAAAAAACTGTCCAACCACCCCACTCATAAACGCCGTCGGCAAAAACACCGCAATCAGCGTAAAGGTCGTCGCCACTACCGCAAGTCCGATCTCATCTGCCGCTTCGATTGCAGCTTGCATGGGCGGCTTACCCATATTTAAATGGCGCACGATGTTCTCGATCTCAACAATCGCATCATCCACCAACACCCCAATCACCAAGGTCAGCGCCAAAAGCGAGATCATGTTCAGACTAAAGCCAAATAAATACATGATAAAAAAGGTCGGAATGATCGATAAAGGCAATGCCGTCGCCGCCACAAAAGTCGCGCGCCAGTCCCTTAAAAACACAAACACCACGATCACCGCCAAGATGCAGCCCTCGATCAGCATGCGCATGGTGGCTTGATAGCTTTCTTCGATGGGCGCGGCATAATCGACGATTTTTTCGATTTTTAGACCACTCATTTGTGCCTGCATCGCCTCTAGGGCATCATCAACCGCTGCCACCACTTCGACCTCACCTGCCCCTTTTGAGCGCGTGATGCTAAATGCGACGACCTGCTCACCATCAAGCTCTGCCAGTGATGCGATGTCTGCATGCGTATCTTCGATGACAGCTAAGCTGTCTAAGCGCACGGCTGTGCCCGTCGGCGTGGTAATTTGTAAGCCATTTAAATCTTGGACTCTTTGACCTGAACCGAGTACGCGTATGGTTTGGGTTTGATTGCCGATTTTTGATTCGCCGCCGGCAGCGTCTTGCCACTTGGCATAAACTTGTCCTGACAGCTGACTGATGGGCATGGATAAACTGGTCATCATATCAAGCTTTGGCTGCACCAAAATCTGCCGCTCAACCCCACCGATGCGGCTGATATTACCCATCCCCGGGATGTTAGACAGCTGCTTGGTGAGCGCATCATCGACAAACCAAGACAGCTCAGCCTCGCTCATCCCATCGACAGACACCGAGTAAGTCGCCACAGGAAATCCCGCCGTCGAGACTTTAGAAATCACCGGCGGATTGGCAGCAGCGGGCAGATCGCCCTGTACTTCACTGACCGCCGATCGCACATCATCAAGCGCCTCGTCGTTGGGTTTTTCAAGCTCAAATTCAGTAAAAATCGTCACCGCGCCCGTTTGTAGCGTGGTGCGGATGTTTTTTACGCCTTCGATGTTCGTGATTTGATTTTCAACTTTTTTGGCGATGTCGCTTTCAAGCTGATCTGGCGTCGCACCAGGTAAAGTAATGGTGGTAATGACGCCCGGCAAATCAATGTCGGGGAATTGCTGAATTTTCATTTGAGAAAATCCATAAATCCCCAAAATCGTCATTAACGTAAAAAATAAAATCGCAACCAGCGGATTTTTGATGGAATAGGCTGAAAAATTCATCACACCACCTTAGCGCACACTATTGGCGCTAGGCGATGCGCCCAAAGCATCAGATGGTGCGCCATTGATGGTAGCAACCGTCACCAAATCGTTATCATTCAAAAAACTGGCACTGGTTGCGACGATCAGCGCATCCGCAGGTAAGCTGACCGCGATTTGATTGTCTTGTTGGGCAATGATCGTGATTTGTTCACGCTGAACCCGATGATACGCTTGCCCATCGCCACCTGTTTCTGGCACGAGCTGCCAAACATAATCATAGCCATCAGATGTCATCAATGCGCTCAATGGCACAGCATTATGTCTTTGGGCATCAAATAAAAACTCGCCAGACTGATACATGCCAGCACTGGCACCGCTGCCACTTGGCAGACGCACATGCACTGTCATATCTCGGCTATCATTGGCGACAGGACTTAGACGCGTGACTTGTCCTATCACCTGCTGACCTGCGATCTCAACGGACGCCGTCTGCCCCACACGGATATTGGCTGCATCGGCAGGTGGCAGCGCAGCTTGCCATTCAAGCGCGCCATCTATGATGATGCTAAACAGTGGAGCGCCTGACACCACCGCACCGACTTGGGCATTTTTGGCGCTGACGATACCGCTGACTGGTGCGGTGATGTTTCCGCGCTGCTGATTGGTGCGAGCGCTGTCGACATTAGCTTTGGCGGCAGCAACATTCGCCTCGGCTTGTCGAAGCGCAGTACGATAAGCATCGACCTCTTGGCGGCTCACCGCATCAATGGCTAATAATGGCTCAGTGCGCGCCAAATCGGCAGCCGCTTTTTCTTGAGCAGCGACTGCTGTGGCAAGATCGGCTTCTGCTGAGCGCACTTGCTGAGCAAAAGTTCGCGTATCTAGCGTGGCGAGCACCTGCCCAGCTTTGACAAAATCACCAACTTCTACAAGCACCTGCTCAATGGCAACACCGCTGATCTGACCGCCAACTTCTGCCGTCTCAACCGCAGCCACGACGCCATTAGCCGCCAAGCGATTTTCGATCATTATCGGCGTAGGATAAACCGCCTCCACTGCCATCACGACAGCGCTTTGGCTTTGGTCAGATGACTTATCCAAAGCCTGCTCTTGGCTTGGTGACAGCATAAATCGCCCAATGAGCGCACCAATGATAATGCCCGCCCCAAAAAGCACAATCCATTGCCAAAGGGGTCGAGCAGTTGGTGACTTGTAATTTTGATTAGCAGTCATAAAAATACCATTTTCATCCATTTAATTAATGCTTATTTGCTCAAATCAAGCCGACCAAGCTTTAGTCATGCGCGCCGATGACCCAGTTTTTTGCGGATACGAGTGAGCATTTGGCGAGACATACCCAAATAAGAGCTCAAATCAGAAACCGAAAGCCTAGCTGCAAGCTTTGGATTTGTTTCAATAAATCTGACATAGCGCGATTGACCATCAGTGATGAGCAGGCTGTCGATACGAGCGATGTTTTGCGCCAAGACTTGGGTCAGGTTTTGGCTGATGTATCGATAAAAAATCGGATAGCGCTGACAGCAGTACTCATAATGCGCCAAATCCGTTGCAATGATGACGCTTGGTTCAATGGTTTGCAGGCTATAACGACACAGACCTTGTTCGATAAAAGCTTGATGTTCACCGACACCATCACCTGCTTGTATAAAATGAACATTAACCACATTACCATGCTGATCTTGATATTCAAGCTTACACAGCCCAAACACAAGCACGCCAATTTGATCTTGCACCCGACCTGCCACCTGCCAGTAGCTTCGCGCAGGCAGCCGCTGTATCTGAAACCCTCTTACCACATCTTTGACTTGCTCATCGCTCAGTTCAGGCATGGTATACGCCCAGTGCTGCATCCATCTGCGGATAATCTCGCTATCGGTTAAGCGATCGCTATCAGCAAATAACGCCAAGCTGTAATCATCAAACATTGACATAGTCTTTGGATTCCGGTAGCCAAGTGTTCATGATTGCCGTAGCTTTTGGCAGTTTATCGGGAGTGGCGATTAATTGGCGTGCAATGTTGCCTGCCGCTTCAAGCAGCGACTCATCTCGCACAATATCCGCCAAATAATAGCCCATGTCCCCCGTTTGGCGCTTGCCCAAAAGCTCGCCTGCGCCTCTTAGTTCTAGATCCTTTTGGGCAATGACGAAGCCATCAGTACTGTCTTTGAGTACATTGAGCCGCTCAATGCCTGTCGGCGATAACGGCAGCTGATATAGCAGCACACAAAAGCTTTTGGCATCGCCGCGCCCAACTCGCCCTCTGAGCTGATGCAGCTGTGACAGCCCCAAGCGTTCGGCATTTTCGATCACCATCAATGATGCATTAGGTACATCCACGCCCACCTCGATCACCGTCGTGGCGATCAGCAGGTCGATGTCACCCGCCTTAAAGGCTTGCATCACCGCCTGTTTGTCAGCAGCTTTCATCTTGCCATGCACAAGCCCCGTGCGGATATCAAGCCGATTGGTCAGATCCTCATAAGTCAGCTCAGCCGACTGCACATCCAAAGCCGACGACTCCTCAACCAGTGGACACACCCAATACGCCTGTTTGCCGGCTCGGCAGTTGTCTTGAATGCGCTCAATCACCTCGTCTCGGCGATCTCGGTTAATTGTCACTGTGGTGATCGGCGTGCGGTTGGGTGGCAGCTCATCGATCACTGAGACATCCATATCACCGTACATACTCATTGCAAGCGTCCTTGGAATGGGTGTTGCGGTCATTGTCAGCTGATGCGGCGTTCCGCCTGACACGCCTTTACTCGTCAAGCGTAGGCGCTGCTCCACCCCAAATCGGTGCTGCTCATCAATGATCACCAATCCCAATTTGGCAAAAACAACCGTATCTGAAAACAGCGCATGGGTGCCGACCACGACTTGCACCTGATTTTCGCTGATGGCATCCAGCGCTGCTGCACGCTCTTTGGCGGTTTGCTTACCTGCCAGCCACCCAACTCCAATCCCGAGCGGCTCAAACCACTTTTGAAAATTGATCAAATGCTGCTCTGCCAAAATCTCTGTCGGTGCCATAACTGCCACCTGCCAGCCACTATCTAAAGCATAGCATGCCGTCATCGCAGCCACCAGAGTCTTGCCAGCGCCGACATCGCCTTGGATGAGTCTGAGCATGGGGCGCGATGTCGCCATATCAGACACCGCCTCGCCGATGACTCGCTTTTGGGCATTTGTCAGCTCAAAAGGCAGGCTTGCCGCCAGTTGCTTGGCAAGTGGGCTGATTTGATCGCATTTAGGCGCTTTGTGCTGATAGACATTATTGCGCCGAAATAAAAAACTCAGCTGATGCGCCACCAGCTCTTCGATGATAATACGGCGACAGGCAGGATGAGTGCGGTCTTTGAGTCCTGTCAGTAAGGCAGTTTGGCTAAAAATATCAGCATGGATCGCCGGCAGATGGATCGCCTCTAGCGCTGGCAGCAGATCGCCTGTCAGCCCTACGCCCGCCGCCTTCAGCTCCGCGTCCGATAGGCAGTGGATGCCATCTTGCTGCACCGCTGCCAGTGCCAGGCGTACCAGCTGCCTAAGCTTATTTTGATTGACGCCTTTGACAGCAGGATAAATGGGCAAAAGCCCAGAGTCAAACTTTTTTGTGCCTGTCAGATGATAGTCAGGATGGGACATCTGTGTGCCATAGCGACTGACCTTTATCTCACCAAATGCGGTAATCTTCGCCCCCACCGTCATGGTGTTCAATAAACCAGGATAAGTATGAAAAAACCGAAGCGTCATCACCCCTGTGGCATCCTCCAAGGTCACCGACAATCCTGTGCGGTTTTTTTCAACCCAAGTCACGACGCCCGCCACCAAAGCGCTCATGCCATGACTGACATCCTTAATCGGGATAATGCGGCTTCGATCCTCATAATCTCGCGGCAGATGCATCAGCATATCAAAGATGCGATGAATCCCAAGCTCAGCCAATCGCCCAGCCAATGCCTGACCTACACCAGACAGTGCGGTCACTGGCAAATGAATGGTCATGACAGACTTGGTCATAAATTTATCCAATAATTATAAAAACTCATCATGATTGTAAAATAATTCCTCCAAAAAAGCAAAAAGCCGACCATTTTAGTCGGCTTTTTACAGATTTGTCCTAAACTGACTTAAAAATCTTCAGTCTCTTCTACCAAAATCATCCCGCCTGCCACCGTATGATAGGTCGCCTCATCAATCAAAATAAATGAGCCTGTGGCGGTGTTTTGGGCGTAAGCAGTTGCCATAATCGGCTTTTGTAAACTAATACTCACCTCGCCGATGTCATTCATATTCAGCGTCGATTGATCACTGAAATTTGACAAAGTATGCACATCCCACACATGGTCAATCCCACTAACCTTAGCAAAAACGGTTTGGGTGGTGTGTTTTAATAAATATTTACGAGCAGGATTCAAAGCACGCTCATCAAACCAGCATAATGTGGCGCGCAGACGCTTGGTCGGTAAGGTCTGAGACGCTGCCGAGACGATACTATCACCGCGAGAGATATCGATGTCATCGGTAAGCGTGATGGTGATTTGTTCACCCACAGAAGCTTGGCTGACTGCGCCATTGGGGCTAATAATCTCTTGGATGCGGCTGATGCGACCTGACGGCTCAACGCGCACCTCATCACCAACCGAGATGCTGCCTGATTCGATACGACCTTGATAACCACGAAAATCATCTTTTTTGTCGCCATCAGCGCGCAGCACATACTGAACTGGCAAATGAAACGCTGCCGCCTCAGTCTGAACCGCCTCACCCACTGGCAACTCTTCTAAGATCTCAAGCAATGCGCCGCCTTGATACCACGGCGTATTTTGGCTTTTGTGGACGATATTATCGCCATTTAGGGCAGAGACAGGTACAAATTTGACATCTTGCAAATTCAGCTGTGCCGCCAACTTTTCATAGGCGCGCACGATGGCGTTAAATTTATTTTCATCAAAATTCAATAAATCCATCTTATTGATCGCCACCAAAATATGCGGGCAACGCAAATGCTTCAGGATCGCTGAGTGGCGCTTGGTTTGTGGCAAAAGCTGAACTTCATCTTGCTCAAAATCAATCTGCGATGCATCAATGAGCACCACCGCAGCATGAGCGGTCGACGCACCTGTGACCATATTACGCGTGTACTGCTCGTGCCCTGGAGTATCGGCAATGATGAATTTGCGCTTAGCTGTCGAAAAGTAGCGATACGCCACATCGATGGTGATACCCTGTTCACGCTCCGCCAAAAGCCCATCGGTCAGCACCGAAAAATCAATGACATCGCCTGTGGTTTTGGTTTTATTTAGGTTGGAGATCTGATCGGCAAGCAGCGCCTTACTGTCATAAAGCAGGCGACCGATCAAGGTGCTTTTGCCGTCGTCGACGCTGCCTGCGGTGATAAATCTCAGCGGCTGGGTATTTAGATGACTCATCTGACTATCCTTTATGTTAATCTTTTACTAATTTTTGTTTGGAGACATTGATTGGCGATGATCTTGATATCGCTGACTTCGCCAAAGATCATGTCTCGGCGTTTATTCAATTTATTAAAAATAGCCTTGCTTTTTGCGCGCTTCCATCGCCGCTTCACTGACCTGATCGTCCAGGCGAGTGGCGCTACGCTCTGAGATCTCTACCACAGCAGTCTCTTGGATGATCTCCTCAGGCGTGGCTGCGCTGCTTGCCACAGGGCAGGTGCATGAGATATCACCCACAGTACGAAAACGCACCGAACGAATTTCGCTGACATCGCCATCAGCTTTTGGGGTCAGTGGCGTGACAGGCACCAAAAGCCCACCTTTTTCGACCACTTCACGCTCATGAGCATAATAAATCGAAGGCAGCTCAAGGTTTTCGCGCGCGATATACTGCCAAATGTCAAGCTCCGTCCAGTTTGAGATCGGAAATACGCGCATATTCTCGCCTTGATGGTGCTTGGCATTATACAAAGACCACAGCTCTGGGCGCTGAGCTTTGGGATCCCATTGACCAAACTCATCACGAAATGAGAAAATCCGCTCTTTGGCACGCGCCTTTTCTTCGTCTCGGCGTGCACCGCCCATCAGAGCATCAAATTGATGCGTCTCGATGGTTTCAAGCAAAGTCACCGCTTGAGCACCGTTTCTTGAGTCGGTTTCTTTGCGCAGTACGACTGTGCCTTTGGCGATCGAGTCTTCGACATGACCGACCACCAAGCGAGCATTGAGCTTTTTGACCTGCTCGTCACGAAATTCAATCACTTCAGGATAATTATGTCCTGTATCGATATGCACCAAAGGAAATGGCAGCGTCACATCACGACCTTCAATGGCAAATGCCTTGCGCGCCAGTGCAAGCAGCACCACAGAGTCTTTGCCACCTGAAAATAATAAAGCAGGGTTACGGCACTCAGCGATCACTTCGCGGATGATGTAGATGGATTCTGCTTCAAGCCAATCCAAATGCTCATTTTGTAGGGTAGTTTTTGTCATGATAATTACCTGTCAATCTCAATAAAATTTGTCTAAATCCTAGGCTTGTCTTATAAAATGCTTAAAACCAAATACACTCGCCCAAAATCATTTGTGCAGACCACACTCTTTGCTGTCTTTATGCTCCCACCACCAGCGCCCTGCGCGGATGTCCTCGCCTTGTTTCACAGGCATGGTGCATGGCTCACAGCCGATAGAAGGATAGCCTTGGCGATACAGCTCATTAAAGGGAATATTTTTGGTCAAAATATATGCCCACACATCCGCTTCCTGCCAATCAAAAATCGGATTATATTTGGCGATACCGCGTTCTAGATCCGCTTCTGCCAAATTCAGCTCAGTGCGAGTGATCGACTGCTCGCGGCGCTGCCCTGTCAGCCAAGCATCAGCATCGACCAAAGCACGATTTAAAGGCTCAACTTTACGAATAAAGCAGCACGATTTGCGCAGATCGACGCTTTCATAAAAAGCGTTTAAGCCATGATTTGCCACATAGTCCGCCACCGCTTGAGGATCTGGCTCATAAGTTTTGAAATTCAGTGCAGGATAGCGCGCCTTGACGGTGTCAATGAGGCTGAGCGTCTCGGCATTGAGCCTGCCTGTCTGCAAAGTAAATACTTCAGTGCTGGGATGGTGGTTAGCCAATGCATCGGTGATGACCATATCTTCTACCTGTAAGCTGCTGGCAAACTTGACGGCATGATGCTTGGCGTGGATGTCTGCTAAGCGCGCGTGCAGGGTGTTGATTTTGTCATCAAGACCTTGAATGGTCTCATCACTTGGCGCTGGGATTTGCCAAAGTACAGGTTTGATCATCATGATTTTGGCTCTCAAATTGACTAAATAGATGGCTAGATGATTTGATCTGCGGATCGGTTCATTTGGATACTGCACAAAGTACCACCACCACCAAAAAATCGAAAATAACTTTTTGTACAAAGTAAATCACTTTTTGGCATTAGTAATCCCATTTGAGCCAATCTTAACTTATCAGCGCGCCAAATAAGGCTTGCCAACCCCTTTGAATTCAGTCATATCCACCGAATGTCTGTACAATTTCTACATAATCCTTACATAAAATAGCATTTGCCAAATACCCTTGCACCAAAGATATGATATAGTTCACAGTTATTTTTTGTGAGTTTTAGGAGTTGTCATGAGATTGGCTGTCGCAGCTGTACCTGTCTTTGCACTGATACTGACGGCTTGTGGTAGCACCACGCCGCCATCCACCGCCCAAGTATCAGCCACGCCAAAAGCCGATGAGGCGCGCCCTGTCGTGGCTTTGGTGCTTGGTGGGGGTGGCACACGCGGCTTTGCGCATATTGGGGCGATCGAGTCGCTTGAGGCGCATGGCATCCGCCCTGATATGGTGGTCGGCACCAGTGCTGGGGCGTTGGTGGGCGCGGTTTATGCCAGCGGTAAGACGCCCTCTGAGCTGATCGATCTTGCCGATGCTGTCAAAGAAACGGATTTGATCGAAATCACACCCTCTCAGCAAGGCTTGATTGATGGGACGCGCCTGCGCCGCTATGTCAATGAGCAGGTCAATCATCGCCCCATCGAAGCCTTTCCTATGCGCTATGCGGCGGTGGCGACACAGATGCACACAAATACGGCAGTGACTTTTAGAACTGGTGAAGCAGGACTGGCGGTCCAAGCCTCATCCAGCGTCCCAAAATTATTCATCCCACCGCGCATTCCTGAAACAGGTGGCGAAAAATATGTGGACGGCTCACAAGTGGCGTTATTACCCACACGCATCGCCAAAAGTCTGGGCGCTGATGTCATCATCGCTGTCGATGTCATGGGCGAAAGACAAGCACCTGATTCAAACACTCCGCACACGCAAGGCAATAGTATCAATATCCAACGAAATGAGACAGGCATCAGCGCCAAATGGGGCGATAAGACCATGACTGTGCCAATCGATATCGATAAGCTCAATGATGCTGCCAAAGGCTTGCCTGTCGATATGCCACTGGGCGATCTGCTTGGCGCGGTCATGCAGTCTATCCCTGCCAATACTGACATTTCTTTGCCAAGACAGCTGCCTGCCAACGCCTCTGAATTTTCTCGATGGTTTGGTAATTTGGGCGCCAATTTGACTGCCGAGCCTGAAGATGTCCGCGCCGCCGATGTCTTGATTCGCCCAAAAACGACAGGCGCTGCGGTGTTTGACAGCACCGACCGAACGCGGCTTATCAATGAAGGCAGGCTTGCTACAGACGCGCAAATCACCGCCATCAAACAAGCCATCGAAGATGCTCGTGCGCTTAAACACGCCCAAATACAAACAACTCAATAATAAAATACCGCCAAGTATGAGCATCTTGGCGGTATTTTTTATTAGATTTATTAGAATTGACAAGAGGGTGAGGCGGTCGGGGTATGGGTGTAATCAAACAGCATGCCATCAGGAAAGGCGACAGACAAAACCTCATCATCAAAACTTTGTCTTAAGGTCAGGCTTTGCTTAGGTGTGAGACTCACAACTTGCAGATAAGAAAATTTTTCTTTGGTTTTAAGATCTGTCATTGCCATCTTATCGCCTTCGGGCATCAAAGTGTTGATGCTTGAGTCGAGCTGCTGATATCTGCCCCGTGACAAGCAGCGAAAATCAACTTTTTGGGTGATGACCATGCCGTTATCAGATCGGCGAAAGCTCACCATCGATACCATGGGCTGATCTTTGGGCGTCATCAGCCAATAGCCATCATAAATCTCATGAGGCAGCTGATAAGATTTGGACTCCAAAGCAAAACTACTTTGGATGCCGATTGCCGTCAAGATGACAGCAACATAAAAAGGTGTTTTCATAACCCATCCTAATACAGTTAAAAACCCAAGCACAAAGTCATGCTTGGGTTTTTGTTGTGGCTGTGTGTCAATTCACACACATCGTCATCTTAATCACGCTTTAGACACGCTCGATGATGGTTGAGATGCCCTGACCCAAGCCGATACACATGGTGGCAAGCCCAAGCTGCGTATCTTGCTGTTCCATGACATTCAAAAGCGTGGTCGTGATACGCGCGCCTGAGCAGCCAAGTGGATGACCCAGTGCGATCGCGCCGCCGTTATGGTTGACGATGTCTTGCTTGTCAAGTAGATCCAAGCCCTTAAGCACTGATAGACCTTGCGCCGCAAATGCTTCGTTAAGCTCAATGGTTTGGATGTCAGATAGGTTTAGACCTGCGCGCTTAAGTGCTTTTTGGGTAGCAGGTACAGGACCATAGCCCATGATCGCTGCGTCACAGCCTGCCACCGCCATGCTGCGAATGCGCGCGCGTGGTTTTAGACCCAAGTCTTTGGCTTTTTGGGCTGACATCACAAGCATTGCAGACGCACCATCTGACAGCGCTGATGATGTGCCTGCTGTCACCGAACCGCTCTTAGGATCGAACACAGGTCGTAGCGCTTGGAATGCTTCTAAATTGGCATCAGGGCGAATCACTTCATCGACAGTGCATAGCTGCAGATTGCCTTCAGCGTCATGACCTTCGACGCCAACAATTTCATTGTCAAAACGACCTGCTTGGGTAGCTGCCCATGCTTTTTTGTGAGAATTTACCCCAAAGACATCTTGCTCTTCGCGAGTAATGCCATTTAGGCGACCTAGCATTTCAGCAGTCAAGCCCATCATATTAGAGGCTTTGGCGTAGTGCTTAGAGGCTTTTGGGTTTGGATCAACGCCATGCATCATCGAAACATGACCCATATGCTCAACACCACCGATGATGAACATATCGCCTTGATTGGTCATGATTTGAGCGGCAGCGGTGTGCAAAGCTTGCATGGATGAACCACACAGACGGTTCACGGTTTGAGCTGCCACAGTTTTTGGCACGCCTGCCAACAAGGCAGCATAGCGACCAATGTTCCAGCCTTGCTCAAGCGTTTGGTTCACACAGCCCCAAATCACATCTTCAAGCTCGCTTGGGTCAATGCCATTACGCTCAATCAACGCCTTGATCAGTTCTGCTGACAGATCATCCGCGCGCACATTGCGAAACATACCATTTTTGGTTTTACCCATCGCCGTGCGCACGCCATCGACGATCACCACATCTTTTGGACTTAGAATTGTCATTGTTTTTCCTTTGATAATTTGAGCAATAATTAGTAGAAAGTCTCGCCATTTGCAGCCATGTCACGCAGTTTGGCGGGCGCTTCGTATGCCTTGCCTAGGTGCGCGTACTTGTCGCATAATGCCACATAGTTTTTCACGCCGACTTGGTCGATATATCGGCATGGACCGCCACGGAATGGTGGGAAGCCTACGCCCATGATCATCGCCATGTCAGCTTCTGCAGGGCTTGCTACGATATTATCTTCTAAGCAGCGCACCGTTTCATTACAGAACGCGATCATCATGCGGTCGATGATCTCTTGCTCATCAAAAGTCTGATCGCCAGTTTGAACTGAGTTTAGCAGCTCATAAGTGGTGGTATCGGCGGTTTTCTTAGGCTTGCCGCGCTTATCGGTTTCATATTTATAAAAACCTACGCCATTTTTTTGACCCAAACGGTTGTTTTCAAACATCAGCTCCGTTGCGCCTTTATAATCTGGCTTCATGCGGTCAGGGAAGCCTTCTGCCATCACTTTGGCAGCATGCACGCCTGTATCCATACCCACCACGTCCAGCAAATACGCAGGACCCATCGGCCAGCCAAATTTTTCCATGGTCTTATCAACAGTCACAAAGTCTGCGCCGTCTTTGACCAACAAATCAAATGCACCAAAATAAGGGAACAACACACGGTTCACCAAAAAGCCTGGGCAGTCATTGACAACGATAGGGGTTTTACCCATTTTTTGTGCCAACGCAACTGTCGTTGCGATCGCGGCATCACTGGTTTTTTCGCCGCGGATCACCTCAACGAGTGGCATACGATGCACTGGGTTAAAAAAGTGCATGCCCACAAAGTTTTCAGGGCGTTTTAGGGCTTTGGCTAAGCGAGTGATAGAAATGGTTGAAGTATTAGAAGCCAAGATGGCATCTTCTTTTACCAAGCCTTCAACTTCAGATAAGACCGCTTCTTTGACTGCAGGGTTTTCGACCACCGCTTCGATGACAATGTCAGTTTCGCCAAAGTCGCCATAGTTCAAGGTTGGGCGAATGCGACCAAGTGTCTGACCCATTTTAGCTGGCGTTGATTTACCGCGCTCAACTTCTTTAGACAACAGCTTGCTGGCTTCATTCATACCCAAATCCAGCTGCTCGGTCTTGATGTCTTTCATGATGATCGGCAAGCCCTTGCTGGCAGCTTGATAAGCGATACCACCGCCCATGATGCCTGCGCCAAGCACAGCAGCTTGTTCGATGTTTTGTGCATTTTTGCTGTGCTGTTTGGCAAGTTTTTTGACCGCTTGATCATTTAAGAATAAACCTACCAAAGCAGCTGCTTGCGGAGTCACCGCAGCTTTTGCAAAGCCTTTGGCTTCAAGTGCAATCGCTTGATCACGGTTTAGATTGACATGCTTTTCGATCGTCTCAACAGCGATCGCCACCGCAGGGTATTGCTTTGGATTGGCTTTGGCAAAAATCACGCCTTTGGCTGAATTAAACGCCATCGCCTGCTCAAGCTGATTAAGCTTAACTGGTACTTGCTTTTCTTGGCGTTTGGCTTGCCAATCAAAGTCGCCTGCCAAGCATTTTTTGACCAAATCAACCGCCGACGCTTCCAAAGACTCATCAGCGACCACCGCATCCACCAAGCCAAGCTTCAGTGCTTCAGCAGGTCGATAAGCCTTACCTGTCGCGATGGCTTCTAGCGCATTGTCAATACCGATCAGGCGCGGCGTACGCACCGAACCACCAAAGCCTGGGAAAATGCCAAGCTTGGTTTCAGGCAAGCCGATTTGGGCAGATGTGCCTGCCACGCGGTATTCACACACCAAAGTCATCTCACAGCCGCCGCCAAGTGCCGCGCCATTGATGGCTGCCACTTTTGGGAAAGGTAAATCTTCAAAACGGTTAAAGATGCGATTAATATCAAGCAGCCAAGTCTCAAGCTCGCTTTCAGAACGCTTGAAGTATTGCACAAATTCGGTAATGTCCGCCCCAGCGATGAACACAGATTTGCCCGAAGTGACGATCAAACCTTTGACATCATCGCGACCTTCAAGTGCTGCCACCGCTTCGTCAAATTCTTGGGTGGTCTTTTTGTCAAACTTATTTACGCTTTCCTCTGCGGCATCAAAATGAAATTTGACAATACCTGCTGCTTGGTCGAGAAACTCAACCTGAATGTTTTTTCCTTGATAAATCATGAATACCCCTTATGGTGTTAGTCAATCGCGCTGCCTTGTTTTTGGCAACCGTGTACCTAATATAGCACACCGATCATGCTATTTCATCTGTCATTTGACTGATCAAATATGACCGATGGGTCACCAATTTTTGGGTGATACGCCTTGCAGCGTCAAGTGGTCTTGAGTCTCTAAGTTGGCTCAAATTTAGCGACTGGATAATAATTATTTACAAAAATTCGCTATTTTAATAAGATATGCGTAATAATCCACTTCTTTAATTGATTAAGCATTCTTATGGCACAGCAAACTTATTATGATATTTTGGGCATCTCCCAAAATGCAGGCATCGAAATCATTCATGCCGCTTATCAAGCACTCAATCAAAAATACCAAACCGCGCCCAATGCCACCGAGCAGCTGATACAGATTCGCCAAGCCTATGCGGTGCTGTCTGATCCGATCAAGCGTGCAGAGTATGACTCATGGCTGCGGATGAGTCGCCAATTTGGGCAGAGCACGCCGCCGCCTTTTGGTGCTCACCCTGCCAACACGCCGCCCATCGGCACTGCTGGCTATCGCACACAGTCGCCCAAAGCCAAAGGCTCATCAGCCGCTGCATGGGTGATCGGGATACTGGCAGCGCTGATTGCGGTGGCGGTTTTGGCGTATGTTTTGGTGTCGTCGTCTGGGTTTTTTGGGGATCAAGATGAGCCAGTGACGCCCCTTGAGCAGGCGCCCTCTCAGGCGACCCAAGCGCCTGAGCTACACCCCATTGAGCCGATCGCCCCGCCGACACCTACCGCCACGCCACAGCAGCAAGCCGCGCGCGATCAAGCGCACGCTGCGTATCTGGCGGCAGTCGGTCGCATCAATGCCGTCTGGAAAAGCCTGCCCAAGACCACCCAAGACTCGCTGCGTGACGAGCAGCGCAGCATCAATAACGCACGCGAACAAACCTGTAAAGCCCAAGCTGCGAGCCAATACAGCCATCCGCTAGATATCGAAGCGGCACGCTATCACTGCGAAGTGCCCATGCTTGATGAGCGCACCCAAACCCTACGCGTCTATGCTGCCAGCATCGCCAGTCAGCCGACCATCGTCCGCGAGCCGATCTACGTCCCAACGCCTGTCTATGTCGATAGCGATGATCCTGTCAGCCACACCACGCCAAGTGAAGCGCGCGCCTTGTATGATGACGCCGTGGCGAATATCAACGCCGTCTGGAACAGCCTGCCTGACGAGATGCGCCAAATACTGCGCGATGAGCAGCGCGCGGTAAATGCCGATCGCGAACGCCGCTGCAAGACTTACGCCCAAAGCGTCTATCAAAGCCGTAGCGACCAGACTGTCGCGCGCTATCTGTGCGAAGTGCCTGAGCTTGATGAGCGCGCTGCTGAGCTTAGCCAGTATTATTGATTTTCGCCAAACCAAAGGAGTTATTATGACCCGTGTCTATCCCATCGCCCTGATGCTGATGACAGCACTCACTGCTCTGCCTGCTCAGGCAGCCGACTGGCGCTTTATTCCTGCAACTTCATCTAACAACGAGACCATCTATGTTGATTATGACAGTCTAAAGCGGCACAGCTTTACAGGGGGTGGGCGGTACTACACCGCTTGGATAAAGACTACCTATCCAAGCGCCCAAAAGACCTCTGGTGGCAAGCTGTATCGAGAACTGAAAGCCTTTCAATACTTTGACTGCTCAAACCAAAAGTGGAATGTTGATGCTTTATACTATTACACCAGCACAGGGCAGCCAGTGGATAGTACGACTCGGACAATTTCAACCACTTCATCAGCCAATTGGGATCGTGTGATACCTGATACCGTAGGTGCGGACAAGCTTGATAGCGTCTGTAGTCTGGCAAGACAGAAGTTTGGCAGTATCTAGGCATCTAGCATCATCTATCCGCCCAAGGCGGGGCGGGGAGATGAGCGATCTTATTAAGGATTAATTATGTACCCATTTATTCGTTTGGGCGTATCCATCACCAAAAGCACGCTCAGCGCGCTGCGCGGCGAGCACCTGCCCCTCACAGGGACGAGTGTCATCCACTATACGTGTCATATCAATGATATTGATAATTTTCTTGAATTGAATAATGGTCGCGTGCTGACTTTATTTGACTTGGGTCGTACGGATTTTGCGATCCGCACAGGGCTTGGCAAAGAGCTACTTCGCCAAAAATGGGGCTTGGTCGTGGCGGGCAGCAGCGTGCAGTACCGTAAGCGTGTGCGCCTGTTTCAAAAGCTGAGCATCCAAACCCACCTGATCGGTGTCGATGAGCGCTGGTTTTATATTGAGCAAGTCATGACAGTCAATGGTCAAGCCACCTCCCAAGCCCTGCTACGTACTGGCGTTACCAACATCAAAACTGGCAAGACCATCCCCACCGAGCAGGTGCTGGCTGCGGTAGGTTATGCCGATTTTCAGCTGCCGCCACCTGAGTGGGTGCAAGCTTGGATCGATGCCGACAAAATACGCCAGTTCCCCCAAAAACAATCCGCTGAGTGATATCAGCGGATTGGTTGGGTTTTAGGGTTTGGTGATCGGTGCTTCGCCACCTTCGATGACGCCTTTGGTGACGATGACTTCTTTGACATCTGTCATGCTAGGCAGCTCATACATGGTATCCATCAGCACATTTTCGATAATGGAGCGCAGACCACGCGCGCCTGTCTTACGCTCTTGGGCGCGCTTGGCGATGGCGGTGAGTGCTTCAGGCTCAAAAGTCAGCTGAACACCTTCCATCTCAAATAAATACTGATACTGCTTGACCAGCGCATTTTTGGGCTCAGTCAAAATCTGCACCAGCGCCGCTTCATCCAGCTCTTCTAGACTTGCAATCACTGGCAGACGACCGATCAGCTCAGGAATCAGACCAAATTTAATCAAATCTTCGGCTTCAACTTCACGAAACAGCTCGGTGATGCTCGATTCATCTTGGGCTTTGACATCAGCATTAAAGCCGATGCCTGTCTTTTCGGTGCGCTGGCGGATCACTTTATCAAGCCCAGCGAATGCACCGCCCACGATCATCAGGATATTACTGGTATCCACCTGAATCATCTCTTGGCGTGGGTGCTTGCGACCGCCTTGGGGTGGAATGTTTGCCACAGTGCCTTCGATGAGCTTGAGCAGGGCTTGTTGCACGCCTTCGCCCGAGACATCGCGCGTGATTGATGGGTTTTCGCTTTTGCGAGAAATTTTATCAATCTCATCAATATAAATGATGCCTTTTTCGGCTTTTTGGACATCATAATCCGAGGCTTGTAGTAGCTTTTGTACGATATTTTCGACATCTTCGCCCACATAGCCTGCTTCGGTCAGCGTGGTGGCATCCGCCATCGCAAATGGCACATCCAGCATCTTGGCAAGCGTCTGCGCCAGCAGTGTCTTACCTGAGCCTGTCGGTCCGATGAGCAGGATATTTGACTTAGACAGCTCAACGCCATCAGCATCAGGCTTATCTGCCGCAACTTTTAGGCGCTTATAGTGGTTATACACTGCCACAGACAGCGCCTTTTTGGCGGCATCTTGACCGATCACATAGTCATCTAAGTGAGCGCGCAGCTCTTTTGGCTTGGGCAGCGCTTTGTCTTGCCACTCATCTGCTTGATCATCGCTCATGCTTGGCTGAGCGCTTTCGGCGGTTTTATCGGTCGTGACAGTCGTGGCTCTGCGTGATTTGGGTTTTTGGGTCAAATCACCCAACAAATCACCGCACACCTCGATACACTCATTGCAAATATTGGCGTCATTGCCAGCGATGAGTTTTTTAACTTCGGTTTTTTTCTTACCGCAAAATGAGCAGCTTGGTATCTCTTTGGTTGTCATAACAGCCCCTTATAGAGTTTTTGGACGCTTATCAAGCACCACATCCACCAAGCCGTATTCGCGCGCTTGTTCGGCGCTCATGAAATTATCACGATCGGTATCGCGCTCAAGTTTTTCGATCGGCTGTCCAGTGTGTTCTGCCAGCAGGCGGTTTAGTTTGGCTTTGAGTTCAATGATTTCGCGAGCGTGGATCTCGATATCGGACGCCTGACCACGGAACCCACCCAAAGGCTGGTGGATCATCACGCGCGAGTTTGCCAGCGCATAGCGTTTGCCTTTTTCGCCCGCTGATAATAAAAACGAGCCCATCGATGCCGCCTGACCCATGCAGATTGTGGAGACATCAGGTTTGATAAAGTTCATCGTATCATAGATCGCCATGCCTGCCGTCACGACGCCGCCTGGTGAGTTGATGTACAGATGAATGTCTTTTTCAGGGTTATCCGCCTCCAAAAACAACAGCTGAGCGACGATCAAATTCGCCATATTATCTTCAACTTGTCCCGTCAAGAAAATCACGCGCTCACGCAAAAGACGCGAGAAAATATCAAACGAGCGCTCACCGCGACCCGATTGCTCAATCACCATCGGCACTAGCGCATTTTGCGGCGCATAAAAAGCATCAGCAAGCTGATCGTAATAAGGATTTTGTTTCATGTTCATCATCATTCCAAGGTTTATTTTTAGAACAAAAACCCCACGCATAAGCCTGGGGCATTTGTAAAATCATCAATCAATCCAACTGGCAAGATTAGATGGCTTGCTGCTGGGCTGCCGCTAATAGCTCTTGATATTTGACTTCTTTGTCGCTTACCTTAGCTTGGCTTAGCAGATAATCAACCACTTGATCTTCTAACACCACAGATTCCACTTGGGCACGCTGTGCTTGATCGTTGGTGTAATATTCGATCACTTCTGCTGGATCTTCATAGTTTTCGGCAGCTTCTGCGATAAAGGCGGTCACACGCTCTTGATCGACTTCAAGTTTTTGGGCATCGATGATTTGGCTTACCAAAACGCCCAAACGCACCGCGCGCAATGCTTGGTCTTCAAACAGCTCATTTGGTAGCATATTTGAATCAAAAGTCGCAGGATTTGCGCCGAATTGCTGTGCAAAGCGATTAAGCATCAGCTGACGCTGGCGGTCAATTTCTTGATCCAGCATGGCTTTTGGCACATCAAATTCATTTTTTTCAAGCAATGCATCAAACGCAGCTTGCTTGACTTGATTGCGACCCGCGTGCTTAACTTCACGCTCCATATTTTTGCGGACATCCGCTTTTAGCTTATCTAGCCCGCCTTCGGTCACACCAAACAGCTCAAAAAATTCTTCATTCAATTCAGGCAAAGTCGCTGCTTTGACTTCTTTGACAGTGATCACAAACTGCGCTTCTTTACCCGCCAAATGCTCTGCTTGATAATCTTCTGGGAAAGTGACGGTGATGGTTTTTTCTTCGCCAGCTTTCATGCCTTTCATGCCATCTTCAAAGCCTGGGATCATGCGACCTGAACCGATCACCAAAGTGTAGTTCTCTGCGCTGCCGCCTTCGAATTTCTCACCATCAATCGAACCTTCAAAATCAAAAGTCGCTTGATCGCCTTCTTCTAGCTCGCCTTCTTTGGTTTCAAAAGTTTGGCGCTGCTTTTGTAGATTATCAATCATCGCATCTACATCTTCGTCAGAGACGCTGGCAACTTGACGCTCAACTTCGATTTCGCCCAAGCCTTGAACTTCTACTTCTGGGAAAGTCTCAACAGTGGCTTGATACACCAAAAAATCATCTTCAAGCTTCACATCGTCAATGTTTGGCACGCCAACGACGCGGATTTTTTCGTTGCCAAGCGCTTCAAATACGGTATCACGAATGACATCGTTAATCACTTCTTGCTGAATGCCTGCGCCATACTGTGAGCGGATGTGTGATACTGGCACCTTACCTTTACGGAAACCATCAATTTTAGCTGTCTTAGCCACGCTGCGGATGCGGCTTTCAACTTTGCTTTGAATGTTGCCCACTGGTACTTTGACAGTCAGCTGCGTTTCTTTATCAGAAACCACATTCACAGATACTTGTAAATCACTCATAACTCACCTTAATTCGTTTAAAAATAAAAACAGTCGGTCAAAAGACCAAAATCTAGTTGTGAAAATATACTAATATTCCAATTAAAGAATATTTAAATATAACCACATAAATATATTAAAAGCAATACAGTATAGCCAATCATTGTGAAAAATACAACTATTAGCCTTAGTAAAGCCCCAAAATCAAGCCAGCTATTCTGCTCTTAGCTGAGCCAACAAATCTTTGAGAGCCTGCGCTCGGTGACTGATGGCATTTTTTTCGGCTTTTTGAAGCTCGGCAGATGATTTTTGAAGATTGGGAATATAAAACAAAGGATCATAGCCAAAGCCATGCTCGCCCACAGGCTTGGTGAGTATCTCGCCATGCCATTTGCCAATCGCAATGAGTGGCATCGGATCATCGCCATGTCGCACATATGCAAGCACGCACACAAAAAACGCTTGGATCGGCGCATCACCGCGATGCACCTTTAGGGCGTCAAGCAGCTTAGCGTTATTGGCGGCATCATCGCCATGTCGCCCAGCGTAGCGTGCCGAGAGAATTCCAGGGGCGTTACCCAGCACAGGCACACAAAGCCCCGAATCATCCGCCACAGCTGGCAGCCCACTTTCTTTGGCGGCATGGCGTGCTTTGATGATGGCATTTTCGATAAAACTTGCCCCATTTTCAATGGCATCCCCGATACCCAAACTGCCTTGGGTGATGATCTCAACGCCCAAGTCAGCGTCATCAAATAACGCCTGAAATTCTGCCAATTTACCCTGATTATTACTGGCTAATACCCACTGTTTCATCTGATATTCCTAGATTAAGTGATTAAGATGTCATCCAAGCTTATGATTCATTACTCAATGAGACCACAGCACTGATCGGCAAATGGTCGGATAAATTTGACCAAGGCACGCCGCCATGCACCATTGCATTATGCACATCAAGCCCACGCACATAAATGCGATCTAGACTCAGCACAGGCATTTTGGCAGGAAAAGTGGCAGGATACTCTCCATGCGATTGCAAAAACACCTCGCTTAGCCCCAGTGATGATAACGCTTGGCAAGATTTTTTTGACCAATCATTAAAATCCCCTGCCAAAATCAGCGGCACATGATCAGCCAAGGTGGTAATATAGTCACGAATGGCTTGATATTGCTTGAGGCGATCTCGGTGTAGCAGATTCAGATGGCAGCACAGCACCACCAAAGGGCGCTCCCACCCTTCAGGATGCACCTCGCAATGTAGCACGCCGCGTTTTTCTAGGCGATTGACGGTGATGTTCAAATTATGCTTAGGATCAAGCGGATGGCGCGATAAGACCGCATTGCCATGATGTCCGTGCTCGTATTCGGCATTTTTGCCATAGCTTGCCGATACGCCCAAAAACTCGCCAAACCACTCATGCTGACCGCCATCAGGAAATTCAGCAAAATTAAGCGCGCGTTTGAGATTTTGCCCTTGGACTTCTTGTAGGCATAAGATGTCAGGATCGATTTTTGATAGGGCATCTTTCATGCCCATCAATCGCACCAAACGGTTGGTCGGCGACATGCCTTTATGGATGTTATAACTGGTGATGGTAATGGTTTTCATGCAATTTCATTGACTGACTTTGAGCGATATTGTAGCACGATCATGGCTCATTGGTGAGGATTGATTGATGAAATACGCTTGCAAAACCCAAAACCGTACACATTTATATCTTATATTTTTATCAATAAATTCACACTTTAAGGGAAACTATCATGCCAACCGATCTTCTTTTACGCGACACTGTGCTTGATCCGCGTCTGCATTTGGTGGATTTTGATCAAGCCACGCCTGATAAGCTTGAGCAGCTGACCGAGCAAGCTTTGGAGGCTGCCACCAAGCGCCTTGATGAGATTGAGGGGATGCAGGCGGTGAGCGATGCGACCAAGGTATTTGACATTATCCAAGAATTTCATGACTTAGGCGAACAAGTTGAGCGGTATTTTGGCGTATTATCACATCTAAACAGCGTGGCAAGCAGTGATGAGATCCGTCAAGCGCATCATCACATTTTGCCAAAGCTGTCTGCTTTTGGGACGCGCCTTGGACAATCGGTTCAGTTATTTTCGCTGTATCAGCTGGTCGAGCAGAATTTTGATCAGCTGCCCAAAGCGCATCAAAGCATCGCCCAAAAGCGCGCCATCGAAAAAGCCTTACGCAGTTTTCGTCTGTCAGGCGTGGCACTAGAGGCGGACAAAAAAGCTGAGTTTGCCGATATCCAAAGCAAGCTGTCTTTGGCTTCGGCAAAGTTTGCTGACAATATCATGGATGCGACGCGTCATTTTGTCAGACCGCTACGCGCAGATGAGCTGTCAGGCATCAGCGACAATGGCTTGGCGCTACTAAAATCGGCAGCGCAGACTTACCGCGCCGCCCATCCAGATGCCAAGCTTGAGACGGACTATGTGGCGACACTAGACCTCCCGATGTATCTGGCGGTGATGCAGTTTGCTGATGACCGAGCGCTGCGTGAGGCGCTGTATCATGCTTATAATACGCGCGCCTCCGACCAAAGCCCAGATACCACCGAATTTGACAACGCGCAAATCATGGTGGATATCATCAATCTGCGCACTCAAAAAGCCAAGCTGCTTGGCATGCAAGATTATAGCGAGCTGTCACTTGCCACCAAGATGGCTCATGACAGCGATGAGGTTGAGCAGTTTTTGTTGGCATTAAGCCAAGCTGCCAAGCCGCAAGCTCATGCCGAGTACCAAGAGCTCAAAGAATACGCCCAAAGCTTGGGTCTAGATGAGCTTAAGCCTTGGGATGTGGCTTATGTCAGCGAAAAAATTCGTCAAGCCAAATTCAGTCTGACCACCGATGAGCTTCGCCCTTATTTTCCACTGCCGGTCGTGCTAGAAGGCTTGTTTGAGATTTGCCGCAGATTATTTGGCATTAACCTATCAATCGCCAAGCCAAGCAGCTATTCAGCTTGGCATCCAGATGTGCTGTTTTGTCTGATCCACGATGCAGACAGCGGTGAGCTGTTGGGCGGTCTGTATCTTGATTTGTTTGCCAGAGCTGGCAAGCAAGGCGGTGCATGGCTGGACGATTTTCAAAAGCGCCAAGTCAAAGGCGATGAGATGCGCCTGCCTGTTGGATTTATTGTGGGCAATTTTGCGCCGCCGATGAATGATAAGCCAAGCCTGTTATCTTTTGATGAAGCCAATACTTTGTTTCATGAGTTTGGTCATGCCCTGCATCACCTGCTGACAACGGTGGATGTCGCCGATGTCGCTGGCATCAGCGGTGTGGAGTGGGACGCGGTGGAGCTGCCCAGTCAGTTTATGGAAAACTTTGCCATCACCGATGAGGGTCTGCGCTTAATCAGCCGTCATGTGGATACGGGCGAGCCCTTGCCAAGCGATAAAAAAGAAGCGCTCATCGCCGCCAAAAATTTTCAAACCGGTCTGCAAACGCTGCGCCAAATGGAGTTTGGTCTATTTGATCTTAGACTACACACCGCCAAGATGTTAAATTTTGGACAAATAACTTATCCTGACATCTTATCGGCAGCAGACACAGTCCGCGATGAGGTCGCTGTGGTTATACCGCCTGAATATCAGCGCTTTGCCAATGGCTTTAGCCATATCTTTGCTGGGGGTTATGCGTCGGGGTATTATTCTTATATTTGGGCGGAAGTGCTCTCGGCAGATGCTTTTGGCAAATTTGAAGAAGACGGGGTGTTTAACCCCACCACAGGTCGGGCGTTTCGCGATGAGATTTTGGCACGAGGCAGCGCTCGCGACGCTCAAGATAATTATGTGGCATTCCGCGGCCGTAAGGCTACTCAAGATGCGCTGCTGCGCCATCGCGGTCTGATAAGCCAAGGAAGCTGATCATGCGTTATCAATCCAATCGCCCAAAGCGGCAGTTTTTGGCAGGGGTAGCCTGCCCAGCTTGTAAAACAATGGATGTCATCGTCCAAATCCAAGTATTTGAGCCTGACTATGATGAGTACATCGAATGCATCGAGTGTGGGCACCATGAGCGTCGCCCCACGCCTGATGAGACCGCCATCATCCAAGCCCAAAATGCCAAAGCCGATGGCGTGGGCGTGGTGAAGTTTAAATAGTTTTCAACCCTAAAAACATCCCAGCCTTAAAGACTGGGATGTTTAATCAATTTTGGATGTTTAATAAGTTAATCGTCATAGCATAGAAAGGAGGCTGTTATGCTAAGCAAAGTATCAATCATTGCTTTAAAATCAATAAAAAACCGAGCCACATAGCTCGGTTTTTTATTGATCATAATTACTTACGCTTCTTACGCTGAATCGCATGGATCGCGCGACCATCAGCAGACAATGCCGCTTCATGCACCGCTTCAGACACAGTTGGGTGTGCAAATGTCATCAGCTGCAGATCTTCGATACTCGAAACAAATTCCATCGCGATCATGCCTTGGTGGACGATGTCGCCTGCACCAACACAGACTGCGTGCATACCAAGCAAGCGATCAGTCTTGGCATCAGCCACTACCTTGATCAGACCCACGCCTTCGCCCTGCGCTAGCGCACGACCATTGGCTGACAGGCTGAACGAACCAGTTTTCACCTCATAACCTTGCTCGGTGGCTGCCTGCTCAGTCAGACCCACCCATGCAATCTCTGGATGAGTATAGATAACACTGATGATGGTGTCATAATTGACTTGAGCTTTTTCGCCATGAATACGCTCAACAGCCATCATGCCTTCTTCCATGGCTTTATGAGCAAGCATAGGACCACGCACTAAGTCGCCGATGGCATACACGCCGTCTAAATTGGTTTTGCATTGATCATCGACCGCTACCAAGCCACGCTCAGTCAGTTCAATACCACAGCCTTCTGCCAACAATTTTTCGCTATAAGCACGGCGACCCACACAAACGATCAACTTATCAAAGGTATCTGTTTGGGTTTCGCCTTTGACATCAGTAGTCACTACCACTTCACCATTGACCACTTCGGCATTGGTCACTTTGGTATCTACACGAATATCTAAGCCTTGTTTTTTAAGCAGTTTGGCTGCTTCTTTTGAGATGTCTTTATCAGCTGCTGCCAAGAACTCTGGCAAGGCTTCATAAACGACAACTTCTGCACCCAATCGACGCCATACCGAACCAAGCTCAAGACCGATCACACCAGCGCCGATCACGCCCAGACGCTTTGGCACTTCGCTGAATTCTAGTGCGCCTGTTGAATCGACGATGTATTCGCCATCAGTCTTGGCAACAGGGATTTCGATAGGCACAGAGCCTGCCGCTAGGATGACATATTTGGCAGTAATGGTGGCTTCATCACCTTCAAGCGGTGTGAATTTGACTTGCTTTTCGGCGCCTTTACCATCAACCAATGTGCCTAAGCCTTGTAGCCAATCCACACCGTTACCCTTCAAAAGACCTGCCACGCCTTGGGTCAGACCTTTGACAATACTGTCTTTACGCTCAAGCATTTTGGCGATGTCGATATCCACTTCACCTGTGGTGATGCCATGATCAGCCAATTCATGCTTGGTAGCTTCATAGCGATGCGAGCTGTCAAGCAATGCCTTTGATGGGATGCAGCCAACGTTCAAACAAGTACCGCCAAGCGCAGGCTCACCTTTGTGCACACGCTTTTCGATACAGGCAACGCTAAACCCCAATTGAGCGCCACGAATTGCTGCTTCATAGCCACCTGGACCACCGCCAATTACAACCAAATCATACGAATTTTTCATCATCTTCTCTTTTTTCTAAATTTCTAAATTTTAAAAACGCACAAAGAATTGTCAGAGCTCATCCAACAATCCTTTGCAAAAACCATCTGTTAAACCTTATAGGTCAAGTAATAGCATTGATGGATCTTCGATCAATTCCTTAATTGTCACTAGGAATTGAACCGCTTCTTTACCATCGATCAAGCGGTGGTCATAAGACAGCGCCACATACATCATCGGTAGGATAACCACTTCGCCATCAACTGCCATTGGGCGTTCATTGATTGCGTGCATACCTAAGATAGCAGTTTGTGGTGGGTTAATGATCGGCGTTGAAAGTAATGAGCCGAATACGCCACCGTTAGTGATGGTGAATGTACCGCCTGTCATCTCTTCGATGCTCAGCTTGCCTTCGCGAGCTTTGGTCGCATAATCACGGATGCCAGCTTCAACATCTGCCATGCTCATACGATCTGTATCACGTAGCACTGGAACAACTAAGCCGCGATCTGATGATACTGCCACACCCACGTCATAATAACCATGATAAATGATGTCGCTGCCATCAATCGATGCGTTCACTGCTGGGAAGCGTTTCAAGGCTTCGGTAGCTGCTTTAACAAATAATGACATGAAACCAAGTTTTACGCCATGGCGTTTTTCAAAACGATCTTTGTACTTAGCACGCAAGTCCATCAAAGGCTTCATATTAACTTCGTTAAATGTTGTTAACATGGCAGTCTCTTGAGTAGCTGACAAAAGACGCTCAGCGATACGCTTACGTAGACGAGTCATTGGCTCGCGTTTTTCGATGCGCTGACCCACAGCTGTGGCGATAACTTGACCGTTATCAGATTTTAAGGTTGGGTTGACCATGTCAGACTTGGTCACACGGCCACCACGACCTGAACCTTGCACGTCGGCAGGGTTGATACCTGTTTCTTTAGCGGCTTTGCGAACTGCTGGGCTTTGATCTTTATATTCAGCTTCTGATGCTGCTGACTCATCTTTTGGCTGCACTGGTGCTGCTACTGATGCTGGATCGACAGTGGTATTGCCATCAGCATTATCTTCACTTGCCACATGCGCCTCACCTGCTGGCGCTGCTGCACCTGCCTCAAAAATCGCAACCACTTCCGCCGACAATACGGTATCATCAACATTCTTAACAATGCTGGTAATCACGCCATCATCTGGCGCTACGATTTCAAGAACCACTTTGTCAGTTTCAACTTCAGCCAAAAGTTGGTCACGGCTAACGGCTTCACCTTCAGCAACATGCCATTCAACGATCGTGCCATCTTGTACTGATTCTGGAAATACGGGGGCTTTAATTTCAGCCATAATAAACTCCTTCAAGTTTATAAATCAAAAATGTGTTATTTTAAAATACTAAATGGTATTAGCCAAAACGCGCGCAGCACTTTGGCTAATGAATATTACTTCAAGGCTTCAACTGTCACGCCCAATGCTTCAGCAATTAAAGCTTTTTGTTGTTCGGCGTGCAGTTTTGGTGAGCCTGTCGCAGGTGCAGCGGCGGCAGGACGCGCCGAAGGCGGAATGATTTTTGCCTTCGTCGGTGCAGGTACCACCATGCGGAACAGCTCAGGCGCCAAGTAATACCAAGCACCTTGATTCAGCGGCTCTTCTTGCGCCCACATGATTTCTTCTAGGTTTGGATACTTATCAATCTCAGCCAAAATACGCTCTTCAGGCAGCGGATACAGCTGTTCAATACGAACGATGGCGATGTGCTCTTGACCCAATTTGCGACGCTGATCAAGCAGATCGTAATATACCTTACCGCCACAAAGCACCAAGCGAGTGACTTTCTCATTGTTAATTGAGTCAATCTCAGGCAAGACAGTTTCAAATTTGCCTGATGCCAATTCTTCTAAATTAGAAGTCGCAAGCGGATGTCTGAGTAAGCTCTTAGGCGACATCACGATCAATGGCTTACGGATTGGGCGTACGACCTGACGGCGCAGCGCATGGAAGATTTGGGCAGGTGTCGTTGGCGTGATCACTTGCATATTATCTTCAGCACACAGCTGTAAGAAGCGCTCTAAACGTGCTGATGAGTGCTCAGGACCTTGACCCTCAAACCCATGTGGCAATAACATCGTCAAACCACAGACACGCTGCCATTTGGTTTCGCCAGATGAAATGAACTGATCGATCACCACCTGCGCACCGTTCACGAAGTCGCCAAACTGCGCTTCCCAAATGATCAGTGCATTCGGCACAGTGGTAGCATAGCCATATTCAAAGGCAAGTACCGCCTCTTCTGATAGCAGTGAGTTATAAGTAGCAAAGCGAGCTTGATCCTCGGTGATGTGCTGCAAGGGAATATACATGCTGCCATCATTCATGTTATATAGCTCTGAATGACGATGCGAGAATGTACCACGCCCGACATCCTCACCAGTGATACGCACCAATGAGCCTTCAGCGGCAAGACTGGCATAAGCCAAAGTCTCAGCAGCGCCCCAGTTCAGCGGCTCTTCGCCAGTTTGCATCGCCAAACGCTGCTCAACGACTTTCGCCACTTGACGCTGTAGAGTAAATCCTTCAGGGATTTTTGCCATCGCGCGACCATAGGATTTGAGCTTTTCGATATCGACACCCGTTTCCCAGTCGTCTTCTAGATCGTGACCCAAATAAGGCTTCCAATCAACGAACAGCTCAGTATTCGGCTCACTGACCAAACCACCCGCAACAAACTCGCCACGATCAAGTGATTCACGGTAATCATCTTCAAACTGAGCGCCCTGCTCATGGGTGATGATGCCTTCTTGAACCAATTGCTCGACATATTGGGTACGCGTGGTCGGTAGTTTCTTGATGACCGCATACATCAGTGGCTGTGTGGCAGATGGCTCATCAGATTCGTTATGACCATTACGGCGATAGCAGAAAATATCAAGCATGACATCTTTGCCAAACTCACGGCGATAATCGACAGCCAATTGAGAAGCAAATACCACTGCTTCAGGATCGTCGCCATTGACGTGCAAAATTGGCGCATGAACCATCTTGGCGACATCGGTACAATATTCTGTCGAGCGCGCATCTTCAATGCGAGAAGTGGTAAAGCCGACTTGGTTATTGATGACAATATGAACCGTGCCACCAGTCTTATAGGCGCGTGTTTGAGACATCTGGAAAGTCTCTTGGTTCACACCTTGACCTGCCAGTGCAGCATCTCCATGCACCACCAAAGGTAGCACAGTGCTGTTATCAATTTCTAAGCCGTATTTTTCAGAACGGCGTGCTTGACGTGCGCGCACCGAACCTTGAAGTACTGGAGAGACGATCTCAAGATGCGACGGGTTAAATGCCAATGCCAAGTGCATCTCACCGCCTGGCGTCATCACGTTTGAAGAAAAACCGTTGTGATATTTGACGTCCCCTGAGCCATTGACAGGCTGAACCTTACCATCAAACTCATCAAACAAATCACCTGGGTTTTTGCCCAAAATGTTCACCAATAGGTTCAAGCGTCCGCGGTGCGCCATGCCGATAACGACTTCTTTTGAGCCTTGACCGCCCGCGCGCTGTACGATTTCATGAACCGCAGGAATGAAGCTTTCACCGCCTTCTAGACCGAAGCGCTTAACGCCTGTGTACTTACGCGCTAAGTATTTTTCTAAACCTTCAGCAGCCGTCAGACGCTCTAAGATTTCTAATTTTTTGTCTTTGCTAAATTTGATGTGACCGTGATTTGATTCGATATAATTTTCGATCCAACGCTTTTCAGCCGCTTTAAATACGTGCATGTATTCATAGCCGATACTTTGACAATAGACGCGCTCTAAGATCTCAATGATTTCACGAAGCTTAGCTTCAGATTTACCGATTGCCAAATCATTGGTTGGAAATACGGTGTCTAAATCCGACTCCGAAAGTCCGTGAAATGCCAAAGTCAAATCTTCAACTTCTGGACGTGGATGCAGTCCTAATGGATCAAGATTCGCCTTACGGTGACCGCGGCGGCGATAGGCAGAAATCAAGGCTTGAACTGCCATTTGTTTCGGGTTGCAATCGCTTGATGGACCTGCTTGGCCCGCAGCTGCCTGATTGCGCGCCAACAATAAAAACTGCTCTTTGATCGCATTGTGCGGCGCATCAGTGTCTTGGCGATAAGTTTCAAAGTACTTTTGCCACTCCTCGCTCACGCTTTGGCTGTCTGCCATATATTGTTCATACAGCGCTTCGACATAGGCTGCACTGTCTGCTGCCAACTCGGTGTTTGAAAAAGCCACCGTATCTTTACTGTTTGTCATTCGTCTTTCGCCATTTTATTAGTAAAAGTTGGGTCTGCCATGTCGTCGATCATTACCGACGGCGACGGCTGTCAATTCGCATCAAAAATTGACGCATACTCCCGTATAGTGTACGCCATTTGGTTAAAGATAACAAGGGCGAGATGCCGCGTTGGGGCATAATTATCTTAGTAAAGATACAAATGAATCTTGCGCTTTTGTGTCAGAAATCAAAACCCTTATTTTTCGTGGTACAAATGTGCTCTATTATAGTTTTTTGGCATAATTTATTATAAAATTTGATATAGTTACCGATCCCTTCTTTACTTAATTTACGCAGCTCATCTTGCCAATCATTCACCTGATTTTTCTTATATCTGTGCTTTGACAGACCAAATATCATTCAGCTGCATCATCTACCGCGCTTACCGCATCGGTGAATACACTTATTTATCAAACAACGGCTCAAGGCGCGCGCCAAAAAGTAGTAATGACATTGATTTGACCACCTTTTTTATACTGATTATTTTGGCATATAAAAAGCCGCACCCAATCAGTGATCAGATGCGGCAGTCAGATCAAATGCTCAATTAGCCTGCTTGATCCAATAGCATATTACGGATATGACCGATTGCCTTAGTTGGGTTTAGACCTTTAGGGCAGACGCTCACACAGTTCATGATGCCACGGCAGCGGAATAAGCTAAATGGGTCATCTAAGCGTGCTAGGCGTGCTTGAGTATCGGTATCACGGCTATCAATGATAAAGCGGTAGCCGTTCAATAGCGCTGAAGGACCCAAGAATTTTTCAGGGTTCCACCAAAATGATGGGCACGAAGTTGAGCAGCATGCACAAAGAATGCACTCATAAAGACCGTTCATTTTTTCGCGCTCTTCAGGAGACTGAAGACGCTCTTTTGGTGGCGCAGGCTGATTGTTGATCAAGTATGGATGTACTTTTTCGTATTGCTCATAAAATTGGTTCATGTCCACAACCAAGTCTTTGATCACAGGCAAGCCTGGCAATGGGCGAATGGTAATTTTATTTGGCAAAGTGTTCATGTTGATCAAGCACGCCAAGCCATTTTTACCATTAATGTTCATACCATCAGAACCACAGATACCCTCACGGCATGAGCGACGGAAAGTCAGCGTTTCATCTTGGCGCTTTAGGCGAAGTAGCACATCTAGCAACATACGATCAGAATCAAGCAGCTCTACTTCGTATGACTGCATATAAGGGGCTTTATCTTTGTCTGGGTCGTAGCGATAGATCTCTACGATACGGGTGCCTCGACTCATTATTTTTCTCCAGTAATTGTTGGTTGGGTTGGCAACACGCCAACCCGCCTAATTAGGCTAATCTATTAGAAAGTACGAACGCGTGGTACGCAATATTCAACCGTCAGTGGCTGCTTGCGAACTGGCTTATACACCACTTTATTGCCTTCTGAATACCAAAGCGTGTGCTTCATCCATTCGCTGTCGTTACGACCCAGTGGCGCTGGGTCATAATCTGCTGGGTGTTCATAATCAACAACCATGTGCGCACCGCGGCACTCGTGACGAAGTGAAGCAGAGATCATTGTCGCTTTTGCCACTTCGTATAAGTTGGCAACTTCTAGCGCTTCGATACGCGCGGTATTAAAGACTTGTGATTTATCCGCCAAGTGGATTTGGTTGATTTTTGGCTCAAGTGCCAAAATACGCTCAACACCTTTATCCATCAGCTCTTGGGTACGGAATACGCCAGCGTGATCTTGCATGATTTGACGAATTTCATCGCCAATTTCTTGCGCATTGTAGCCTTCGGTTGAGTCTTGTAGTTTATTTAGGCGAGACATGGTAAAGTCTAGCACGCGTGGGTTCAACGGCTTGTAGCTGTGGTCTGCTTGCGCAAAATCATCAATAATATGCTGACCTGCTGCGCGACCAAACACAACCAAGTCAAGCAGCGAGTTTGTGCCTAAACGGTTGGCGCCATGCACAGAGACGCACGCACATTCACCGATGGCATAAAGACCTTTGACGATACGACCTTCGGTATATAAACCTTGCTCATCAACTGGACCTTCTAGATTTGGTACAGTGACTTGACCGTGGATGTTGGTCGGGATACCGCCCATCATATAGTGAATGGTAGGCACAACCGGTACTGGCTCTTTGGTGATGTCTACGTTACCAAAGTTTTTACTGATTTCAAAAACTGACGGCAAGCGCTTCATCAAAGTTGCAGCACCTAAGTGTGTCATGTCCATGACGATATAGTCGCCATTTGGACCGCAGCCGCGACCTTCTTTGATTTCTTGGTCCATAGAGCGAGACACAAAGTCACGCGGTGCCAAATCTTTAAGCGTCGGGGCGTAGCGCTCCATGAAGGCTTCACCATGCTTATTACGCAAAATCGCACCTTCACCACGGCAGCCTTCGGTCAATAGAACGCCTGCACCTGCTACGCCAGTTGGGTGGAATTGCCAAAACTCCATGTCCTGCAAAGGAATGCCAGCGCGTACCGCCATGCCCAAGCCATCACCTGTATTGATATAGGCGTTGGTAGATGCTTTGAAGATACGACCTGCACCGCCAGTTGCCAAGACGGTTGTGCGCGCTTGGAATACTGAGATATTGCCTGTTTCTTGTTCTAAAGCGATGACACCGTTGATGTTGCCTTCATCATCTTTGATCAAGTCAAGCGCAATCCATTCAACAAAAAATTGCGTGCCTTTTTCAAGGTTTTTTTGGTACAGCGTATGTAGTAGCGCATGACCTGTACGGTCAGCAGCGGCACACGCACGTGGCACGGCTTTTTCGCCATAGTTTGAGCTGTGACCACCGAACGGACGCTGATAAATTGTGCCATCTGCGTTACGGTCAAATGGCATACCCATGTGCTCAAGCTCATAGACGACTTTTGGTGCTTCACGGCACATATATTCGATGGCGTCTTGGTCGCCAAGCCAGTCAGAACCTTTTACGGTATCATAAAAGTGAAAATGCCAGTTATCGTTGCTCATATTACCTAATGATGCACCGATACCGCCTTGAGCAGCAACGGTATGCGAGCGCGTTGGGAATACTTTGGTGATGACAGCGACTTTCATACCGCCATTGACCAATTGCAAAGATGCGCGCATGCCTGAGCCGCCACCGCCAACGATGACTGCGTCAAAGTTTAGCGTTGGGATATTATTAATTGTGTTATCTTGGTTTGTTGCCATGTTAGTTCCTAATTATTTCACTTGGTGTTCATGCTGCGGGTGGCTGATGCCACAAATTTTGGTCAATTACCAAAAAATCATCACACCCCAGAATAGATATACCAAAATAGCGATAATCACCAAAGATTGGATGACCAAACGCAGACCTGATGACTTGACATAGTCAGTCAATACCGTCCACATGCCTACCCAAGCGTGGAATACCAATGATAAAATCGCCACCAAGCTAAATAGCTTCATTGGTAGGCTTAGCATAAAGCCTTGCCATGTTTCAAAATTGACATCATTGAATAGGAAAAAACCTACCACAACAACGCTATAAACCGCCAAAACAACAGCACTGATGCGCTGCAAAATCCAATCACGTGAGCCTGAACCAGTTAAGCCAGTCGCACTTTTAATACCAGAATTATTTCTCATTAGAACATCACCCATACAAACGATGCGACAATCAGCACAGCCGCGATTACAAAGCTAATCACCGCAGCGGTACGCCCAGAGTTGAGCTCTTCATTCATACCAGCGTCAGCAAGTAGATGTTTTACACCCATCACAAAGTGGTATCCGGTCGCTGCGACAAAGATCCACGCCACAAAGCGTAGCGCCATATTATCAAATACAGCCGCAAAACCTTCAGCTGACGACAAAGAAGTCTGAAGAATATACAGCATCACCGGCACGAGCACAAAAAGGACGATACCAGAGATACGATGCAAAATAGAAGCCATAGCGATCGGTGACTTTGAGTTCACAGCGATGACTTGGCTTAACGGTAGGTTAATCGGTCGGTTGCTTTTCACAGCGGGCATCCTTATCTAATTTAAGCCGAAAAATGGCAAGGAGTAGCTGGCCGGCTTGTCAGTACCCTTGGGCGGTCAATATCTATCTATCAAGCGCCGCCCAATGAATACTCACGACTCATACAGTGATGAGGTCAGCGAGCACCACAAAAAAAATTGCAAAATTTCATCACGATAGGCACTGATCAAATCTTTTGCGCGCTGCCAAACTGAACAACCGCTAAATGTTTGATAACTGTCATTGATTATCGTTTAGAAAAATGCACACATAAATAACACAAATTATAAAACGCTTGTTCAATAATTACAAACAAAATCCTAAACTTTGTGCAAAATTTCCGAAATTTCTCCAAAAAATACCCCACAAATGCGTGAATTAATTGTTACAAACAGTGTCAGGCTTTGAAAACTGCTTGCCAAGCAAGCTGATTGCCCCTAAAATCAAAGTTGAGCCAGTGGGTGGATGTTCACTAAATTTTGCTATTGATGTGAAAAAGGCTTGTAACTTTGTCAAAGTTTTTGTATTATCCAAAAGGCTCACTGTTGAGCGTGTCTGTGCGCAGATGCGAATGTATAACAAAACAAGGATGCCGCACGATTTAGGCTGAAGGCTTAGCCAATTCGTGTGAAATTATTCGTCTGATTGTATGGTGCATCGCTGGCACCCACAAGGAAGTATGGTGACTGTTGTCATGTGCAATACAAGGTTTTCAGGCGTTCTTTAACCCCAAATGAGGTCAATTATGTCAAAGAAAGTTACTCTTACCGTTGACGGTACTGAATACGAAATGCCAGTGCTGGAGAGCACTTTGGGTCGTCCAGTATTGGACATCAGCGCCGTTGCCAAAGCAGGTTTATGGACTTATGATCCTGGCTTTATGGCGACTGCGCCAGTGGAATCTGCCATTACTTATATTGATGGTGAAAAAGGCGAGCTTTTGCATCGCGGCTATGCCATTGACGACCTGGCTTCAAATGCTGAATACTTAGAAGTCTGCTATGCTCTACTTTATGGCGAGCTACCAACGGCTGAGCAAAAAGAAGCTTTCTATGAGCGTGTTTCTGATCATATGTCAATTCATGATCAATTGCGCAAATTCTTCGAAGGGTTCCGCCGTGACGCTCACCCAATGGCAATCATGGTTGGCGTGGTGGGTGCGCTGTCAGCATTCTATCACAACCACCTAGATATCTCTGATCCTCAGCATCGTGACAATACTGCTGTTGATTTGATCGCAAAAGTACCTACTCTAGCTGCCATGAGCTACAAATACTCAATCGGCGAACCGTTCATGTACCCACGTAAAGATTTCAGCTACGCTGAAAACTTCCTATACATGATGTTTGCAACACCAGGCGAGCCAGATTATAAAGTCGATCCTGTGCTAGTCAAAGCGATGGATAAGATCTTCACACTTCACGCCGATCACGAACAAAACGCCTCAACCTCTACTGTACGTCTGGCTGGCTCAACAGGTGCCAACCCATACGCATGTATCGCAGCAGGTATCGTCGCTCTTTGGGGTCCATCACACGGCGGCGCTAACGAAGCTGTTCTTGAGATGCTTGACGAAATCGGCTCTGTTGAACATGTCGAAGAGTTCATGGAGAAGGTTAAGCGTAAAGAAGTTAAATTGATGGGCTTTGGTCACCGCGTTTATCGTAACTTCGATCCACGTGCCAAGGTCATGAAAGAAACTTGTGATGAAGTTCTAGGCGCTTTAGGCATCAATGATCCTAAGCTAGAGCTTGCGATGAAGCTTGAAAAGATCGCTCTAGAAGATCCGTATTTTGTTGAGCGTAAGCTATATCCAAACGTTGACTTCTACTCAGGCATCATCCTAAAAGCAATCGGTATCCCAACATCAATGTTTACCGTAATCTTTGCTTTGGCGCGTACCGCTGGCTGGATCAGTCACTGGACCGAGATGCACTCAGAGCCATTCAAAATCGGTCGTCCACGTCAGCGCTATACTGGCGAGACGCATCGTGAGTTCGTACCTGTGGACAAACGTAAATAATCCGATTCATACGGATTTACTATAAAAATTTCCCCAAGTGATCGCTTGGGGAAATTTTTTTTTGTTATAGATGTCATCATCCCTAGCACCATACTGACCAAATCGCCAGAGTGTAAATCCTAGCAAGAAAGTGTTACACACAAACACTGTTTCTACCCAAAAGCATGAGTTTATAATAATACGATCAATCACTACCAATGAGCCTGACATGATCATCAACAAATCTCTGCTTGCCATCGCTTTTGCTACTGCCTTGAGTGCTTGTAGTCAGCCCACCACTGGCACCGAGCAAACAGCTGCACTAAGTACACAAAATGCACAAGAGACGCAGCACGCAGCACACGCCCATCACGATACTACCATGCCGATGGCTGCACACACTAGCGAGTACATGCAGTCGATGAACACCATGCACGATGCGATGATGGCAGCTGCCACCAAAGTTCGTGCCGATGTCGCTTTCGTTGAAGGTATGATCCCACATCACCAAGGGGCGATACAGATGGCACAGATTGAGCTAAAATACGGCAAAGATGCCGCCATGCGTAAGCTTGCCCAAGACATCATCGATGCACAACAAACCGAGATTGAATTTATGCAAAATTGGCTGACCACCGCCCAAGATAAAGATGCCATTGATGCTAATAGCGAGCACGCCAAAGCCTATCTTAGCGACATGAGTATACATGATGCGATGATGACAGGGGTACATCACGAAGATGCTGATATCGCCTTTGCCCAAGGGATGATTCCGCATCATCAAGGAGCAGTCGAGATGGCAAAAATCCAGCTCAAATACGGTCAAGATGATCAAATCAAAAACCTTGCCCAAGGCATCATCGACGCCCAAAACCCAGAGATTGCACTGATGAAACAGTGGCTCGGCAGTCGTGGTATCAGCCAATAATCAAACAAAAAACCCATCAAGCAATTACGCTTGGTGGGCTTGGCAAGTCAGATGAGCGAATTATTTGCCCAATCCTGCCTGCTGTAACAGCGCACCAAAGCTGCCCATCGTTTTGGCAGGTTTGGCGGTAGATTTTGGCTTGTCTTGGCGAGCAGGTTTGCGATCTGCCTTGGGCTTATGATTTGCCGATTTGTCTGCTTTATCCGCCTTGGCTGACTGATTAGCTTTGGCAGATTTTTCAGATTTCATGCTAAAGCCGATGCGCCCGCGTGCTTCATCCACTGAGATGACGCGTACTGTGACGATGTCTTGCGGCTTGACCACATCGGCAGGATTGGTCACAAAGCCATCGGACAGCTCAGAGATATGCACCAAGCCATCTTGATGGACGCCCACATCCACAAAGCAGCCAAAGGCGGTGACATTTGTCACGACGCCCTCAAGGGTCATACCTACTTTTAAGTCCTTGATTTCATTAACATCATCACGGAACTTAGCCGTGCGAAACTCTCCACGAGGATCGTGTGCAGGCTTGGCAAGCTCATTCAAAACTGTCGCCAATTGGCTAAAATTATCTGAGCTGTCATTGAGTGCTTTGGTCAATTCTTCGTTACCCAAAACCTCGTCCAAAGACTTGTTATGCTTGGTTAAGATTTCATACACCAATCCATAACTCTCTGGGTGGACGCCAGTGGCATCCAGTGGCTCGTCCCCGTCTTTGATACGCAAAAACCCTGCTGCTTGCTCAAAAGTCTTAACCCCCAAGCGTGGTACATTTTTTAGCTCTTCGCGGTTGGTGAAAGCGCCATGTGCGCGGCGATACTCAACGATTTGTTGGGCGACGTTTTTATTGAGTCCTGAGATGTGCGCCAAGATCGCTGGG
Organism: Moraxella canis; assembly: GCF_002014965.1. Taxonomy (GTDB): domain Bacteria; phylum Pseudomonadota; class Gammaproteobacteria; order Pseudomonadales; family Moraxellaceae; genus Moraxella; species Moraxella canis. The sequence goes on from NZ_MUXT01000005.1 coordinate 182,759, forward strand.
CTTGCTGTATTGACATCCACCCCCACCGCATTGACGCAGTCTTCGGTGACTTTATCTAGGCTGCTTTCAAGCTCGGTTTGATTGACATCATGTTGATACTGACCGACACCGATCGCTTTTGGCTCAACTTTGACCAATTCTGATAATGGATCTTGTAAACGACGCGCAATCGATACAGCGCCGCGCACCGACACATCCAGATCGGGCAGCTCTTGGGAGGCAATCTCACTGGCTGAGTAAACCGACGCGCCTGCTTCTGACACCACCAGCGCCTTAGCAGGTAGCGAAGCTTCGCGAATGATTGACTTGACCAACTCCTCGCTTTCGCGGCTGGCGGTGCCGTTGCCGATGGCTACCAACTCAACCTGATGCGCCTGAATCAGCGCCTCAATGCTGGCTTTGGCTTCGTCCAGTTTATGATGCGGCTTGAAAGGATAGACTGTGTCGGTTGCCAACACTTCACCCATGCCATCAATCACCGCCATCTTGACGCCATGACTATAGCCTGGATCCACCCCCAAAATCACCTTTCGACCCGTTGGGGCTACCATCAGCAGATGCTTAAGATTCTCTGCAAAAACGGCGATGGCATCCGCCTCCGCTGCCAAGCGACGCTCGGTTAAGAGGCGGTGCTCAATCTGTGAACGCCATTTGACCAGCCAAAGTTTTTTGGCGGTATCAGTCAAAAAATCGCCATTGGCAGCATTCGGATCGATCTCAAAATGACGCACGATCATCTCAACAAATGGCTCATCTTCGCCATCAACATGCAGCACCAGCACATTTTGCTGGCGCCCACGCAGCATGGCAAGCAGGCGATGGTTTGACAGCTTGGCAAATGGTTCAGTGTGCTCAAAATAATCTTTAAATTTCTCGCCTGCTTCGCGCTTTTCTTCGCCGATCAGCTCAGAGCGAATGCTTGCAGTGGCATTAAATCCAGTGCGCACCTTATCTAACAAGTCCAGCGCTGTCGCCCACTCATCCAAAATGATCGCCTGAATGCCATTGATTTGTTTATCAAGATCGCCAAAATCAGCCTCAAACGTTTCGCCTTTATCATCAGTGAGCGTCTCAGGTGGCACATAGCCTTCGAGCGCTTCTGCTGGGTTTTGACCTGCCAAAACCGCATGCGCGATCGGCTCAAGCCCTGCCAATTTTGCGCGCGCAGCGACAGAGCGGCGGCGCGGGCGATAGGGCTGATAAATCTCTTCAAGCTCAAGCTTGGTTGAGGCAGCATTCACACGCTCGCCAAGCTCATCAGTCAGGACATTTTGAGCAGCCAATAGCCCTAGGATTTTTTGGCGGCGCGCTGCCAAATCTCGCTCGGCGATGAGCGATTTTTCAAGTCCGCGCAAAATCTCATCATCCAAGCCGCCCGTGTGCTCTTTGCGATAGCGAGCAATAAAAGGCACGCTTGCTCCTTCATCATACAGCTTGGCAAACGCTTCAACCTGCGCGCTTTTGATGGCATGAGTTGCAGCCAATTTAGCATAGATGGCTTGATGGTCGATTTGAATATCGGTATCAGTCGTTGAGTTGGTCATATAGATTCTTTCAATGGCGCCGATTGGCAGGAAATGTTTCGCCTATTATACCAACTTTCGCTCAAAACACCAAAGCCTAGCGCTCAAAGTCTGCCAATCATCTTTGAAATATCCTTTAAAAATACTACCAAAAGTTTAAGGCAGTTTTGACTTGCTCTCAAAGAAAATTAACATAAAACTAGTGACATTTTGCTGTGCAATATTGTACACTAAGAGTATCAAGCCGACTTGACAAAGTGGGTATATAACGATAAGGAAAGATGATATGACAGAAACTTTAGACACGATGACGCACCGTATTTTGGTGGTGGATGATGATGCTCGGCTGCGCACACTGTTGCAGCGCTTTTTGGAAGATGATGGCTATGTGGTGCGTGTTGCGCACGATGGCAAGCAGATGGATAAGCTGATCGCGCGCGAGATGTTTTCATTGATCGTTTTGGATTTGATGCTTCCTGATGAAGATGGTATCGCGATCTGTAAGCGTCTGCGTGCAGAAAATTCAGGCATTCCCATCATCATGCTCACTGCCAAAGGCTCCGATGCCGATCGCATTGCGGGGCTTGAAGCAGGCGCAGATGATTATTTGCCAAAGCCTTTTAACCCAAAAGAGCTGCTTGCGCGCATCAAAGCGGTACTGCGTCGCCAAAACAGAGAGCTGCCAGGCGCCCCAAGCCAACAATTGGAAGTGGTTGAGTTTGGACCTTGGACGCTAGATTTATCCACACGCACGCTCAAGCGTGATGGCAATGTCGTTACCTTGACCACTGGTGAGTTCAGCGTTCTAAAAGCATTGGTTCAGCATCCAAGAGAGCCGTTGACGCGTGATAAGCTGATGAATCTTGCGCGTGGTCGTGAGTGGGGTGCGATGGAGCGCTCTATTGATGTTCAGGTGTCGCGCCTGCGTAGATTGATCGAAGACAACCCGTCTCAGGCTCGCTATATCCAGACCGTCTGGGGGGTGGGCTATGTATTTGTACCAGATGGTGCTGAAGGCTGATCGTAAACCTATGCTATAATGGGGCAGTTTTGTCCCATTTTTATTTTGATAAGTCAAGTCATCATGATACCGATTCGCCAAATCCCAACCACGCTTGTCACAGGCTTTCTTGGCGCTGGCAAAACCACGCTCATCAATGCCCTAATTGCTCACAAATCTCATCAAAAATGGGCATTGTTGATTAATGAATTTGGAAAAATAGGCATAGATGGCGCTCTGGTGACTGGTGATGACATCGCCATCAAGGAAGTCAATGGCGGCTGCATCTGCTGCACAGGTCAGCTACCCTTGCAGGTGGCACTGGTCAGACTCATTAATGAGCATCATCCTGATCGCCTGATCATAGAGCCGACGGGACTTGCGCATCCTGATGAGCTACTAGATCAGCTGTCAGAACCGCACTGGCAAACGACACTTAGGCTCAATGCGGTCATCTGTGTGCTGAGCGCGACTCAGTGGCAACAAGAAAAATATCGCACTCATGATGGCTACATTGCCCATGTGCGCCACGCTGATATTGTATTTATCAATCGCCATGACGCTCTTTCAGATCATGAGCGGCAAGCTTTGAGAGCATGGATCACAAGCATCAATGAACGGGCTGTCATCATCGATGAAGCGCCTTTAAGCCAAGATACTGCTGGCATGTTATTATCCACACCGCACGACGCTCAAAAAGCGACTCAGCGCATCTCTTTAAGAGCACCAAATTCGGCGATGACTCAAACTGCTGACGAAACGATCAAGGGGTCAAATGAGTTACCTTATCGGTATCATGAGCAGATGGCAGGACATCAAGTGGGCGGCTGGCGACTGCCTAGCACGTGGCAATTTGACAGCTATCATCTACAAAAATGGCTGCTGTCTCGCCCAAATTATTTGCGTATTAAAGGGGTGGTGCATACTTTAGAAGGCTGGCTTTTGATCAATATCACACCCGAAAGCATCAGCATCACAGATACTACCGCCCGAGATGATAGTAAGATTGAGCTGATATTTGATGTAAAAGACGCCAAAGATGATGACTGGCAGGTTTGGGATGATGAGCTGATGAATCTGGTGCAAACTATGGATCACACCGCTCAATAATGAAAAAATGCCTTGCACCAGCAAGGCATTTTAAGCATTGACAAAAGTATTAGCCGTAGTGGGCGTATTTTGGATCTGCCGCTGCTGTGAATAGTACGTCGGTGGATGAATTGAGCGCCGTTTCGGCAGAGTCTTGGACGACGCCGATGATGAAGCCGATGGCAACCACTTGCATGGCGACATCATTTGGAATGTTAAATAAATTACACGCCAAAGGAATCAATAAAAGCGATCCGCCCGCCACACCAGAAGCACCGCAAGCCGACAAGCTGCCAACAATCGCCAACAGCACCGCCGCACCAAAGCTGACTTCAATACCCAAAGTATGCGCCGCCGCCAAAGTCAAGATATTGATGGTGATCGCAGCGCCCGCCATATTGATCGTCGCACCCAGTGGAATGCTCACAGAATATGTGTCTTCGCTCAGACCCAATTTGCGCGCAAGGTTCATATTCACAGGGATATTCGCTGCCGATGACCGCGTGAAAAATGCCGTCACACCAGACTCACGCAAGCAGGTAAAGACCAAAGGATAAGGGTTTTTGCGAGTCATCGCTGCAACGATGATCGGGTTCATCACCAAAGCAATGAACAGCATCGAGCCGACCAGTACCGCCAATAATCGCGCATAGCCCACCAGTGCCTGCACGCCGGTTTCTGCGACAGTCGACGCCACCAAGCCTAAAATACCAAAAGGCGCCAAAGCGATGATCCATTTGACCACACTGGTCACTGCTGTGCCCAAATCTGACACCACACGCAAAGTGGTCTCCGTCACATGGCGAAGGGCAAGACCAATCAGCACCGCCCAAGTCAAGATTCCCATATAATTGGCATTGGCAAGTGATGCCACAGGATTGGCAACCAAATTCATGAGCAAATTGGTCAAAACTTCACGCAGGCTTTGGGGTGCAGCTTGCTCGACACTTTCGATATTGTTTAAGACCAATTCTGTTGGGAACATAAAACTTGCGCCCACAGCCACTAATGCTGCCGAAAAGGTACCGACCAAATAAAGAAAAATGATCGGCTTGATACGGCTGTCTGCACCGATACGCTGATTTGAAACAGCTGCCAGCACTAGCACAAATACCAGCACCGGCGCAACCGCCTTAAGCGCACCCACAAAAATTGAGCCTAAAATACCCAAACTTAAGCCAAAAGATGGGGCAACTACCCCGATAATCGTCCCGATCACCAGCGCCAGCACAATCAGCGGCACCAAACCCAGACGCAAATAAGCATCTACAATCGAACGCATAATCACTCCTAAAATGATAAGAATCCGTTCACGGTGATCTGTCTAAGAGCCCAAGGGATGATGCTATAATCCAAATGGCTTAGTTTTGGTTGAGTATCAAGAGGATCACATCTGTCACGCCAAATGCATTGATCAACTGTTTGACAGTCAGCAAATCTCATTTAGAAGCATATCATGAACGGTTCAAGCGCAAGCCAAGACTTACAAAACTGATCTACTATACCACTTTTTTATCATAAAGTCAGAATTTGTTGCGGTACTATTACAAATTGATGTGTATTAGATGAATTCTTGCCAAAGCCAATAAGTCAACCGCTTACTTGATCAATAAATCGCTTACAGGTGCATTCTGATAACCTAAAAGGGGTTCTTGATAAGATTGATAGAGCCAAAAGAGATTTAGACTGGCGTAACAACCTTTGGTATTTTGGCGGTTTTGCGGTGTTTATGGCGTGCTGTATGGGTTTTATGTTGTGGTTTGTGCCTAGCTTGGACGACATAGGGGCTAGACGAGCCGAATTAGACCACTTAACCGCCCAAATTGAGAAAGCCCGAAACCTGCAACGCCTACAAACCAGTAATTGCGATAAGCGGTTATGCGTAAAAGTCATTGAAAGTAAATGCAATTACGGCAGTAACAGCGATAGGTATTATGTGGCGGAGTTGAAGTAAAAAATGCGTTACCTTGTATTTTCAAGGTAACGCATTTTTTGTTAATCGCCAAAACCTTCCAACCATTCCTGCTTGTTGATTTCATATTCAACAGCAGAAAAGCCGTCTGGATAATCCTTAAAGCCTTTTTGTTTTAGGGCATACTGCTTGGCTTTTTCCACTTCTTCCAAGCTAGAAAACACTCCTAACATTTATCGTTATCACAACCAAAGCTATCTACTCTTGTGTGATAAAGAACATAAACTGAATTTTTCATATATATTCCAATTATTTAAATGCTCGGTCGCCATATTTCTTAATTTGATTGTGTTCGGTTCCTGGTCCAGTTTTCCAGTTTCCAGCACCATATTTTGCATCCAAAATACGTTTAGCAAATTGGTTTCCGCTTTTATTTGGATTTTTACAAGGTTTATGTCCAGCTTGTTTTACCCAACTTGGGGCATCTTTAGCCGCTTCTTTCCCAGTTTTGTTGCTAACAAAAGTTTTGTATTCGGTACAAGAAAAAGCATAGCTAGGAGTAACCATTCCCAACAAAGAGAAAGAGAGAAAAATAGGCAATATTAATTTTGGGGCTGTACTAGATTAGCCTAAATCCCACACCATCTTCTCAATACTTTAAGCTGATTAGATGGTGTACCATAGTTAAAACGACACTCACATTCTTTGATAAAAAGATGAAAGTGTTTCTTGTCAATGCCATTGTACTTTCTTAAAACACGCTTGGCTTGCGACCAAAAGTTTTCAATGCCGCTGATGTGATTATGGTCTTTTGCAAATTCTTTGGAATGGTTAATTCTAACATGCTTAAAATCACTGACATCAAGAGCATTGTAGCTTTTATAGCAATCTGTATAAACAACACTGTCAGGCTTGATTTTGCTTGTGATGATAGGCATGAGTGTGTTAGTCTTGGTGTCTTTAACCACAACCACAAAGACTTTACCGTTGCGTTTTAAAAGACCGAAAACAGCTGTTTTACCACCAGCTCTGCGACCACGCTTGCCTTTGCCAATGCCACCAAAATAGCTTTCATCAAGCTTTATTTCGCCATCAAACAATTCTTTAGCCTCAAGATTAAGATGGTATTCCATCACAAGTCTGATTTTATGGTAGAATAAAGCTGCTGAATTATGCTGAATACCAAGCAAATCAGCTGCCGAACGAGCAGTCACTTCAAGTACAAAAAAAATTCAAGCAGTCTTTTTTGTACTTTTTTACTGAGTTTACAATAGGTTATCTTCATAAAACTAGTATAACATGAGAGTTATTCTAGTACAGCCCCATTTTTTCAAATAAGGCTATTTGATTACCCCTGTACTAATGCTCATCATTAAAACAATCATCTCTCACTGTTCTATATATGTAGTAAGCCTATTACTTTCTTTTAAAGTCATAAGTAAAGGAATTAATAAAAACAGACTTGCTAAAATAATTATAAAATTAAAATTTTTATAATTTAAAATTAATCCAGCTAATAGCGAGCCTGTTATTAATCCTAATGGCGGAAATACTTCAACAATACCCCGAAATTTTGGATACATTATGCCATAGGGATTAACTGCAATTATATTTGAAGCAACTGAATAACCAAACGCCCAAACAATGCCTGCAATTAACATAGCAACTAATAAAATATTATAATTTACATCCTGATTCCAAATCATATAAGCAGAGATTAGAAAGGCTATGATGCTAATAAATAAACTAGCTTTTAAAACAGATGCTAAATGAAACTTACTCATTAGTATTGGTACTAATATTATAGGCAAATACATTGCCACCATATGCCACTGAACTAGGTTAGATATATTTGATGCTGTCATCTTTCTTGCTGTTGCTTCTAATGGAACAGAAGTCATTACTAAGGTCATAGTCACATAACTACAAAATCCTATCAAACCACCTAAATATAATAATGATTTATATACACCAAGATTTTTCTCTATCTTACTGATTGCTAAGTTTGGATTTACTCTATTGATAGAATATTTTGTTGGTAAAGTCAAACTCAAAATTAATGCTAAGACTCCAAAAATGGCAACTGCAATGTAAGCTTTATAAAATAGTTCAGGACTAGGTGCTATTTGTTGAGCAATCCAAGGTCCTACAATTGCTCCAATAATTCCACTAACTAAGACCAAATTAGTGTTCCAAGGTGATTTAATTTTCGCCATATCTTGTACTAAGAGACGATGATAGTTAGATAGCCCCATAAATATGCCTACTAGCAACAAACTAAAAGAAAAAATATAAAATAAATTATGTTGCACCGAAAATGAGGAGGTAAGTCCTGATATGATACAAAGAAGGGCAGATATAGCATAGGTTTTTCTTAAACCAATGAGGTTAATCAATGACATGCCACAACGAGAACCAACAATCATCCCAATGCCTATCATAGCATAAGAAGCAGTACCTCCAAGGTTGCTATGAGTGAGCAATTGTCCCGACCTCACTGTAATACTAAGGTCCAAACTAGCAACAGAAAAGGATATAGCGTAAAGAATTGCAAATCTTAGCGTGTTCATATTTAGCGAATTAATAATACTCATCTCGTTTCTCAACTTTTGGTCTGTTAGGCAATGTAGAAATCTGAAAAATTATAATTATTAATGTATCGTTTAACTCCTATCTGCGAAGCGACATTAATTTCGGGCTGAATTAACATACAATCATTTCCATCTAGTGTTTTTAACACTGCAATTCCATGATAAGGAAGCAATTTAGAAGCTTTTTTATACTCAGGATAAATTCTTAGACCTAATATATCTTGTTGCTTTTGATGGATTGTTGCTCTAATAGAATTAGGGAAATATTTTTCTTCCCATGAAAGTTGAGACATTGCATATTTCAAGGAACGGTAATCAATAAATGCCCGTTTAGTTCTTCTTAAAACCTCCTTACCAAATGTATTTGAAAAGTCATTATATGTAGAATATTTTTTCAGTAATAATTTTTTATCCCCTTCATATTTGATGTTTGGTGAAAGTGAGGACAAATTAGGAAATTTCTCAGACCAAGTATAGTTAGAGGTGGATAGTGAATCAGCCAATAGACTTTCTATTGTGACGGTATTGTAAGACATCCGTGTCTCCTTTTTATGTTGTCGTTAAAAATATGAATAATTTATCTTTTGTGAGCCAAAGACCGTCCTTTAGCTCGAAACTTCTGGGGTGTTTCATGGTAACAAAGAGAAAAACGCCTTATAAATGCTGAAAGATTTTGATAGCCACATTTTTCGGCAATAATAGTGATAGGCATATCCGTATTAATAATCAAACCTCTAGCCATTTGCATACGAAGCTCAGTAATATAAGCTTTGGGTGTATATCCAAATTGTTTTTTGAAGGCTTTTTTAAAATGACTCTCACTAAGACAAGCAGCCTTTGCAAGCGAATCTAGTGTATGTTCTGCACTAATATCATTTTTTATAATGTTTAAAACATTAATAAGCCGACTATCAATTCTTTTATTAGAACTAATTTTTTTCAAAAACTCCATTAGCAATTTTAACATGTAATCATTCATCACTTGGTCAAAATCTGTTAGTAATTGCCTTTCAACAACCCCAATAAATGCTAAGAGTTTATCATCGAGCGAAAAATGCAACTCATTAACTGGGTCTAATGCAACGAAATCTATATTGTCAGTATTAATTACCAAGAAACGAAAGTCTGTCCTAGCGGTAAATTGGTGATGAACACCTTTTGGGATAATACAGACCTCTCCATAGCTAACAATAATTAATTTGCCATTTATTATCAGGTTGATATTTCCTAGTAATGGGATAAGTATTTGATGATAGTTATGGCTATGCCCAATTAAATTTGTATTATAAGTTCGTATGAACAAATTATCTAAATGGTCTTGATTTATCATTTTCTACTGGTCTTATTTAATATAAATGGCTTAAATTGGTAGATAAAAAGAACGACACAAACCATAATACCACCAAAAATAGTTAACAAATTTAAGTGTTTATGAAAAAAAATACTTTCTAAAACCATTGTCAATAATGGCAATAAAAAAAATAATGTACTGACCTTCTCAGCATTACTATGTCTTAGCATTCGCATTAATAATAAAAATGCCCCTACAGAAACTACTGCTCCCATCCATAATAGTGCTGAAATAAAGTAAAAATTAAAGTTGAAGCTCAATCCTTTCATGACAGTGGTAGCTCCAAATATCATAAAAGCCACAATAGTTTGGAGTAATAAAGTTAAAATTGGATTGCTTGTAATTTTGGACTGAATGATAGTTCCAAAAGTGATAGAGATTAAGGCACAAGCTGCCATCACTATTCCCAATAGATTAATTTGTTCAATTTTATGATATCCTAAGGTAGCAATAGCCAATCCTATAAAACAACCACCGAGCAAAGCAATATCATAATAGTTGACATTATTTGAAGTTGCTAACTTCGTAATAATAGGTTGCATCCCTAGAATTAAAATAATCATCCCTAACGATAAATGAGTATTAATGGATAAAAAATAGAAAACTAGATACAGAACTTGGAGCAGTAGCCCTGAAGCAATGATACGAACAAAATCATTTTTTTTAAGTGTAGGTATTACAGCAAGATATTCTTTATTGGATAAAAATATCATGGTAAGCAGAGATAGTGCCAAAGCTGACCTTAAAAAAAGAAAACTCCAAACGTCTGCATACTGTAAACCTAGCTTAGAAAATAGAGCCCCTCCACTCCAAATTATTAAAAACACAAAAGGTACAAATTTATTTACTAGACTTTCTACTCCTAGTTTATTTGAATTAGTTAAACTCATAATTGGTACTCTAACTTAAAGTCAACTGGATAATCAGGGTGTGGATTAGTAGAATCGTAAGGAAAAGATATATGCTTCTGTAAGCAAGGTTTTCTTGTAAAAAAAATCAACATATCCCTAGTTGCTCGCTCTGTTGGATTAATTTGAAAAACAGGGCTTAAGCTATGTTTAAATTCGTTATCCTTTATCAAGAGACTATCTAAGAATTTTTTATGCTGCATTGAGTTTACAAGATTTTCATTTTTTGTTTCTTCAAAACAAATGCCACTTTTTTCAAGATTGGAATGTATATTTGTGATAGCACTATTTTCAGTCATGTTATGATGCCCTAACATGATAGTCATTGTGTGGTCAACACCATCAGAATGTACGCCTTCTAAAGCAGGCTCACCTAATAAATCCTCCTGTGTTATAGTTCTTAAATGAAACACCGTGGTAACCCAATTGACTGAACTATAATCAAGGTTTTTACGAGGTAGTATATCGATGTTAGAAATAATAGGGTTTTTTACTTTAAGCATTTCTTGAAAGGCTAAATTTCTTGTTAGTCGTTCTTCTAAGCCAACAAAATATCTGATTTTTCCTGAATCATGACGAATAAAGTCCTCATCTACTGAAAGCACAAATGGTTGAAATGCCGTTCTGTAGATTACTTTGCTTAAATTATTATGAAAAAATCTACCATTTCTGCTTTCTCTAAATTCTAAAGTTGGGTCTGAAGGAAGATTATCACTCATTTCCTTCAAATGATTAATTTCTTCAATACTGATACCCATATCTTGTAGCAACTCAATCATCTGTTCACTTGAAATAAAGAGATAACCATCCTGCTGATATAGTTTTTTAAGCTTACAAATATTTTTCAGAAATCGCTCATTGTTCTTCATTTTATTACTCCTCAAAAAATTAAAGAGTAATCAATAAAACAAACGAACTGTAACTAGAAAATATTCAAAAATGTGCTAAAAAGATTTTTTATGCTGAAAAAACTGGATATGGTTTAAATTCATTATTTTCGTAAGTGAGATGAATTTAATTGATAAGATTTAGCTTTATCTTTATATTGAAGAATACATGAGTGTTCATGTTAATAGAGAACGACTGTTTATGAGAGGTAAGAATAAAAAAGCGCAGGTGATGCCTGCGCCTTTTTAAGCTGATGATATAAGGTTAGATTAATGGCTCGCCACTGACGATGATGCCATTATTATCAGCATAAATATAATCGCCTTCATGAATGACCACACCGCCAAAGCTGATCGCAAGCCCTGTCTCACCAACGCCTTTTCTGGTTGATTTTTGGGGAATGCTGGCAAGTGCTTGGACACCCAGTGGCATCTTTGACATCTGATCGACATCGCGCACACAGCCATAAACGATCACACCCGCCCAGCCATACTTAACTGCCGATTCAGCAATCATATCACCAAGTAAAGCGCAGCGCATCGATGCACCGCCATCCACGACAAGCACACGCCCCTTGCCTTCGGTGGCAAGCAGCTCCTTGACCCTAGAGTTATCCTCAAAACACTTCACCGTCACCACTTGACCGCCAAAGCTGTGATGACCGCCAAAATTACGAAAGCTTTTACCATCAATCGATGGGCTCACCACGCTGATGGCCTGATCGCTATGATCGTCCAATAAATCACAGGTAACAAAATCGGTCGCCATAAACACTCCTTTGCTGAGTTGAGTTGATTAAACTTGATCAAAATTGTGATTGATCACACTATAACTGTGCACAAATTGTTTGTCAAACCAACTTTGACTGGATGGCATAACCTAGCGCACTAAGATCTCTGCGCTTGGCAATGCCTTTAAACTTACACTTTCGAAAAATCCAGCTCAAAGCTTGATTCAAATGACATTGGCTCATGAGTGATCGGATCGGTGAATGACAGACGCTTGGCAAGCAGCTGCAAAGGGTGATCAAAGTCATCTTCCGCGCGATGCACCACACAAGGATAATAGCTGTCATGAGCGATAGGGATGCCCAAATGATTCAGATGCACTCTGAGCTGATGCAGCTTGCCTGTGGTGGGTCGCAGCTCATATTTTGCCCATTTGCCATCGTCACTGACAGCCAAGACATCCATATCGGTGTGCGTGTTTGGCGCACCTTTACCCACCGCCATGGTATAAAAAGGCTCGCCGCGCTCAAGATGTAACTCGATCGCCAAAGGAAATCGGTGCGCCTGCGTCATGGGCGCAATGGCATGATACACCTTAGTGATCTGCTGCGTGGCAAACAGCGACTGATACAGCCGGCGTGCGCCACTGGTCTTGGTAAATAGTATCAGCCCTGCCGTCTCTCGATCCAAACGATGCACAGGCGACAGATCGCCATTGGCTGTTATGCGCTTTAAGCGAGTCAAGAGCGTCTGCTGGACATAGCGTCCTGCCGGCGCCACCGTCAAAAAATGCGGCTTATCCACCACCATCAGATCTTGATTTTCATAAATGATATGATGCTCAAAAGGCACCACCGTCTCATCAGGCAGATGCCGATAATAGCTGATGGTCTCGCCATGCCGATACGGACTATCTATCCTAAGGGCGATGCCTTGGGAGTCGGTGACCAAGCCATCTTCAAATCTGGCTTGCCAAACAGCCAAGCCAACATGCGGAAACTTTGAGTACACATACTCAAAAATGGTCGCAGGCTGAGCGGCACTCTTTGGCAGATATAGCTGGCTTGGTGAGACGCCATCACGCATCATCAGCGCGCGTGTTCGATACAGTATGCCGTATAGGGTACCGCTTTTAGGCGATTTTCATTGATCAGCTCACCACATTCGATGCAGGTGCCATATTCGCCTTCTTCGATGCGACGCAGTGCGGCATTGACATACACTAAACCTTGTTCAGCTTCGATCAACAGCGCCTTACGCATCTCATCACGACTGGCGGCGACGGCTTGGTCATCCCAGTGCTGCTGCATCTGATCTTGGGGGTGAGCGATGTGATCACTGATTTTATCAATGCGCGCTTGGTATTCTGCTTTTAGGGTTAATAAGGCGTCTTTATAAGTGTCGATATTTTGCATAATGCCTCCTGTTTTTTAGAGTTTTGTTTATTTTCATTATTCATGAATTATTCAAAAAAGGCAATACCGATTTATGCTCTTTATCGTTTTTATTTGAGTGGGTTCAGCATTGCGTGGTAGCGCGTGAATTAAGTCTCGCCAAAGCCAATGAGACCAATTTTTATCGCTGTGGTTTGTACGATATTTCTTACATGGATTGATGACATTTGCCACTATTTTTGTATAGTCAGCTTTGACATAATACATCCAACAGCACAGGAAATGGGTACAGGTAAGTACCACTGCGACGGATAGCATGGCTGTTACAAGGACGACCATAGGGAAATATGCAATGATTGCACTAAAAAACCACAAGTTTCGGCTTGTGGTTTTTGCTATGTGCGGCTTGATATTCTAAATTTTTAAGGCTAAAGTCTAATCTTCAACCGTCGCATAAACTCCCAAACTTTCCACAAAAGCCGCCAAAGCGCCACTTTCAAGCTCAGCGGTGATGCGGACATTGGCATCATAATCAACCTGCAAGATCTCGCCACCGGCTTTAGCGATCAGATAGCGAAGCTGTGCTTCGTGCGCAAATGTGGTCTGAAGCTTGATCGACGCTTTGGGTAAGAATGTTTCAAGCGTCATGGCATCTACTGCCATCTGTGCAGCAGTCGCATAAGCGCGCGTCAGCCCACCCGCCCCAAGCTTGATACCCCCAAAATAGCGCACCACGATGATGATGCAGTTGCCGATGCCTTTGTGCTGCAAGACAGCTAAAATCGGTCTGCCCGCCGTTCCATTGGGCTCGCCATCATCATCAAAGCCTGCACTGGTGGTGTTATGCGGATCGCCTAGGATGTAGCCATAGCAGTGGTGGCGTGCATCAGGATAGCGAGCGCGCAGCTCCTGCACATATGCCATCGCCGACTCGCGCGTGCTAATCGGATAAGCAAAAGCCAAAAATTCGCTTTTTTTGATTTCATACAGCGCTTCACAAGGGGCGCTTGGGGTTTGATAAGTCACTTGATATTTTCCATGATGAATGGGGTCATTTTCCCACATTTTGGCAATTTGCACAATTTTGTACATCATCAAGCCATCTCACCCAACATCAAAACTACAAATCACCCAAGCAAACTGTGCTAAAATTGGGGTAATTTATAGGAATAATTTCTGAGACCGATTATGCGTTTGGATAAATTTTTGAGTAAAGCCACGGAGCTGTCGCGCAAAGACGCCAAAAAAGTGCTCCATGCCGGCGAGATTACCGTCAATGATGTCATCATCAAAGACTCAAGCCATCACATTGATTTGACAAATGATGAAGTGCTGTGGGCAGGCGAGCCGTTAAGCGTCGCTGATGGTAATCGCTATATTTTATTGTATAAGCCGGATGGCTTTGAGTGCACGCTTAAGCCCAAAGAGTATCCGATCGTCACTGATTTGATCGCGGTGCCTGAAGTGGCAGCGCTTCGTATCGCAGGGCGACTTGATGTGGACACCACAGGCGCACTGCTGCTGTCAGATGACGGGGCGTGGCTACACCGCGTTACCAGTCCCAAGCGCCATCAGCCCAAGCGCTATGAGCTGACCCTTGCCGATCCGATGGATGCAGATGCCCAAGCGCACGCCATCAAGCAAGTGGCAAACGGTATCTTATTAGAAGGCGAAACCGAAAAAACTCGTCCTGCTGAGCTGTCGTTCATTGATGAGACGCACGCGGTGCTCATTCTCACCGAAGGCAAATATCATCAAGTCAAGCGCATGATGGCATATTTTGGTAATAAAGTCATCGAACTGCACCGCGCAAGTATTGGCGATATCTGCCTAGATGGGCTTGAGATGGGCGAATGCCGCTTCTTGACTGCTGATGAGATCGCTCAATTTTAAGAATTACTATAAGATTTATGAAACTGATTGTTTGTGTGTTGGCTTTGGTGTTCAGCTTACCCTTAAGCTTAAGCGCATCTGCCAACACGCTTGATACCCATGACGCCATCAGATCAAAGCTTACCCATTTAGGACTGACAACGCCGATCACTGCCATCGAGCCAAGCCCTGCCTTAGGCTTTCATCAGATCACTTTGGCAGATGGTAATCATCTGCTGATCAGCGATGGGCTAGACTATATCATTCAAGGCACGCCAAGTCCCAACCCAAGCCCCATCACGCCCATTGATCATCATATCCAAAAGCCCCTTGCCATGGGCACACCCATCAGCGACGCGCACCGCACCGCTTTATTAAACAACTTGAGCGCCATGAACGACATGCAGGACGCCGCCTTTTATCATACTGGCATCCAAGGGGTGCTTTGGGGCATCTCAGGCATGGGCGACACCACATTTTTGATCACTGGCGATGGGCGGTATCTGATGGATGGTGCGATGGCGAGCCTCAAAAACGGTCAGTTCATTGAGCACAGCCCCATGTTCGAAGCAGCGAAAAATCGCCATGTCTTTAGCACACTCAACGATACGCATCTGACCATCTACCCTGCCAAAACTGCACAAAAATCCGTGTTGTATATCGCCAGTGATATCAACTGCCCTTATTGTAAAGTGTTACACGAGCGCATCGATGAGCTGAATATCCGCGGCATCACGGTCAAAATCATCGGCTACCCCATCTATGATGAGTCTTTGAAGCCCATGCAGCAAATTTGGTGCGAGCAAAACAATGCCAAGCGTGCCGTCTTATTGTCCGCCGCCATGAAAGGCATGACTTTAAGCGCTCGCTCTGCTTGCCAAAGCAGCCAAAGCACCCTTTTTGCTACTCAAAAGCAAGCACTACCACTTGCCATCATGGGGACGCCTGCCGTTTTTGATGCTCAAGGCAGGCTGTTTATGGGTGATTTGACCAACCATGAAATTTACGAATTTTTATCGCTTGAGTAATTCATGCTCGGCAGCAGTTATATTAGCTTCGATGATCTAAGTATCAGTCAGGATGTTTCATGTGAAACATCCTGATGCCGTTTTGCGACTGTAGTGGTTGATTTGATGGCAATTGATGGGATTTTGTGCTTTTTTTAATGTTACAGCTTGATAAATCAGCTTGGCAACTCCATATTTAGGCATATTTTTGTATTTTTTATGGATGTTGACATGAGTAAAGATTTTTATAGCATTTTGGGTGTCGATCGCTCCGCCGACGAAAAAGAAATTAAAAAGGCGTTTCGTAAAATTGCGATGAAATATCACCCTGACCGCAACCCCGACAATCCTGAAGCCGAAGAAAAGCTCAAGGAAGCCACCAAGGCATACGAAACGCTGAGCGATGCTGAAAAGCGCGCCACCTATGATCGCATGGGACATGATGCCTATGAGCAAGGCATGGGCGCAGGCGGCTTTGGTGGCGGCGGTTTTAGCGGGGGTGATTTTAATGACATCTTTGGCGACATCTTTGGTCAGGCGTTTGGCGGTGGTGCAGGCTTTGGCGGTTTTGGGGGTGGTAGCTCACGCAGACAGGCTCGTCAAGGCGCCAATTTATTGTACAACATCACCCTAACGCTCGAAGAAGCGGTCAAGGGCTGCAAAAAACAAATCACTTACCAAACCAGCGTCACTTGTGATACCTGCCATGGCAAAGGCGCGGTCAAGGACAGCGACATCGTGACTTGTAGCACCTGTCATGGTCAAGGTCAAGTGCGTATGCAGCAAGGATTCTTTGTGATGCAGCAGACCTGTCCGGACTGTCATGGTACAGGTAAACAGATCAAAAACCCTTGCCCTGACTGCCACGGCGAAGGCAAAAAAATGAAGCAGCAAACGCTTGAAGTGTCTATCCCTGCCGGCGTGGATGATGGCGACCGCGTACGCTTGGCTGGCAAAGGCGAGGCAGGCGACCAAGGGATGCCAAATGGCGATTTGTATGTCGAAGTGCGCGTAAAACCGCACGAAACTTTCACCAGAAATGGTGCAGATCTACATATGGATGTGCCGATTTCGATGGTGTCAGCGGCGCTGGGTGATGAAATCGAAATCCCAACTTTGGATGGTAAAGTGAAAATCAAAATCGCTGAGGGTACGCAGTCGGGCAAGCTATTGCGCGTACGCGGTAAAGGCGTTACTACCGTTCAAGGGCGGATGCAAGGCGATTTGATTTGCCGTATCGTCGTCCAAACCCCAGTGAATTTGACGGGCGAACAAAAAGACCTGCTGCGTCAGCTCCAAGGCACGCTCAGCACCGAAAACAGCAGCGAATCTAAGAAAAAAGGATTTTTTGATAAAATCAAAGATGATGTCAAAGACTTATTTGACTAAATATTGGTAATTTAGGAAAGCTCCGATCATTCGGGGCTTTTTTGTGCTTTAGATTTGACAGCTTGATTGATAACATTTATGATGCAAAAAATCTTAAAACCAAACTTTTTTGTATAGTGGCTGTGACATTTGGAGCATTTTTTATGGATGGATTATTAAAACTCACCAACTTTGTCAGTAGGACATTTGCCGTTTGGGTGGTGGTTTTTGCGCTGATTGCTGCGCAGTTTCCTGATGTGTTTAAGCAGTTTGTGCCGTGGATTCCGTATCTGCTCGGCATCGTCATGCTAGGCATGGGCTTGACCTTAACTTTCAAGGACTTTGGAGAAGTCACCAAAAATCCCAAAGCGGTCATAATCGGCGTCATCGCTCAATATGTCGTGATGCCTGTGATTGCCTTTTTGTTGGTGCAGGCATTTAGGCTGCCGCCTGACTTGGCGATCGGTGTGATCTTGGTCGGCTGCTGCCCGGGTGGCACTTCGTCAAATGTCATGACATTTCTTGCCAAGGGTAATACCGCTTTATCGGTTGCTTGTACGACACTCTCGACACTTTTAGCGCCCGTTTTAACGCCGGCTGTGTTTTATTTATTTGCCAGTCAATGGCTGCAAGTCGATGCAGGCGGTATGTTTGTTTCTGTACTAAAAATGGTACTTTTGCCAGTTTTTATTGGGCTGATCATCCGCTCGGTATTCAAACAAAAAGTCCAAAGCGTGAATCAAACCATGCCTTTGATCTCTGTCATCGCGATCGTGCTCATCGTCGCGGCGGTCGTAGCGGTGAGTAAAGATCGCATCATTGAGTCTGGTTTGTTTATCTTTTTTGTGGTGGCGCTGCATAATGGATTTGGCTATTTGGTGGGCTATGCTGCCGCCAAACTCTTTAGGCTGCCCATCTACGACAGTAAGGCGATCGCCATTGAAGTGGGCATGCAAAATTCAGGCTTGGGCGCAGCACTGGCTGCCGTACACTTTAAGATGAATCCATTTATTGCGGTGCCGAGCGCGATTTTTAGCTTTTGGCATAATATTTCTGGACCCATCTTGGCGATGATTTTTAGTCGCATGAATGATGATAAAACCTCCAATTGACTTCCTCCCCGCCCTAAAGTGCGGGGATTCCTACAGCTAGACGGTCAAGCCCGACCGCAAGAATGTTCTTAGCGGCATTAATATCTCTATCATGCCATGTGCCACACTTTGCACAAGTCCATTCTCTGATTCGCAAACCTGCTCTACCTTTCGGACTACTGGACATATCGCCACAGCATGAACAAGTTTGGGTAGTGTATCGCTCTGATACGATTTCCAAGCGACAGCCTGTCTGCTGACATTTGTATTCCAGTTGTCGTTTTAATTCAAACCAACCTGCATCGTAAACCGATTTGGCGAGTTTGCCTTTTTTACTGTTAAATTGGGTGGTTTTCACATCACCGACCACGATTAGGGCGTTATCCTTGACTAATTGGGTGGTGAATTTGTGGATGAGGTCTTGCCGTGTATTTTTGATTTTGGCATGGATAGCCTTGATACGCTGTTTGTTTTTGGCTCTTTGGGCAATGGCTAACTCTTTGGCGTATTTAAGCGTTTGCTTAATATGCAGTTTATCCCCGTTTGAGGTAGTGGCACTGTCTTTTAAGCCAAGATCAATACCAACCGAACCTGTGCCACAAGTTTGTTTTGGATAGTTCTTGACGGTGAGACACGCATACCAACGGTGACGGCTGTCTTGGACAATTTCGCAAGTGTTGATTTGATATAGTGATAGGTTGTCGCTATCCCATAGGTCAATGACTAGCTTTTGTCCTTTGGCTAGGGATAGTTGCAAGGTGGATTTTAAGCCTTTTTTACCGCTTTGTCGTGTCGCTAGGTGTTTGATGGCGGATTGTTTAAACGGTATCCAGCCCAATGATTTGTGCTTAGATTTAGGGTTGTTGGTTCGCCACTTAAGCTTAGCTTTTTTAAATTGGCGACGCGATTTGGCGTGTATTTCATTGATGGCTTGAATGGTTTGAGAATGTAAGCCTAGTAGCTCACCACTGCCTTTGGTGTAGTCGTTTAAATCATAGGCAGATAAGAATTTGCCTGTGCGCTGTAAATATTTATAACCCAAGTCATTGACATAATTCCACACGAAATTGACTAAACCGCTTAGGTGGTTTAGTTGGTCTGTGTGTTTGTCTCGTATGCGTAGCTTGAGTGTTTTCATGGGTTTATTATATCATTTTATTAAGCTAAGAGAATAAAAAGTGAGATTTACCGCCTGATATCCACCGCCTAAAGTCGGTGGATATAAGGCGGTGATGGATAAACTTATTAAAACTCGATAAGCCGCCCCGACACGCTCGGGGCTTTTTGGTGATAAAAATAATACTTTGGTTTGGCATTTGACAGCACCACGCGCAACCTTTACAATCGCTGAATCTGATGATTAATCTGTATAAAGGCTTATCCATGGACAAACATACTCAGCTCATTCACGATCCCCGTCTAGCACCCATACAAATCAACAGCCTGCAGCCACCTGTGTACCGCGCATCAACGATCCTCTTTGATAATACTCAGGCGCTGTTTCAAAGACACTGGAGTGATCGCTATGATTATAGCTATGGCACGCATGGCACGCCCACGACTTATCTACTGGCGGATCAGATGGCAAGGCTTGAGGGCGGTAATCATGCGCTTTTAGCGCCCAGCGGTCTTGCTGCCATCGTATTGGTGAACACAGCGCTGCTTGGGCAAGGTGATGAGGTGTGGGTCACTGAAAATATGTACAGCCCCAATCTTGAGCATCTGCGCGAACTTCAAAAACGCTACGGCGTGGTGATCAAAATATACGACCCACTGGATGCCAAAAGCTTTCAGCCCACGCCTGCTTGTAAGCTGATATGGCTTGAGGCGGCGGGGTCTGTGACGCTTGAATTTCCTGACTTACAAGGACTGATCAAGATCGCCAAAGAGCATCATGTCTGCATCGCTTTGGACAGCACTTGGGGCGCGGGGCTGGCTTATTCGCCATTTGATCTTGATGGCGCGTCTGTGGATATTTGTGTTCATGCATTGACCAAATATCCTAGCGGTGGTGGTGATGTCTTGATGGGCAGCATCGTAACCCAAGATAAGGCTCTGCACAAGCAGCTGCTGCGTATGCATGCCGTCTTGGGCTTTAGCGTCTCAGGTGATGACTGCGCGCGTGTTTATCGTAGCCTGCCCACCTTAGCCTTACGCTACGAAACACAAAGCAAAAGCGCCATTGAGCTGATGGCACACCTAAAAGATGAGCCTGCTTTTGCTCAAGTGCTTCATCCTGCCAATCCTGATACTTTGGGTCACCACTTTTGGCAACAAAACTGCCCAACTGGGCTATCGGCAGGCTTGGTGAGCGTGGTTTTTGATGAGCGCTACTCTTGGGCGGATGTTTGCCGTTTTTGTGATGCTCTTAAGATATTTAAATTGGGCTTTAGCTGGGGCAGCGCAACAAGTTTGGTCATGCTGTACGATCTGACTAAGATACGCACTCTGCCAAGCTTGCATCTACAAGGTCGCTATGTGGTGCGGTTTTGTGTTGGACTTGAAGCACCCAAGGATCTGATCGATGACATCAAGGCAGCTTTGGGGAGCTTAAATTATGATGAAAAATCAAAATAACCTTGCTATAATCAATTAATTATCATCCAAACAAGGACATCGTTATGAGTAAGCTTAAAATTGGCATCATGGGAGCATCAGGGCGCATGGGGCGGATGCTCATCGAAGCAGCCATGACCCACCCAAAAACTGAGCTTGGCGGGGCTTATGTGCGCAGCATCTCAAGTTTGATCGGCGTGGATGCTGGTGAGTTTATTGGTGCCGATAAATCAGGCATCGCACTCTCCACATTGGATGCTGCAGGCTTAGGGGCGATGATTGATTTTAGTTTGCCCGAAGCTTTGGATGACGTACTCGATCAGTGCGTTACGCACAAAATTCCGCTCGTGATGGGCGTGACAGGTCTTAGTGATGACCAAGAAGCCAAGCTCAAGGACGCCGCCAAACACATTGCCATCGTCTATGCAGGCAACTACTCAACTGGTGTCAATCTGTCGCTTAATTTGCTTGCCACTACCGCACGCGTACTGGGGCTAGATGCCGATGTCGAGATCATCGAGCACCACCATAAGCACAAAATCGATGCGCCATCAGGCACTGCCTTGATGATGGCGCGCGCTGTCGCCGAAGCACGCGGACAAACGCTGAATAATACTGCCGTCTATGGTCGTGAAGGTGCCGCCAAGCGCCAAGCGGGCGATATCGGCATCCATGCTGTGCGCGGCGGAGAAATTGTCGGCGAACACACTGTGGAATTTATCATGGATGGTGAAATCATCGAAATCACCCACAAGGCACAAAGCCGCACCACATTTGCCACAGGCGCGGTAAGAGCTGCACTGTGGGCAGCAGATCAGCCTGCGGGTCTGTATGACATGCAAGATGTCTTAGGACTTAAATAGGTCTAAAAACCAGATTTAACTAATTTGTAGCTAATAAAAAAGCCAAGAATTTCTTGGCTTTTTGTTTAAACGCTGGCAGCGGCGGCATCAGCGTGAGTGATTAACTTAGCCTATCTGTCAGTCTTCACTGAGTGCATCAACCAGCAGCAGCCACAGCCTCTGATAAGAACGTCTAAATAGATTCATGTGACCGATCTCATCAAAACCATAGTCGGCAGGATGAAGTTCGTGATAGTGTACTTGAGCGTGCGGGTATAAGGCAAAAAAATCATGCACATTCTCACGGGTCGCAATCTCATCATCCGTGGCATAAAAGGCATGGATCGGGCAGCTGATCTTGTCATGATAGTCATCAAAGATGGTTTTGCCGATAGAATATTTGATGTATTGACCGGTGTTACAAAACTCGCGCCATTGGCGAGCGACATGTTTGGGTAAGTTTTCACCCATGCCGATGATTTTGGTCGCGCCATAGCCAAGCGTGCGACTTGACACCCGAAACAGTACTTCAAACATCAAAGGCGCCAAAAGCTTGGTGCGTCCGCTGAGCTTAGGCACATAGCCTGTTGAGCCTGCAACACTGATCAAGCGCGCGACTTTGTGATAATTATGTGCAACGCCCAAAAGCTGTGCGCCGGCACTGTGTCCGATGATCGCGACCTGCTCGGCACCGGTCATATCGGTCAGCTGATCAATCGCCGCAGGCAAATCATACACGCCCCAATCGTCAATGCTTGCCTGACTGTCCTTAAGCGCACCGTGTAAAGACGCACCAATACCCCGAAAATCAAAGCAAAGCACATTATAGCCTTGGGCGCTCAGATGCTCAGCAAAAGCATAATAAAACCCTTGCTTAATGCCCGTGGCAGGAGCGATCAGTACAGGATAGGGTTGGGTTAAGCCCCCTGATCCATTAAAAAACGTGCCACCCAAAGCATAGCCATCTTTGGCAGTAAATGTGATCTTTTGCATTATTTTTTCCATCCGTCCGCTGATCCATCAATCCATTGATTCACCAAGGTTAATCCATCCAGTCAGTTTATTATGACAAGTTATTTATTAAAATCTAGGGCGATGATTGACCTGCTAAGTCAATGATCCAAATCTCAGCTTGAGAGCCGATTCTAAGCGGCACGCCCCAAAACCCATAGCCTGATGTCACCACTGCGTGCATATCACCCACTTTGTCATAACCATATCCAATGCGATTGATGGCAGCGACGATCAAATTGGCAGGGAACACCTGTCCTCGGTGCGTATGCCCCGAAAGCTGCAAATCAATCGGCAAACGGCTATTGGTCTCAAGCTGACTTGGGCGATGATCGAGCAAAATCACAGGATGGCTGACATCTGCCATCGCCACCAACTCTGCCGTCGTTGCCCTGCTTTTATCATGATCGTCGATGCGCCCGATGATGGTTAGAGGCGTGCTTAGACCCTCTTTTGAGACGGTGATGGTCGTCACTTTATCATCCAGTAGGATCGAGCCTGCCTGCTGTATGGCTTGGATGATATCGTCTTGGGCGTGCGCACGATAAATGTCATGATTCCCCAAAGATGACACCGCCGCCGGGGCGCTGGCCACCACATCAGCAAAATGGCTCTCCATGCCTTCTTGGTGATAATAAATGACATCATCATCCATGATATCGCCAGGCATCAGCAGGACATCGACATGCTCATCTTTGAGCAATTTGGCAAGCTTATCAAGCTGCCGACTGCCCACCATCGCCCCCAGGTGCAAATCACTCACCAGCGCAATGCGCACATCAGTTGGCATGGGCTTATCCAAAGTCAAAGATAGATATTTGACTGTCGGGGTGTAAGCATGATAAACCCCTGACAGTATCAGTCCAATGAACACCAGTGGCGTGATGATTTTTGTGGGGCGATCGGCAGGTTTTTTTAGTGCCTTGAGCAGGCAATACACGCCCAAACCCACCGCCATCGCCATCATCAATACCCATAACACCGCTAAATATCCGATCGTCAGGCGAAAAATCCCAATAAACAATCCCACCAAAAACAGATTGCTGATTGCAAAACAGGCAATCATCAGACGGCGGCGCGGCTTGGGTGATAAAGACAGCCACCATCCCAAACCACGCGCGGCAAGATAGGTAAAGACCTGAAGCAAAATTACAATGGTCGTTAAAAATACAATTCGCATCATCATCCCTTATGATAGCCGAAAAACTCAAGTGCTGTACGCGGTATAAATCCCAAATCAAACTGTCTTTTTTGATAATCATAATCAACAAAGCCAATGTGTCCGCCATGGGGCGTATCTAGTAGCACCACATCTTCTGAGACATCCGTCGGCTCTGCTGTCACGCCCAAAAATGGGTCGTCTTTGGCGGTGATGATCAAGGTCGGGTACTGTATATGGCGCAGATGAGGCAGCGCAGAAGCTTGTCGATAATAGTCATTTTTTGAGCGAAAGCCGTGACGCGGCGCGGTGAATACATTATCAAAATCAGCCATGCGCTTGGCAGACTTAAGCGCTGTGATCTCCTCGCTACTCAGCCGATTGTCTAACGCTTTTTTGATGATGGGATTGAGCAGATAAGGGGTGTAGATGTGCCGCCCAAGTAAGCGCTCCATAGCAATCGACGCACTCGCCAAATCCACAGGTGCAGACACGACGACAGCACGCTTTGGGATGGCATCCACGCCGTATTCGCCCATGTATTTTGCCAAGGCATTACCGCCAAGTGACACGCCGATGGCATAAATTGTGGTAAATTTTTGTTGTAATACTTGTAAATAATGCGACAATTCAGCGGTATCTCCGGCATTATAAAATACCTTGCCTGATACCGCCACCCCGCCACAAGAGCGAAAATGCGCCACCACAAAATGCCATCCTTTGGCATGGATATGACTTGCCAATGTGCGTGCATAGTGGCTTTGGCTTGAGCCTTCCATACCATGAAACAACACCACAATGGGCGTGGTGTCCCTGCCATCCGCGCCCTTTTGCTCATCAGCCATCACATAATCGAACGCCACATCGCTTTGAGCGAGCGAATCTTTGATCAGTGCGCGCTCATACTTGGGCATATTTTTGGCGACATAGCGCGGTAAGATGGTCTGTAAGTGCGCATTTCTAAGCCAAAGTGGTGGCAAAAAATCAGTTTTTGAAAATTGTACGGTCATAAAACACTCAAATGATATATCAATGGTCCATTTATCAAGGACGAAATTAAGAGTATTGCCTAAATAAAGCATCCCATCAGACAGCAAAGGAAGCTAGGCGATGCTTAAATGCACGATGACATCTCCTACGCCTGTCGCCTGCCGAAGTCCTTGGTTGCTTAGCACGATCTTGGCAGGGTATGTGCCATTGGGCGGGATTGTCAGCGTCAGGTCAATGGGCTCTGGCAGCTCAATGGCAGAGCCCTCTGCTGCCTGCTTAGGGCTCAAAAAAATCACATAATTAACATCCAAGCTTTTAACATAAATACTCACAGGCTTGGTCTGGATACCGACGCGCACCGGCGACCCATGACACTCAACGGTGATGATATCACCATCGCTAAGCCCTGATGGCAGGACTGCCTTAAAGTGCGTGCCCTGCCAATCGATCAATACCTCACCACCGTCATACACCGTATGCAGACCGATGGCACAGGTTGTGTCATAGCCAATCTTAACAGGCGCATCAGCAAACCTTTGCCATACGCGCCCAAAGTGCGCTGCTGCTCGCTGCGCCAGTTGATCCATGTGCTTGGTGCGATGCGCATCAAAGATAATGCGGTCAAATTTTCGCTTACCAAAATTCACCAGTGCGGCATTGGCAAGATGCCCAAACTCATGCCTAACCTCAGAAAATCTAGCGCGCTGCTGTGATAGCCACTGCTTTTGGCGAATTCTTGGCAGCTGTCTGTCGTACTGACGGCGCGCTTTGTCATCTTTTAAAACAGCGTAGGCGGTGTTTAGCTGGCGTACCATATCCTCATCTGAATCCGCCTGACGGTCAGGGTGATGACGCGCGATTTGTTGGCGATAAGCGCGCTTAATGGCAGCGGTATCGGCATCATCAGCCACGCCAAGTAAGCGATAATAATCCTGACTATACACCCCTTTCATGATGATCTCACCCTGACAGCTCATCTTCTAGCACTTCAAGCTCAGCCATCGCCGTCAAAAGCTGCTCCTCGATATCGTCGATCTGTGACTTAAGTGTGCTTTGATGAGTTAATTTGTCTAATAATTCCGACTTATAAGCATCTTCGTACAGACGAGTATCGGACAGCTCATTTTCTATGATCACTAATGTATCGCTCAGCTTACCAAGCTGATCTTCAAGCTTGGTGATCTGTTTTCTTAGCGGCGCTGTCTGTTCGCGAATCTGCGCATTTTTTTTGCGGCGCTCTTCTTTACTTAAACCATCATTGACTGGCGTGCTTTGGCTGATATCGGTGCTTGGTGAGGGTGGTTTGTCTTGTTTTTGGGCAGCTTGGCGCTCTTTTTTGGCTTGGCGCAAATGCTCAGCATAATCCGCCATATCCCCCACAAATTCTTCGGCGCGACCATCAGAAACCAGCAGCAGCTCATCGCACACCGACATGATCAAATCTCGATCATGCGACACCAAAATCAAAGCTCCCTCAAAGTCCTGTAGCGCCAGCATGAGCGCATTACGCATCTGTAGATCCAGATGGTTGGTTGGCTCATCAAGCACAAGCACATTGGGTCTTTGCCAAACAAGTAGCGCAAGCATTAATCTTGCGCGCTCACCGCCCGAAAACAAGCGGCTTGGGGTGTCAATGCGTTCACCTCGAAAATCAAAGCTGCCCAAAAACGCGCGCAGATCGGCATCAGAGGTCTGACCTGCCAGTCGTCTTAGCATCACCATCGGCGTGGCATCGTCATCTAGGCTGTCCATCTGATGCTGATTAAAATAGCCAAGCTTTAGGGTTTCAGAGGCTTTATGGACACCACTGATGAGCGCAAGCTCACCTACTAATGCCTTGATGAGCGTGGATTTGCCTGCGCCGTTTGCCCCCAAGATTCCCAAGCGCACATTGGGCGTGATTTGTAGATTTACCCGACTGAGCATCGGCACGCCGTCATAGCCGATGACGGCATTATCCAAGCGAATCAGCGGAGATGCCATATGCGACGGCTCATAGAAGCGAAAACTAAACGCGCTGTCTGCCATCACAGGTGACAGCTCTGTCATGCGATCAAGCTGCTTGATGCGGCTTTGGGCTTGTTTGGCTTTGGTGGCTTTGGCGCGAAACCTGCGGATATAGTCCTCAAGGTGTGCGCGCATCGCTTGCTGTTTTTCGTAGGCTTGCTGCTCTTGGGCGAGCCTGTCGGCGCGTGTGCGTACAAATTGGCTATAATTGCCTGTGTACATCGTGATGCGCCCCTGCTCAATGTGCAAAATATGCCCGCACACCGTATCCAAAAACGCCTGATCATGACTGATCAACAAAATCAGCCCCTCAAATTTTAATAACCACTCCTCCAACCAAAGAATGGCGTCCAAATCCAAGTGGTTGGTCGGCTCATCAAGCAGCAGCACATCAGCACGATGCATGAGCGTGCGTGCCAAATTTAGCCGCATTCGCCATCCACCCGAAAACATCGCCACTTGCCGATCATGATCAGATTCAGCAAAGCCAAGACCCGCCAAAATCATCGCCGCTTTGGCTCGCGTGCGATAGCCGTCAATCTCCTCAAAGCGCTGATAAATCGGGGCAATCTGTGCCTCACTCAGCTTGGATTGGTTTTGGATCTGCTCATTGAGCTGCCACCATTCTGCATCGCCTTCAAGCACATAGTCTAGCGCACTCATGGCAGTTGCACTGACTTCCTGTGCCATGTGCGCAATCTGCCAAGACTCGGGCAGGCTGACACTGCCGACATCCGTCCCATGCTCACCCAAAATGGTCGCAAACAGCGTGGACTTGCCTGTGCCATTATTGCCTGTCAGACCGATTTTTTGACCCTTATGCAGCTGCAAAGTCACGTCGCTAAATAGCAGCCTGCCATCTCGGCGCACCGCCACATCTTTAAATTCTATCATCACAATTCATCTTGTAAAATTTCAGTCATTTTAGCATATTTTAGGGATTGCCCTTGTAAAAATTACACAGAATACCTATACTGTTATCAAGCAAACTCAAGGATTATGGCTTGGATGATATCTTAATTTACCGAGCTTCTTAGCCAACATTCTTGAATGATGATTTTAAAAACTAAGGAAAAATTATGGCACGTTTAACCGTAAACACCGTTGATTCAGCCCCCGAAAAAGCCAAAGAGCGCATTGAAATGGTTCAAAAAGCCAATGGCTTTGTCCCAAATCTGATCGGCGTCTTGGCAAACTCTCCGCAAGCGCTTGAGATGTATCAAGAAGTCGGCAAAATGAACAGCCGCAACAGCTTGACTGCCGAAGAGATCGAAGTGGTGCAGATCACTGCCGCTGCCCATAACGGCTGTGATTTTTGTGTGGCAGGTCATACTAAGATTGGCACCAAGCTTAAGATGCCTGAGACTGTACTCACTGCTTTGCGTGGTCGCACCGCCATCGATGACAATGAAAAATACCAAGCTCTTGCCCAGTTTACCATGCAGCTGATTGACAATCGTGGCAAGGTTTCTGATGATGAGCTTGCCGCTGTCAAGGCAGCTGGCTATACTGACCAAAATATTCTAGATGTAGTCATGGGCGTGGCATTGGCAACGCTATGTAATTACGCCAATAATGTCGCCCAAAATGACATCAACCCAGAGCTACAAGCATTTGCACCCTAAGGCTTGGGTCTGCTACATCGCCTTAAGCTGAGCTTAGGGCGATTTTTTTTAAGTATTGCCCATCAATGCAAAAACTTGCCTGCGGCACATAAGATTATTGATCATATCGCCAATACTATTGTTTAAATACGTGCAATGCTTATCGTTATTCTCATTTAGAATAACAAAATTTCAAAAACTATCCTTATAATTTAACATTTGCTTTGTATTTTTGGTTATTTCCAAGTTTGAGAGACGCATGAATCAATTTTGCACTTTTTATCCCGATAATGCCGCCGCCGCGAATGCTGCTTTTGAGAGCATTCAGTGCTGGCAAGACACATCGCTGCTTGATAATATCGCACAGGCATCGCGGCAGCTGCTTGACCCCATCGCCATTGATAAGGGTCATTATCCTGTGGCTGAGATGGGTCAATTGGCAAAATTGGGGGCTTTTTCGGCGCATCTGTCAGCACAAGGCAGCCGTTTTGGCGATGCCATCCTTGCCACTGCCAAGATCTCTGAGACTTGCGGCACGACAGGGTTTTTGTCATGGTGTCATCAGGTATGTGCTTTGTATCTTGATCAATCGGATAACCATGCCTTAAAATCTGAGATCCTAAACCGCCACGCACTGGGCGAAAGCTTCGGTGGGACGGCTTTGTCCAATCCGATGAAAACTTTTGCCAATATCGAGTCGATGATTCTGCGTGCTCAGCGCGTCGATGGCGGCTATGTGGTGTCGGGGACGCTGCCGTGGATCAGTCACATTGCACCCAACCAATATTGCGGCGCGATTGCCAGCGTCGAGCATGGCGGTCGGGTTGAAAAAGACATTTTTTTCTTATTATCGTTTGATGAAGCGCGCAAAGGCAGCTGGCAGCTCAATCCTTGCCCCACCTTTAGTGGCATGGAAGGCTCAAGCACTTGGCAAATCGCCTTAAATGACTACTTTGTTCCTGATGACAGCTTGATCGCTGACCCTGCCAAGCCTTTTATTGAGCGTGTGCGCGGGGCATTTGTGCTGATGCAGCTGGGCATCGGTGCCGGCATTATCCAAGGCGCGATCCATGACATCACGGCGGTAGAAGCTCAGCTTGGACATGTCAATCAGTTTTTGGAAGACCAAGCAGGGGCGCTACAAATCCGCCTTGATGCTTTGGTTGAGCGGACTTTGACGCTTGCTAAGACACCTTTTGAGACCCACAAAGACTTTTTCTTAGAAGTGCTAGACACTCGTATCCAAGGCGCTGAGCTGTCACTACAAGCCACCCAAGCATCGCTTTTACATCAAGGCGCCAAAGGCTATCTGATGAGCGCCAATCCGCAAAGACGCATTCGTGAAGCGCACTTTGTGGCGATCGTCACGCCTGCCATCAAGCATTTGCGCTATCTATCCCATCAATTATTGACCGAGAAATCTCCAAAATGAGCGATACACTTTCACATTCAGCCAAGCCAAATATGGATTCAAATGGCAATCCCACCGATGGGCGAGGACCTTGGAAGCAGTTCTTGTGTCGTGCGTGCGGCTGGATTTATGATGAAAAACTGGGCGACCCTGATGGCGGACTGCCTGCTGGCACACGTTTTGAGGATATTCCCGAGGACTGGATGTGTCCTTTGTGCGGCGTCACTAAGCGAGACTTTGAGCCATTTGTCAGCCGAGACGAAGTAGCCGCCCCCTTGATCAGTCGCCACGGCGAGACTGGCGTCATCGTCATCGGCGGCGGCACGGCAGGCTGGACAGCCATCGAAGCTTTAAGAAAGCTAAATGACACCCTGCCCATCACCTTAATCACAAGCGACTCAGGCGATCGCTATATGAAGCCGCAGCTTTCTATTGCCATCAGCCAAAACAAAACGCCTGATGTGCTCATCACCAAAAAAGCTGCCGATTTGGCACAGGCGCTCAATGTCACTTTGGTTGCCCAAACCTTTGTACTAAGCATCGATACCCATGAGCGCACAGTGCGCACCACGCGCGGTAATTTTGGCTTCCAAAAACTGATCCTTGCCACAGGGGCAGCGCCGATGTTGCCACCAAGCCTGCCTGCTGAGTATGTGTGGCGCGTCAATCACATTGATATGTTTGCCAAACTCCAAGCAAAACTCATCGCCAAACCCAATCAGCGCATCGCCATCGTCGGTGCAGGCATGATCGGCACAGAGATCGCCGAAGACATCGCCAAAGCAGGTCATCAAGTGACACTGATCAATCGAGACAGCCTACCGATGGCAGAGATTTTGCCTGCTATCGGCGGTGAGCGCCTGCGTGATGCGCTCTTGGGGATTGGCATTGACTATATTGGCGATGCTCATATCACAGGCATCAGCCCCCAAGATGATGGCTATGTGATTACTTATAATAATCAAACGCTCTACGCCGATGAGATCATCGCAAGTACAGGTCTTGTATTGGATGATCGTCTTGCCAAAGGTGCAGGCATCGAGCACATTCGCTGCGGTATCGTGGTCAATCCAAAGACACTACAAACCTCTCATCCTGCCATCTATGCCATCGGCGACTGTATCGCCATTGATGATAAGCCGTGCCGATTTGTCGCGCCCTTGCGTGAGCAGGCTGCCGCCATCGCACATCACATCAGTGATATGGCGCACGCAGGCTATCAGCATAAGTCGCCTTTAATACGCCTAAAAACCAAGTCCATCATCGTCTCTGCCACTGGTGAGATTGATCAAGCCAAAGACTGGCAAGTACAAGAAGATACCAACGATCAGCTGATTCTCACCCAAAGCAGCGATGGCATCATCACCGCCAAAATCGAAATGAAAACATCGCCCTAAGCCAGTCAAACATCAGATCAAGCCCATCTGCCGCCCAACCAAAAACGGCGCGGCGCTTGATCTTCTTATGAGTTTATAGTGTATCATGTCAAATATTTTTCACCCCGACGACGCCGACAAGCCGCTCAATTTTGGCTGCCGCTGCGGCAAACATAGCAGCCAAAGCCAGTGTGATGGCAAGCTGTCTTTGGATGATCGCTTTGAGCGCGTCTCTGATCACAGCCGTATTGAGCATACCCACACCGATTTTATTGAAGCGGTGGCGATCAAGGCTTTATTCCCCCATGAGCCGACACGCCGCGCGTTTTTTAAGACCGTCGGTAAAGGCACCGCTTTGGCAGCGATTGCCAGTGTCTTACCCATAGCAGCGCTCCAAGAAGCCGCCGCCATTGACACGCTTAAACCCGAAAAAAAGTCGGTGGATATTGGCTTTTTGCCCATTTTATGCTCAACGCCGCTTATCATGGCAGATCCACTTGGCTACTATGAGGAACAAGGCATCAAAGCCAATTTATTAAAACGGGCAGGCTGGGCACTGGTACGCGATCAGATGATGAACCGGGAGCTGGACGCTGCGCATTTTTTGGCACCGATGCCGATCGCCATCAATCTTGGACTTGGTTCAGCCAAGCAAGATATGAAAGTTGCCGCCATCCAAAACACCAATGGTCAAGCGCTCGTCATGGCACTGAAGCATAAGGACAACCGCGATCCAAAAAACTGGAAAGGCTTTACCTTTGCTATCCCGTTTGAGCACAGCATCCATAATTATCTGCTGCGCTACTTTTTGGCAGAACATGGGCTAGATCCTGATAAAGATGTCAAACTGCGCCTGACCACGCCGCCTGATATGATCGCTAATCTCAAAGCAGGTAATATTGATGGGTTTTTTGGTCCTGAGCCATTCAATCAGCGCGCGGTTTGGGATAAGGCAGGCTATATCCATACGCTGTCACGCGATATTTGGAATGGTCATCCGTGCTGCTCGTTTGGCACATCTCAAAGCTTTATTAATGATCATCCCCAAACTTTTTTGGCGATGTATCGCGCCATCATCAAAGCCAATGTGATGGCAAATGAGCCAAGCATCCGTAAAGACTTATCCAAGCTGCTCTCGCCTGCCAATTATCTCAATCAGCCTGAACTGGTGCTGCGCCAATCCATCATGGGGCGTTTTGCTGATGGGGTGGATCATGTCCAAGATGTGCCTGATCGCATGGGCTTTGATGTGATGCCGTGGCACTCAGTGGCAGCTTGGATGATGACTCAGATGAAGCGGTGGGGCTATGTCACGGGTAATATCAATTATCAAGACATTGCAAGCCAAGTATTTATGCTCACCGATGCCAAGCAACAAATGCAAGCCATGGGCTACACCGTCAAAGCAGATGAACCAAAAATCATCGTCATGGGCAAAACGTTCGATGCCGCCGATCCTGATGCGTATTTGGATTCATTTGCCATCGGGCACAAATCCACAGCATCTATAGGGGAATGACATGGCGCATAAACCGTTATCCACCAAAGCCAAAGGCTATCTGCTATCATTACTCATCGTCTTGAGCGTGATTGGCATTTGGCACGCCGCCACCTTGCCCAAACACATCACCGCACCCACCGATCCTTTGCGCTTAGAGTACAGTATTTTGATGGGTGATATTCCTGAATTTACCGAGCCTGGGGCGGTCGTCGCCACCCAAAAAAGCGAATTTCCAAGCCCAACAGACTTTGGCAAGACCGCATGGGGGCATATCTCCGATCCATTTTATGACAGAGGCTTGAATGATAAAGGCATCGGCATACAGCTTGGTTACTCCATTGGGCGTGTGCTGCTTGGATTTTTCTTGGCGATGGTGGTGGCGATTCCTTTGGGCTATGCCATCGGTATGTCGCCTGTGCTTGGCAGCGCCGCCACACCTTTTGTGCAGATCTTAAAGCCCATCTCGCCACTGGCGTGGATGCCGATTGCACTTTATACGATTAAAGATTCTAACGCATCGAGCATTTTTGTGATTTTTATTTGTTCGATTTGGCCGATGCTCACCAACACAGCCTTTGGCGTGGCGTCCGTTCGCCGAGAGTGGCGCAATGTCGCTAAGACACTTGAGCTATCGCCCCTAAAGACCGCCACCAAAATCGTCATCCCTGCCGCTGCGCCTACCATCGTCACAGGCATGCGCATCTCCATGGGGATCGCATGGCTTGTGATCGTGGCTGCTGAGATGCTTGTCGGCGGCACGGGGATTGGTTATTTTGTGTGGAATCAGTGGAATAATTTATCGCTTGCCAATGTGATTTTTGCGGTGCTGCTCATTGGTCTTGTGGGTATGATTTTGGATATGTTGTTTGGGATATTACAAAAAAAGGTGAGTTATGTTGAATGATCAAACCACATCGCCGCTGATTGAGGTCAAGGCGCTCACCAAACGCTACGGCGATGGCGAAAATGTCTTTGAAAATGTCAATTTCGACATCCAAAAAAACGAATTCATCTGTCTTATCGGTCATTCAGGCTGCGGTAAATCCACCATCTTAAATGCTTTGGCAGGGCTTGAGACGGCAAGTTTTGGTGAGATTTTGATGTATGATAAGCCAGTCACCCAACCTTCGCTTGAGCGTGGCGTGGTGTTCCAAAGTCATGCGCTGCTGCCTTGGCTGACTGTCGGTGAGAACATCGGTTTTGCACTCAAAGCCAAAACGCCAAATCTCTCAGCTACCCAAATGAACGATCAAATCGACTTTTATTTGGGCATGGTTGGACTTGCCAAGGTCAAAGACAAAAAACCAAGCCAATTATCAGGCGGTATGAAGCAGCGCGTGGGCATCGCGCGCGCTTTTGCGACCAAGCCTGAGCTTTTGCTGATGGATGAGCCCTTTGGGGCGCTTGATGCGCTGACTCGCGGTGTCATCCAAGATGAGCTTGTCAATATCGTTGAGGACACCCATCAGACAGTGTTTATGATTACGCATGACATTGACGAGGCGATTTTATTAGCTGATCGCATTTTTTTGATGAGCAATGGTCCGCGGGCATTTTTGGCAGAAATTGTTGAAAATACCATCCCCAAGCCGCGCCACAGAGATAATATCCACCATCATGCGCATTATTATAAAATTCGCAATCATTTGCTTGATTTTTTGGTGCATCGCAGTAAGGCGCTGCAGCAGTCGCCTGAACGCCCCGAAAGACCCAAAGTGATTAATTTTAATCATGCTGAGTGGGATGGTCTGTAAGTCATCCTTTGGCTTGGTGTGGGCTTGGATCGCTCGGCGACTTTGACAGATATTTATGAATTAAGGTTTATTTTCACCCTAAAAACCTTGTATAATCGACAGTCGGTCTTATTTAAATAGACACCCTCTTTCACTTGATAAGGTTAATTTGACCTCCTCCCCTTGCTAAAGCAAGAGGATTCCCAATATCGCTACTGGGTGTTTCCTAATTCAACGAGATTGGCTTATGCAGACTAACTACACAAGACTGACATTCTCTCCAAAGGCAAGCCCCGCAAGCCCTGCGGTTAATATGTTTTTGGCGGCATTGACATCACGGTCATGGGTAGTCTTGCATTCAGGGCAATCCCAATGGCGAGTATCAAGGCTTAAAAAAGGCAAGGTGTATCCACAATTACAGCAGCGTTTAGAGCTTGGAAAAAACTGGTCTATTTTGACTAAGCTTCTACCTGCCCAATCAGCTTTGTATTCTAATTGTTGGATAAGCCTACCCCAACTTGCATCCGCAATATGCTTGGCAAGCTTGGGATTTTTAATCATGTTTTTTACACGCAGCGTTTCAACACAAATCACTTGGTTATCGTTGATTAATTTGCAAGATAACTTGTGCAAGTTATCTAATCGACAATCTAAGATTTTGGCATGAATACGAGCTACTTTCATTCTTGCTTTGGCGCGATTAGCCGAACCGAGTTTTTTGCGACTCAAGGCTGTTTGAGCCTTAGCAAGTTTGGTAGCGTATTTGGCTGTCAGACGAGGATTGTCAATTTTAAGACCACTGTCGGTAACAAACATATGTTTAATGCCAACATCAATACCAACGGCGGTATCAGATTTTGGCAAAATTTGATTATCAAATTCACACAAGCACGACACAAAATATCGTCCTGCACAATCTTTAGTGATTGTGATGGTACTTGGCTTGCTTGGCAGATGCCTAGACCAACGAACATGAAGCGGTTGTTTGCTTTTGGCAATAAAAAGCTGACCGTCTGTGTATTTAAAAGCACTTTTGGTAAATTCAGCCGATTGCTTGTGAGTTTTCTTTTTGAATGTTGGGTATTTAGCACGACCCTCAAAGAAGTTTTTAAAGGCGGTTTGTTGATGTCTAAGTACTTGCTGGATGGGAACACACGAAACATCATTCAAAAAAGCAAATTGAGGTTGTTTTTTAAGCCAAGTCAATCTGGCATTGGCTTGAATATAGCCAATTTTAGTTTTGCTTTGGTCGTATTCATCAGTACGCCAACGCAAAATCGTGTTATAGACAAACCGCACACAGCCAAAGGTTTGAGCAAGCAGTTTGGCTTGTTCATCAGTTGGGTAAAAGCGAAATTTGTAGGCACGATGTTTCATAGCTCACATTTTATCATTAAAATGTGAAATATCAATTTAACAACACAGCGTTTCCTCCATGCCTTAAAGTGCATGGTTTCCACGCTAGGAGGATTTGATGAATACAGGTCTTACCCTCACGGATAATGCAGCTGCCAAGCTTGCCAAGCTAAAACACGCCGAAGGCAACGATGCCTTGATGCTACGCGTCTATGTGACAGGTGGCGGCTGTTCGGGGTTTAGCTATGGGTTTGATTTTGCCGAAGAGCTTGGCGAAGATGACGCGACTTTTGACAATGGGTCAGAGATTTTGGTCGTGGATGCCTTAAGCTATCAATATTTGGTCGGCTCAACCATCGACTACACCGAAGGCTTGGAAGGCTCGCGCTTTATCGTCAATAATCCAAACGCCACCACCACTTGCGGCTGCGGCTCATCGTTTTCTATTTAGCCGCTTAAGTCCAGTGGCTTTGCCGTCTTTATAGATGGCGCGCCTGCATGCTTGGCACAAATAATTTTGCCAACTTAGGCGCTTGGATTTATAATACCAGTATCATGCGCTCATGCTTAAGATTTGGCAGGGCGCTCCCTGACACCAATCAAGTATCCGCCATGACACCTACTTTTACACTACCTTCTTGGTTTAAACCCAATCTTGTTGCAGGGATGCAGCGTGGCATCGAAAAAGAAGGGCTAAGAATGCAGCCTGATGGCTATTCTGCCAAGACTTTTCATCCCGCTAAGCTCGGCTCAAAGCTGACGCATCCTTATATCACCACCGACTATTCTGAAAATCTTTTGGAGCTGATCACCGATCCCATGCCATCGATCAAAGAGGCGCTGGACATGCTGCGTGATCTGCATGTTTTGGTGCATCGCAGTTTAGAAAATGATGAGCTGATGTGGCCGCTATCTATGCCGTGCATGACATCTGATACCGACAGCGATATCCCATTGGCGGACTATGGCTCATCCAATATCGGCAAGCTCAAGACACTATACCGATCAGGGCTTGGGGTGCGCTATGGTCGCAAGATGCAGACCATTGCAGGGCTTCACTACAATTTGTCTGTGGGCGATGATTTGTTTGGGGCGTGGCAGCGTGCCGAAGGTGCAGAGGATTTGAGTGCCTTTAAAAATGATAAATATTTGGCATTGATTCGTAATTTTAAGCGATTGACGCCTTTGGTGCTGTATCTGCTCGGCGCAAGTCCTGCGGTGTGCGGTACTTTTGTGAGTGGGCGTGAACATCATTTGATTCCGCTTGGCACCACTTGTAGCTATCATCAGCCAAACGGCACCAGTCTGCGCATGGGCAAGCTTGGCTACACCAACAGCGTCCAAGAAGACTTAGACATTCGCTACAACCATTTGGATGAATACATTCAAGGCTTAAGAAAAGCCATCGGCACACCGTATGCTGATTTTCAGAACATCGGCGTGGATGATGCCGATGGCACACCGATTCAGATTAATAGCCATATTCTGCAAATCGAAAATGAGTACTATAGCCCCATCCGCCCAAAACAGACCACTAAAGGATCCGAAACGCCCACCCAAGCACTTGCTGCGCGCGGCATCGCTTATGTGGAATTTCGTGCCATTGATCTTGATCCTTATTCTGACATCGGCATCACGGTCGCGACGGCGTGCTTTTTGGAAATATTGGCGCTGTATTGCCTGCTGACCGACTCGCCTTATCTGATGCCCGAAGAAGAAAAGCGGCTGAATCAAAACATCGACACTGTGGTCAATCATGGCAGACAAGCTGGCATCACCATCACCACCGATCTTGGCGAACAAAATCTGCATGACTGGATCGTGCATCATCTCACCCAAATGCAAGTCATCGCCGACGCCTTTGATGCGCATCACGGCGGCAATGAATATCGCACCGCCTTGACGATGATGCAAGGCAAGGCGACCAATACAGACTTTACCTTATCCGCCCAAATTATCGCTGACTCGCATCGAGTCGGTGGTACATGGGCACTGGGTAAGCTGCTTGCCCAAAAGCACCACCGCGAACTGCTGTCTCATGCGCTTAGCTGTGCTGATGAAGCAAGATTTGATGAAATAGCACAAAACTCCCTCGTAGAGCAGGCGCGATTGGAAGCGGCAGATACGATGAGTTTTTATGAGTACATTCAAGCCTATCGCTAAACCCCATTACTGATAAGCTTGGTGCGATCATCAGGCATGAGATGCAGATTGTACTGATCTTTTGGACGATTTGCCAAGCTTTAATATGACATTGACCCACAGGACGAGCTTAACATGAATACGCTCAGTTACCGCCTATTGAATTTGATCTTATCGCTGATGATGATGGTCGGCAGCGTCTATGCCATCGGCTATCTACAAAATCATTTGATGCTAGACCCTTGTCCTTTGTGTATTTTTCAGCGGATTGGACTTTGGGTGATGGGTCTGTTTGCCATACTGGCTGCGATCATCAACCCAAGACAAAAAGCGGTGCGCTTGATACTTTGGCTTGGGAGTATGGCAGGCACGCTTTGGGGGCTTGGCGTGGCAGCGCGCCATACTTGGATTCACTATGTCCCCTCAGCTGAGCCGCCCGCCTGCGGACCAGGGCTTGAGTACTGGGTGCAGACCATGCCGATGTCAGAGGTACTCACGACCGTGCTTAGAGGCAACGGCGATTGTGGGCTGATTGATTGGACCTTTATGGGGCTGTCTATTCCTGCACAGGCGCTGATTTTATTCACTGTCATTGCTTTGATTCAATTGGTTATTTTGAAGAAAATTTTAAATAATCATCGCTAAATACGTAGTTTATATCAAATGTTTGGGCTTTGAGACATTCATACGGCAGCGCCCAAGGCTTTGGTATAATAAAAATATTGCTACTAAGGGTTATCATGCACATTCATATTCTAGGCATCTGCGGTACTTTTATGGGCTCGCTGGCGCTATTGGCTCGAGATTTGGGTCATACGGTGACTGGCTCTGATACCAATATCTATCCACCGATGAGCACTCAGCTTGCTGAGGCTGGCGTGGAGATTTTGGAGGGTTATAAAGCAGAGCATTTGATGCCTGCGCCTGATTTGGTCGTGGTGGGTAATGCCTGTAAGCGCGGCATGGAGGCGGTGGAGTATATGCTCAATGAGCGCCTGCCTTATACTTCAGGTCCGCAGTTTTTATATGAAACAATTCTCAAAGATCGTCATGTCTTGGCGGTGGCAGGCACGCACGGCAAGACCACCACAACCACCATGCTGGCTTGGATATTGCAGTTCTCAAAGATTGATACGGGTTTTTTGATCGGTGGTGTGCCACTGGTAACTACCGCCGATGATCGCCTGAAGACAGCTTTTGCGCACAGTGCTCACTTGGGCGAGCGGTATTTTGTGATTGAGGCAGATGAGTATGATTCTGCATTTTTTGATAAACGCTCAAAATTTGTGCACTATCGACCAGTGACGGCGATTTTAAATAATTTAGAATACGACCACGCGGACATCTTTGCAGATCTTGATGCCATCCAAACCCAGTTTCATCATATGATTCGCATGATACCTGCAGACGGTCAAATCATCATGCCAGCAGACACCCCAAGCCTAGAGGCGACGCTGGATAAAGGCGTGTGGACGCCTGTGGTGCGCACCCGCCTAAATGGCGATAATGACGACAATGGCGGCGCTGAGTGGCAAGCCAAACTTGGTACTGAGGACGGCTCATCTTTTGAGGTGCGTCATGGGGATGACTGCGCGTCCGTGACTTGGTCGATGAGTGGGCTGCATAATGTCAATAATGGTCTGGCTGCCATCGCTGCAGCGCACCACATCGGTGTGTCGGTTGAGGCGGCTTGTCATGCGCTGTCGCAGTTTGGGGGCATTAAGCGGCGCATGGAGCTGATCGGTGATGTCGATGATATTTTGGTGTTTGATGATTTTGCACACCACCCAACCGCCATCAGTAGCACGCTTGATGGTGCCAAAAAGCGCTATGGTGATCGGCGCATTTGGGCGGTCATCGAACCGCGCTCAAATACAATGAAGCTTGGCAGCCATCGCCCACATTTGGCACCTTCGGCTGCCGTAGCAGATCAGGTCATCTGGTATGAGCCCAAAGGACTGACTTGGGGGCTCAAAGAAGCGATCGGTGATGCGCCAAATCAGCTTGTGCTAGACAGCGTCGATGCCATCTTAAGCCACCTAAAAACGCACGCCAAGGCAGGTGATGCGATCATCATCATGTCTAACGGCGGCTTTGAGGGTATCCACGGACGCCTGGTGGATACTCTTAGCCAGCCTTGATAGCCAAGGCGGACTAATAACCAAGCCCTGCATCAAAAGGCTATCAGGTCTTAGTGATAAAACCTGATAGCTTTCATTCAATATAATCATCAAGACTGATGAAAGGTGCGTCCTTCAAACTGCTCAATCAAAGCACGCTCTTCATCAGACCACGGCATCTTCACCATGGCTGTATCTGTGCGTACGATGACCGCCTCACCGCTTGCGACCAAGGCTTGCTGGGCTTGGCTGTACATGACGTATTCTTGGACGACGCTGGTGCTACCCAAATGCTTGATGCGCACGCCAACCAGCAACGTATCAGGATAGACCACAGGGCGACGGTACTGCATGGACGACCCTGCCAAAATCGTCAATAAATCCTCGCGCGCTGCCATAAAGCCAATCGCACGCATATAAGCGATACGCGCCGATTCAGCATAGCGATAATAAGCCACATTATTGACATGATTAAAACCATCCATCTCACCCCAAGCGATCGGCTGCACATGGATGACAGGATAGTCGCGCAGTGGCTCGGGTCGGTCATCACCCGTCAATATCGGCTCAAACACACCTTCAACTTTTAGCATCTTATTTCCTTATCATTTGGTTAATGAGTCACTACAAAGTAGCTGCAATGTGTGATCAATACTAGGTCTATCAAGCCTGCGGCGGCTTATAACCTGCTGGCTGTTCATACTCACCATTATCCAAAAACTTCTCGCGCTGCTCATTGAGATATTTTTTGGCTTCTGGGTCAATCATGCTCAGATGCTTTTCATTAATCAGCATGGTCTGCAGCTCAAGCCATTCATTCCATGCTTTGGCAGAAACTGTATTTTGAATTTCTTCACCTTTGGCATTGGGAAAGGGTGGATTGGGGAGCTTTGGCAAGTTTTGTTGGTATTTACGACAAAACACCATGTGGTCAGCAGGATTAAAGGTTTGCATAATGTTCTCACTTATCAAAGGGATATGAAAGATTATAGCAAATAATCAGCGATGATCGCCAAGGATTTTGTGAAGCTTTTGCAAAGATGCTATGATACGCTTTTGTATTTGGAGAAGATCATGGGAAATCGCTTATCAAAAATCACCACACGCACCGGTGACGACGGCACGACAGGCATGGCGGATGGCTCAAGACTGTCCAAGACGGATTTACGATTTGATGCGATGGGCGTGGTTGATGGCTTGAATGCTCATCTTGGGCTATTGCAAGCCTATGTCAAGGAGGCTTCTGCTGAGATTGACCGACAGATCAGCGTCATTCAGCACAAATTATTCAATATCGGCGGCGAGATCGCTCTGCCGAATCACGCCGACATGGGCTATATCGCCATCACAGAGGCGGATGTGCAGGCGCTTGAGGCATGGATAGAGGCGCATAATGAGACATTGCCTTTTTTAAAGGAGTTTATCCTACCGGCAGGGTCGGTCGCCACCGCCCAAACGCATGTGGCACGCGCGGTGTGCCGTGATGCCGAAAGAGCCACACTTCGCCTCGCCAAACGCGACGGTAACATCAGCCCAAACACCCTTAAATACCTAAACCGCTTATCGGACTATTTGTTTGTGCTAGCGCGCGTCATCGCTCGCATAGATGGTGGCAGCGAAGTGCTGTGGCAAAAATAATCAAAACTCAGGCACGCTGCTTTCGCGGCTCAAGCCATAGGTACCAAAGCTTGTGCCAGTCAGCGCCTGCGCTGTTTGTCTGCCGATATATAAAGGATAGGACTGCTGATTGGTTTGGCTGATTAATTGGACATAAGGATGGGTAAACGGCTGCTCTTCATAATTTTCAAAGCGCTTAGCCGCCTTATCATAAGAGACGCCATGCCGTTTGGCTTGATGGGCAACGCGCTCATCAAGCGTCATTTTGGGAATGGCGCGATAATAGTGCGCATATCCTTTGATGTCGCTTGGCACAGGGCGAATGCTACTGATGTGGATGTAATCCGTCAAACGCTCAAGCCACTTGCCTAAGTTCAGCGCCTGCAGCGCCTGCTCAGTCGGTGCAAAAATACGGCATTTATACCCCAAATATGCGAT
The DNA here is from genome assembly GCF_002014965.1 of Moraxella canis. Lineage (GTDB taxonomy): Bacteria > Pseudomonadota > Gammaproteobacteria > Pseudomonadales > Moraxellaceae > Moraxella > Moraxella canis. The sequence goes on from NZ_MUXT01000005.1 coordinate 225,344, forward strand.
GTTTTTATCAGCGATCGCTCGATACTGTGGAAATGACACGCCATACCCAACCTTGTCTTGCTCGTCTTTTTGCTCAACAAAAGCCAGATGAAGCTGGGTGTAGAGTTTGCTCCACACCGCATAAGGAGGGATGTCAGGATTTTCCATCACGGTTAATTCAATATAGTATTTCATATCACTCCTATTTTAAGCGAATGTCGGAAACATACGCCAATCCTTTTTTACCTAAATAAAATGACGACACGCCTGCATGATCTATCATCTGCTTAAGCTCCATCGCTTTTGGCAGATCAATATCTAAGGTGATTTCCAGTGTGCCACTGGCTTTGGTTAGGTTGTGCTTGATTTTCCCTTCACCTGTTACAAAGTCTTCACGGATATAAGGATTACCGTAAATCAACTTTTTATCACCTGTTGTATATTTATCCATAAAGTCTTTGGGTGTAAATCCGTTATTTGAAATACCACTAATACCGCCCCGTGGTGATTTGGCACTTGAGACATCATAGCGTTCAGACAGTCGCATTAGCTGCAAGTACAATGCAGAGCAATACAACGGCAAAGCCAAAAACTGCTCTTTGGCATTTTTTGGTTTATACTTATCAAACTGAGCAGACAGCACCTGACTTGCATGCTCTAGCATATCGCTGTCTGGCATGGGCTTGATTTTGCCAATCTCAGATAATCTTGCCAAGACAGCCACAGGGTCCAAAGCGATTTTTTGTTGAATCTCAAATGCTGTCACAGGATGATTATCGCAAATAAATTGGCACAACTGCTCAATATCAAGTGCCAATACCTGCCAAAATTCATCCGAATAATCCGACTGAAAAATCGGATCATTCACCTTGATCATACCTGTAAAAGAATTTTTAACCGTGTTACCTTTCATGTTGCGAATATACGCAACTTCTTGATTGATCACTGCCTCATTATCCACAAAATCAATCATCGGCTCAATATCAGCAAAATAATAATCATCGCTTGCTTTGGCATCGTATAGCTTTCGCTGATCACCTATCAAACGGCTCAAAATCCCCATTACCGTATTTTTGGTCACGCTACGCTGATGGAAATTTTCAGGCTTTTTTAATTCGGTCATGGATGCCACAAAATTGCGTCCCTTTTTTGGTAACGGCTCATCATTAGAGCCGTCCAAAAAAGAGTTTCGCCATGACGCTTCATAGTCAATGATAATACGCATTTTCACCCTTTTGCTATTATTTGATTATTTGGCTTCAAAATAAACAGCATAATTGGTTGTCGCTGTCGGATTGGTCTCACCATGGCGCTTGATACGCATCATCTTATTGCTGTCATTATAATCCACTTCTACACGGTCAACATACATATAGCCTTTGGCTTGGCGAATTACTAGATCTTGTATCATATCCAAAGTGGCCTTAACCAAAATATCAATGGCGGTATCATCCAACAAAATCCCTGCTTCGCCCTGCTCATAAATCGTACCGAGTCTGACATAGTTAGCATGGAAAGTAGCCTTTGGAGAACGGCTAGGATCTAAAGACTGGATAAAATCCTGCACCTGCTGTGCCACCGCTTCGCCTTGATTATCCTTGATAATCATCGCACAGCGATCAAATTTATTGTCCAGTGAAATGAACTGCAGCTGCTCGATGCTGATAGAGCCGTATGAGATATACTCGGTATCACCAAAGGTGGTTTTTGAGAAAAACGATGAGCTGTCTCTTTCGCCCGCCTGACCAAACTGCTCAAAGTTACCATTGCCAAGCTGATCCACAAAATCTTCCAGCAGTAGCGGACTGGTACGCTTACATTGGCTTGATGGCACAACATAACCACGAATCAATCCCGTGATAGATGCCAAGACTTTATCCAAGCTTCTCTCGCCCGCAAAGTGCAGATCAAACGCCTGCTCACGAAACAGATGGTGGCGAATGCAGTTTTGACTGATATAAAGTGGCGTCTGCTTAAAATCGATATCCGTGGCTTCTTTTTTATATTTATAGCCCGTCTCGTCTTTGACCTTGCCAGTTAAATTGGTATAACCACGCAGTTTTGGCAAGGTATGATTATCCACCGTGCGGCCTTCACTACTCAAAGTTGTTGGACCATTCCAATTCACCACGCCATGTCCGCAAGCATAGATTTTAAAATCAACGCTTTTGATACCTGTTACTTTTTGCATATTTACTCCTTATTTGGGTCGATTTGATAAACCTTGTTTATCATAGCAAGCATTTGGATAAAAATCAATTCCGTAGGACTTTTTCATAAATCTCTTTGAATATGCTATAATAGCAAAGATCGTATAGATCGCTTAGCAAGTAGGACTTTTTGTTTTTTCCACCGCTTAGGTGGCTTCATTGGCAAGCTCATTATCCACAGATTTTGGGCTTGCCAATATATTGATGGGCATGATGCCAACTGCCTGTTTGGGGGTGCGTACATAATACATCGCAAACTTATGTCGCTCTCGTTCGCCACCGATATATGCCAAATCATCTGGTGTATAGCTGGTATAAATCGGATATTCTGGTGAGCGAGCAAGTTTCAGCAACTCATAATCTGCAAATGATTTTTTGTGCGTATTATCACCACTGCGTCCATTTAGGATCTGATGATGTTTTTTGTGCATAAAAGCAAGCAAATCTTTTTCGCTGTCCCTCATCTCAAATCTACCGCCTTGTAGTCGATCTGTGCTTTCAGTCAAGCCGATATGCACCTGGCTGTGGTCAGTCTCTTCATCATAGGCATATTCATTGATAAAGCTTGGATTAAGCTGATTATCCACCATGCACACTGCCATCTGCACAAAGCGATTATCGCCCCGCAAAGACACTCTGGCGATTTTGGCAACTCGATCTGTTTTGGTGGATTTTTTACTACTGATACTGATAGGATCCACCAGCTTACGGTTAATCATCTGCACGCTTTGATTAAGTGATTTTTTGATGTCTTCAGTGATGGCAGATAGGATAGATTCATCTTGATAAAACGCTTGGTAAAGCTGATACAGGTCATTTAACCCCATTACATTGCCATGATCTATCAAATGATTTTGTAAATACCCAAGCCATGCGGTACTACTGTGAAAGACACACATATTTGCCAAAAATTTGGCTTTGCTACTGCTTTGTTTCTTCGCCGCCAATGACTGCGGCATCACGGTTGTGTACACGCATTGCTTGTCTTCACCGAAGCGATTAAGCCGCCCTAGGCGTTGTAGCCAGTTTTCTGGACTTGTTAGGTCGGTAAACATCTCATCACAGCTGATATTGAGTGAGGCTTGTACGATTGGTCCACTACGCAAGACTTGATAGCGTCGATTGCCTTGCCGACCGCAGCTATCTAGTACACTGGCAAATAAATCAGCCTTGTCTTGCTTGGTGAATTTTGAATGTAGCAAAATGGCATTTTCATCGTCTTGGTGAAGCAGATAGCCAAGCTGAGCATCTTGGGCGGTATTGCTAATAACAAAAGTTGTTTTGTTGTTAGTTACAGCATTCAGCACCAATGGACTGATTTGCTTGGTCTCATCATACACATCAAACACAAACTGATATTTTGCTTGATTAAAACTATCCATGCGAATCACACGACTGTCATCAATCTTTAGCACATTTTTGACAAAAAAGTCATTGGGCGTGGCGGATACAAGCAAAGCATTTGCCTTGGCACCACGCAGTTTTTTGGCTTCTATCAACTCAGCAAATAATAAATTCATCGCCGGAATGACAATCAACTCATGAAATTCATCAAATACCACATGATACTGCATGAAATCCATCATGCTGGTAATTTTTTGGTGCGAAATAATGCCATTTAAGATTTGGTCAATGGTCGTAATGATAACATCGCCGCTAAAATAATCTTCCATCTCAGTATCAGGAAGTGCTGTCAGCGGTATATCGCCTTGAGAGATTTTCTTAAACTCTCCTGTAAAAATCTCGATATGGCTATCGGGTAAATATTCTTTTTGGGTCAGATCATGAAATAACCCCAAGCACACCTGTACTCGTGGACAGACCCAGATGATTTTTTGAGCCTGCGTTTTCATCGCCCATTCTAAGGCAATTTTGGTTTTGCCGCAGCCTGCTGGCCCTTGTAGCACTGCCACATTGTCCGCCTCTTCAAGCGTTGCAATCATCGCAAGCTCAGCCAACTCTTCGGCAACTGCACTTTGTGCCTGATTGCGTTCACTGTTAGGATATCGATGCTCAAAGCCATCCAAGCACGCTTGGATATGTCTGCTAAGCTGACTGTCTTTCGCCAGCGCATCATCCAAGGCATAAGCCAGTGTGCCTTCCTTTAGGTAATCCTGCAAATCTTCTGACGGCATCTTTGAGACAATACGATCGGCCGTAATGACCGCCATTCTCACCAAATTATGCTGTGCATTGGGTGCGATGTCAGCGACAATCTCATCAATCTCGGTCGCGATGTCTTCATATGCTTTATAAAGTGGCAAATCATCTCGTGTCAGCTCATAGTGATAGGACAAAGCAGGTAATATTTTGGTCAAATCAAAGTCGTCTTGATTAAACCGCTCAGCGATTTTATGGATATCCTTAAAAATCGCTGCCAATTTAGCCATCAGCTTATCCATGCCACTCGATCCAAGCGATTTGATAAACAGCTTGTCAATGCCTTTTGCTTGATCAAAAAATTTATCATTTTTGCGATAAGGGCGTGTATGATGCCAATAAATGGCGTGGGCAATTTGTTGGCATTGTGCTGAATTTAATTCACCATCTTCTTTTAATAACGATGCTGCCATAAGCCAAGAAAGCTCATTGTGTCTTGGATGGTGCTCAAAACCAAACTTACCAAATCCCCGATCGCTTTGGTTAATATGGACGCCATCTTCGGGCAGCGCGATATTTTCTTGATCTTTGTTTAGTTTTTTGGTCAGCCACTCTTGAAACTGTGGATCTAATTTACCGATATCATGCAGCATCCCAGCAATTAAGGCAGATTGCGCCAATCTGGGTTTATTTAAATTTAAATTCACAATCATATGATATGCCAAATAGCCTACTGCAAATAAGTGCTCACTTAAAACTTGCCCTTGACTATTGGCATAAATATCTTTTACATTGATTTCAATATCCATAAAAACTTCCTGATTGGTCCAATTCACCGGCACCCAGCCCCATTCATTAAACTTATGACGATTACCCACGATCCATAACAGCTCGCTGTGCTTGCGCGTATGGAAGCGATAGCAGCTGACGGCGGTGTTTTTACTTGCCGTACGCGCTAGTAGCTTTTTGACCATGGCAAGCCCATCTTGGGTGATGACCGTCTGCCATGTGTTATCGCCAATCCGATTGGCAAAGGCATCTAGCACAAGGCGTGTACGCGCCAGCGCCTTCTTTTCGCATTGGGAAATAAAGGTCACGATCATTTTATTCCCCTGATTTAAAATATTGCGACGCCAATTTGACTTGCTCGAACATAAAATCAAGCGCCCTATGCTCCGTGAATTTTTGCAAGATTTTTTGGCGAAACTCTTGTTCGCTAAACTCATCTTTGGCGCAGACAAATGCCCACGGCAGCACGATGGCATCTTTGACCAAATCCGCCACATCGAAGACGAGTGCCCCGCGCCGAGTCTTGCCATGCATCACCGCAAATCCATGCGGAATGCCAAGCACCCACAAAGTACATGCACCAAGCCCGTACGCCAGATAATTACCATGATTCAAAAAGTTATTGGCGTCGTCGCCTGCATGAAAATCCCGCTCAAAAGACAATCCGCAATGGGTCGCTGCGTATTTATACAGCTGCTTGGTCAGCAGTGCTTCAGCCAGCAGAAGGTTATTGACGCTGGTGACTTGGTGAATTTTGTGGTCAAACGCCGCAAATGCCTGTGCCAGATCACGATCACTGACATCAAACCCAGCCTCTTGCAGCTGTTTGTCTTTTGACCAGATTTTTTGGATGAATGCTAGACGCTTTTGTTGAAACTCTTTGGCGATGATCAGCCGCTTTTGGTCATCAAACCAAAAAGACAGCCAACCTTGGACATAGTCGGTCGGGCGATATTCACTTTGGGGATTGAGCCATTCAATTTCTGCTCCTGAAAATAATGGCGTCGCCCCACCACCACAAAACCCCACCAAAACCCCTGCACTGGCAAGCATTCGCATGGCGGCTTGGGTGATGGATGTCCCTGTGCCAAGCAAGATGACTGTGGTATTGGCGATGGGGATATTATAATAGTGGTTTTCGTATTTGGTTTCGGTGAGATACAGGATGCGCCCATCTTTTTGCATGACTCGGCAATGCTCAAGATAAAATACGTTGGCGCGCTTGGAGTGCAAAATTGCCTTAAGATCCGTGGGTTTGAGCGTATCCATGACGTCAATTTCCTTAATGATGAATTTAATTTAATCACACCCATTATAGCCTGTCAAGCGATGATGCGACCAAATTATAAGCTTATATTATCCATCTGCCATATCAGTTATGCTATACTAAATTTGACATCAGATGATGATGGGTGTAAAAAACCTTTATTTTTTTAACTATTTAAAAACTTAATAAAATCAATAAGTTATAACTAGTCAACTTTTGATTGGATAAAAAGGGTCAATCCATCATAAATGGCTGTTATTTCTTAATTTTTTCGGTTATAATTACTCTTCACGACCGCATAGGTCGCTTAGAAAAAAATTGCGACTGCAGGCCGCGGTGGCATTGCCTTCACGACCGCATAGGTCGCTTAGAAAATCACGCACCATACGCGCATAATCAAGCTTTTCTTCACGACCGCATAGGTCGCTTAGAAATAAAAAAAATCCCGAAGGGCGCACTTAGGAGTCTTCACGACCGCATAGGTCGCTTAGAAACACATTTCCATGTGATGTTACTTGTGCCTGCTCTTCACGACCGCATAGGTCGCTTAGAAATTTGGAGCGTTGTACTGCTTTAACTGAACAATCTTCACGACCGCATAGGTCGCTTAGAAAAATTTATCTTTTGTGAGCCAAAGACCGTCCTTCTTCACGACCGCATAGGTCGCTTAGAAATTGAAAAAAGGCACAGCAACAACCTCACCATCCTTCACGACCGCATAGGTCGCTTAGAAACTGAGCGCTCGGCGAGCCGATTCACTTCTTTCCTTCACGACCGCATAGGTCGCTTAGAAACTTTGTTTTACCAATTCAACATACTTTGGATACTTCACGACCGCATAGGTCGCTTAGAAAATTAGTAACCATTGATGAGATGATGACATTAACTTCACGACCGCATAGGTCGCTTAGAAAATTGGCGCTTGAAGTATGTTCTAAAGCATGTACTTCACGACCGCATAGGTCGCTTAGAAATAGTTTGTGAGAAATGAACACAAGCAAGATTACTTCACGACCGCATAGGTCGCTTAGAAACTTTTTTGTGTGTAAACAAATTATATTATTGCCTTCACGACCGCATAGGTCGCTTAGAAAACACACGCACATCATTTCAATAGATTTTATAACTTCACGACCGCATAGGTCGCTTAGAAATTGCATTTATCAAAGGTTATACTGCTGTTAAACTTCACGACCGCATAGGTCGCTTAGAAAGTAACCTTGACGCTCTAATCCATGAGCATGATCTTCACGACCGCATAGGTCGCTTAGAAATTGGGTTGATGTCAGTGTGACTGCGCCATTGTCTTCACGACCGCATAGGTCGCTTAGAAAGTTCAGCTCACAATAAGATTGGAAAAGATTTACTTCACGACCGCATAGGTCGCTTAGAAAGTAACCTTGACGCTCTAATCCATGAGCATGATCTTCACGACCGCATAGGTCGCTTAGAAATTGGGTTGATGTCAGTGTGACTGCGCCATTGTCTTCACGACCGCATAGGTCGCTTAGAAAGTTCAGCTCACAATAAGATCGGAAAAGATTTACTTCACGACCGCATAGGTCGCTTAGAAATTCAGCAACATCATATTCAGCACTACGGCGATCTTCACGACCGCATAGGTCGCTTAGAAATACAACCCCAATCACCATCACAAGGACAAAATCTTCACGACCGCATAGGTCGCTTAGAAATTTTGGCGATACGCCAAGCGATACGCCCAAATCTTCACGACCGCATAGGTCGCTTAGAAATAGCACCCAGCAACAGATAACAGACATTCGCACTTCACGACCGCATAGGTCGCTTAGAAAAAAGGCGCTTTGCATAGCTTGTATATATTCGTCTTCACGACCGCATAGGTCGCTTAGAAAAAAGGCGATACCCAACTGACCATCTAAGCCAACTTCACGACCGCATAGGTCGCTTAGAAAATGCGTGATGAATTGGGTACTAGGTCACAGGTCTTCACGACCGCATAGGTCGCTTAGAAATTGCACCTTGATATTAATGGCTGCGTTAAAATCTTCACGACCGCATAGGTCGCTTAGAAATCATGGAGGGGAATAAACAATTTGCCATCATACTTCACGACCGCATAGGTCGCTTAGAAAGTAACAGGTGCGCCATGACCAAATTTTTAAGACTTCACGACCGCATAGGTCGCTTAGAAAGCCTTTTTCACGCAGTTACAATCCAGCAATAACTTCACGACCGCATAGGTCGCTTAGAAAAGCATCGAGCCAAAATTATAGTTATAATTAACCTTCACGACCGCATAGGTCGCTTAGAAACAAGATTATTGATTGCCGCTTGCTGCATGGTTCTTCACGACCGCATAGGTCGCTTAGAAATGAAGCATTGGTCAATTCGCAGGCAGGCTACACTTCACGACCGCATAGGTCGCTTAGAAATCAAACAAACCCAAATAACCCAATGTTATTGTCTTCACGACCGCATAGGTCGCTTAGAAATAACTCAGCTCAAAGCGTCACTCAGAGCGCGTCTTCACGACCGCATAGGTCGCTTAGAAACATAGCATTACCATCAGCAATGGCGCAATTCGCTTCACGACCGCATAGGTCGCTTAGAAAGAGCGTATCAGGGTAGCACTAGCTATAGCGAGCTTCACGACCGCATAGGTCGCTTAGAAAAATGCGTGATCGCATGCTCGTACTCATCGCCCCTTCACGACCGCATAGGTCGCTTAGAAAAGTTAAACCATCATAAGTGATTACTTTCTGATCTTCACGACCGCATAGGTCGCTTAGAAAATCTCGATAATCTTTGCCTTGGCGTTGCTGATCTTCACGACCGCATAGGTCGCTTAGAAATATGTTTTTGGTTTCTCGACAATTCCAATTCTCTTCACGACCGCATAGGTCGCTTAGAAAACCATCGCCTCCCAAAACTCACATGCCGTCATCTTCACGACCGCATAGGTCGCTTAGAAAAGATACTCGCCCGTGTAAGGTCTAATACTCATCTTCACGACCGCATAGGTCGCTTAGAAAAAGTCGTGCTTAAGCTCAATATAGACTGCCCGCTTCACGACCGCATAGGTCGCTTAGAAATAAGGGCGCTAAAGACGCTCTGGCGCTGATTACTTCACGACCGCATAGGTCGCTTAGAAATGCCTTTTTGCTTTAACAGCATCTCGCCATGACTTCACGACCGCATAGGTCGCTTAGAAAAAGAGAAATTTTTTGAAAGATTTAGTGAGATTCTTCACGACCGCATAGGTCGCTTAGAAAACGCTCACGATAGGTAGCTGTACAGTTAGAGACTTCACGACCGCATAGGTCGCTTAGAAAAGATTTTTTGGGGGTGCTTGACCCAAAAGATGCTTCACGACCGCATAGGTCGCTTAGAAAAAAGTGTTGCAGTTTGCCCGTCTCTACTCGCACTTCACGACCGCATAGGTCGCTTAGAAAAGTAATAAATATTGCTGCTGCCGATCTTGCGGCTTCACGACCGCATAGGTCGCTTAGAAATGTGGGTCAAATAGATTAGCTCTGCGCGCTATCTTCACGACCGCATAGGTCGCTTAGAAAATCGCTAAATTTTTGTGCTGTTGGCGGTCTTGTCTTCACGACCGCATAGGTCGCTTAGAAATTGATCTCGGTCATCCATCTTTCAATGCCGTTCTTCACGACCGCATAGGTCGCTTAGAAAAATAAAGCTTCTTGCGTTGTGCTTGTTGAAATCTTCACGACCGCATAGGTCGCTTAGAAAATCCCTGCGGATTTTGGCTGTGTGGCTGTGCCCTTCACGACCGCATAGGTCGCTTAGAAAATCACGGGCTTTGGAAATGGTTCGCCATGCGGCTTCACGACCGCATAGGTCGCTTAGAAAATGGGAACCATTTGGCTTCTTTTTGCAGTTTTCTTCACGACCGCATAGGTCGCTTAGAAAGCTGTCAATCGTGTTCATGATTTTGATCATAGCTTCACGACCGCATAGGTCGCTTAGAAAAATGAACCTTATTATTATGAGATTGGCGCAAGCTTCACGACCGCATAGGTCGCTTAGAAAATTGATGACAATGTCAGGCTCTTGCACGCACACTTCACGACCGCATAGGTCGCTTAGAAATTGTTTGATTGCTATAATAGATTTGCTTGTTACTTCACGACCGCATAGGTCGCTTAGAAAAGAATTAAAAAAAGCCGGCGTGTGTAGCAGCTCTTCACGACCGCATAGGTCGCTTAGAAAATGACATTAAAAAAGGGGCATGAAGCCCCTGTCTTCACGACCGCATAGGTCGCTTAGAAATCCTCTACACCTAACAGGCGCGCTTGCTCGCCCTTCACGACCGCATAGGTCGCTTAGAAAAGCTCTAGCGTAATAAGTTACCCAATTTGACTCTTCACGACCGCATAGGTCGCTTAGAAAATCGGCTGCTACTAATGTCGTAGATTTCTTCGCTTCACGACCGCATAGGTCGCTTAGAAATTGCCAAAAGTCGCCTATGGCAAATGGACGGTCTTCACGACCGCATAGGTCGCTTAGAAAGCTGTGCGCGGCAAAGCGTCACAAGGCTTTCGCTTCACGACCGCATAGGTCGCTTAGAAATTGCTCTTCAACAAATGCAACCAATTCATCAACTTCACGACCGCATAGGTCGCTTAGAAAAATATTACACGAGCTTTTTTGTTTTTGCAAGACTTCACGACCGCATAGGTCGCTTAGAAAAACTATCCCTGAAATACACCACCAAAAATCCCCTTCACGACCGCATAGGTCGCTTAGAAATGTAAGGTTCACCAACTATCCCTGAAATACACCTTCACGACCGCATAGGTCGCTTAGAAATAACAAAGTCGCAGACGGTGTATATCAAGCCACTTCACGACCGCATAGGTCGCTTAGAAAAGACGCAGCAAATGCGGTGAGTATGTGACAGTCTTCACGACCGCATAGGTCGCTTAGAAAACTATGCCATACGCATGACATACGATAGCCTCCTTCACGACCGCATAGGTCGCTTAGAAAGTTTTTTCATGCCGCAACTGGCATGGGATAACCTTCACGACCGCATAGGTCGCTTAGAAAATATTGTATGGTCGAGAGACGAAAAAGCCCGCCTTCACGACCGCATAGGTCGCTTAGAAAGCTTTGGTGCGTGCAATTTTCTTACCAGCTCTCTTCACGACCGCATAGGTCGCTTAGAAAAAACAGCGCATTTGCGCCTTATTGATGTCAGTCTTCACGACCGCATAGGTCGCTTAGAAATAATATGTTTAGGGTGCATTAGTTTTTCAATTCTTCACGACCGCATAGGTCGCTTAGAAAATAGTTTTTTGCTGATTTGTCCAAGGCATCAGCTTCACGACCGCATAGGTCGCTTAGAAATTTTATCGCCATGCTTAGGGCGGATGAGCCAACTTCACGACCGCATAGGTCGCTTAGAAAAGCTCTAGCGTAATAATTTACCCAATTTGACTCTTCACGACCGCATAGGTCGCTTAGAAATTTGGTGCCTTGAATGGCATCGTAAACATTGACTTCACGACCGCATAGGTCGCTTAGAAAATTCTCGTTGTGTTCCGCAATCGTCGTGTACTCTTCACGACCGCATAGGTCGCTTAGAAATTGGGCAGCATTGGGAATATCGCGAGCAACTTCTTCACGACCGCATAGGTCGCTTAGAAAAAAAATACGAACAGTTACGCCAAGAGTATCCCCTTCACGACCGCATAGGTCGCTTAGAAAATGAAAGCATATCTAGTATTTGTTACATTAGGCTTCACGACCGCATAGGTCGCTTAGAAATCGCTTTCGAGGGCGATATTGGCGGAATAGGCCTTCACGACCGCATAGGTCGCTTAGAAATCTTGTATAGCCTCAATCAATCTGTAGAGACTCTTCACGACCGCATAGGTCGCTTAGAAAGATTTGTTCAGGCGTATTGCCTGAAGGTCAGCCTTCACGACCGCATAGGTCGCTTAGAAATCGTTAATCTCCGCCACAATGTCAGCATCAATCTTCACGACCGCATAGGTCGCTTAGAAAATTATAACAGGCTTCATCAGAATGGGGGAACGACTTCACGACCGCATAGGTCGCTTAGAAATATAAAAATTTACTTATTGCTAATGCCCGCTTCTTCACGACCGCATAGGTCGCTTAGAAAAACCGCTTAGGTTAGCAAAACTGGGGGAGTTGCTTCACGACCGCATAGGTCGCTTAGAAACCGTCAATCTTTGCTCCGTCCTTACTGTAAATCTTCACGACCGCATAGGTCGCTTAGAAAAAAAAGCCCTAGAATTGATGGTGTCGAATCCTTCACGACCGCATAGGTCGCTTAGAAAATCCGTCAATTTTTTTCTATCAGATCTATCAACTTCACGACCGCATAGGTCGCTTAGAAATAAGCTGCTTTGCTGCCTCAACCCTGCCATGACTTCACGACCGCATAGGTCGCTTAGAAAACACAGGTGGCAGCATGAACGATCGCGATTATACTTCACGACCGCATAGGTCGCTTAGAAAATGTTTTGTCTCCTTAAGTTAATCCGTGATTGCTTCACGACCGCATAGGTCGCTTAGAAACTGAAGGCATGGTTGGTATTGTGCTGCAAACGCTTCACGACCGCATAGGTCGCTTAGAAAAAGATGAGATGGCGCAGCTTGAGGATGAATATCTTCACGACCGCATAGGTCGCTTAGAAAATAATGAATTTGACAGTAACGGGGATGTCATCTCTTCACGACCGCATAGGTCGCTTAGAAAATGAGATGATCACAAATCAGCTCACAGGCGCACTTCACGACCGCATAGGTCGCTTAGAAAAAATTGTGTCTTTGTTATTGATGGTGGGCGACCTTCACGACCGCATAGGTCGCTTAGA